>JBBAPX010000009.1:0-114442 GCA_040400575.1 Rhodoferax sp.
GAGGGTTGGACGCACACAATCAAAGGTGTTGTATCAAGAGGTATTCGTTGTCCAACTTTAGATATAGAAAAATATCAAAAATTGAGCGAAGCTGTGATGCCAAAAAGTCTAAATTTAAAGATTAAAAAATTTATAGAGCTTTGCCAATATAAAAGACCGTCTTCACCATTAGGTGAAATTATTGAAGTGGGATTGTTTGGAACCTTTCAGTTCGACGAAGATGAGCCGAATCACTACAGTGCAACCAATGTAGGTTTGAAATGCCTTATTAACATACCAGGGTGGGGGGATGTCGGTCAAGCTCAGTTATTTTACCAACCATGCAACGATGGTGAAGTGAAGTATCAATTCCGAAATTATTGGGAAGGTCCTGGCTATGACACAACTAATGATAAAGATTTGTATATGGGCCGCCGCTGATGAAAACGCGGGTTCGTAGAACATTTCAATGTCTACTAATCACTGGAGACATAGGGCAACCGGGTTTTTTATTTAGCCATGCCGGGGCGATCGAACAATCATTGACTGAAGTGGTGAGCCTGCTTAAATGTGAACGATTCGATCAGGATTCACTATTTGAAATATTGGCCGGCTTTCGAACTCGGGTAGAGATATTTGCAGCGGAACTGGTCGGCAGCGGCCGCGTTGGCGTAAATGGCTGTTGATCAGATCCAATCTGCGTCTGCCGATGTGCCTGGGTGGGCCGCTTGGTTGAATTCGAGTAACTTCGCGTCTCGTGAGTTGCGTGGTGTCGACCGGGCCAGCCTGAAAGGGTACTTCCAGGTACTGCATGGACTCACTGAGGCGGTCTTTAGGCGATCACTCCTTGTTGGCCTTCGGATGCATCAAGTGCAGTTTAAGGATGCGAAAACTTGGCTCCATGACCATGATGAGACTCCGGATCGCAAGGAGTTTCCGAAGAGATTTGATCGTCTCTATAGGGATCATGGCATCACTTGGACTGAGGTGATTGACACAAGCGAGCCTTTTCGATGCGCGCTCGACTTATGGCATGACTACAGCAAGGTGATCCGAAATCATCTCGCGCATGCGATTCGTTCATACGGGGATGAGTGGCTCATTTGCGCGATCCAAGTTGACCAGATCCTGCTCATGGAATTTGATCGAGTAATGGAGGGCGTTGTCGGCGGAGGATTAGCGCATGACCTTACGAAATTGGTACCTCGCCTTCCCAAGGGCATTCCAGGTCAGGACCTGCCCAGAATCACTGGCGTGAAGCAACGTAAACCTCGGCCAACTGCCTCGCTTAGCGGCGCGCAATCCGAGGTAGAGCGGTTGATTGGAATTAGGACCAAATGAAATTTATCCATACCGCCGACCTCCATCTGGATAGCCCCCTGAGAGGCCTGTCTGCTTACGCCGATGCGCCTGCTGGGCGCTTGCGTACTGCGACTCGGGACGCTTTCCACAACTTGGTCACCCAGGCCATCGACGAGCAAGTCGATTTCATGGTGATCGCCGGTGACGTTTACGACGGGGACTGGAAGGACTTCAACACTGGGTTGTTCTTTGTCCGCCAGATGGGCCGGCTCCGACACGCGGGAATTCCAGTCTACCTGCTGTACGGCAACCACGATGCCGACAGCGAGATGACGCGCGGCTTGGAACTGCCGGACAACGTCTACGTCTTCTCATCCCGCAAAGCCGAGACTTTTCGCATCGAAGACAAGAAGGTCGCTCTGCACGGACGCAGCTTCAAAGTGGCTGCTACCACCGAGAACTTGCTGCCGACCTACCCAGCGCCGGAGATCGGCTGGCTGAACGTTGGCGTGCTGCACACTGCGCTCGAAGGCAACGCCGAGCATGCCAAGTACGCTCCTTGCTCCGTGGCCGAACTTCAGGCTAAGGGTTACCAGTACTGGGCGCTCGGTCACGTCCACGAGCACTGGATGCAGCGGGGAGATGTGACGATTGCCTACCCCGGCAACTTGCAGGGTCGTCACATTCGAGAGCTGGGTGCGCGCGGCGCCCTCCTGGTCAGCGCGGAAGGCGGTGAGATCACAGAAGTCGATCGGCTGGAAGTCGATGTGCTGCGGTGGCATGCTCTGGAAGTGGACATCAGTGAGGTCAGTGATCGCCGAGGTGCCATCCGTGCTGCGGGCCTGGCTCTGGAGCGAGCTCTAGATGCGACCCCGGCCCACCTGCCTTTGGCCGTCCGCGTGCTGTTCACAGGGAGATCTGCCGCACATATGGCTTTGGTCGCCGATGAAGGGCAACTCCGTCAGGAGGTTGTCGCTCAGGCCGTTGCGTTAGATCCCGACCGGGTGTGGATCGAGAAGGTCCGCGTGGCCAGCGAAGCTCTGACTACGGAGCAATTGCCGTATAACGACGAAACGCAAGAATCCCTGGCCGATCTGGCAGGCCTGACGTTGGTAGCCAAGGACGACCCAGACTTCGTCCAGTCGTTGCAGGCCGACTGGTTGGGCCTGCTGGAGAAGTTGCCGCACGAGGTCTTGCAGGCTTCACCCGAATTGCAAGCGCTGCGACAAGACCCGCTCGCACAAGTGCCGGACCGGCTTCGGCAAGCAGCTCCCATGCTGATGGGCCGTGTGGTCCAGAGCGCCGGTTCTTCTTCTTGAGCTCGAGAGGCCACCCATGCGCATCCGCGAACTCAAGTTAATCCGATACGGGAAGTTCACCGACCGATCCTTGGAGCTTCCCCTCAAGGATCGAGACATCCACCTCATCGTCGGCCCCAACGAGGCTGGCAAATCGACTGTGCGTACCGCCATCGGGGATTGGCTCTTTGGCATTCCGATGCGCACGCCCCTGGCTTTCCTGCACCCGATGCCCGAGTTGCGCATCGGAGGCGTGATTGAACGGCGGGGCGCTGGGTCCGTGAATGGAGAGCAGCTCGCCTTCGACCGCACCAAAGGCAACAAGAATACGCTTCGCACCCCCGAGGATGCACCCTTGCCGGATGGCGTCCTGCAATCGTGGCTTGGCAGCCTTCAAGCGCACTCGTTCAACCGGATGTATGCCCTGGATCACACGACTTTGGTCGAAGGTGGTGCCGGGATCCTGTCGGCCTCAGACGATATCGGTCGCATGCTTTTTCAGTCAGCTTCAGGCGTTGAGCACTTGGGTGATGCCCTACAAAAGCTACAGGCGGAAGCAGACGCGTTGTGGGCTCCTCGAAAGTCCGGTACGCGTGCGTACTACCAGGCGCTCGAAGCCTACGAAGCTGCGCACGCCGAATTCAAGCGATCAACGCTGCGCACCAAGGACTGGAAGGCGCAACACGATGCGCTGACCACCACAGAAGCGCAGTTGGCCGAGGCCAAGGGTCGGGATGTCGAGCTTCGACAGCAACTCAGCCGTCTTGAGCGCATCCGTCGAGTCCGGCCTCTGATTTTGGTGCTGGATGCCGCCCGAGCTCAGCGAATCGAACTGCTGGCAGCCGGTGACATCCCTCTTCTGGAGGAGGCCGCTGCTCAGGTTTTTGCTCGTGCGACGCAAGACATTGCGCTGGCGGATGCAGACATCTCAAGGTTGCAGCGCGAAGTCGATGAGGTTCAAGCCAGTTTGCTGGCAATGGTCGTCGACAAGAACATCCTGGCGCTACAAGAAGACATATCAGAACTCAACGAACGACGCCTGCAATTTCGGGCTCACCGCACAGACATGGTCAAGCGAGCGGAAGAGATCCGCTTGGAGTGGGGCCGCGCGCAGGAATTGGCCCGTAGTCTTGATTGGCCCGCAGATACCGAAGAAGGTGTGCGCCAACGTTTGCCCGCCACCCCGTTGCGCGTGCGACTGGCATCGTTGATCAAGGACCGTGCTGCGCTGGCGCTGGACCTGAAAAACGCGCGAGCCAGCCTGTCCGACCGCCAAGAGCAGATCCAACAGGGCGAAACGGAGTTGTCGCAGCTCGAGGCTGGTGCTGTCGATCCGGATCTGGAATCGATGGTCGAGCAGGCCATGAAGTTGGGCGATCACGAAACGGTGATGGCTGAGTTGCAGGACGAGATCAATGGTTTGACGCAGAGGATTGAGGAGGCGTTGGCTGCGCTGGGCGCCTGGCACCGGCCGCTGGATTCGTTGCGGGCGATGTTGGTACCAGACACAGCTCACATTCAAAGCCTGATTGATCACCACCGCGCAGACGCAGCCGAAGAGAAGACGTATCGCGATGCGCTGGATGCCAAGGCCAAAGAAGTCGCGCAACAAGAGCTTGACCTACAGCAATTCGTTCGCAACTTCCAACCAGTTTCGCGCGAGCAAGTCATAGAGGCACGTAGTGCCCGTGACCTGTCCTGGCAGGTAATCAAGCAAGCGCCCCAGTCCTTGTCGGATCGGTCAGCAGGGTTCGAGGAACAGATATCTGAAGCTGACAAGCTCGCCGACGATCGTCTGGACCGCACTCAGTACGAAGCGGATCGTCAATCCAAGAGTGATTCCCTGGAGCACAAGCAACGGGAGCATCTGGACTTGGAGCGTCGCCTGCAGACTGTCAAGAGCCGAATGGAAGCGCGCATTGCTCAGTGGGATGCCTTGGCGACTGCTTGTGGTTTGCCCGCATTGCCCATGGATATGGCGCTGCCCTGGCTTCAACTGCGCCAGGACGTGCTGGATCTGGTCAGAGAAGGCTCGGCCGCCGAGCGGCGCCGCTCCGTACAGCAAGCAGCGGCGGCGGAGATCAGAGACAGTATTTGGAACCGACTGGGTCATGATGCAGCGGAATCACCTGCACCGCAACTCAGAGTTTGTCTGCGGGAAGCACGCGCTCTGATTACGCAGGCAGACCAAGCGCAGGGGCAACGTAAGACGCTGGAGAAGCAGATCCGCGAAGGACAACGCGGCTTGGGCAAGCTGCGTGAGGCGCTTCAGGCTGCTCAGGAAGATTGGGACGCATGGATGCAGTCCTGGCAGGTGTCAGTGCAATCTTTAGGCTACGTTGCTGATTCGCCTGTTGATCAGGTGGATGCGGAGATCGACGTGATGCAGGACGTTGAGCGCCTGTTGGACCGTATCCGAAGTATTCGGAGCGAGCGGATTGAAACGATGGAGGCTGATCTAGACGGCCTGGCAGCAACCGCTACCAGCCTGATCGCACGGGTGGCACCAGACTTGGCCGATCAGTCACCTGAGGACATTTCTCTGGAGCTGGCCCGACGCCTGGACCTTGCGCAGAAGGCTGAGGCAGCATCGAACGTTTTGTTGGCTCGCTTGCACCGCAGTCAAGCTGAGTTGACTGAAGCCCGAAAGCTCCTGCAAGCGGTTCACGCCAGACTGGCCCCATTGATGGCAGCCGCAGACCAGGTGGAGGTCACGGCCCTCGGACGCGCCATTGAACGATCCGACGATCGTCGAGCAGTTGAGCGCAAGATTCAGTCTGCCGAGCAGGATTTGACTCAGGCAGCGGACGGCCTGTCATTGGAAGACCTGCGAACAGAAAGCGAAAGCGTCGGAGCTGACGAGCTCAAGGCTGAGCTCGATCGCTTGGCTGCGGCTTCGCGCGACGCGGTTAATCAGATCGCATCGCTCAGCAACGAGTTCGGCGCGCAGAAGATCGCCTTTGATGCCTTGGACGGGACTGACCAGGCAGCCCGAGCCGAGGCGCAGAGACAGGAGGCGATTGCAGCCATGGCAGATGCTGCTGAGCGCTACCTACGGCTGCAGACGGCTGCACGACTTCTGAAGTGGTCAATCGAGAAGTTTCGCGAGACCAAGCAGGGCCCCATGCTGGCCAAGGCATCCACCATCTTCAATGGGCTGACGATGGACTCCTTTGGGCGATTGCTGGTGGATTCTGAGGGCGATACCCCGCGTCTGTTCGGCGTCCGCCCCAGCGGCGAGCAAGTGGATGTGACCGGAATGAGCGAGGGATCGCGAGATCAGCTCTATCTGGCACTTCGCTTGGCGGCGCTCGAACTTCAGGTCGACCAGGGCGTCAGCATGCCACTCATAGCGGACGACCTATTCATAAACTTTGATGACCGCCGAACAGCGGCGGGACTGAAGGTCCTGGGCGACCTGTCGCGCAACATGCAGGTTGTCTTTCTTACCCACCACGACCATCTTGTGCCACTGGCAAAGGAGGTTCTTGGTGCCGACTTGAATGTGGTCTACCTATGAGTGGGTCGACTACCTGAGTCTCAACAAGCATAGGAAACACGCGATGCAGGACGAAAGTAAATCTACAACCAGTAAAGAAGACCAGTGGAGCCTAGACCTGACAGGGGACGATGCTCTCTACCTCAGGTGGGCGCAGGACATCGGCTTCAATTTGGAAGTCCAAGTGCCAAATGTCGACACGGAGAACGACGACGAATATGTCCCGACTGTAAGGGCCCAGATAGACAACTGGTTCGATGAGGTCTACGTGCCGGTCATCGATGCGCTTTGGAAGAAGTACGTGCCCAAGTCGGGGGCCTGCACTGTCTTACAGGGTGAAATGTCGCGCTGCATCGGCCGACTTGAAGGGGAGTATTTCAAGAACGGGATGATGAATATGGGTGACGGCTACTACGACCGTATGGTAGACAAGGTCATGGATACGGTGTTGAAGGACGGCAACTTTTCCTCGTTGGTACAGAAAGTGATTGAGATGGATGCCTTGATCGTTAAAGGGGCGGACTACGCAAAGATCGTCAATTCGTCCTTTTTCCAAGCAACGGATGTGGAGGATTCCATCAACAGAATTAAGATGGTCGTAGCGGCATGGTGTCTGGCCAACCCGGATCCGATTGAATTCACTGCCGAGGCAACGGATGCGCAGATCGAGGTCGCACGGCTGATTGGAATGAGTACAAAGTGAAGTTCATCCTTACCGCAGGCTTCTACCTTGACTGAATTTCCAACTACTAAGGAGAAGACTGTGGGATTGGAAAACGAAACGGGTGATGTTCCTTGCGAACTGGTCGATTCCATAGCTAATTCAAAAGACGCCGGTTTAGCGGCAAGATTTCTTTTCGGTTCCAAGCCACGAAGCCTCGCAGAGACTACAAAATTCTGGAACTCACCAAGTTACATCATCCTTGAACAGTTGGTCTCAAGGGACCCAAGTACATACCTTCAATGGGCGCGTGAACTGGGATATGCAGGAGCAGTGCCTTCTGGAAGTGATTCGGAGAAAATCAAGGCCATCATCGACGAGTGGGTCGGTAGTATTGTTGAGCGTTTAGATGATCTTTGGAATAGTCACGTACCTAATTCGGGTCCTGTTAAATCAGTACAGGGTGAACTGCTGTACGCAATAAAAAATATTGAATATGCGTGTAACAGTGAAGACAATAGGTTTGATGATTATCTGAATGGTTTGAAAGACTTTATTTACAGCAAGATAGTCAAAAGCAAGCTTCCCTACCTTGTGCAAAAGGTTTTTATTAATGATGTATCTGAGTTGACTTCGTCTTTGCCCGGTAGCGGGTCGAAGCAAAGTTCTGAGTATTTCGAGTCACTGATTCCAACGAAATATTCGACCCGGTTGACCAGATTGCGGGTCGTGGTTCTCAGTTGGATATTGGCGCATGAAAAACCCATCAAGTATTCTGGTGAGGTTGAGCAGGAGTTTCGCATTTCATCAAGCCCTCAAGAGATATACAGGCCAAAGCTGCGTAAAGCAAAAATGCCAAGGCTGGATGAGTATGCGCTGTGGGCGGTTGATCTTGGACTTGAGAAAGAAAGTTTCAAAGGTCTGGCGAAAAAAACGGAGGTGCATTCCCACGTTGATGAATGGATCTTAAAGCTATCGCTTGAAAAAAATCAGTTATGGAAAGAACTTGTTCCAGAGAGTGGAGTCGCTTCAACTTTACAAGGCGAATTGATCCGGGCTGAAGGTCGTCTTTCGAGTGAACTGTTCCGAAACGGTATGATGAATTGGGACGTCTACTATGAAGGGCTACTCAGGCTGATTGGGGTGACCTTGGGAAGTTATAGCGGCTTTTCTGAACGCGTCATGAAAGGACTGTCGGCAGACATTGCTGAAGTTGAGCGGGCAGGGAAAATGGGGGAATCTGCGGCAAGAGGTGAACAGGCTAGGTTTGAGGTGTTGGGCGAAAGTTTTTTTATGGAATCAGACGCTGAGAAAGCATTGAACCGTTTGTCTGCACTTATCGCAATTTGGGTTCGAAATTACCCTGAACCTATTGCATATAAGTCACGGGATTGAGCGGCAGGAGGTAGCGTACTGTTTGTGCCTGTTCAAGGTCGTGGTGTTGAAGCCGACCGAAAATTGACCTCGTCAAGATTCAATCGGCGCCGTGAATCTGTCTTGAATTGCATGGTGTCTACCTGTTACTTTGGTGGACACCATCGTCGGCCAATTTGCTTCCTCGTTCAAACACCAATTTTGTCGTGTCAAGGCGCCAACAAGCATGCAGTGAAAACTAACAAATATCTTCTTTTAAGTTGACGGATCAATGAGGCCGAGTGACGTCGACGACGCGCACTGCGATTTGCTGCTGAATGTCTTTGGGAAGATGGTTGTGAAGTCTTAACTTGAGCTCAGTTGAGGTCATAGGCCTTTTGCCACCGTCCCTTGCTGGTGGCTGTTCGGATCCTCCAACCCATAGCACCAAGTAGATCCCGAATCCCTCGGTTTCTTTTTGAGTGGTGTACTGCGGGATCAGCTGACCCTGCACGGCCGTCCAAAGCGCTGAGTGCCATTCGCCTTTGATTTCTATGGGAACAGTAATCGAGTTGCGATATGAGACACGGATGTCTGCGCGTTTGTCATTGACGTAGTCGAACTCCGGTTGACTATCAATACCAAGCGGTTCGAGGTGGCCTCGCAGCAAGGCAAGTAGTGCGTCCCGGCAGCTGTTTTCATGCTTGTGCTTGTTCTCAGATTCTTCTGTCCAAAATTGGCGGAATAGATCGCTGTTGCTAGTTCGAATATCAGTTGCAATTTGATCCAAATGGTCCAACACAATGGCCTGCAGATCAGCAGGACCTATTGGAGACTTGTTACTTAGGATCGTAGCTACGTTGGTAAGGTTCGGGTGACAGAACGTGTTTTCTCTCAGCCGCTGAATGACCTCGTGTTTACTGCTGAGCAGATGCCGTTTGATTTTCTCAAGCGTAGTGAGCTCTAGAAGTCGGTTGATCTCTTCCAGACTCTCCAAGGTACCTAAGGCGGTCAGCTTGCCGATGAGTCCTTTGACATGGTCGCCTAGGTTCATCGCTTGGCTGACTGCTCCACCACCCATTGGCCAATCGACTTCTGCGAACGGCGTTTGAATTTCAATGAGCTTCCCAAACGTATTGGCACTCAAAGTGAAATCCATGGGCAAGTCACTTAGACGGTTGCCTAGGAAGTCGGAGATGTGCTGTATGCGTTGCCAAGACTCACCAATGAAGTCCCAGAGCTTTTGCTCGTACTGTTCTGGATCTATGAGCATCCCCGTGAGCAGGAAGTACACCCGCTGGCCCGAGTCAAGGGATTTAAGCTTGAGCTTCTTTGCCACGATTGTTGGGAGCTCGGGCATCTCATACTTGAGTGCAGACCTCAGCAATGAACTAAGCTGATTTAGTTGATTTGACTTGTTTCGAGTTGGGAAACTGAGAAGCAAAGCCGGTACGGAAAGACGGGCGACCTTCATGTATGTCGCATTCCTGGCCAACGGATAGATCCCGTCAACGTATTCCTTCTGAGCTTTGAAGCTTTCACTTGCGAAGGTGATTAGCACCTTTGACACCATCTTGGGCATATGGCTGACCAAATGCAAGAACCACTCAGGGGGTGTTTCAGTGCCATCGGTCAGCCGAAAGCAGACCATTTTCTCTAGTGTGCTGCTATCCAATAAATCGATGGCACTTGGATTCTCCGTCCAGCTCAGCTCCATGCCAAGAAGACATGCAGCTCGAATCCAGTGAGATTGCTGTTTCAGATTCAGATCGATGATTTCCTTGACGGAAGGAAGATCGCTGCGCTTGATACAAGCTGGCATGCCAGCCTTCGCAGCCTCAAATACATCGGCATAGTTGTCGCAGTAGGTCTTGAACCGATCGAGCGGTGTCTCGCCACGCGTGTCTGAGTATTGATTCAACCAAACCCCAGCCAATTGGCCCATCAGTGCAGCGTTTGCTTGCCCTGATCGAATTTCAGAAAGCTTGGTCGCCAGGTTGACGCTTCGTTCATTTTTGATGTCAGCTTGCTCGCGCTGACGCTGCTGATTGGAATGATTCCGAGCCTTCCGCCAATCTGGAATTTCCCAGGTCAGTAGAGGTTCTAACCAGCTGATTTTCACTGGGTCATCGCTCGCCCATTCAAGCACCATTTCAAAAGTGAAACCTGGTGCAGGATGATCGGACCACAGGTACCGCATGGCTTCAGCCAAATGTTCCTTTGCCAAAGCCTCGTTTGGGGTGCAGTCGATGTTCTGGAAATGCCATAGCCCTGTGTCTGCAGGAGCAGGTATCCCACGAAGGACCTGTGAGTCGTTGAACAAGCCTTGGAGTGGGGAGGGACTCGCTTCATTCCGTTCAAAGCAAACACCTAGGAGACCCTTGTAACGCTCAGGTCTATCGATCAACCACTGAGTGATGGTTTTGTGGAACTCCGGCTCATGCCGTCGCTCCCCATATTCATCCGTGCCAATGTGCAGCCAGGTGAAGAGTTGTGTGTCAGAGATTTTGTCGCCATGCACTTGAACACCGCGAGCAACCAGTGCGGCCAACGTGCGCGAAATATGAAACTCCACCCAGTTCAACGATTTCAAGTCGCTGCGTTGTGCCAATTGATCGAGCACGAAAGGCAAATCGTCTACAGGAACTGTCTTGGGAAATTCATAGGCCCAAAAGTGCTGGTACATCCCCAAGATCTTGCTTTTGGGGAGGTGAAGGTAGCTCAGGACCTGTGAGGCAGAGACGGCTCTGGGAAAGAGCTTGCCTAACAAATTCCCAGCGAGCTCTTCATCTGGATCGGCGATCTTGCCTTGGTTCAGGTGATCCAGGAATTCGATGGCTTGACTAGCCGTTACGCCGCACTCAAGCCAAGCCTCCAGCGCATGCCGCCTTACTCGCTCCCAGCGAGTTCCATCTGCAGCAACCTCTCGCAGATCGTTGGTCAACTGCGTCTGAGCGGCTGATTGCTTGAGCACCTTGAGGATGAAAACCACATAGGTCTGTGTGGCGTCATCTCGTTTTGGGTCCTGCAGTGCCGCCAAGTATTCATCTCGAAGTTCTACTTGGAAGAGCGCATAAAGATTTTCTGCACCTCGCAGATCCCAGAGTACCGACGGGTTAGCGTGAGTCTGGAAATAGATTTCCTGCAAAAGCAGCCTCTTCGCTTCCACATCCATTGGGTGGGGATCACTGTAGAGTGCAACGGTCAGTGGATCATTTTTGATCAACCCATGTTGTGCCTTGAGACTCTTCAGTGCCAGCCAGCCGTACAGGCCACGCAGACCTGCTACTGCTTTGCCGTCAAATCCAAGCATGAGATTGAGCACTCTTTTTAGCGGAAGCCCGCGTGAGTCGATCTGTTTGCCCAGCCAATCGGCTGCCAAATATTCGGCAACACTTCTGTGTTTTGGCTCTAATCGCTGATCATTCGAAGTGGATGGCACAAAGAGGGCGGTGCCCAACGTCATAGCCGCTTGTTCAGGTGAGCTTGGCTCAAGATCGTTCCGTGCTGGGAATCGGTCGTCTTGAGCTGACAGGTCCAATGCGACACCTGACTTATCTGCCAACAGTAAAGTGGCGAAGACCTGGCCAGCGGCCTCCAAGAGTGCGCCCTTGAGCACCGGCTGAAAACGGATTTGGTCGCGGTGCTTACGGTTTTCCTCTTGAACGAGGGCTTCGCATGCAAGCCGGTATGTCTCATCTCGACTGCTTGGCCAAGTCTGTCCTCCCAGTGCTTTGACGGTCAGTCCGAGCGTTTGGGGGTTACTCAGCAGGGCGTTGATTCCGTGAGCTTCTGCCTGCGCGATGAAGTCCTCAGCGTCAGACCTGTTGAAGTTGTCTTCGAGAATCCGCTTGATGTCTGCGGTCGTCAGAGGCTCCAGGGTGTAAATCGGGAGCTTTCCATTTGGCGAAGCTCCAATGATCTCTTCAAGATCTGATTGCCCGTACCAGTCTGCTGCACGGCAAGCGATCCGAAAATTTGGCAGCCTCAGTTTCCTTAGCTTGGACTTGACTTGAAAAAGGATGGATTGAGCTGTGGCGCTCGCCCGGACTTCATCCAACCCATCGAGGAACAGGCATTTGTCTTTCCATGCCTCATCGATATCGCTGTAAACGAACTCAGCAATCGTCAAGCGAAGGCCGTTGTCGGATTGCGCCTCGGATTTGAAGGCCTCACTTTTCCCTGCGCCAGGCTCTCCCAGCAAAACCCATGCAGGGACTGACCTCAACGAATCCAAGCCCACCGCTTCGGTGTCTGATCCACCGTCGGGCAATTGGGAGAGCTGCTTGACGCTACGGGGGACAAAGACCATTTACTTCATCCAGCTTTCAACCGGTTGCAACAGGAAGTCGGAAATGGCAACGCCATCGGCTCCCACCACCATCGGGGTTACATTTTTGAATTTGTCAGCAAAGACCTGCAGGCCTTTGGGGGTAGCGTAGTCCTCCCCGCTCTTGACCTCGATGGCGAGCAGTTTTTCGCCATAGGTCAGAACGAAGTCCACTTCACTGGGGCTCTCTCGCCAGTAATACAAGCTGGAGTTTTCGGGCTTGTTGTTGATCAGTTGTGTGCCAACAGCACTTTCAACCAGGCGTCCCCAGTATGTGCGGTCGTTTTTAGCCTGCTCAAACGTGTACTTGGCCTGAGCTGAAATCAAGGCCGTGTTGTGGGCATTGAATTTGGGTGGTGAGGCTCGCCTGCGCAGCTCTTGCCCCGCGTACTTCTGCAGGCCCGTCAGCAAGCCAGCCTGTGAGAGCAAGTCCAGGTAATGGGCCAAGGTGACCGTGTTGCCTGCATCCTGGAGTTGGCCGAGCAATTTAGTCAAGGAGATCAGTTGACCAGAGTAGGCTCCGCAGCCCAGTTCAAACAGGTTCTTCAAGAGCGCAGGTTTTTCAACCCGGGTCATCTGCAGGATGTCACTCTCGATGTTGGGTTTGATCAGGGCATCACGGACATACTGTCTCCAGCGGGTTTCGTCGCGGATCAGGCTGGCCGAACCCGGGTAGCCCCCGAAATAGATGTACTCGTCCAGTGAAAAGTCGAAAGCCTCCTGCATCTCGCTGTAGGACCAGTGCGACATATGGATGGGCTCATAGCGTCCAGCCAGGCTTTCAGTCAGACCCTTCTGCATGAGCCATGGCGAAGACCCCAGAAGCACAACGTGCAAGGGAACTTGCTCAGCTCGGTCTGCGTCCCAAAGCCCCTTGACGACTTCTGACCATCTGGGAATTTTCTGAATCTCATCAATGGCCAGGACATGGCATTGCCCCGGGGGCAGTGACCGGGCTTTGGCTCGAGCCTGTGTCCACCTGTCGATGATCCATTTCTCAGTTGCTTTTGCCCCTGGCTCTCCCAGGATGGTGCTGGCTGTGTCACTGAATGGGTCAACAGTCACTGTGGCTGACTGATCCGTGGCTTCAAAGGTAGAGGGGCGTCCGGCAAGAGCCTGGCGTACCATGGTCGACTTGCCAATTTGACGCGGTCCGGCTACAACGATCATGAACTTGGGAGGTTCATCGAGTCGAGCCTGGAGCGTCCTAAGGTGAGCGCGGTTATACGACATTTGTATATCACTGAGTAAATTTACTTTGTAGTATACAATTTATGTCGTTGACTTGCAACAGCGTACTTCCTGGCGGGGCATGTGTAATGGGTAAAGCCTTCAAGAGCGGTCTATGCACCTATTGCGGCGTGGCTGGCTCCACCACCGCAGATCACGTCATTGCACGTGGCTTCTTCCCTCTGAACCTACGAGCGAACCTGCCAAAGGTTGGCGCATGCCAGGAGTGCAACCACAAGAAATCGAAGTTGGAACACGCGTTGACGGCAGTAATGCCTTTTGGTGCGCAGCATGGACGAGCAAAGGAAGCACTCTTGGCGGTTGAAAGGATGTTGGCCAGAAACAAGCCGCTGCACAGGCTCATGTCCTTGGGATTTCGATCTGTGTTCCGTTCAATCAACGGGTCGCCATGGGTGCAGGAGACCACGGTACCCTTTGATGGCGGTAGCCTTGAACTACTAGGTGAATACATAGTCAAAGGCTTGGCGCACCATCATTGGGGGCTCGACTTGGGTGTGGATACGTACGTTAGAGCATCTTTCCTGACAGCTGAGGGTGCCGCTGCCTTTGATCAGTTTTTTGCAGGAAATACAGAAGGACGAGTTGTCAACGACTTGGGGGAAGGCGTGTTCCGCTATGAAGGAATCCAGTCCGCCGAAGATGTCAACGTGACCCTCTGGAAAATGTCGATCTATGGGGCAGAGGTTGGAGGTGATCCACTTTTGGTCGGACAGCGTGCGTCGTTGATTTATGGCGTGTCAGTCTCGAAAGACACTCGGGCTGCAGAACTTCTCTCAACGATTTTTGGGGATGGCGAACTGGCTGCTAGACGATGTGTCTCGCACTGAAAGAATCAAGATGTGGACGCGGATTCAAGGGTGATTCGCGGAATTGAACCGCCGTCCGCAATTCTGTAGAATTGGACGCATTCGATGGGGGCGTTCCCATTGGAGGACGGCACTGGATTGGGGATTGTTCGCAGGAACTAGATGAGGCCCGCAGGGGCTACTCTGAGTCTGTTTGCGCAGTGGTTACGCCCCACCACCATTTTTTTCATGCTGGTTATTGCCAGTTCCTGCGGGTTAATGAGGGTTCATGCGGCCCTCATTAACCCTCATTAACCCTCATTAACCCTCATTTTTTCAAAAACGGCGATGTTTCCATCCCTAGCCGGTATGAAAAACAAACTCGAAGAAAAATATCCAATGAAATCAATGGGTTGCTTGCGGACTTCGATGGCAAGACAGTCACCGTGCCAGATTTTCTGAATGGCTTGTATTTGTCATGAACTGGCTGCGGTCTTGACCCGGCATGACAACTCGTAAAGTCGCACATCTTCCAATCGGTAAAGAACCTTGCCGCCGATCTTGAGGTAGCTTGGTCCTTTTTGATCCATGCGCCAGCGCTGAAGCCGAGAGGTAGAGCAAAACCATCGCTGCGCGAGCAGTTGTTCTGTTAGCAAATCACTGCCGCCATTTGTGATCATGGTTGTGCGCTGGGGAGCACTTTTTTTCACAGGTTTTGCTGGACCGAGCTTTAAATCTATCTGTGCCAGTTGAGACTTCAAGCGGACACGTTTCTTTAGATCTTGGATGTCGAAGGGCGCATGGATGACGAGATGACCGTCAGGACTCTTTACTGTTTGCAATGGCGGTTGCCTAGACTCTGCGTTGGCGCAATGGATGGTGAAGAAGCAGCTCGGTGCGATTCCTGTCGTGGTGCGCAAGAACCTAAAGTTCGATCCGACGGTGCCTTTGGCGCTGGCTCCCAAAGGTGCGAAGACCTACAGAGACCGCATCTGAATAGTTCCTCAGCTCGACTTTTTCACCCCCAAATGGATCATCTTTTCCATGACTGCCTCTACTTACTTGCTGCCGCAAAAGCGGTGGCTGCAATCCGAACCATGCTCGGATGCAGAGTTCCGAGTTTTGGGATTTGGCCGTATGGCGCATGTGGTGGGACCGAGAAGTAGGCGTCATTGAACGGGAGCTCAAGAACGTGTTTCAGGTCGAATTTGGTGTCGTAACTCAAACCGGCGCTGGCATAGGCGGCTGGGTGCTCGCTCTTTGCGATCCTGAATTCCCCACTGTAGAGACGGTCCGTCTTTTGGCTGGTCCCGTATGCCACGCTCACGAAGATCATGCCTTCGTCGTCTTGCTTGGTCGAAACCATGAGGCCGGGGCGTGGCTTTGGTTTGGGGTGAATGTTGTCAGGGAAATGGCACCAGACGATTTCGCCAGCCGTGGGTTCCGGCCACCAGCGCATCAGGCGTTTTCCAATTCAAACAGACTGCTGCGGACAGTGCCGCCTTTGGCCTTGGGGGCTGATTTTTTAACTTGATTGAGTTGGGCTTTGGTCAAAGCGCCCTCATCTGACGCGTATTGAGGCAGGAACTTGGTGGCCAGCTCATGCAGCGCCAGGTGAATCACTTGCGTTTCGTCAACACCCAATACATCAGCCAGACGTTTGGTCGTTGTGCGGGTCACGCCAGTTGCGCTGTCTTGCGGGCGATAACGGAAGGCGATCTGGGCTGCTGCAGCTTTCATTCCTGGCTCCTTTGAAGTTAGATATCTTAAAGATATCAGAAGGGCCGGGTGTTGTCAACAAGGTGGGGGAGTCCGCTCGGTAAGCAGGGCAGAATGGAAAATTGAAGTATGTATTCCCTGTTTCAATAGTGTTTTACGGAGTTGAACCGCCGTCCGCAATTCTGTAGCATTGGGCGCATCCGATGGAGGCGTTCCCATTGGGTGCGGCGCTGAATTGGGGATTGTTCGCAGAAGCCAGATGAGGCCCGCATGGGCTACTCTGAGGCTGTTTGCGCAGTGGTTACACCCCACCACAAATACCTTAAAAGCCAACCCTAACCGGTTGGTTTTTTTGCCGGTCAATGCGTTGTTTGCCAAACACGGCGCTTGGTCCATGTTGGTCAAGTGGACCAAAATGGCGCTAAGGTCTGTTGATGAAATCGCTGATTCCATCGCCAGAGACAACTCAACCCGCGCCAGCAGCTTTGTGCTGGAGTTGTAATGCTAGACTCTCCTCTAATTAAATTTGCACCCGCAAATCGCTGTCTTTCTTTGATTTAGCGTCCAAAAACGCCCGCTGAGCCTGACTCAGCACTGCGGTAGCGTGGGCGTCGCATTTTCTGGCGCCGTGTTTTTCGGTCTCAACCGCTCCAAACCTCTTCTCTGATCGCCTTGAACCTCCAGCAAAACCTCACTAAAGTGCACATCACCCCGGTCATCCTGTGCGGCGGCTCGGGAACGCGGCTTTGGCCTCTTAGCCGCAAAAGCTTTCCCAAGCAATTTGTGCCGCTGATCGGGGGCAAAAGCCTGCTGCAACTGACCTTGGAGCGGGTGGCACTGCTCAGCAAAGACGCTATTTGCGTCGCTTCGGAAGAACACCGGTTTTTGGTGGCCCAGGCCATGCAGGCCGCGGGCGTGCAGGGCACCGTCTTACTAGAGCCGGTGGCGCGCAACACGGCGGCTGCCATGGCCCTAGCGGCACTTGCGGCTCAGCCTGATGCCTTGCTGCTATTTTGCCCCTCGGACCACCATATTCCGGATGCCAAGGCCTTTGCTCAGGTCGTAGAAAAAGCCCTCCCGGCCGCTCAAGCAGGCGCCATCGTCACCTTTGGCATCAGCCCGAGTTTCCCCAGTACCGCTTACGGCTATATCCGCCAGGGCGCAGTCCGTCCTGACGGCAGCTATGCGGTCGAAGGCTTCTCCGAAAAACCCGCGCTGGACAAGGCGCAGGCCTTGCTGCTGACTGGGAGCGCGTTTTGGAACGGTGGCATCTTTTTATGCAGCGCGGCCACCTTAGTTGCGGCTTTGGACCAACATGCGCCAGACATATTGCAGTCCTGCCGCCAAGCCATGGCGGCGTCCACCCGCGACGGCCAGTTCCTGCGTCCGCAAGCAGCGGCCTTTGCAGCATGCCGCTCCGAAAGTATCGACTACGCCGTCATGGAGCACCACCACAACGTCGCGGTTGTGCCCTTTACCAGCGCGTGGAGCGACGTCGGCAGCTGGAACGCGGTGGCCGAGCTCAGCACCCCTGATGCACAGGGCAACCGCATCCACGGTCAGGGCCTTGCCATGGGCTCGCACAATACCTTTGTGCATGCGCCACACCGTCCGGTAGTGGCCTTGGGTACCCATGATTTATTGATAATTGACACGCCAGACGCCGTGCTGGTAGCCCACAGCAGCCAGGTCGAACAAGTCAAGCAAGTGGTGGCGCGTTTGGATGCGGAAAAGGTCGCCCAATCGGTGCAGCACCGCAAAGTGGCCCGCCCCTGGGGCACGTATGACAGCGTGGATATGGGCGAGCGCCACCAGGTCAAGCGCATCAGCGTGCGACCGGGTGCCAAGCTGAGCTTGCAAATGCACCACCACCGCGCCGAGCATTGGATTGTGGTCAAAGGCACGGCCTTGGTGACGCGTGGCGACGAGCAGGTCTTGTTGACTGAAAACCAAAGTACCTACATACCCTTGGGCGTCACACACCGCTTAGAAAACCCCGGCAAGACGGATTTGGAAATTATCGAAGTCCAGTCCGGCAGCTACTTGGGTGAAGACGATATCGTGCGCTTTGAAGACACCTACGGGCGCGATACCAGCCATGGCTAAGATTTATGTCGCCGGGCATCGTGGCATGGTGGGCGGCGCTATCGTTCGGGCATTGCAAAGCCAAGGCCATAGCAACTTGGTCACCCGCACGCACGCTGAGTTGGATTTGATAAATCAAGCGGCGGTGAACGCGTTTTTCGCACAAGAAAAGCCCGATCAGGTGTATCTGGCTGCCGCCAAAGTGGGCGGTATCCATGCCAACAACACCTACCCGGCGGATTTCATTTATCAAAACCTGATGGTGCAGGCCAATGTCATTGAAGCGGCTTTTCGCAACGGCGTTAAAAAGCTGCTTTTTCTGGGCTCCAGTTGCATTTATCCCCGCTTGGCCGAACAGCCCATGCGGGAAGACGCCTTGCTGACCGGCGTGCTTGAGCCCACCAATGAGCCTTACGCGATTGCCAAAATCGCCGGTATCAAACTCTGCGAAAGCTATAACCGCCAATACGGCACCAGCCATGGCGTGGACTACCGCAGCGTCATGCCGACCAATTTATATGGCCCCGGCGACAACTACCACCCGGAAAACAGCCACGTTATTCCCGCACTCATCAGGCGCTTTCACGAGGCCAAAGTCTCGGGGGCACCCAGCGTCAGCATATGGGGCAGCGGTACGCCCAAGCGCGAGTTTTTGTATGTGGACGATATGGCCGCCGCTAGCGTGTTTGTCATGAACCTGCCGCAGGCTACCTATCAGCAACACACCCAACCCATGCTCAGCCATATCAACGTGGGTTTTGGAAGCGACGTCACTATCGCCGAATTAGCCCATGCCGTGGGGCAAACCGTGGGCTACGGGGGCACTATTGAGTTTGACAGCAGCAAGCCTGACGGAGCGCCGCGTAAATGGATGGATAGCAGCCGTTTGAATGCTTTGGGTTGGCAAGCCAAGGTCAACTTGGAGCGCGGCTTGAGTTTGGCGTATCAGGATTTCAAAGCCCTATGCGATTGACCGCTACCCAAATCGACGCCATCAAAACCGCAGCCCATGCCGTACTGGGTCAAGGCGCGCAGGTGAGCCTGTTTGGTTCGCGGGTCGATGACGGGCGTCGGGGCGGCGATATCGATCTCTACATCACTGGCACTAATCTAAGTATGGATGCGCAGTTAGATGCGAAGCTCGACCTATTGGTCAAGTTGAAGCAAGCCTTGGGAGAGCAGCGCATCGACATCGTCTTTGGTCCAGCAGCAGGGCAGGAGCCCTTGCCCATTCAACGCATGGCGGCGCATAGTGCGTTGCCAATCTAGATTGCGTTATGCAGAATAGCGAAATCATCTTATACAAACTTCAGCCTGCGCTTGATGAGTGCCGATTGCATCAACAGCGGCTTCACCAAGCTTGGCTGGAGGCTAAAAATTTCGAACCTTTTCTGCCAGACGCGCTACATCCGAAGCTGAGCGAGCCACAGGTCCGCGTTTGTGATCAACTGGTATTCCGATTTGGACGCCTGCAAGACGCCATGGGTACGCGGCTATTACCCGCGCTTTTGCAATTGACACAAGAATGGCGGGAAACTGAAGCGTTTATCGATAAGCTCAACCGCGCTGAAAAGTTGGGCATGATCCCCGCCGCCGAGCAATGGCAAAAACTGCGGGAATTGCGTAACCAAAGCGCGCATGAATACCCTGGGCAACCCGAACTGCTGATCGCCAATTTGAGGCGTTTGGTTGAAAGCGTGCCACTTTTGGAGCAAGCGTTAGGCCACCTTCAGCAATATGCTTCGCAACGCACTGGGCAAGCAGATAAGTAGAGATGCCTAATTTCGCGAAAACCTAAATTGATTACATTGCAATCATTGAAATCATTTCATAGGGTGTCATCATGAGCAGCATCACCATTCGAAACCTTGACGACAGCCTCAAAGCCAGCCTGCGCCTGCGCGCTGCGCGCCATGGGCTGTCGATGGAGCAAGAGGTTAGGAATATCCTGCAAACCACGCTTAGCGCAGAGTCAAGGCTTATCCCAGGTTTAAGTTTTGCCCAGCGTATAAACCAGCGCTTCAAAGGCTTGGGTGGTGAAGCGCTTGCTGTGCCAGAACGGCAAGAAGCGCGCCCCGCGCCAAGCTTAGATGCGGAATGACCATGGGATTTCTCTTGGACACCAACGTCCTGTCAGAGCTTATGCGTGAAAACCCGGCTACAGAGGTCATGAGGTGGCTCGATGCACAGGCTGAAAGTTTGCTGCACACCAGCACCGTCATACAAGCGGAGGTACTGACGGGCATAGCCTTTTTGCCGAAAGGTAAGCGCCGTGATGCACTTGCGAGCAGCGCGGACAAAAAGCGCACCCAAATTCGCGATATTGAGACCGCAAAACGCCTTGCAAGCGAATGGAGCAATGGAGAGGTGAAAAATGAGTGAACAACTGCTTTATACCTATGATCCAGCGGCTGCGCTAGATGGACCGCAAGCCATTGCTATTTTTATGGCCGATGCACTGGAAACCGGCGATGCTGCCTATATCGCAAAAGCGCTGGGCGTGGTGGCCAGGGCCAAGGGTATGGCTGAGATTTCAGAGCAAACAGGACTCTCCCGTGAACAGCTTTATCGTTCCTTTAGCGAAAAAGGCAACCCCACGCTAAAAACAATGCTGGCCGTGATGAAGGCGCTAGGTATCGATATGACTGCAAAACTTCATGGTTAGCCTGTAAAAATCGCATCCACCAAAGCACAAATCAAACATTCCACCCCCATGACCACCCCCCCCAAAGTAGCCCTCATTACCGGCGTAACCGGCCAAGACGGTTCGTACCTCGCAGAATTTCTACTAGAAAAAGGCTATACCGTCCACGGCATTAAGCGGCGCGCTAGTTTGTTTAATACCCAGCGTGTCGACCATATTTACCAGGACCCGCATGTCGATAACGCGCGCTTTAAGCTGCACTACGGCGATTTGAGCGACAGCAGCAACCTAACGCGCATCATCCAGGAAACCCAGCCGGACGAAATCTATAACCTCGGCGCCCAAAGCCATGTGGCCGTCAGCTTTGAAAGCCCGGAATACACCGCCGACGTGGACGCCATGGGCACGCTGCGTATTTTGGAAGCCATACGCATATTAGGTCTGGAAAAGAAAACCCGGTTTTACCAAGCCAGTACCAGCGAGCTTTATGGCTTGGTGCAGGAAACCCCGCAAAAAGAGACCACGCCTTTTTACCCGCGCAGCCCTTATGCGGTGGCCAAGCTATATGCCTACTGGATTACGGTGAACTACCGCGAGGCCTATGGCATTTACGCCTGCAACGGCATTTTGTTTAACCACGAAAGCCCGCGCCGGGGCGAAACCTTTGTTACCCGCAAAATAACCCGCGGTCTGGCCAATATCAGCCAGGGCTTGGAAGACTGCCTATATATGGGCAATATCGATGCGCTGCGCGATTGGGGTCATGCCAAAGATTATGTGCGCATGCAATGGATGATGTTGCAGCAGGAAAAGCCGGAGGATTTTGTGATTGCTACCGGGAAGCAATATAGCGTGCGGCAGTTTATTGAGTGGACTGCGGAACAGTTGGGAATGTCGCTTCGCTGGGAGGGGGCCGGGGTGGACGAGGTGGGATTTTGGGGCGATAAGCCCGTTGTGCGGATTGATCCACGGTATTTCCGCCCCACAGAAGTTGATACTTTGCTCGGCGATCCTGCTAAGGCCAAAGATAAGTTAGGTTGGGTGCCTGAGATTACTGCTCAGGAAATGTGCACTGAGATGGTTGCTGAGGACTTAGGTCAGGCGAAGAGGGCAGCCCTATTAAAGAAGCATGGGTTCGCAGTTAATTTGAGTGCTGAATAGGTTTGTTAAGTGCTAAATATTGTATTTATGTCCACCAAGCAGAATTTACTTCGTCATATTTTGATTAAATGAAAAAAATAGCAATAATTGGGTTGGGTTACGTAGGCTTACCCCTCGCGGTAGAGTTTGGCAAACAAAGGCAAGTCTTAGGCTTTGATATCAATGCAAAGCGCGTAGCAGACCTTCAGTCTGGCCATGACCACACTTTGGAGTGCACGGCCGAGCAACTAAATGATGCCCTTCATCTCAGTTACAGCGATAGCCTTGACGATTTGAAAAACTGCGAAATATTTATTGTTACTGTCCCCACACCCGTTGATCAAGCGAACCGCCCTGATATGACGCCTCTGTTAAAAGCCAGTGAGACTGTTGGAAAAGTCCTCAAAGTAGGCGATATAGTCATTTACGAGTCAACCGTTTATCCTGGCGCCACCGAAGAGGTTTGTGTCCCAGTTCTGGAAAAATTCAGTGGATTGAAATTTAATCAGAATTTTTACTGTGGCTACAGCCCAGAACGCATTAATCCGGGCGATAAAGTTAATACGCTTACCACAATAAAGAAAATAACCAGCGGAAGTACTCCGCAAGTTGCCGATGAGGTAGATGCGCTTTACCAGTCAATAATAAAAGCAGGCACTTGGAAGGCGAGTAGTCTGAAAGTCGCTGAGGCGGCAAAGGTCATTGAGAACAGCCAGCGAGATTTAAATATTGCATTTGTTAATGAGTTATCAGTGATTTTTGAAAGAATAGGTATTGATACCTTAGAAGTGCTAGAAGCTGCCGGAAGCAAATGGAACTTCTTACCGTTTCGTCCAGGAATGGTAGGCGGACATTGCATTGGGGTTGACCCCTATTACCTTACTCACAAAGCCGAGGAGTTGGGTTACCACCCGCAGGTCATTTTGGCAGGGCGCCGTATCAATGACAATATGGCCCGCTATGCGGCTCGCGGAATTATCAAGCGCATGCTTCAAAACGGTATTGATGTTGCGAGGAGCAAGGTGGGTGTTATGGGTATTACCTTCAAAGAAAATTGCCCTGATATCCGCAATAGCAAAGTAGCCGATCTGGTCAAGGAGCTTCAGTTATGGGGCGTTACGGTGGTCGTCACTGATCCTTGGGCCGATGAACAGGAGGTTATGCATGAATATGGTATTGCTTTAGGGCAGATCAACTCAACTTCGCAGGTGGATAGCTTGGTGGTCGCTGTGGGACACCATGAGTTTCGGGCCTTGACACCGCAAGTTTTGAAAAGCCATTGCAATGCGTTAATTCAACCCGTGTTAGGTGACCTCAAATCACTTTACGATCGCCATGCCTTGGCGGATGCCGGTTTTACTGTATTTAGGTTTTAATCATTATGAAGAATTTTGCCTTAATTGGTGCTGCAGGATATATCGCTCCACGTCATATGCGGGCCATAAAAGACCTTGGACACAATCTCTCAGTCGCCTATGACATTAACGACTCCGTTGGAATAATTGACAGCATTTCCCCGCAAAGTGAATTCTTCACCGAATTTGAGCGTTTTTTGGAATATGCCAACCAACTAAAGCGCAACTCCGCCACCGCGTTAGATTATGTAGCTATTTGCAGCCCAAACTATTTACACCATGCGCATATAGCTGCCGGCCTTCGGCTCGGCTGTGATGTCATTTGTGAAAAGCCCTTGGTCCCCACGCCTGAACTCATAGAAGAATTGGGTCGAATCGAAAAAGAAACAGGAAAGCGTGTTTACAACATTTTGCAACTGCGTCATCATGATGCGATTTTAAAGTTGAAAGAGAAAGTTGCTAATTCACCGCAAACGGAAAAGTTTGACGTTGAACTGACTTATATCACCAGCCGTGGCAAGTGGTATATGGAAAGCTGGAAGGGTGATGGTAGAAAGTCGTTTGGCGTTGCGACCAATATTGGAGTGCACTTCTACGACATGCTGCACTTCATCTTTGGCAAGCTCCAGCGCAACGTTGTGCACCACGCAGGCACCCAAAAAGCCGCTGGCTACCTGGAACACGAACGCGCCCGCGTGCGCTGGTTCCTGTCCATCGACGCCAACGACCTGCCCGCCGAAGTACAAGGCAAAAAAACCACCTACCGCAACATCGACATCAGCGGCGAGCAGCTCGAATTCAGTGAAGGATTCACCGACCTGCACACCACCAGCTACAGTGAAATACTGGCGGGACGTGGTTATGGCTTGGCCGACGCCCGCCACTGCATTGAAACCGTCAACGTCATCCGCTCCGCCAAGGTCGTAAAAGGCGAGCCTGGTGAACTGCACCCCTTTGTTCCCAATCTGGTTGATTGAGTCTCCAGCATTGATCGCCATCCCAATCAGTAAATGATGAATGCAAGTCAAAAAAGCTTGCTGCGGCCTGATATTCAAGCACTGCGTGCGATAGCCATATTGGCCGTCGTCATTTGCCATATGAATCCGAAATGGCTGCCAGGCGGCTATCTGGGCGTAGACATGTTCTTCGTCATTTCGGGGTTTGTAATTACACAGTCATTACTTATTCAAGAAAAATTAAACGTATGGAAGTTTTGGTGCCAGCGTTTTTTTAGAATAGTACCCGCCTACATTGTGATGCTAGGCGTTATCGGCATTGCAACGGCAATTATATTTACCAGAGAAAATTTTACTCAATTCAAGACTTCGTGGTTTGAAGCGATATTTTTTTTCTCAAATCAATACTTTTCAAGTTACGGAGGCTATTTTTCTCCAGAAATGAACGTACAACCCTTGTTGCATACATGGTCTTTGGCTGTAGAAATGCAATTTTACTTGTTGTTCCCCATTATTTTTATGCTTAGCAAACGGTTAAATTTTGTTTGGTTCTTGTTGATCGTTAGTGCTTCAGGTTTTGTTGCTGCTGAGATGATTTGGCGAACGAGCAGCAACAGTCAGCAATTGTATTATTCATTATTCCTGCGAGCCCCCGAGTTTTTGTTGGGCTGCTCCCTTGCGGTAATTGTAAATAAATATAAAGTAGAGTGGTTAGAAAACAATCGCATATTTTTCGTGGTTATTGGTTTTGGCTTAATATTTTATTCAATTAATTTTATTGATGGAAAGCAATTTTCTCCAGCTGCAGCAGTCATAATTTGCGTCGGTGTTTCACTTGTCATAACTGCAGAAATTCAAAGCGGCTGGATCTTCAAACTACTCTGCAAACCAATTGTCCAGCTAATTGGGCTTATGTCTTTTTCAATCTACCTTTGGCACTGGCCTCTACTTGCATATGGGCGTTACATTTACGGCAGTTTTGATTGGTCGCTTGTTCAGTTTACTGGATACGTATTTTCTGTTTCAGTTACTGGTTATTTATCCTGGATGTTCATTGAAAATAAATTTCGATTGAATTTTAAAAAGACCTACTTTTTTAACTTTATAAAAATTGCAACAGTAATTTGTATGGGGATTTCGTCAATAGTATTTGCGGAGGAAGTCAATTCAAAAATCCCTGATTTACCAGTTGAATATAAAAGATATGCAGACTCCGAAACCATTTGTCACGGAAAAATATTGCTCACTTGTGATCGAGGTAGTAAATCATCAGAGAGAAAAATACTATTAATTGGCGACAGTCATGCTGCGCAATTAAATTTGGCGGCGGATGTACTGGGAGATGAATTAGACATTAAGGTTGAAGTTATTACTGCAAGTAGTTGTTTGCCAATTGACGGATTTGATTTAATGCAAATCCCAGAATATGCAAGAGAACAATGTCTCAATCAGATAAAAATAATTGATCCATTGATTAAAAGATCTAAAAATATCATTTTGGCTGGAATGTGGTCATATCAACTGCAAAATCCAAAAAACTATGAATTAATTCAAAAGTTTTTACGCTACGCCAAAAATAATAAGAAAAATATTTGGGTACTTGCTCAAGTGCCGAAGATGAATAACAATCCACAAAGAGTGGCACACGTTTCACATTTGGGTTTGCGAGTTCCAATTCAAATGGATACAGATTGGTATGAAGCAAATGCTTTGATGCGCAAAATGACAACCCAGTATTCAAACGTTAAATTTATTGACCTAACGAATGATGAACTATTCAGCGATCTGCCATTTAACAAAGGTAATCTTATCTATCATGATGAACATCATTTGAATGAAATAGGATCGAAACGGTATGGTGCAGTGTTGGTTAATGAATTCAGAAAATATTCGATAGCTAAATAAAATATGCAATATTCCACCATCCACCCCAGCGCCATCGTCGACGAGGGCGCACAAATCGGCGAGGGCTCCCGCGTCTGGCACTTTGTGCATGTGTGTAGCGGCGCAAAAATAGGCCAAGGCGTGTCCCTTGGCCAAAACGTGTTCGTGGGCAACCAAGTCACCATCGGAGACCGCTGCAAAGTGCAAAACAACGTCAGCGTGTACGACAACGTCACGCTCGAAGAAGGCGTGTTCTGCGGCCCCAGCATGGTCTTCACTAACGTACACAACCCTCGAGCGCTCATCGAGCGCAAAAACGAATACCGCAACACCCTGGTCAAAAAAGGGGCCACGCTCGGGGCCAACTGCACCGTGGTCTGTGGCGTCACCATCGGTGAATATGCCTTTGTGGGCGCAGGGGCTGTAGTCAACAAAGACGTCAAACCCTACGCCCTCATGGTTGGCGTGCCCGCCCGCCAAATCGGCTGGATGAGTGAATTTGGCGAACAAATCCCCTTGCCGCTGCAAGGCGAGGGCACATACACCTGTCCCCACAGCGGCCTGACGTACGCTTTGTCTGAAGGCTTTTTGACAAGATGAACCGCACCATGATGCGTTATCATCATAATGCAATGATGCCGCATTACGGAGCCAAGCATGCGAACCACCCTTGATATCGAATTGGACGTTCTGAGTGCCGCCAAAGAAATCGCACGCCAAAAACAGGTCGGCGTAGGCAAAGTCGTTTCCGAGCTGTTGAGGCAAGCACTCACGGGCAACACAAGCCCCGCTGCAAAGATCCAGCCCAGCCCCTCCATTACAGGGTTCGATCCCTTTCCGTCCAGGGGCGTGATCGTGACCAACGACCTGATCAACCGCCTGCGCGACGCCGAAGGCATTTGATGCGTGCTTTGCTGGATGTGAATGTTTTGATTGCCTTGCTGGATGCTGGGCACATTCACCACCAAGGTGCACGCCAGTGGCTTGAGCAAGAAATTGAAAACGGCTGGGTCTCTTGCCCTCTCACGCAAAACGGCTGCTTGCGCATCATGGCGCAACCTTCATACCCGCAAGCGCTGCCACTGCAGGCCGTCGCACAACGACTTTCTCAAGCCCTGGCGCACCCCAAGCACACCTTCATTGCAGACGACTACAGCCTGCTCGACGCAGGACAACTCAACTGGAATCACTTGCTCGGCCACCGACAAGTCACTGACTGTTACCTGCTGGGCTTGGCCGTCAGACACCAATGCAGATTTGTCACCTTTGACGCCAGGCTTAGCCCGGGCATTGTCATAGGAGCCGGGCCGCAACACTGGCACACACTCTAAAATTGGGGACCCCCATGGAATTCATCGACCTCAAAACCCAATACCAGCGCCTTAAAGCCGACATAGACGCCGGCATTCAGCGCGTGCTGGACCATGGTCAATACATTCTCGGCCCTGAAGTGGCGGAGTTGGAAGAAAAGCTGGCTGCCTACACCGGGGCTAAGCACTGCATCACTGTGGCTAACGGTACGGATGCGCTGCAAATCGCCCAAATGGCATTGGGTATTGGGCCGGGAGACGAGGTCATTACCCCAGGCTTCACCTACATAGCCACCGCTGAGACGGTAGCACTGCTGCGAGCCAAGCCCGTGTATGTCGATATTGATCCTCGCACTTATAACTTGGACCCTTCATTGCTGGAAGCCGCCATTACGCCCCGCACTAAAGCTATTATTCCAGTTAGCCTTTACGGACAATGCGCCGACTTTGACGCCATCAATGCCATCGCCGCAAAATATGGTATCCCAGTGATCGAAGATGCCGCCCAAAGCTTTGGCGCCACTTATAAAGGGCGCAAAAGTTGCAATCTCAGCACAATTGCGTGCGCCAGCTTTTTCCCAAGCAAACCTCTGGGCTGCTATGGCGACGGTGGGGCTATTTTTACCAATGAAGACGAACTAGCCAAGGTTATGCGGCAAATCGCTCGCCATGGTCAAGATCGAAGGTACCATCATATTCGCATAGGGGTCAATAGTCGCCTTGACACTCTGCAAGCCGCCGTTTTGTTACCCAAATTAGCAGTCCTAGATCAGGAATTAGCTTTGCGTCAGCGGGCGGCCTACCGGTATACAAAGATGCTGATGATTGCTGGCGTCGACATAACCCCTTACGTAGAACTGCACAACAAAAGCGCATGGGCACAATACACAATTCGAGTATCCAACCGTACAGTGGTGCAAGAAAAGTTGGGTGATAGCGGCATTCCCACTGCTGTCCACTATCCCTACCCATTGAATCGCCAGCCAGCCGTCGCAGAGGAGGACGCATTATTGCCGGTTGGAAATGGGATGGCCGGCTTAGTATTAAGTTTGCCGATTAGCGCTGATATCAAAGAGCAAGATCAAATTCGGGTTATCAGCGAACTAGTTGCTGTCCTTACCGCACTTTAATTATGGTTAGGGCGCCGGCTATCCTGCAAGCCTTGTACCGTAGTCCATTTGTTGCGAATGTCATGAAGCTTGCCGGTGGCAGCGCCATCGGACAGGCCTTGGTTATGCTTTCCATGCCTTTGGTTACGCGGCTGTATGGCCCGGCTGATATGGGTGTATTCGGTGTATTCATGTCTTTTATCTCATTCGCCGGTGTCGGTCTTGCGCTACGTTACGATCTTGCAATTATTGCTGCCCGAGACAAGTTCGAAGCTGACGTTTTGCTAATTGCATCCATTGCACTGTCAATTCCGAGCGTTGTCATTGCCTCTCTCGTTATGTTTGGCATGATCAGTTTTGATACATTGGGATACGGCATTTTGCCAGCATGGAGTGCCGGAGCGATGGTCGTTGCCCTGTTCGCGACAGGAACCTTTTCATCTCTTCGATTTTGGTACGTAGGACGGCAGAAGTTTGGTCAAATCAGCCTTGCGTTGGTTTCTCAAGGTGCAGGTCGTTCAACACTTCCCATTTTGTTCGGTTGGCTTTCGTTCGGTTGGACGGGTATGCTCGGCGGTGAAATCCTCGGGCGTATGCTAGGCGTCGCTAGGTTGGCTCGGGGAGCCTGGCCCGAGGCTCGAAAAACTTTCGCGGCATTAGATGTTAAACATGGCGCACAGGTTTTACGACGGTATTGGAAATATCCAGCAGTATTTTTACCTTCATCACTGATAGACGCCCTTGCAACATCGCTGCCATTGCCAATTATTTCCAGTCTATTTGGCGTAAGTGCTGCGGGCCAGTATTTTCTTGTGGCACGTCTCGCATCCGTTCCGGCCGCTCTGATAAGCACGGGAATAGCCGATGTCTTCCACGCCAAAATTGCTGAGGTAGTCAGAACCGATAAATCGATGGCTCACCGCACAATGAAGTCTGCAATGCAAAAACTGTCGATCGTCAGCTTGGGCATATATCTTCCAATTGCATTGATTTCACCGTTTCTGTTTACGCTTGTATTCGGAGAGTCCTGGCAACAGGCGGGTACGCTGATGGCCATT
This sequence comes from Rhodoferax sp., assembly GCA_040400575.1. Lineage (GTDB taxonomy): Bacteria > Pseudomonadota > Gammaproteobacteria > Burkholderiales > Burkholderiaceae_C > Allorhodoferax. The sequence continues at coordinate 29,719 of JBBAPX010000009.1, forward strand.
CAATCGCTAGGGTGCATTACGGGGCTCGTTGTTAGCCCACTCAGTCGTGCTTTGGCAATTTCAAAATACCCTGAACTCAAATTTTTGCCGGACATAGTCCGGTTAGTGGTACCGGTATCCAGTCTTTGGGTTTGTCATTATTTCGGCGTAACTTTTCTTCTCACCGTAGTTGTTTTTGCTGTGTTAACTGCGATTTCCGATATTTTCTATATGTACATTATTTGGTATGCGACGGCCGATCACCGTCAGTTGTCACATCACTGAATATGCGGTATCGTCAAAGAATAAATTCGCGTTTTTTTCTGATGATTTGCGTTGTTGTTTACATTTCCGCATTTCTTTTCAGTTACGAACAGTGGGTGGTCCCGCGCTATGAAGGCTGGGGCTTGTCTTATCAGGATACACCGGCAGGCTACATCTTGACTTCCTGGATAATGTGCCTCGCTTCCGCCTTTTGGATGCCACGCGATTTGACGCGTCCATCACAGCTATTGTTTTTCATTCAATATTTTATAATTTTTATTCCAACGAGTTTCATTCTCTATCATTCGAGTAGGCCGCAGTTGCCGCCAGAGGAAGTTCTTATTCTTGTTCTTGTTCTCTTTTTTAGCTTAACGATCCTTCAAGCTAGTTATAAGCTCCCGCTCCTTAACATAAAGCGAAATCGCCTTTCCTCCAAAGCTTTCTGGAGTTTTTTCTGGTGCGGATCAGTTGGACTTTTTATCTACCTTTTGACGATCTTCGGTAGCTATTTTCAATTAGCCGATTTCCAGGATATATACGATGTCCGGAGCGCCGCAGGTGATATTATCGCGGCTTCTGGGAGTTTATTTTCTGGTTATGCCCAAATGTGGCTATCAGGCTTCGTTTTGCCTTTCCTTTTCTCGATAGGTGTTTTTCGTCGGCGCCGGGCCTTTATTTTCGTCGCTGTCGCCGGCTATCTCTACTTGTTAGGGATTGGCGGTAGCAAGTCCACAATGTTGGCAGCGGTTTATCTGTCGGCTATCTATTTGCTCGTTCGCACAGGTGGAAAAAATGCTGGTGTGAAAATTGCTATATGTTTTGCTGGATTACTTTTGTTTCCCGCAATTTTGGCACTGACAGGTGAAGAAGGAGAAACCATCAATACATGGTATATCGCGATTATTCATTCACGCATTTTCTCCATTCCACAGCTTTCTATTGGGCAGTATTATAATTTTTTCCAAAGTAACCCACTTACGCATGGCTCTCATATTACAGGCATTAACCTGTTCGTTACCTACCCCTATGATATGGATATTCCAAGAATAATCGGCAGATATTTCTACGATGCGGAACTTACTGCGAATGTCAACATGTGGGCGCAGGACGGTATCGCCTCGTACGGTTTGATTGGCATTCCCATTGTGTCCGCAATAGCTGCTTTTATATTTTGGTTTTTTGACAGCGTCGCCAGATTGCATGACCACCGTTTTGTCACAGTCGCCCTAGGAAACATTGCGCTTATATTTGGGAATGCATCTATTTTCACCACCATAATCAGTGGAGGGTTTTTGTTGTTGACCGTTGCATTGTATTGCTACCCCGCAGAGTATGATTATGGTAAATATAGTCATGAATAGTTTATAGGTTGCTTGGTTAAAACGATGAAAGTATTTCAATCTGCGGGATTTGGACCCCACTATCTCACCGCGTTTAATTTCAGAAATCCAGCTTCCACGTACGCATCATTTGATGAGCGCAGACACACGCTACTTAATGATCGTTATGAGGCAACGCACATTCTCAAGCCCGTCTATGACAAGGCTCCCAATTGCTTCTTCACTGTGGGCGATGACCCCATATTACAGATGCTGTGGGCGCGTGAAAACGGACTTGGATCTAGGAATAGCCTTACGGATGTTTTATTAGCCCAAATCGAGTCATTTCAGCCGGATGTGCTGTATCAACTTGACCCTATTCAATTTCCGTCATCATTTGTCCGTCGTCTTCCGGGGTGTGTCAGAAAAGTGATTGCTTGGAGAGCAGCTCCGATTGGCGGTGCGGATCTTTCTGCATTTGACGTCGTTCTTTCCAACTTTGAGACGTTGAACGCTAGGTGGCGAGACAAAGGATTGCAGACGGCATGGTTTTCTCCTTCTTGGGATCCGGAAATGAATCAATATGCGGCGAATACTGATCGACCAGTGGATGTTTTTTTTACTGGAAGCTACGCGCGCACCACTGGTCATGATGACCGTCTGGCGATGTTGACCGCTGTCACTCAATTATCTGACAGCCACCGAATTGATCTGCGGCTTATGTACAATAAGTGGGGGCGGCTTTCGGATAAGCCGCTTATTCGTTGGATACCCGTGCCCATCAGATTGCCTAAACTGCTAAGAGGTAGTACAGGAAAACCCGTGTATGGGCGTGAAATGTATGAGATGCTTTCACGGGCAAAGATAGTGCTAAATCCAGCAACTTCTATAGCTGGTGATATTCGAGGAAATATGCGCTGTTGGGAAGCTCTTGGGTGCGGTGTATGCATGTTGGGTAGTGCCGGTAAATACCCCGAAGGGTTTGAGCCTGGCGTAAATTTTGAAATGTTTACAGATACTAATGATTTAACGCGCAAGATTAAGGTATTGTTGGCTGACGAGCCGCGTCGAGCGGAAATTGCGAAAGCTGGCGCTGAAATGCTGCCGCGGATATGGTCTAAAGAACGCCAGTGGGGCGACTTCGTTTCGTTGCTTGGTAAATTATGAAAGTGGTAATGTGAAGCCCGCACTTAAGTCCTTGCTGACCAGCTTAATTCCCCCAATACTTTTGAGTGGCTTTAGAAAAATCGGGGGAAGTGGAAGCAAATGGAATGGGGATTTTAGAAATTGGAGTTCCGCTGTAGAAGCGTCTTCCGGTTACGACAGCGAAGCGATTTTCAATCGAGTGCAAAAGGCGGCGCGGGCAGTGCGCGACGGCGATGCTTTATGGGAAAGAGATTCAACGTGCTTTTATAACGAGGAATATAACTGGCAGTTACTTTCGTGCTTGATGACAGTGGCTGCGCAATGCGGAGGCAAGCTGCATGTTTTGGACTTCGGTGGCGCCTTAGGCAGTACTTATATGCAGCATAGGAACATGCTCTCTAAGTTGCCTGAATGCTCCTGGAGCGTTGTCGAGCAACCACATGTAGTTCAATGCGGTAAGACTGATTTCAGTTCTGACACGCTCAATTTTTTTAATACTATCGAAGAATGCTTTTCGGCTCGACAGGTTAATTTAGTTTTATTTTCGAGTGTACTACAGTACCTGGAAAATCCTTATGAATTATTAGAAGAAGTCACTGATTTTTCACCTCGTGCGATAGTAATTGATCGGACACCTATTGCTAAACAAGGTGAGCGAATCACGATTCAGCATGTTCCAAAATCCATCTATCCTGCAAGTTATCCATGTCGATTTCTTAACAAAAAACGATTGGAGAATATTTTGACAAATGGTAGAGTGTTGTCACCTTGGTTCGATAGCCCAGTCGATCCTCCCAATTTCGTTGGCGTGATGTCGATTATTGAAAAGGTATAGACTTAATATGACACCATTTAAATATCTTTTGGATTACTACTTAAAAGTCAGTTTTAGTTCAAGTTGGTTTGGTATATTTTTTAATCCATTTTGGATGTGTCGCAGGGCACTTGCATTAGCGCTAGAGGCCTTAGCTCCTCGTTTAACTGGTGTTGTATTAGATTTTGGTTCTGGCAGTCAGCCTTACCGGTCTTTGCTAAAAAATTGTACTACTTATATAAGCCTTGAATACGATACGCCTCAAAATCGCGAGCGGAAGGTGGCCGATATTTTTTATGATGGTATCAGCATCCCAGTCGAGACTAGTAGCTACGATGGCATCCTTTCCACTCAAACTCTCGAGCATGTGCCAAATCCGGATATTATTGTTTCGGAATGGGCTCGTGTATTGAAAGAGGGCGGGATGTTACTGATCACTATGCCCTTTATGTGGCCTGAGCATGAAATGCCGTATGACTATCAGCGTTATTCCAGTGGGGGATTGCGTCTTCTGCTAGAGAAATCTGGATTTGAGATCGTAGAGCAGCACCGACTATTGAGCGACTGTCGCGCCCCTGCCCAATTGTTCATAGCATGGATTTTTGATGCTATTCTCATTAAATGCCGACCCAAGATATTGCGATTTATTTTGATTCCGGTCTTATGCACCCCGATATCCATTGTTGCAAGTTTATTGGCGGCCATCTCCCCGAGAAGCTCAAATACTTATCTCGACAATCTTGTCTTGGCAAGGTGCAAAAAATCCCCGACTTCTAATTGAAGAACTTAAGTTATCTTGATCGTGGTTGATAAATTTTTGAGAGTTAAAAATGAGTAGCAGTTTCTTTGCCGGTAAGCAAGTGCTGATAACTGGCGGTTTGGGCTTCATTGGCTCCCATCTGGCTAGAAGGCTAGTTAGCTCGGGCGCGAGTGTCACCTTGGTGGATAGCTTGATCCCGCAGTACGGTGGGAACCTGTTTAATATCCAAGACATCCGAGACCAACTTACCGTAAATATCAGTGATGTGCGTGATCAGCATGCCATGGCCTACTTGGTCAAAGGCAAGGATTTCTTGTTCAACTTGGCTGGTCAGACTAGCCATATGGATTCTATGCAGGACCCTCGCACTGATCTAGATATTAATGCAGCGGCACAGTTGTCGATACTGGAAGCTTGCCGTCAGCACAACGCTGGCATCAAGCTGATTTTTGCAAGCACTCGCCAGCTGTATGGAAAACCGGATTATCTTCCGGTCGATGAGCGCCATCCTATCCGTCCTGTAGATGTCAATGGAATTAACAAATTAGCAGGCGAGTGGTATCACCTTCTTTACAACAATGTGTATGGGGTCCGCGCTTGTGCGCTTCGTCTCACCAATACTTATGGCCCGGGAATGCGTGTTAAGGATGCTCGTCAGACTTTTTTGGGAATATGGGTAAGAAATCTAATCGAAGGGAAGCCCATCTTAATTTTTGGTGATGGTGCTCAGCTACGTGATTTTAATTTCGTGGATGACGTAGTTGACGCGATGCTTACGGCGGCAGCTAGTGATAAGGCAAATGGAGAGGTGTTTAATCTAGGCAGCCTTGAGGTGGTCAATCTGAAGGATTTAGCAGAACAGTTAGTTAAGCTGCACCCTAGTGGACGTTATGAGTTGGTTGCCTTCCCGCCTGAGCGGAAAGCTATTGATATAGGTGACTATTACAGCGACTTTACAAAGATCAAGGAAACGATGGGTTGGGAACCGCGAGTTTCGCTTAAACAAGGATTGCGCAATTCGCTGGACTACTATGCCTTACATCACGCACACTACTGGGAGAATGACTAATGATTTTGATGAATGATTTCAAGGCCGAACCCGAAGATTCTCGCCAGAACGAATTGAACGCTATCGAACGCGTGTTGCGTTCGGGGTGGTACATCCTCGGTAACGAAGTAAACCAATTCGAAAGCGCGTGGGCAATCGCATGTGGGGCGACTCATGCGATTGGCGTTGCCAATGGAATGGATGCGATTGAAATAGGCTTACGTACTTTGGGCATTGGCCCCGGAGACGAAGTGATAACGACGACGATGTCCGCATTTGCTACTGTGCTTGCGATCGTGCGCGCTGGAGCCACGCCAGTGTTGGCGGACGTTGACCCAACTACCGCGTTACTTTCCAGAGAAAGTGTAGAAAGCTGCATAACCAAACGAACGCGTGCGGTATTGTTGGTGCATCTTTATGGCCAAGTGCGGGAGATGGACGAATGGATTAAGTTGTGTACCCATCATAAACTTCTGCTTTTGGAGGACTGTGCGCAGTCTCATCTGGCCCACTTACAGGGCCGAGTTGCAGGCACTTTTGGCGAATGGGGTGCGTACAGCTTTTATCCGACCAAGAATTTGGGCGCGTTGGGCGACGCGGGTGCCTTGGTAACCAATCGCGAAGACATAGCATCTGATGCCCGGGTGTTGCTTAACTACGGGCAGTCGAAGCGTTATCACCATCCCAAATTAGGATTGAACAGTCGACTCGATGAAATCCAGGCGGCAATATTATCGGTTCGTTTGGAGTTGCTGTCAGTTAACACAAGACGTAGACAGGAGATTGCGCGCACCTATTTTGAACAGATCGTCAATCCCGATATCGAGTTGCTTGCGACGCCGATCGAAGATGGTAGCCACGTGTACCATCTTTTTGTTGTTCTTTGCCGGCAGCGGGATAAGCTGGCTGCGCATATGCGAAGTCATAATGTAGAAACTTTGATTCACTACCCAATTCCAATTCATAAACAGCCGCCGTGTTCTGAAATAAAAATATCCCCGAATGGGATGACGCAAGCCAATAAGCATGCAGAAATGTGCCTTTCGTTGCCATGTAATCCACATCTCAGCGAAAATCAGCTAAGCAAAATTATTGGAGCGGTAAATGCATTCCCAGGGTAAGTCGACCGAACATTTTGTTACCTTATTCGACAGTCGGTTTTTGCTCCTCGGATTGACCCTGAATGCGTCGCTACAAAGGGTTGCTCCGAATTCGCATCTTTGGATAATTTGTATTGATGAGCTCGTAGAGCAGCAAATTAGTAAATTAGGTCTCAGTCATATTTCAACGATACCATTACGGAGTATTGAGACTGAAGACCTGTTGGCAGTTAAAACTAGTCGAACAGTTGGGGAATACTGTTGGACTCTGACGCCATTTTCGCCTCAAGCTGTATTTGATCGTGCGCCTGACGTCTCCCGCGTTACTTATCTTGATTCAGATCTATTTTTCTTTTCTAGCCCGGAAATAATCTTCGGCGAATTTGAATCAAGTCAAAAGCATGTCCTAATTACTGAGCATGCTTATGCGCCGAAGCATGATCGAACTGCGCTGAGTGGGCGGTTTTGTGTACAGTTCATGACATTCCGACGTACGCTAGAGGGATTAAAAGTCTTGAAATGGTGGCAAGAAAGATGTATTGAATGGTGCTACGACAGAAATGAAGATGGAAAATTTGGCGATCAAAAATATTTAGATCAATGGCCCATATTATTTGCAAATGAAGTTCATATCCTCCGACAAGTTGAAAAAACACTCGCCCCATGGAATGTTGATCATTTTTTATCAAAATATTCAGTTTCCTTAATGCCTGTATTTTACCATTTTCAATCATTTCGAATAGTTAGTGATAAATTGGCTAGACTTTATGTTGGAGTTTCATTGAGTGAAAACGCACACAAGTTTTATGAATTATATTTAAATGCAATCGGTGAGCAAATAAGGTTAATGCAGGGTAATGGTTTTCCAATATCAGTTATGCCAGAACCCAAAAGAAGATTCAAAGCAATCAGAAAGCTGTACATGTATCTTACTAAGAAGGTACGGTATGCGGAATTGGCGGCTTATGTACCATGAATTCAAACATAAAGTTATATTTAAAGTGAATATTTCTATTGCGATGGCTACCTTCAATGGAGCTAGGTATATTAGTGAACAGTTGTTTAGTCTTGCTCAGCAAGAACTGTTACCCTACGAATTAGTGGCGGTTGATGACGGATCGTCTGATGCAACAGTTACTCAGCTTTATCACTTTGCTGAAACTGCGCCCTTTTCCGTGCGTATATACCATAATAATTCCCGCCTTGGTTATGGGATGAATTTTCTAAGGGCTGCGGGGTTGTGCGAAGGGGATGCGATCGCTTTTTGCGATCAGGATGATTTCTGGATGCCCTCAAAATTACGACTCGTTGCTGCTGCGATAACCGACTTGCAAGCTGATTTTGTAGTACATTCGGCGGATGTGACTGATTCCTACCTTAATTTGACAGGACACCGCTACCCAGATATTTGCGCGGCTGGTTTCTGGGATACGCACCATATCAGTTCGGTTTTTTATCCGGGCTTTGCAATCACCATTTCGCAGAAGTTTTATTCTAAAATACATCGTATTTTGAGGCAGAAGAGAATTGCTATAGAAGCGCATGACGAACTAATCTGTGAAATGGCATATACAGGTTGGAAACGTTGCGAACTATCGGAGAGTCTCGTGCAATACAGGCAGCATAATGGAAATCTTATTGGTTATCATGGCGCACTGCCTAAAATGAGTTTTGCATGAGTTATAAAGTAACCCCCACAGTCTTTCCGGAAGTGCTTATTTTGGAACCTGCCACGCAGCATGTTGGGAGCTCCATTTTGAATTTTGATCTGCGAGCTTTTCATGCGGCGACTCAAACTGATTTTCAGTTTGTACAAGATAACCATAGCCGATCAAGTCGAGGTGTTTTTCGCGGTTTGCATTATCAAATTCAGCACCCGCAGGGCAAACTCGTTCAAGTGATTCAGGGTGCTGTTTTTGACGTGTCTGTCGATTTGCGGAAGTCTTCCCCTAATTTTGGGAAATGGTTTGGAGTAGAGTTGTCATCGTCAAACTTTCGTCAGCTTTGGATTCCACCTGGTTTTGCGCACGGATTTTTGGTTCTGAGTGAATCGGCAGACTTTCTTTATAAGACTACGGACTATTATGCACCAGTTTATGAGCGTTGCTTGATTTGGGATGACCCTGCGCTTGGAATTGATTGGCCCAATAAAAACGATATAACTCTTTCGGCCAAGGATGCAGCTGGCCAGTTGCTGATCAATGCAGATTGTTTTGACTAGCTAGCGTGTCGTATGCGTCAAATACTGATGTCTTCTAAATGCGTCGCAATGTTTGAATACATTTTCTTTTGTTGACGCAGTATTTGGCCAAAGCAGCATAACTTTTTTACATTAAAGGTCAATGGAAATTGCGAGAATTATCAAAGGATCAATTAATGAAAAATAAATTAGATAATGGCATTAAGATTAGTATAATAACTGTATGTTACAACTCTGCGAAAACTATAGGTGATACGCTGAGTTCCGTAGCAAGGCAGACGTACGAAAATATTCAACATATCGTTGTTGATGGGGGTTCAGGAGATAGTACGTTAGATGTGGTCAATGTCGAAGGTAGGCACGTTGCTATCGTTTTGTCTGAGCCAGACAAAGGTATTTACGATGCGATGAATAAGGGCATTGGACTCGCATCTGGTGATATTATTGGATTTATTAATGCCGATGACTTTTACACTTCACCAGATGTCCTTGCTTCAGTTGCGGCAGTATTTAATGACCCAAATGTTGACGCTTGCTATGGAGACCTTATGTATGTTAGAAAGAATGATATCTCTAGTGTTGTTCGTTATTGGAAATCAAACATTTTCATCCCTGGAACTTTCGAGTCAGGCTGGTGTCCTCCGCATCCAACCTTTTTCGTAAGACGTGAGATTTTTGAGCGTTTTGGCATGTTCGATCTGACCTTCAAAATAGCATCTGATTTTGAGTTGATGATGCGATTTTTAGAAGTGCATAAAGTTCGAGCCAAATACATTCCAGGCGTAATTGTAAAAATGCGTCTAGGCGGCACGTCAAACCGAAGTTTGAGTAATATAGTTAAGCAAAACAAAGAAATTTTGAGCGCACTTAAGGTGCATGGCTTACGTTCGTCTATATTACGTTTGATTAGTAATAAGTTAGTTTATAAAGGACGGCAGTTCTTTGTACGCCCTTAATAGCTTTTGTTATAGGGATTTAAGTTATTGAGCTAATCGGCGGTTGTGATCGTATATCTGAAGCTTAGTACACCCAGAGATGCATTTAGATAAGATATAGAATCTCAAGATAGTGTGCGTGTGTTGCCTTCAAATCCCAGATCCATCGCGCGTTAAATTCAGAAATTTGCCCCATTGCCACCAATTGAACTGCAAAAAACGGGTAAGAATAGTCAATCTTATTATTGGGAAAGTATGGCTCTGGATGTTGGTTTACAAAATCTTACGAAGATTTCAACATCGCAAGTGAGGCTTAAAACAACCATGTTTAGCACGGTATTTGAACAACCTACCCGTATCGACGACGAAACTCTTCTGCGAGAGCTGTTTGGAACAGATCGGCTTTCATTGGAGGCCTGCGCAAGTGTCGTGTTTGCGGGATCTGTCACCCTGGGGTCAGAGATTGTTTTTTCGGGTGACTGTCGCCTAGGTAGCGGTGCATCGGTTGGAAACGGCTGCATCCTAACCAATGCTGACTTAGGGCCTGAAAATAAAGTGAGACCCTATTCGATTTTGAGCAATTTAAAAGCAGGATCGCGCAATCTTTTCGGCCCCTTCTGCTTTATTCGCGACGAGTGCATAGTCGGCGATGATTGCATTCTTGGCTCGCATGTTGAAACGACACGCAGTGTCTTTGCGTCGGGTGTGAAAATTTCGCATCACGCGTTCGTGGGTGATGCCAATGTTGGTGAGCGAACTATCATTGGTGCGGGTGTGGTTTTCTGTAATTTTGATGGATTAAGCCGGCAGACGACTAAGGTGGGGTCAGACGTGATGTTGGGCTCTGGTGTGCTGCTGGTCGCGCCAATATGTATTGGCGACAACGCGCTCATTGCGGCGGGGTCAACGGTAACGAAAGACGTGAAAAGTGGTTCGAAGATCATTCAGAGACGGCACTGAACGTGCCTGAATTCACCTATATTTTCTTCTTGGAGGCAATTTGACAACCTCTAGCGCGGTGTTCTCGCTCTGCGTTGCTGCACTTACGTTTGTGTCTGGTTTCGTTTATCGCCTTGTTTGGAAGAGACTTCGTGGGCCGGACGTTACCCCAAGCGGGTTCGGCGTATTGTTAGCATTCGTCCTACTTGGCGTAGTTGTCGTTGACGGTCTATCTCTCGAACTTGTGGCGTCGATGATTGTCATTGCGGTAGCTGCGGTCGGCTACTGGTTTGACGACATCATTGAGCTCAGCGCACGCCTACGTATTTTGATCAGTTTTGTGGTTGGCGTCGCAATCTTTAGTGCATTCGTAAATTGGGGTGGTGCACATTCAATCCTGCTTATTTTCGGTTTATGCTTGGCTGCGGGCTTTGTCAATGTCGTGCTTACAAATATCGTCAATTTCTACGATGGTGCCGATCTAAATTTAGCTACTTTTATCGTGCTTACAGCATGCTTTGCCTTACTGTTTTTGCCTGAGGATTCTGAGTGGAGGTCAATTGCAGTTGCAATTCTGGCGTTCATAATCCCATTTGCGGTGATGAATAGCCGTCCTAAAACTATTTATTTGGGTGATTCCGGAAGCTTTGTTTTCGCAAGCTTTTTGACCGTGATAGGGGTCGCTTTTTTTAAGAATGTGGGAAGCATTCCCATTGAAGTTGCGATCCCTGTCGCACTGCCGGCGTTTGACGTTTTCGTTGTTTTGTTAATTCGAATCAGAGAGAAGCATGATCTTTTAACGCGAAACTATCTCCATCTTTATCAGATACTGAATCGGCGCTATGTTGGATTCGGTTATCTTTTACCCCAAATAATTAATTCGCTGCTTTGTTTGGTCTTCGCCACATTATTTCATGCGACCGGGCTTCAAAAGGAGTTTTCAGTAATTCTCGCCATGACTGCGGTGACTATTCCTTTCTACTTTGCCTGTCGATGGCTCATTCTTGAAAAAAATAGCGAATACCTAAGGTGATTGCAAAGATGAGTCAGCGTTATTGTGTCGTTGGAGTGGGTGGCCATGCCAAGAATAAACTCATTCCCGCATTGTGGGCCAATAACCAACAGGTTGTGGGATTGGTCTCAACCCAGCCGCTTGACTTACTGCCTTGCGGCCCAGTTTTTCATGAGCTTGAGTCGGCAATAATAGCCCTACCCACCGACACAGTCTTCATCATCTCAACGCCACCCGCTTTGCACTTCGAGCAGGTTCGAAAAGCAGTTGAAGCGGGACGAGACGTGATCGTTGAAAAGCCTGCCTTCGTTTCGGCGGACGATGCGCGAGATATCGCGGCTATCTGCCAAGTTCGAGGAACCATTGTTGTCGAAGGATTAATGCACCGGCACACCGCCTTGTATCAGCGCTTCATAGAGTATTGGTTAACCCATCGAACCCGGATTGAAGCGATTGATGCGGTATTCCTCATCCCTGCGGTGCCGCTGGGGACGTTTCGTCAGGAGAGTGCAGTTGCATCGTCTTCCCTTTACGATATTGGTTCCTACATGATCACGCTTATGGCAGAATTGCGACTGCCGTTGGCTAATCTGCGACTCGCGCATGTGTCCCATCTGGCTCAGGGACTGGAGAAAATCACTATTTGCGGTGTACTTGATGGCGTCAAAATTTCGATAGAAGTTGGCGTGGCGGAAACCTACCAGAACGTTATTGAGTTGCGAACACATGACGGCGATACAGCGCTTTTCTCCCCATTTTTCTATGGTCGCCCAGGTGAGAGGTTGCTCACAGTAGGTTCTCGTGGAATTATCAAAAAAGAGACCTTAATAGAGGTGGATGCTTACCAAGCCATGTTCCTGGTACCCCGCTCACAGTGGTTGGCGGATCAAGGTGCGAGGAGTGCTCGCATGATTGCTGTGGCAGCGAGCCTTGAAACGCTTGGGCGCGAGTTGTTGGTTTTGAGACAAGATTATCAATGACCTTAACTTAATAGTGAAGTGTAGGTTTTCGCTAGTCATCATATTTTTTTAACTTTTAAAGAAGGACTTTTTCATGATTTTGCCACGCAAGTCGACATTATTCAAAAATACCCAACGCGACGCGGACGTTCGAGGGGAAATTTTGTCAATCGTCGATGAACCAGTTAATAATGTTTCAATCATTACTTGCAACCCTGGTTCATTACGCTCAAACCATTATCACCATACCGATTTTCATTTTATGTACGTGCTTGAAGGTGAAATTGACTACTTCTTCAAAGACTTAAACTCCGACGAAGTTCATTATTTAAAGGTTCGTACTGGGGATAATATCTTTACGCCGGATAACGAAATCCATGCGACTTACTTTCCGGTCAAGACGCGCCTTATCGTTAGCAGCAAGTTCCCTCGGGATCAGGCGACGTATGAGAAAGATACAGTACGTGTTTCATTTGTGACAGCCGAAAATGTCCAAGATATGCTCGCAAAATATGCAACGAATAAATGAATCGACAAGGGCACTGAAGGAGTGCCGGCTTTGCGGTAGTGCTGATCTAGGGGATTTCATTGATTTTGGCCAAGTACCTCTGGGTAACAATCTCCAGTTAACTAGCCAGCAAGCGAAAGAGGTAGACGCTTATAGACTTGACGTTTTACGTTGTCATGAGTGCGGTCATTTTCAGCTGGGTCACGCTGTCGCGCCGGAGTTGCTATACGCCACTAATTATACTTACCTTAGCGGTATTGGTTCAAGCTTTGTAAAGCACATCTCGGCCTACGCGCAATGGATCGATGAGCATTGTGACTTGCCTGCTCAAGCAGTAGTAGTGGATATTGGTTCGAATGACGGTACCTGTTTAAAGGCGTTTCAGACACGAGGATATACCGTTTGCGGTGTTGATCCTGCCTCACTTGCAGCCGGGATTGCCCGCGAAAATGGGATTCCCACGATCAATTCATTTTTCGACAGTGCTGCAGTCCTGGAGATAATTAGTCGTTATGGTCGCGCAGATTTTGTTACGAGTCAGAATGTACTGGCGCATGTCGATGATTTAGGGGCTGTATTTCGCAATATTTATGATCTTCTAAAAGATGAAGGTTATTTTGCATTCGAAATCGGCTATTTCCGTGAGGTGCTGCTTACAGGTTGCTTCGATACGATTTACCACGAACACCTTGACTATCACCATGCGGGGCCGCTCGCACGTCACCTTTGCGCGCTCGGCTTCGATTTGCTAGATCTTAGCGTCAACAGCGTGCAAGGTGGGTCGCTAAGGCTGCTACTGAAAAAGACGGGTAAGGGGGTCATTGCAGAGCAGGCGCAAAATTTTCTCGACGCCGAGAAGCAATCCGTGCTTGGTGATGAGGAATTTCTCAGCAACTGGCCGCGCAAGATTGAATCTTCAATGGTCGAGTTTCATAACCTGCTGTCTGAGGAATCCAGTCGCGGTGCACGGATCGCCGCCTATGGGGCTCCAACCAAAGCAACGCTTCTCACAAAACTTGCTAATCTTGGCGCGAGTGAAATAGCATTCGTGGTTGAGGATAACCCTCACAAAGTAGGGCGGTTTCTGCCGGGTTCTTGCATTCCAATACGTCTGACCTCCGAGCTAATCACTTTCCAGCCTGAAGTAATTGTCCTTTTGGCATGGAACTTCGCTGACGATATCGTCGCAAAGTTACGCGGTAAGTTCAATACTTCAGTTAAAGTTGTCGTTCCTTTGCCTGACTTAAGGGTGATTAACTTATGATTAAATTTCCAATGCGGATTACAGTAATTGCGCCGCATCCCGATGACGAGGTTCTGGGGGCAGGCGCAACGATTGCACGGTTTGCAGATGAGGGTATCGAAGTTTCTGTCCTGATCGTCAGCGGTCACCTACCACCGCTCTATCCACCTGAAGCATTCGAAACCACGCGTCGTGAGGCTGAGGAGTCAATGAAAATACTCGGTGCGTCACGTTGGGAGTTCCTGAAAATTCCAGCAACGATGGTGCACCGGGTGCCAGTCGCAGAACTTAATGGAAAAATCAGCCGATTCGTTCGTGAGACAAACCCTGAAGTAGTGCTGCTGCCGTTTCCAGATCGGCACATTGATCACCGTACGATTTTCGATGCTTCGGTGGTGGCTTGCCGGCCTGTACATAACCGGGCACCTAAGATCGTACTCGCATACGAAACACTTTCCGAAACGCATTGGAATGTGCCAGGCATTGAGCCAACTTTTGCGCCGGACTTCTTTGTCGATACTAGCCGTTATATGGATAAAAAACAGGCCGCACTTACCAGCTACGCGTCGCAGGTACACAGCGCTCCATCACGCTCCGTCGATGCATGCATGGCGTTGGCCAGGTTTCGCGGTAGCCAAAATGGATGCACCTACGCCGAAGCCTTCAAGGTCGTACGAATCATAGTTTGATGAGCTAGTGTCAGTATTTCCAATGGTGAGAAAAATTTGGTAACACACTTGGATAATCTGAAGCGCTTCTAATGGAATTGCAAACTTGTTTGTCGGGTCTACAGAGAGATGAAGTTGTAGTTGAACCTGTAGATCGACGCTTTCAAACGCCCGAATCGCGAGAAGCCACAAGCTTTAACAGTTAAACCTAAAACGATCAAAGCTGGTCTACTTTATTCATTGCTAGCTTTAAGGCGCTAGAACGTAAAGTTTTTTCAATGTCACCGCGGTTGAGCATTTGGGCGCAAAGTTGAAAGCGGTGCGGCCCAGTTGCGACGGCATTTCGCATTAAGCACTTTGAAAAATTGAATATGTTCCAACTTCTCACCAGCATCTCCCAGCCGGTGCTATCTATTCCCCGCTTGGGGAAGCGCCTGATTGCCTTGTGTTTGGACGTCAGCTTTTGCGTACTCGCAGTCTGGCTAGCCTTTTATTTGCGCTTGGGTGAATTGAGCCCACTGACCGCAAGCGCCAAGCTGGCTTTGATGGCGTCTGTAGCTTTAGCGATACCCATCTTCATCGTTTCTGGCCTCTACCGCGCCATCTTCCGCTACACCGGCATGCCCGCCATGATTGCGGTTGCGCGCGCCATCGGAATTTATGGCTTGCTCTATGCCACGCTGTTTACCGCTATCGGGGTGGATGGCGTACCCCGCACCATCGGCCTGATTCAGCCCATGCTGATGCTGATCTTCGTCGGCACGTCCCGCGTGTTCGTCAAAATTTGGTTGGGCGGTGAATACCAAAGCCGCTTAAAGCGGGCCACCTTGCCGCAGGCCTTGATTTACGGCGCAGGCAGCGCGGGGCGTCAGCTAGCCAATGCCCTGTCTGCCAGCCATGAAATACGCGTGGTGGGTTATCTGGATGACGACGATCGTCTGCATGGCCATGTGCTCAACGGCCTGCCCATTTTTTCGCCTGACGACTTGCCGGGCTTGGTGATCAGCCGCAACATTACCGACGTGTTAATGGCTTTACCTTCCATATCGCGCCAGCGCCGCAATGCCATACTGGCGCAGATTAGTCCCCTGCACTTGGCAGTGCGCACGTTGCCGGCAATGGCCGACTTGGTAAGCGGCAAAGTCAGCCTCAGCGATATCCGCGATCTGGACATTGACGACCTCTTGGGCCGTGAACCTGTAAAGCCCAATGCGCTTTTGCTCAACCGCAATACGCACAACAAAACGGTGCTGGTGACCGGTGCCGGCGGCAGCATCGGCAGCGAGCTGTGCCGCCAGATTTTGCAAGCCCAGCCCAAGCAATTGTTGCTGGTGGAAATGAGCGAATTCGCGCTGTACCAGATTCACCAAGAGTTGCAGGCCTTGGTCGCGGAACTGGGGCTCGACGCCGAAGTTTTGGCGCTGGGGCAGGACGGTTTGGCCAGTGCCAGGGATGCCGTAGATCAAGCGCCAGCGATTGAAATTGTCTCCTTGCTCGCCTCTGTTTGCGACGAAGTGCGCATGCAAGAGATCATGGACACCTGGCGTCCGCACACGGTGTACCACGCTGCGGCCTATAAACACGTGCCCTTGGTGGAGCACAACCCCGCCGAGGGCGTGCACAACAATGTGTGGGGTACGCGCATCTGCGCCGAAGCTGCGGTGCGCAACGGAGTGCGCAACTTTGTGCTGATAAGCACCGACAAAGCCGTGCGCCCCACCAACATCATGGGCGCCACCAAGCGCTTGGCCGAAATGGTTTTGCAAGCCTTGGCCGAACTCAACCCGGCGGTAACAGCCCAAGGCGGCCCGGTGCCCACGTCGCGCACTTGTTTTTCGATGGTGCGCTTTGGCAATGTGCTGGGCTCTAGCGGCTCGGTGGTGCCGCTGTTTCGCGACCAAATAAAAGACGGCGGCCCCATCACGCTGACCCACGCGGACATCACCCGCTTTTTTATGACCATCCCCGAGGCGGCGCAGCTGGTAATACAAGCCGGCGCCATGGGCACCGGTGGCGATGTGTTTGTGCTGGACATGGGCCAGCCGGTGCGCATTGTGGACCTGGCCCGCCGCATGGTCGAGCTGTCGGGCCTGAGCGTGCGCGATGACAACAACCCTGAGGGCGATATAGAAATCACCATCACCGGCCTGCGCCCTGGCGAAAAACTTTACGAAGAATTGCTGATCGGCGAGAACCCGATCCCCACCCAACACCCCCGCATCATGAAAGCCCAAGAGCCGTTTTTACCCTGGGCCCAATTGCAGCAAAGCTTGGGCGCGCTGCACATGGCCAAGGGGGCGAACGACGTGGCGCTGATACGGGGGCTGTTGCAGCAGTTGGTAGCGGGCTACGAGCCCGCGGGCGAGGTGGTTGACTGGGTGTACCTGGCGCAGGAGCGGGAGGCGGTGGGAGGGGAGTGAGCTAACATTTGCCCACAATTAAACCGGGCCTGTTATGCCAAATCAAGCTCTACTGCAGTCTGTACTTCAGAAAAGCGTGGCCAATATGCTGGCTACGCTGTGAAAAGAGAAGCTCAGCCCCAGCGAAAGTCTAAAACCTTCGCTGCAGGCACATACACCTGGCCCCACAGCGGCCTGACGTACGCTTTGTCTGAAGGTTTTTTGACAAGATGAACCTCACCGTGATGCGTTATCATCATAATGCAATGATGCCACATTACGGAACCAAGCTGACCTGCCCCCACAAAGTTGCAAGTGGAGCTGCCCAGATGCCATCCCCTAAGGGCATCGTCTCGTCGCCGTCGTACAGCAGAATCCCCATCTTGAACTGATCACCGGCCATGCTGGCTAATTTTCTCAGTCCGCGCAGATCACTTGGCTTGACCGTGGCGGCGGCCTTGACCTCGACGCCTACCAGTTGTCCGGCAGCGTTTTCGATCACCACATCGACCTCGTACTTGTCTGCATCCCGGTAGTACAGCAGACGGTAGTCGCCTTCCGAAGTGGTGGTGTGCTTGAGCAATTCTCCAAAAACGAAAGTTTCAAGCACATTGCCGAACCGGGTGCGATCCTGCTGGACCTCCTCTGTATTCAGATCCATCAGGGTGGCCAGCAAGCCGGAGTCGATGAACTGCAACTTGGGTGTTTTAACAACACGATTGAGGCGGTTGCGCGCCCAGACGTCAACCCGCTTGAGCAAATACATCTGCTCGAAGACGCCGATATAGCGTGACGCTGTCTTGCCGTCCAGGCCGACCTGCCCACCCAGTTGGGTGTAGTTGCACATCTGACCGGCGGTCTGTGCCAAGGCGCTTAGAAAGCGCGGCAATTGGTCCAGTTTTTCTATGCCGGATATGTCACGCACATCACGCTGGATGATGGCGTCCAGGTACTGCCGGGCCCAGGTGCTTCGCCTCTTAGCCGATGGGCGGGAAATCGCTTCGGGATAGCCGCCATGCAGCACGCGCTCAACCAGAAGCTTGCCCAGGGCCGCAGCTTCTGACTTCAAAATCTGCCCTGAGAAGACGCTGTCGATCCAGTTCGCCGAACACCCTTCAATTTCGCTTTGCGACAAGGGGAGCAGTGACAGTGTTTCCATGCGGCCTGCCAAGGAGTCGGCCACAGTAGGCATTGCCATGAGGTTGGCTGACCCGGTCAGCAGAAAACGTCCAGGGCGACGGTCTTCATCAACACTTTTCTTGATGGCCAGCAGTAGCTGCGGGGCTCGCTGAATTTCGTCAATGACGGCGCGGTCCAAGCTGCGAATCATGCCCACCGGATCTTCACGCGCAGACAGCAGTGTCAGCGCATCATCAAGGGTCAGGTATCGCAGCCCGTTGTCGGCTGCTATTTGCCTCACGAGTGTGGTTTTGCCGGCTTGACGAGGGCCCGCAAGGAGAACAACCGGCGTGTCTTGCAGTGACTCGGCAATGCGAGACTCTATGCGGCGGGCGTAGAGAGCGGGTGTTTCCATACGGTCATAGTATCGTAAATTACGGAATAATCAAGCGTAAATTACGGAATATGTATCCCAAAAATGAGGTTTTGCTGCTGAAGGAAGCGCGACGTTTTGTCCGGACGTGATGATGCCGTGCGGCTCTGTAAAGCGTCACCAACATGCTGGCTACGTCAGCGGCAAACCGAGCGGCTAATGCGCAAGTGGAAATATATGATATCGTGATATCGTACAAATTCATCTCAGGAGATTTTCGTGGCACAAATGATCGTACGCAATATTGATGATGGCGTGAAAAGTGCACTCAAGGCGCGCGCCAGTTTGCATGGTTGGAGCATGGAAGAGGAGGTGCGCCAAATCCTGCAACAGGCAGTCAATGAGCCGGCCCAAGCGCGGCCCAAGCTCGGTACACGCATTGCTGCGCGCTTTGCGGACCTAGGCCTGGTTTCGCCCTTGCCAGAGTTGCGTGGGCAAACCATTGAACCCATGGCCCTCAGTGAATGATCATCTTAGACACCAACGTTTTGTCTGCCTTGATGCAGCAGCAGCCCGACCCGCGGGTGGTGGCTTGGTTGGACGACCAGCCCGCTGAGTCCATATGGCTTAGCAGCATCACGGTGTTTGAAGCCCGCTACGGCTTGGCGCTGCTACCAGCTGGACGGCGTAAAGACGTGATGGAACAACGCTTTGAAGCACTGGTGCAAGACGACTTGCAAAACCGCGTGCTACTTTTTGACATCCATGCCGCCGCGCACGCAGCACAGTTGGCCGCAGATCGCAAAAACCGTGGCCGCCCCGTGGACATGCGTGACACCTTCATTGCCGGTATCGCCTCAGCAAGACGCGCCACCCTGGCCACACGAAATGTGCGGCATTTTGACGATTTGTCGGTTCCAGTGGTCAATCCCTGGCCTGATCAATGAAACCATTCACGGGGATCCGGTCAAGAGATGCTAGACCGCCCGGAATCTGACCACCCGGAACTGCGCCTTTTTTTCGTCAAAAATGGCGCAGTTCGGTAAACTGCGCCAAAATTGCGCCAATCCAAATCTCAAACTGCGCCAACACCATCATGTCTTCTGCCACTGACTTACTGAGCAGCATGCAGAACTCCGACGCCTGCATGAGGGTGTCCTGGCGCGCTATGGTTTGCGACCGTCAGCGTACGCGGCGTGGAAGGCGCTGCATGGACATTGATTAACGCGAGTTCAAATTCGTGAACCACAATTGAACCGCCTGCTTGGGATGGCGGTACCTGTGAAAAAGCTACCGCGCCAAACGCCACCGCGACCGCAACAAAAACACCACAATCCCCACATTGAGCATATTCCAAGCCACGCCGTTTAAAAACGCAGCGTGGTAGGAGCCCGTCAGGTCAAACACCTTACCTGACATCCATCCCCCGGTGGCCATGCCTAGCATGGTGAACATAATCACCGTCCCCACCCGCGCGCCGATTTGCGTGGGCGCAAAATTCTCCCGAACGATGAGTGTGTAAGACGGCACGATGCCGCCCTGGAACAGGCCGAACAAGGCAGACACCAAGTAGAGCGAGGCCAGCCCGTCAAAGGGCAAAAACATCAGCAGCGCAGTGGCCTGCAAGACCGAGCCCAGTAGCAGCGTGCGCAGTGCGCCTATGCGGTCGCAAATGACGCCAGACACCAAACGGCTGACGATGCCGCAGGCCAACATCAGCGAGAGCATTTCCGCACCGCGCGCTGCGCCATAGCCCAGGTCGGCGCAATAGGCCACGATATGCACTTGCGGCATGGCCATGGCGACGCAGCAACTAAAGCCCGCGACACACAAAAGCACCGTGGCGCGTTCGGGCGACAAGCCAAACGGGAGTTCCCTTGCCTGAGCGTCAGCGCTGACGCCGGGCGTGATCACCAGGGCCGCCGGTCTGCGGCGCAGCAGCGGCGCCAGCATCAGCATGCACACCGCGCAAAACAGGCCCACGTACATATAAGCCTGCCGCCAGCCAAGTGTCTCGATAAAGTGCTGCATCACCGGCGGCCAAATCGCGCCCGATAGGTAATTGCCACTGGCGCAAATCGCCACCGCCACGCCGCGTCGCTTGGCAAACCAGAGCGCGGTGTCGGCCATTAAAGGGGCAAATGCAATCGAGCTGCCCAGTAGGCCAATCAGCACACCGTGCGCAAGCGCAAACCCGACGATGCCGGTGGACATAGACGCCAGCACAAAGCCCAATCCCATGGCACATGCAGCCACTACCAAAGGCCGGAACAAGCCGTACTTGTCCGCCATACGGCCCATCAAAATGCCGCCGACGCCAAAGCCGATCATCAGCAAGGTATAGGGCAGTGCGGACTCGGCGCGGCCGATGCCAAACTCGGCCTGCACGGCGGGAATAATCACCGGCACTACCCACATGCCCAGATTGCCCAGCGTCATCATGAATAGGCAAATGCCCAGACGGAACCAGGCGTAGGGGGAATCGACTAGATCATCGCTGGTGCCCATCACAGCCTTGACCGGGTCAGCGTTGTGGGGAGGGGAAGGGCTGGTCACGCCCCATTATGAAGCAGGGCTCCGCCGGACAAACGCGTGGTTAAGCCCGGCGGATTGGGCCCCCTAATTCGCATAAAAAACGTATTCGTCTCCAGCGCCAATTTTTTGTTTTAGATTTTTGTCAATCGCAATCGGCCCGGCGCCTAGTGACGGCCACATGGGCTTGCTTTGGGCTTTGTCCCAGGTCATCAAATCGGCTTTCATGCGCGCCACGCGATCGGGCTGGGCTGTGGCCAGATTGTTCTTTTCGGTGGGGTCCTTAGCCAGGTCAAAAAGCCAGTCTTTTTTCGGCTGCTCGGAGACTTGCAACTTCCAATCGCCCGATCGCACAACCCTGTAGGTATCCGTTCGCCAGAAAATATTTTCGTGCGGGCGCCCGCTGGCTTTGCCTTGCGCAAAGGGCAGCAGGTTGACGCCATCGATGGGCCGGTCTTTGGGTTCTGCTACCCCAGCCGCAGCCGCAGCCGTCGAGAAAATATCAAAATGATTGACAGGTGCGCTTACTTGCGTGCCCTTGGGAATGCCAGCCGGCCAGCGCATAAAGAAGGGCACATGGATACCGCCTTCAAAGAAGGTGGCTTTCCAGCCGCGGTAGGGCGAGTTGATACCGTCCAAACCAATGTAATGCGCTCCGCCGTTGTCGGTGGTAAAAATAACCAGCGTGTTGTCATCGACGCCCTGGTCTTTGAGCGACTGCAACACCCGCCCGATATTACGGTCTAGCGAGCGAATCATGGCCGCGTACACGCGCATGGTGTGATCCGGGATAAAGCTCAGTGCGTCATAGTCTTCGCGGGTGGATTGCAAAGGGGTATGCGGCGCGTTATAGGCCAGGTACATAAAGAAAGGCCTATTTTTATTGGCCTGCACCACCTTGACGGCTTCGTCGGTTAGGTAGTCGGTCATGTACTTGGGCGGCTGAAACACTTCACCCGCGTTGTGGCGTATGCCCCAGGGCGCTGCGGCCCAGAGGAACTTGTCGATCAGGTCGAAATCCTGCTTAGCGTTCACCACCTGAGGGCTGTTTTCCGGCAAAAACATGGAACCGCCATGCATCAGCGACAGCGACTCATTGAAGCCATGCGCATACGAGCGGAACTGCGGGCTATCGCCCAGATGCCATTTACCCAAATGCACCGTGTGGTAGCCCGAGCTTTGCATTAACTTAGCAATCGTGATCTCGGTGGTGGGCAGGCCCATGTCTTCGTAGGGGATCAGGTCCGCCTCGCGCTCCGGGTGGTACAGGGCTGCGGGCCAGCCCTCGCGGGGTTTGGTATTGGTAATCACCTTCATAAACTGCTTGGGTGTGGGCGTGAACTCAAAACCAAAGCGGGTGGCATAACGCCCGGTCATCATGGACGCGCGCGAGGGCGCACACGTCGCATTGGCCGAATACCCGTTACGAAAGTCCACGCCTTCGCGGGCAATGCTGTCAATGTAGGGGGTTGGTACTTTGCCACCCGCAATGCCGCCACCATTGAGCGTGATATCGTTAAAGCCCAAGTCGTCGGCCACGATCAATATCACGTTGGGGGGGCGTTTACCAGGGCTTGCCGTGGCGTCCGCGGGACCGGCTTTCCAGCTAACTTCCTGCGTTGGCCCATAGTCCTTGCGCAGTACGTATTTCACGTACAAAAGCAATGCGCCGCTAGGGCCGCCTATGGCATAGAAACCGGCCCCCGCTAAAAGCAGTAAAGCTAATAGGCCCAAGGCTATGCGTTTGATCATGCTCTCACTCCTCAATTTTTTAGCGGTATGTGGGCGCCTGACGCGGGCCCTCAACCATGGGCTGTTACAGCGAACTTGGGCGTCTGGCGCGTCTTGTATTATGGACTTGCCCAAACCAGCGGATGGTCCGTATCGGGCACACAGGAGACAGTTGCATGCAGATTGAAAACGCCCAAATTCCCAGTGCCGCACAAATGAAGGCCGCCCTACAACGCGACGATGGCAGCGAGATCTACATGCTCAACTTGCTGAAGTTTCGCGCGCAAGCAGCTTATGCCGATGGTCGCCAGAGTGACTTGACCGGCCAGCAAGCCTATAGCATTTACGGCCGCGCCATGACGCGCATGGTGATGGAAGCAGGTGGCAAGCTGGTCTATGCAGGCCAGGTGCGCGGCCTTTTGGTCGGCGGTGGCGATGCGCAGTGGGACCAGGTTGCCATCATGATGTACCCGTCTTTTAAAGTGATGGCCGGCATCACGGGTTCGCAGGCCTATGCGGATATCCATGTCCACCGCGAAGCCGGCTTGGCCGGGCAGGTGCTTATAGAAACCGTGAAGCCCCAGACCGTGCCGAAATGAAGCGATGCAATGCCAAAGCCTGCAGTTTGGTCATAAAAAATCAGCGTTTTGCAGCTGATCTTTCATGCGCTGAGTCAAATCATACTTTTGCGCTTGTTCTCGATTTGAATGCGCAAAGCCGCCATCATCAGTTCGGCGTTGGCTAAATAGGGGTTGATCTTGCTGGCCCGCTCCATCAGCGCAAGCGCGCGTTCGGGCTGGGAGTGCTCGGCTAGCATTTGGGCAAAGCCCACCAAGGCGCCGAAATGCTCGGGCAATCGTTTAAGCACCTCCTCGCAATCTTGCATGGACAGCTCATACTCGCCTGCCATGTAATACAGCGTCGCACGCTTATTCCAAGCCTCTGCAAAATCTGGCCGCTTGGCAATGATGTCGCTAAAAACTTGGATCGCCTTGGGCAGATCACGGTCCTGCATGCGGTCCATGCCTTCTTGGTACATTTTGTCGATGGCGGCATCGCCTGACTTGCCCCACAGCTGCCACACGGTCGCTAGCGCCACTTGCCGCACTGCGGGCTGGGCATCGTCAAGCAAGCCAAGCACGGCGCCCGCATCCTTGGCAGTGCCTAGCTTGAGCAATTGGTGCATACCGTTGATCCGCCGCTGCGGCTCGGCATGGCCCAGCGCCTTGCGCGCTTGCTGGTAGTTGAGTTTTTCCTCGCTGGCCGCATGGGCCAGCTGCATGGCACACAAGACCACAGCCAGGGCCACAGCCAAGGTCATTTTCAAGATGGGGGGCAGGGCGCAGCGTAAATAGCGTGACACGGCAGGTCTCCAGCAAAGTGATAAGACGAGCTTACCCGAGTGGGCATAGCTTGGACCAGCGGCTCTGTTAAATTGACATTTTGTAAGGCCTTTGCCGCCCTTGCCCTCACCCCACGCATGCCGCCACACCCTTAAGGAAATCCATGCACGCTACCGAGTCTTCATCCGCAGCCGTCAGCAGCCAGCGCCTGGGCGCCATCACCCTTGTTAGCTTGTCGCGTCCCGATGTGCGCAACGCCGTTGACGCGGATACCGCCCACGCCCTCTACGCTGCGTTTATTGCTTTTGAAGAAGACGCAGATGCCAAGGTTGCGGTATTTCACGGCGCGCACGGGCATTTTTGCGCTGGCTGGGACCTGAAGGCCGGTGCGCGCATGGCCCGGGACGAAGGAGGCCCAGGCGTTTTGACCAATCTAGATTTCGAGCCGCTTTCCAGCGCCCAGTTGGAGGCGGCGCCCACCAGTGCGCCGCTAGGGCCTATGGGCCCCTCGCGCCTGCTCTTGTCCAAACCGGTGATTGCGGCCGTCAGCGGTGCGGCGGTCGCCGGTGGTATGGAACTGGCCTTGTGGTGCGATATGCGGGTGATGGAAGAAGACGCCTATTTCGGCGTGTTTTGCCGCCGCTTTGGTGTGCCTTTGATTGACGGCGGCACGGTGCGCCTGCCGCGCCTGATTGGCATGGGCCACGCCATGGACTTAATTCTTACCGGTCGCAAAGTCGAAGCCGCTGAAGCGCTGGCCATGGGCCTGGCCAACCGCGTGGTCCCCGCAGGCGGCGCCCTCGATGCCGCCATGACGCTGGCCGGGCAATTGGCTAGCTTTCCCCAAGCCACCATGAACGCTGACCGGATGAGCGCTTACCAACAATGGGACTTGCCCTTGCACCATGCCTTGCACCAGGAGTGGCTGCGCGGCAAAGCCTGTATCGCAGAGGGATTAGAAGGCGCCGGCCGCTTTGCGGACGGGCAAGGGCGCCATGGTAGTTTTGGTGGCTAACTTAAACACCTCAGCAACACCCCCGTCAAGTCCTGCGGCGCGCTGATCATGGGGTCGTGGCCGGTGGCCAGTTCCAGGGTGCGCGTGCCGGGCAGCCACAGGCCGTCCCAGAACTTAGGGTCGTTCACGCGCGGCCAGATGGCGTCTATGGTGGCCAGGGATGGTTGGGTGCAGTGGATGTATGTGCGCGGTACGCGGGCTACGCGCGCGGGGTCAAAGTCCAGCACGTCGGTATAAGGATGGCCGGGGTGGGGCGTCTGGCGCCGTGCTACCCAGGCGGCGTCCTCGCCCTCCAGGCCAAATACTTCGGGGCCGGGTGGGGGAAAGCTGTACAGCGGGTTAGCGCGCGCGGCATTTAGGCGCGCTTCGCGGGTGCTACTTGCGTGGGTGGCGCTCCAAGCTTCGCCAGGCTTTGGCACTACCGCGTCCACATAGACCAAGTGGCGCAGGCGCTCACCGATGCGGTCGGCTACCCCAGTGCCCACCATGCCGGCGTACGAGTGCACGACTAGCACCACGTCATCGATTTCTTCGTTATCAATTGCGCCCATCACATCCTGAATATGGGTGCTCAGGTGGATGTCGGGCGAGAGCAAGTGGGCGCGTTCGCCAACGCCGGTCAGCGTGACGGCATGCACGCGGTGCCCTTGCGCCTGTAGCAAGTCCACCACGCGCCGCCAGCACCAAGCGCCATGCCAGGCGCCATGAACGAGTACGAAATTTGCCATAGCTCCACCCCTGTCGCTCAGCCTAAAGTACGGCCAAAGAAATGCAGCGTCCGGTCCCAAGCCTGTTGTGCCCACACCGGGTCGTATTGGGTGGTCGGGGTGCGTGCCGGTCCTACGGCTGTTTCGTTGGCAAACGCGTGGTGCGCCAGGTAGCGGTGGAATTCAAAATCCACTTTGGCTGCGCTTAGCTTGTCTTCCAAGGCATCAATGGTGGCGATTTTGAAAAACTCATCTTGCGTGGCCCAGTGGCCCATCAGGGGTGTACGGATTTTGCCCGCGTCGATGTAGTCCAGCGGCGGGCAGCCGTACCAAACAACGCCGGCGTCGATTTCTGGCGATTGGGTGAGCGAGAGCAAGGTCAGCGCACCGCCCATGCAAAAGCCGGTTACGCCGACTTTGGCACTGCGTCCTTTGAGGAATTGCACTGCACCGCGAATGTCCTGCGATGCGGCATCGCCAAAGTCCAGTGCGCTCATCAAGTGGTGCGCCTCTTCGGCTTCTACGGTGGATTTGCCCCGGTACAGGTCGGGCACCAATGCCTGAAAGCCGGCAATGGCAAGGCGATCTGCGACGCCGCGAATTTGGTCATTGAGTCCCCACCACTCCTGGATGACCACAATGGCCGGGGCCTGGGTTTTGCCCGCAGGCTGGGCCAAGTAGCCCTGCAATGCTTTGCCGTCGGGGCGCTGGAAGTTGACGATGTGGCCCATTGGTTTCTCCTCGTGAATGGGGGCATCTTAGCGCCCCAAACCCGCAGGGTTTCCAAGCCAACGGGTGCATGCGGTCACCGGCCTCCTGTATATTGCTGAGGCCCCAGAGGCCAAGCCTGCAAGCCAAGTGCAGAACCAAAAATGCAACCGTAGAAATATCACTATGCAACGCAAATCCGCCCAAGACTTTGATCAAGAACTCTTAATTTTGTTTGATGCCTATGTCCACGGCACCATCGACCGGCGTGGGTTTTTGCAAGCCGCGCAAAAGTTTGCAGTCGGGGGGGCCACGGCAGCCGGACTGCTGGCGGCTTTAAGCCCGGACTTTGCGATCGGTCAGGTAGTGGCCAAAGACGATGCGCGCATCCGCAGCGAGTGGGTGGAGTTCGCGTCCCCCAAAGGTTCAGGCACGGTGCGAGCCTATGTGACGCGGCCGGCCGGGGCCAGCGGCAAATTGCCCGCGGTGCTCGTCGCCCATGAAAACCGGGGACTGAATCCGCACATCGAAGACATCGCGCGGCGCCTAGCGTTGGCCGGTTATATGGCGTTTGCGCCCGATGCGCTCACGCCACTGGGTGGCTATCCCGGCGATGAGGATAAGGCGCGCCAACTGTTCGGGCAGCTAGACCAGGCCAAGACCCAAGAGGATTTTGTAGCTGCTGCCGGCGTGCTGGCCAGCCGCAGCGATGCCAACAGCAGGATGGGGGTGGTGGGTTTTTGCTGGGGCGGTGGCATGGCGCACCGCTTGGCTACGCGCTTGCCACAACTGGCCGCCGCCGTGCCTTTTTATGGCGACGTGCCCGCGGCCAGCGAAGCGGTCAAGGTCAAGGCGCCGCTCCTGCTGCACTTCGCAGGCACCGACGACCGGATTAACAAAGCCTGGCCACCTTACGAAGAGGCTTTGAAGGCAGCAGGTGTGACTATGACGGTGCACGACTACCCGGGCACACAACACGGCTTTAACAATGACACTACGCCGCGCTTTGACGCAGCGGCCGCCGCCCAGGCCTGGGAGCGCACGCTGGCATTTTTCGCCAAGACACTGCGGGCCTGAGTGCGCTTTTAGGCCAGCAAAAAACCTTCGTGGCTGAAGGGCGTGCGGCGCAGACGCACGCCGGTGGCGGCAGCGATGGCGTTGGCAATGGCCGGCGTGATGGGCCCGTAAGGCGGCTCGCCGAATCCGCCCCAGACCTCGCCGCCGCTGGGCACCATCACGGACTCAATAACAGGTGTTTGGCGCAGCTGCACCAAGGGGTAGTCAGCCAAATTGTTTTGCGTCACCCGCCCGTCCTGGATATTGATCTCGTTCATAAAAATACTGGACAAGGCATAGACCACATTGCCTTCAATTTGCGCCCGCGCCGAATCGATATTGGCAATCTGGCCGCTGTCCATCGCGATGGTGATGCGGTGTAGCGTCACCGTCTTTTGCTTTGACACCGACAACTCCACCACGCAGGCGGCAAAGCTGCCATAAGAGTCCTGCACCGCCAGCCCTTGAAAGCGCCCCGGCGCCAGCTTGGCACCCCAATTACCTGCCCGGGCTGCAGCTTCGAGCACTTTGCGATCGCGTCCGCCTGCGGGAAGTAGCTCTAGGCGACCAAGCAATGCGTCTTTGCCGGCGGTCTGTAACACTTCGTCTAAAAAGCTCTCGCGTGCGAAGGGGTTTTGCGA
Organism: Rhodoferax sp.; assembly: GCA_040400575.1. Lineage (GTDB taxonomy): Bacteria > Pseudomonadota > Gammaproteobacteria > Burkholderiales > Burkholderiaceae_C > Allorhodoferax. The sequence goes on from JBBAPX010000009.1 coordinate 58,237, forward strand.
GTGAAACACCGAACGCCAAAAGCCCACCGGCACATTGATCTGGCAAATACCATGGCGCAGGTCCAGGTTGGCCACTTGGTAAGGCATGTCGTGAAAGGATTCCCCAGCCTGAAAGTCCTGCCCGTTTTTCAGCGATGCGGGACGGATTTTTTCCATGATCGATTGCGAGGCCATCCGCGCCTGCCAGCCCAGCACACGCCCGTCTTTGCTCACCACGGCGCGTTGGCGGTACAGCGCCGCAGGCCGGTAAAAGTCGTGCTGCATATCCTCTTCACGCGACCAGAGCAGTTGCACCGGCGTGCCGCCCATCTCTCGGGCGATCAGCACCGCCTGGCGTACATAGTCTTGCGATGCGCCGCGCCGCCCGTAACCTCCGCCCAGGTACGGCCGGTGCACGGTGACGTTCCCCACCGGCAAGCCCAGCGTTTTAGCCGCTTCGTTGAGGCTAGCTTCGGCGCTTTGGGTAGGCGCCCAGACTTCGGCTAAATCGCCTTTCACCCAGGCCGTGCAGTTTTGCGGCTCAAGAGTGAAGTGGTTTAGGTAGGGCGTGAAATAGTCCGCCTCCACCGTTTTGTAATCTGCCGCTTGCGCGCCTGTAGCAGTGGCCCAAGTGGCTTCGAAATCGCCTTCGCTGCGCAGGCTGCGCGCGGCCAACACCCCGGCTTGCAGGGTTTGTGCAATCGCCTGGTCGTCCAGCTTTTCGTTACCCCGGTAGTCCCACACCACTTTGACTGCCTTGAGTGCTTGCTGTGCACGCCACCAGTTGTCGGCCACGACGGCCACGAAGTCCGGTCCGGTGACTACTTTTTTGATGCCGCGCCGGCTCATGGCCGCCGTGCCATCCACCGATTTGGGCACGCCGCCGAAAACCGGGCATTGTGCGATGGCGGCGTACAGCATGCCCGGTACGCGTACATCGGTGCCATAAATAGCGCTGCCGTCGCACTTGGCTGGAATATCAAAGCGCTTCAGTGGCTTGCCGATCAGCGTCCATTGGTCCGGGCTTTTGAGCACGATGTCGCTGGGCGCTTTTTGTTGTGCGGCGGATGTGGCCAGTTCGCCAAAGCTGGCGCTGCGTTTGCTGGCGGCGTGGCTGACTTTGCCTTGCTTGGCCACTAGCTCGCCCACCGGCACGCCCCAGCGCTGCGCGGCTGCCAGTTTGAGCATTTCGCGCGCAGTGGCACCGGCCTTGCGCATGACCAACTGCGAGCCGCGCGTGCCCTGGCTGCCGCCGGTGCTAAAGGTGATATAGACCCTGTTGCGCGCGATGTGTTCGTTGACCGAGGCGAATTCCATACGCACATCGTCCCAGCGGCATTCCAGTTCTTCGGCCAGCATCATGGGCAGGCTGGTGCTGGTGCCCTGGCCCATCTCGGAACGCGATACCTGGCAGAACACGCGGTTGTCGGGGCTGATACGTATCCAGGCATTGATGTCGGCTGCGCCTGCTTGCGGGCCGTCGGTGGCTAGTTTGTCCGCTACCGCGGGGGGCAGGTAAAAGCCCAGACTCAGACCGCCAGACCAGGCGGCCACGGCGCCTGAACTGGTCTGCTTTAAAAAGCCACGGCGCGATGCCTTGACCGGCTCGCTCTGAAGCGGCTTAGCTTTAGCGAAAGAGGTTTGGATAGTCATGTTCACCTCGGCTCAGATTTTGGCTGCGGCTTTAATGGCCGACTTGATGCGCGGGTAGGTACCGCAGCGGCACAAATTGGTAATCGCCGCGTCGATGTCCGCATCCGTGGGACGCGGTTTGCGGGCCAGCAGGGCGGTGGCCGCCATCAACATGCCGGACTGGCAGTAGCCGCATTGCGGTACCTGTTTTTCAATCCAGGCTTTTTGCAGCGCGGACTTGCCGCCCAGGCCCTCGATGGTGGTGACTTTGCGCCCGCTAACGACTGCCACCGGGATGCCGCATGCGCGTACCGGCTCGCCGTCGAGCAGCACGGTACAGGCGCCGCATTGCGCCACGCCACAGCCGTATTTGGTGCCCGTGAGGCCCACTTCATTACGGATGGCCCACAGCAAGGGCATGTCGGGTTCAACATCTAAGTCCACGGCCTTGCCGTTGAGTTTGAATTGCATCGCTGAGTCTCCAGCACACCCTAGGCAGAGACCCTGCCATTAAGCTTGGTGTGCACGCCGAGCATAAAGTAAATTCATGACCGTGCGGGTAGCGGCGAATTCCAGCCCGCTAGGGTTTAGGTGATTCAGCTGTGCATCGTCGCGCACAAGCTGATGCGGACGCTGCGTCAATCGCTTAGCCGGGGCGCGGCGCCTCTTTACGCTCCAGCATCCCGTAATCGCGCACCACGCGAAACGCTCGGGCGCTTTGCAGGCCCGGCACTTGGCCCCAGGCAAGCACGCTGGCTTGCGCCTGGCTGCGGCTGCTGGCCTCTTGCAGACTGATATACGCGCCCTGGTGGTTCACACTTTCAAAACCGGCCTTGGCCGGTACTTGACCGTCGGTGGCCTGGCTATATGCGGCGATCACAAAGCGACCTCCGTCGGGTGCCTCTAGCTTGTCTTGCGCCGCATCACTGAATTGGCCATCGACCCATTGGCACACCAAGCTAGCCACGCGGATGCGGTAGTCGGCAAAGTGTGTGTAGCGCCCGGCCTGCTGCGATTGCAGGTGCAAACTGTCGCGTCGCCAGGCCAGGATGGCGGCCTCGTCAAGCCAGTGCTGGTGCGACAGCAAGACCGCGTCGTCGCTCAGCGAGCGGTAGCGGTCTAAAAACAAGAGTCCCTGGTGCCGGGCCAAGGCCGGGCGCAGTCGGTCCACATGCTCGAAGTAATGCGGCAAGTGCCCCGGTTTGGGGCGGACTTCGAAAAATAGAGCGTACATGGCGGCCTTGCGTTTAGAGAGCGCATTGTGCGCTACCGGTGCGCTGCATGCGGCCTGGATGCTGCTGGTGGTGTGGGCGCGGCGTTCGAGGCGTGTCTGGGAGCTAAATCACTTTGTTCGAAGAGGTGCCGTGCGCCTGGCATAGGTAGTTGATGCGTAACTCGCCTGGCGTGCCGGGCCGCACCGCGCTAAAGCGCAGGGTATCAATCGGTTGCGCGTCTTCCTGGTACACCGGTGCGCTGGTCGATTCCTTATCGCTGAAATAGGTGTTGCCGGTAAAGGCAATGGTGCGGCGCTCGCAGTCAATAAAGTTCAGGTAGGTGGTGGACTGGTAGCCGGTATTGTTGGGCCCGTATTGCATGGTGGACCAGGCAGTGCGCAAGCGCGCTCGGAGCAAATTGGATTCAATCACGATGCTGCTCGGGTCCACATACCAGTAGGTGATTTTCGTGTGGTCGCTGCTGGTGGTAATCAACTTCCACTGCGTCGCATAGGCTGCGCCGCTTAGGCCGCAGCACAGCGCCACATACGCAGCCCCTTGTTTTAGCAGCGTCTTCAAAAATATCATTGCTTGGGCGGCCTCTTGGCAATGCCCATGATTTTGGACAGGATGCCCAGCATCACTTCATCCGCCCCGCCGCCAATAGAACCCAAGCGCCCGTCGCGGTAGGCGCGGGATATACGGGTTTCGTAGGAATAGCCCATGCCGCCCCAGAACTGCAGGCAGCCGTCTGTCACGTTGCGGTTCAAGCGTCCGCCCATCAGTTTTGCCATGCTGGCCAGCTCGGTCACGTCTTGGCCTTGCACATACAACTCACAGGCGCGGTAGGTCAGGGCGCGCAGGGCTTCCACGTCGGTTTTCATTTCGGCCAGCTTGAACTGCACCCACTGCTGATCGGCCAGCGTGGCGCCAAAGAGTTTGCGCTCTTGGGCGTAGGCAATGGTGTCTTCAATGCAATTGTTCAGGCCTTGCAAAGTGCTGGCTGCGGCCCACAGGCGTTCTTCCTGGAACTGCTGCATTTGGTAAATAAAGCCCTGGCCTTCGCCGCCGATACGGTTGCGCTGGGGTACGCGCACTTCGTCAAAATAAATCAGGCCGGTGTCACTGCTGTTCATGCCGATCTTGCGGATTTTTTTTGCCACTTCGATGCCCGGCGTCAGCTTGCCGCCACGCCCCTCGCGCATGGGCACCATCACCAGGCTCTTATTTTTGTGCGCTGGGCCTTCGCCGGTGTTGACCAGCATGCACATCCAATCGGCTTGCAGGCTGTTGGTGATCCACATTTTTTGGCCGCTGATGATGTAGTCGTCCCCGTCTTTGCGTGCATGGCTTTTTATGGCCGATACGTCACTGCCCGCGCCCGGCTCGGACACGCCGATGCAGCCCACCATATCGCCCGCAATGGCTGGCACTAAGAACTCTGCGCAGAGTTCGGGGCTGCCAAAGCGCGCCAACGCCGGGCTACACATATCGGTTTGCACGCCGATGGCCATGGGCACGCCACCGCAGTGAATATGGCCCAGGGTTTCGGCCATGGCCAGGCTGTAGCTGTAGTCCAGTCCCGCGCCGCCGTAAGCCTCGGGCTTGGTCAGGCCCAAAAGGCCTAAATTGCCCAGCTTTTTAAACACCTCATGCGCCGGGAAAATCCCAGCTTCTTCCCATTCGTCCACATGGGGGTTGATGTCTTCGTCAATCAGGCGCTTGAGGGTTTTTTGGATTTCGCGGTGTTCGTGGGTGAATTGCATGGTGTCTCCAGGGGCAAAAATACAAAGAGGTTTAAGCCGCCGCGCGCAGCCCTAAGCGGATGCGGGCTTCGGCGGGGGAGGCGATATCGCGGCCGGCATTGCGGGCGCAGCGGGCCAGGGCTTCTATGAGTGCGCCGTTGCCGCTGGCGCGTGCGCCATCGGGCAGATAAAAAGTGTCTTCCAGGCCGGTGCGCAGCATGCCACCCAAATCGGCCGTGGCCTGGTGCACCGGCCAGATTTCCTGGCGGCCAATCAGCGTACTTTGCCAGGTGACGCCCGGGTCAATTTGCTTGCACAACCAGGCCAGTAATTGGGCATCTGCCGGCATGCCCGAATCGACGCCCATGACAAAGTTGTAGTCGAGGTGGTCCGTCATGCCAGCTTTTTTGAACATGGCTACCGAGCGCACAATGCCCACGTCAAAGCATTCAAACTCGGGCATGGTGCCGGTCTCGTGCATCACGTCCAAAAAGGCCTTGACTTTGTCCACCGGGTTGTCAAACACCATAGGTGGCCAGGCCCAGCGGCCGTCAGACCGGATCTTTAAGTAGTTGAGCGTCCCGGCATTGCAAGCCGCGATTTCGGGTCGCACGCGACGTATGCAGGCCAGCGGCCCGGTAATGTCTTTGCCCACTACGCCGGTCGTCAGGTTGATGATGACCCCGGGGCAGGCCGCACGTATCGCCTCGGTCACTTCCCACACCACCTCCGGGTCCCACGAAGGCATATGACCCATGCCTTCTTCCTGGCGGCGTATGTGCACATGCATGATGGACGCGCCCGCCTCAAAAGCGGCTTTGGCTTCGGCGGCCATTTGCGCGGGCGTGACGGGCACCGGGTGTTGCTTGGGGTCAGTCAGCACGCCGGTCAGCGCGCAGGTGAGAATGGCTTTTTCCATGGTGCGTGTCCTTAAATATTCAATTGGCGCGCCGCCAGTTCTTTCATGATTTCTTCGGCTCCCCCGCCAATCGTCATGACCTTGACTTCACGGTAAATGCGCTCGCAGGCACTGCCGCGCATATAGCCCATGCCACCCAAAATCTGTACGCCCTGATCGGCGCAAAACTGCATGGTTTGGGTGGACTGGTTTTTTAGCATGCAGACCTCGGCGACCCAGGCCGGGCCGGTATCGCCGGCATCGGCTTGCACCGACAGCTTGTCCAGCCAGGCGCGGCTGGCCTCAATGCGCATGCGCATGTCCACCAGCTTGTGGCGCAGCACCTGGTGGCCAGTCAGCGACTGTCCAAATGTCTTGCGCTCGCGCGCCCAGGCCAGCGCTTCGTCGTAGCAGGCCTCGGCCATACCGATGGCGGTGGCCGACATGCCCAGCCGCTCGCCATTGAAATTGCCCATGATGATTTTGAAGCCCTTGTTTTCCTCGCCGAGCAAGTGGCCCACCGGCACGCGCACATTGTCAAAGTGCAGGCTGGCGGTATCCGAGCAATGCCAGCCCATTTTGTGCAGCTTGGTGCGCGAAAGGCCTGGCGCATCGCCCGGTACGGCAAGCATAGAAATACCGCCTGCGCCTTTGTTGTCGGCATCGGTACGTACTGCCAGGCTAATCCAGTCAAAGCGCATGCCCGAGGTGATATAGGTTTTCTCGCCGTTGATGATGTAGTGATCGCCCTCGCGCCGCGCACTGGTGCGCAAATTGGCCACATCCGAACCGCCACCCGGCTCGGTAATGCCCAACGCAGCAATTTTTTCGCCGGCTAAAACTTTCGGCACGATGGCTTGCTTTAAGGCCGCACTGCCGTAGTGAATGATGGGTGGCAGGCCGATGCTGTTGCTGCCCAGGCTGGCCAGCAGGCCGCCGCTGGCGGTATAGCGCGCTACCGCTACGCCGAAGGCGTTGCGCAGCGTCCAGGGGGCGGCAATGCCACCGAGTTCCTCCGGATAGCCCATCGCCATCCACCCCAGATCGGCCCAGCGCCTGTATATGCCGCGCGGAAATTCGCCCGCCGCCTCCCAGGCCTCCAAGTGCGGCGCTACCTCGGTCTGCGCAAAACGGCGCACTTGCTCCAGCATAAGTTCGATGTCAGCAGGGTTCACAGGGTTCATGCAGGCTTCCTAGGGGTCGGTTCAATGTGTTGGGTCGACGATGCAAGACTTTTTACTTGCGTTTATACGCCCAAAGCCCGCGCCCGGACCAGGGCAGGGCGCGCCAATAGGCGGGCCAGATAGTCTTGTACGTGGGGCGCGTATTGCGCCCCCATGTCCAGACCGGGGGTGGTGCCCAAAAACAGGGCATAGCCAATGCAAATATCGGCGATGGTGAAGCGCCCGTCGCACAGAAACTCTCGGTCTTGCAAATGCGCGTTAAGCATGCGCAGTCGCGCCAGGTACCATTTTTTGTAGTCGTCTACGGCCTGGGGTAGTTTGCGCGGCGGGGGCTCCATGATCCCGTAGCGCAGCGCCACGGTTTGTGGAAAGGTGAGGGTGGCGTCGCTGTGAAACAGCCAATTGGTATAGCTGCCGAATTCCGGGTGGTCGGGCTTCAGGCCAAATTCATGTTTGCCGTAGCGCTCGACCAAGTAGTGGCAGATACCGCTGGACTCAGTCATGTGCGTGTCGCCATCGACCAAATAGGGAATCGTGCCCAGCGGGTTCAAGCCCAGGAATTCTTTTTTGAATACACGCGGCGGAAAGGGCAGTACTTCTAACTCGTAGGGCAAGCCCATTTCCTCCAAGGCCCACAAGGGGCGCAGCGAGCGCGCGTCGACGCAGTGGTAGAGCTTCATGCAGGTGTTCCTTCCTTGGTGTGTGTAGGCGCGAGGCTAATCAATAACTGCCGTGCCTTCACTTGTTGCCCCGGCTGGCAGGCCACCGCCGTGACCGTGCTGTCTACGCCGCTACTGATGGCAAATTCCATTTTCATGGCCTCTAGCACCGCCAAGGTCTGGCCTTTGCTAATCGTATCGCCGGGCTGCACCAGTACTTTCAAAATTTTGCCGTCCATGGGCGCCAGCATGCGCCCGTCGCTCCCTACTGCGTCTTTGCTGGCCGGGGCCAAGGTAATGTCGGTGTAGCCCAGTGTCAGGCCGGCGTGCGCGAGATGCACGCTGTTTTGCGCTAGCGCATAGTCGGCCTTGGCACTCAGGCCTTGGTGCATAAAGCGCAGCGAAGGCGCCTGCATGGAGAGGATGTCCAGGTCATGCGTTTGCCCGTCCAACTGCACGCGGTATGCACCACGGCCCAGCGCGGCCACGGTCACGCGCAGCTTGCGCTCGCCACATTGCAGCAACAGCGGCACTTGCGCTGGGGCCGAGCTTTGCCACTCCAGAAGTTCAGCATCCAAACCGGCATCGGCCTGCAAAGCCAATGCCTGGCTGCGGTACATCAGCACCGCAGCCAGCGCGCTATGCAAGGCAGTGGGTGCGCGGCTGGCGGCAAAGCTTTCGGGGCAGAGATGTTCGGCAATAAAGCCGGTAGAAAAATCGCCCGCTGCAAACACCGGGTGCGCGATGATCTGGCGCAGGTAGTCCCGGTTGCTGGTTACGCCCAGCAATACGGTGTGGTCCAGCATGTGCAAGAGCGTGCGGCAGGCTTGTTCGCGCGTGCCGCCGCTGGCAATTAGCTTGGCCTGCATGGAGTCGTAATACGGTGACACCTCGCCGCCTTGGCGCAAGCCGTGGTCGCTGCGCATGCCCGGACCTTGCGGCGCTTGCCAGGCCAAAACCGGGCCGGTTTGGGGTAGAAAATTATTGGCCGCGTCTTCGGTACACAGTCGCACCTCGATAGCCCAGCCTTTGCGCCGCGCGTTGATGGCCTCTTGCGCCAGCGGTAGCGCCTCGCCTTGGGCCACGCGCAATTGCCATTCCACCAGGTCCAGGTCATAGACGATTTCGGTTACCGGGTGCTCCACCTGCAAGCGGGTGTTCATTTCCAGGAAATAAAAACTCCCATCACGGGCCAGCATAAATTCCACCGTGCCCGCGCCTACATAGTTAACCGCTCGCGCTGCAGCCACCGCGGCCGCGCCCATGCGTGCGCGCAGGGCCTCGTCCACTGCTGGGCTGGGCGCTTCTTCGACGACTTTTTGGTTGCGCCTTTGCACCGAGCAATCGCGCTCGCCGATGTGCACCACATGGCCGTGTCGGTCACCAAAGACTTGGATCTCGACATGGCGCGCATGCAGTACGGCTTTTTCGATGAGTAATTGCCCGTCGCCAAAAGCGTTGGTGGCTTCGCTGCGTGCGGACTGGATGCTGGCCAATAGGTCCGCCGCATCGTGCACCAAACGCATACCCCGGCCGCCACCGCCAGCAGCCGCTTTCACCATCACAGGCAGGCCTACTTTCAATGCCTCGGCCACCAGGGTGTCGTCGCTTTGGTCATCGCCCTGATAGCCGGGTACGCAGGGCACACCGGCGGCCAGCATGCGGATCTTGGAGGCACTTTTATTACCCATGGCGTCAATCGCTTGGGGGTCCGGGCCGATGAACACTAGGCCGGCGTCTTGCACCGCTTGGGCAAAAGCAGCCCGCTCGGATAAAAAACCATAGCCCGGATGGATGGCACCCGCGCCGCTGCTAATGGCGGCGGCAATTAATGTGTCTATGGATAAATAGGATTCCTGCGCTGGCGCCGGGCCGATGCAAATCGCTTCATCGGCCAGGGCTACGTGCGGGGCATCGCGGTCGGCTTCAGAATACACCGCTACCGTGCGGTAGCCCATGCGGCGGCAGCCCGCAATGATGCGTACGGCGATCTCGCCTCGGTTGGCAATCAATACTTTGTCAAACAACATATGTGGCCACCTTACTCAAAAACGCGCCACGCCAAAGCTGCTGGGCTTGAGCGGGCGGGTGCGGCCTTCGCGGCAAATGGACAGGGTCATGGCCAGCACGCGGCGGGTGTCGCGCGGGTCAATCAGGCCGTCGTCGTACAGACGGGAGGTGCCGGCCAAGGCCTGCGAGTCACGATCAAACTGGTGGATGACGGCGCCTTCCATAAAGGCAAATTTACTTTCCTCCTCGGCTGTGGGTTCGCGACCCTCTTTCAGAATTTTTTCGCGGTTGACAATGGACAAGACCTTCGCCGCTTGCTCGCCACCCATCACGGCCGTGCGCGCATTGGGCCAAGCAAAAATAAAGTCGGGCCGAAAGCCGCGCCCGGACATGCCGTAATTGCCCGCACCAAAGGAGGCGCCTATCACCACCGTAATGCGCGGCACCCGCACATTGGCCACCGCCTGAATCATTTTGCTGCCATGCTTGACGATGCCGCCTTGCTCGCTTTCGGTGCCCACCATATAGCCGGTGGTGTTCATCAAAAACACCAGCGGAATATCGGCCTGATCACACAGCTGGATGAACTGCCCGGCCTTGGTCGCGCCCTTGGCGGTAATGGGTCCGTTGTTGCCTAAGATGCCCACTTGCATGCCGTGAATGCGTGCACGCCCGCAGATGGTCTGCTTGTCGTATTCGCTTTTGAAGTCCAAAAAATCGCTGCCGTCCACCAGGCGCGCGATCACTTCGCGGCAGTCATAAGGCTGGCGATAGTCCACTGGCACCACGCCACACAATTCTTCAGGGCTGTACAGCGGCGCTTGTACCGGCGCATCGGCAAACTGCGGGCGCTGCTTATTCCAGTCCAGGCTGGCCATCACCTCGCGCGCCAGGCGTATGCCGTCGGCATCGCTTTCGGCCAAAAATTCGGCGGTGCCGGTGACTTGGGCGTGCATCTCTGCGCCACCGAGTTCCTCGTCGCCAGCAATTTCGCCGGTGGCCGCTTTCAGTAGCGGCGGCCCGGCCAGAAATACCTTGGCGTTTTTGCGCACCATGATGGTGTAGTCCGACAAGCCCGGCACATACGCGCCGCCCGCCGTACTCGACCCATGCACCACGGTAATTTGCGGCACCCCCGCTGCCGACAACATGGCTTGGTTTGCAAAAGTGGTGCCACCGTCAATGAAGATTTCGGCTTGGTAGAGCAAATTGGCGCCACCCGATTCCAGCAGGCTAACAATGGGCAACTTTTGCTTCATCGCAATGTCTTGCATGCGCAGGCTTTTGCGCAAACCCCAGGGCGTGATCGTGCCGCCTTTGATGGCGCTGTTAGACGCGGTCACCATGGTGCGTACGCCGCAGACATAGCCTATGCCACAAATACTGTTGCCCCCGGCCAGCGAGCCATCTTTGTCGTCGTGTTGCTTGTAGCCAGCCAGGGTGGAGATTTCCAGAAAAGGCGTGCCCCGGTCTAGCAGCAGGTTGACCCGCTCGCGCGGCATGAGCTGCCCGCGTTTGTGGAACTTGGGCTGTTTTTCCGCCTCGGTGGCGCGCACTTTATCCTCCACGGTGCGCACCCCGGAAAGGGCTTTGAGCATGTCTTCGCGGTTGCGCACAAAGGCCTCGCCAAGGGCGTCCACTTGGCTCTCTATCACGGGCATGTCTGAACTCCTCTTTGTATAAGGGCACCGGGCTGTGGGCCGCTGGCGCTGTTTGAATGCATCTTATAAGATTCATGACGTGGCCGGCCTCGGGTTTGCCGGGTGGCGGGTCGGTGTAGGCCAAGGCTAGGTCCGCGCTGTCGCGTGCAGGACAATGGGACCGCAGACCCACTGCTACAACTCTTTGCAACGTGGCGCCCGTATCCAGGTGCTGCGCAGGCTTTTCAAAGGACCCCACATGAGCGATATAGCGGTTTATGGCGTAGTTAATCTGCAAGTGAGCGATGCAGTGGCTTACCGCCAGTATGAAAAAGGCTTTTTTCCCATACTTAAGCGCTATGGCGGCGAGTTCATCACTTTTGATGATGCGCCGGTGCACCTGGAAGGCACGGCACCACGCGCCGGACGCATGATTATTTTCAAATTTCCGTCCGAAGAAAAAGCCCAGGCCTGGTTTGCCGACCCGGAGTACCAAGCCCTGTCCGAACACCGCCGCGCCGGTACCGCGCTGGAGTTTTTAACGCTGGTGCGTGGGCTGCCGCCCCGTGCTTGAGGCCTGCGCTATGTCTCAATCCAAAGTTTGCCTCGTCATCGGCGCGGGCGATGCCACCGGTGGCGCCGTGGCCCGCCGCTTTGCCCGCGAGGGCTACACCGTCTGCGCCACGCGGCGCAGCCTGGACAAACTGCAGCCCCTGCTAGAGCAAATCCGTACAGGGGGCGGCATAGCGCACGGCTTTGGCTCGGATGCGCGCAAAGAAGACGAAGTTATTGCGCTGGTAGAGCACATTGAGGCGCAGATCGGGCCGATAGAGGTATTGGTGTTCAACATCGGTGCCAACTCGCCGAATAGCATCCTGACCGAGACCGCACGCCGCTACACCAAGATGTGGGAAATGGCTTGCCTGGCCGGCTTTTTGACCGGCCGCGAAGTAGCCAAGCGCATGGTGGCGCGGCCTGACGCGAATGCGGACGCCCAAAGCGGGCGGGGCGTGGCGCACAAGGGCAGCATCATCTTTACCGGGGCCACCGCCTCACTGCGCGGCAGCGCGAACTTTGCCGGTTTTTCCGGCGGCAAGATGGCCTTGCGCGCCCTGGCCCAAAGCATGGCCCGCGAACTGTGGCCGATGGGCGTCCACGTAGCTCACACCATCATCGACGGTGCCATCGACACCGAATTCATCCGCACCCTGTTCCCTGAGCGCTACGCCCTGAAAGCGCAAGACGGCATCCTCAACCCGGACCACATCGCCGACGCCTACTGGATGCTGCACCAACAGCCTCGCGACGCCTGGACGCATGAGCTGGACTTACGGCCTTATATGGAGAATTTTTGAGGGGTGCCAGCATGCTTTCAATGGCCTTGGAAATGATTCCAAAGTATATTTGGCAGCTATGCGCCTTAATTCCCCTCAACGCCGTGCACTACCGCGAGGTATTTGCTCCCTGGGCCTCAGGTCGATGGAAAAAACTCTCACATCGGCCGACTATTGGAACGTCAATACCATGCGTGCACTTTTCTTCATCATTCTTTTCATTATCGGTTTACCTGCGGATGTATCTGCGGCTGAAGCCACGATGGGAAAAGGCCCGGCAATCGATTGGATAAAGCCCGAGGGCGCTAATGTCGAGCCCATCTTTGCACAGGCCCGCCAAAGTAATAAACCGGTGTTCCTCTATTGGGGTGCGGTGTGGTGTCCGCCCTGCAATCAAATAAAGACAGATGTATTTAGCCGTCCCGATTTTGCCGAGCGCAGCAAGCAGTTTGTCGCGGTATATATAGACGGGGACAGCCCAGGCGCCCAAAAACTGGGCGCGCAATTCAAGGTAAGGGGATACCCGACCATGATCTTGTTCAAACCAGATGCCAGCGAGCTAACGCGTATTCCCGGTGAGGTGGATGCGGCGCGCTATCTAGAGGTTTTGGACCTGGCGCTGGCTTCTAGCAGCAGCGTCAAGGAATCCTTGTCCATCGCCTTGGGTGCCCAGTCGGCGGGTCTTAAACCTTCTGCCTGGCGACAACTTGCGTTTTATGCCTGGGAGCAAGACCAAGCCCAGTTGGTTTCGGACAAAGAGCGCACCCGTACATTGAATACTTTGGCCCGCAATTGCCTTCCTGCAGAAAGCGAGGCTTGTACGCGGTTGTTGTTCAAATCGGTCATCAGTGCCCATATGGAAAATGTTCCAGCCTCGGCGCGAGAACAGGCACTGGTACGCATCCGTGAGGTGTTAGCGGATCCCGCATTAACGCGCACGAATTTTGATGTCTTGCAATACTACGGTAACGACCTGATCGCCGCGCTTAGCGCCAAGACAAGCCCAGATCGCACTGCATTGGTCCCTGCCATGTCGTCCGCCTTCGATAGGCTGGGCAAGGATGCATCCTTATCACGCTCGGAGCGCCTGGGGGCATTGCAAGCCAAGGTAGAACTGGCCCGCATCGATCTGCCACCAGGTGCTAGCCTCGCCATCGCCCCTTCGCTCATCGCGCAGGTTCGCAATGAAGTGGCAACGGTCGATCGGGACAGTACCCAAGCGCATGAGCGCCAAGCACTGATTCCCAATGCCGCTCATTTGCTCGCACTGGTCGGACTCTTGGACGAGTCGGATAACTTGTTAAAAACCGAACTGCCAAAGGCCATCGCACCCTATTACCACATGCTGGTTTTGGCCTCCAACGCCAAAAAACGAGGTGACAAGCAGGGCGCACTCAACTGGTCTGAGCGTGCTTGGAAGGAGTCTGCCGGCCCTGCTACACGAATGCAGTGGGGTAGCGGCCATGTCAGCAAACTCATCGAGTTGGCACCGCAGGATAGTGCACGGATTGAGAAAGCAGCAGCCGGCGTCATTGGTGAACTAAGCCCTAGCCCTGAGATTTTTTATGAGCGCAATAGTCGTACTTTGACGCGTATGGGTAAACAACTGCAGGAATGGAGCGACAAGGGTCAGCATGGAGATGTCATCCATAAACTTGCGGCACAGATTGAACAAGTTTGTTCCAAGCTACCCGTCAAGGATGATTCCCGCAAATCCTGTAATGAGGTTTTTAAAAAATTTAAAGCGAAGGGCTAGCAGTGCATTTATCAGTTAGGCGACTCAGTCGGCAAACCGCATTTATTTTTGCCATCGGAATTTTTTGCATGCAGCCATCGATGGCGCAAATCTTCCTGCCCAATGCAAATTTGAAAGCCGAGAGCATCCCTCCGGTGAGCATGGCTCTCGTCAAAAGGGTAGACCCCTACACAGAATTTAGGACCCACAGTTTTGCAGCTTGGCACCCCACCCAACCGCATATGCTGGTGCGTCACCGAGAAAAAGGGACCGACGTATCCCAGCTTTTTTGGTTGCGCGAGCCCGGGGGAGCCTTGGAGAAAATTACAGATTTCTCCGATCCCGCTGGCGCCGCTGCGTTTAACCCAGTACATGGCAATTATTTGGTTTACGGTAGTTCCAAAGGGGGAAGTGAGGCCGCCCGAATTTACCGGTACGACTTGGAAAGCAAAGTTTCCACGCTGCTGTCTTCTCCCAACGAGCGAAGTTCCTTTACCTGGAGCAACCATGGCGAAAAAATTCTGGTTGCCGCAGTGCCTATAGATTTAACCGCCAGCCAGGGCACACGGACGGAAATATCGACGACGATTACCTTGGTTGACCCTCTGCAAGTTGCGCCTAATCGGGAACTGGCTAGTCTGCCTGGCGGTGGATGGGGTGGTTTTCGGTTTAGTCCGGACGATAAGCAAATTGCATCCATCCTATACCGCAGCCCCTCCGATAGCGAGATATGGATAGTGGATATCGAAAACGGGAAACGCGAGCGAGTGCTACCGCGCCCGGGAGGATCAAGCGCCGGTTATGGCGATGTGCGTTGGAGCAAAGATCAAGACAGTATTTTCTTCACCAGCAATCAGGGTACTGAATTTTTTCAGCTTTGGCGCTTAGATTTGCAAACGGGTAGCCTGAAAAATTTGTCGAACCACATTCCCTGGGACATACAGGGGATCAGCCTATCGCATGATGGACGCCACCTTTTGGCTGAAGTGAATAACAACGGTAGCGATGAAGTACGCCTTTTTGACGCAAAGTCCGGTTTGGAGCTGCCCAGACCCACCATCGGAATTGGATCGCTGGGCGGCCTGACTTGGCACAAGGCCAATAAAAATTTGTTTGCCTATACGATGAATTCACCCCAAAGTCCCAGTGATGTGTACACCTATGACCTTAGCACTGCACGCACCCAGCGCTGGACTAGCGCGTATTTTTCGCCTGAATTGGACCCGCAAAACTTTGTTTCTCCGGAGCTTGTGCAAATCAAGAGTTTTGATGGACTGCTCATTAGCGGTTGGCTGTATTTGCCGGACGCCCGAAAATTCCCTGGTAAGCGCCCGGTGCTTATGGATTTTCATGGTGGGCCGGAAGGTCAGGCCAGGGTGCAGTTTATGGGGCGGTGGAATTACTATTTGAATGAACTTGGGGTATCTATATTCCTACCTAACGTGCGCGGCTCAAGTGGCTATGGAAAGCAATATTTAAGCCTCGACAATGGATTCTTGCGAAAAGATTCAGTGAAAGATGGCGGGATGTTTTTAGACTGGCTGCGCGTACATCCGCGTATTGATGGTAGCCGCGCTGCGGTGTCAGGCGGAAGCTATGGCGGGTATATGAGTTTGGCCATGACGGTGGACTACGGTAGCAAGCTGCGCGGCGCCATTGATGTGGTGGGCATCAGTAATTTTGTTAGCTTTTTAAAAAATACCGAAAGTTACCGGCGGGACTTGCGGCGCGTGGAGTACGGCGATGAGCGCGACCCCGCTATGCGTGCCTTTCAGGAAAAAATTGCACCGCTCTATAACGCCGATGCCATCCGCATCCCCTTGCTGGTAGTTCATGGGAAAAACGACCCCAGGGTACCCTACACAGAAGCGCAACAAATGGTGGAAGCAGTGCGCAAAAACGGTGTGCAAGCCTGGTACCTGCTTGCGGACAACGAAGGACATGGTTTTGCGCGCAAAGCAAATGCCGACTACCAGTTTTACACCAGCGTAATGTTTCTTGAATCTGTGCTTCTGAAATGACGGACGGGGGCGATAGATTTGAGCTGCTCCCAGTTACCATGCCGCTTTAGGCGCTGCATACCGCAGGCCGGCAGGAGAAATAGTGATGCCTTTCAAAGCGGTAGTGTTCGATGCCTATGGCACCTTGTTCGACGTGTATTCGGTGCAGCATCTGGCCGAACAATTGTTTCCAGGCAAGGGCGCCGCGCTAGCGCTGGCTTGGCGGGATAAGCAAATCGAGTACACGCGCCTGATTACCCAGTCCGACCCGGACCCGGCCAAGGGCAGTCGCTTTTACCAATCGTTTTGGGATGTGACGCGGCGGTCCTTGCACTACTGCCTGGACCGACTGAAATTGGACTGGAGCCATGGGCAGGACAAGGCCTTAATGGGTCAATACGCCAAGCTCAGTGCTTTCCCGGAAAACCTGGTGGTTTTGCGCAGCATCAAGCGCCACGGCCTGACCACGGCCATCTTGTCCAACGGCAGCCCGCAGATGCTGGACTCTGCGGTGCACAGTGCCGGCATGGCCGGTTTGCTTGACCATGTCATTTCCGTCGATGGCATACGCCTGTTCAAAACTGCGCCGCAGGCTTATGCCCTGGTACAAGAATCGATAGCATTGCCACTGGAGCAAATTCTGTTTGTCTCCAGCAATGCCTGGGACGCTTTAGGTGCTAATTGGTTTGGCTTACGTACGCATTGGGTCAACCGGCAGGGCCTGCCCTTTGAAGCGCTAGAGCCCCGGCCCGACTTCAGCGGCGCGGACTTGCGATCGGTACTGCAAACTTTGAAACTTGAGGAATAAAACCTATGCTGGTAAAACAAATTTGGACCGGTAACGACTACCGTAATTTCAACTACCTGGTCGCCTGCCCTGAAACCGGCGAAGCCTTGGCCATCGACCCATTGGATAGCCAAAAGTGCTTGGCCGCGGCTAAGGAGGCGGGTTGGGAAATCACCCAAATTCTCAACACGCATGAGCACCACGACCACATCGACGGCAACCAAGCCATCGTGGACCAAACCGGTGCTGCGGTGCTGGCCCACCACAAAGCCAAAGACAGTATTCCCGGTATGACGCGCGGGCTTTCAGCTGGCGACATTATCAAAGTGGGTAAGACGGTAGAACTGGAGGCGCTGGATACGCCGGGCCACACCATGTGCCATATCTGCCTGCGCTCGCACACCGATCAGCCCGCGCTGTTTTCCGGCGACACCATGTTTAACGCCGGTGTGGGCAACTGCCATAACGGCGGTGACCCCGGTACCATGTACCAGACATTTGCCCAGCAACTGCACGGCCTGCCCGACAACACCTTGGTATACCCGGGTCACGACTATATTGAGAATAATTTGCGCTTCACGCTGGACCGCGAACCGGGCAACGCAGCGGCGCAAGCCTTGTTAGACAAAGTGCAAGGACAAAACCCGCAGCAAGCCTATGTCAGCCAACTGGCCGAGGAGCGCGAAGTCAACACGTTTTTCCGCCTAGGCAGCGCTGGCGTGATCGCCCGTTTGCGCGAGGCCTATGCCGAACTGCCGCCTAACCCGGATGCCATGACCGTGTTTTTGAAATTGCGCGAACTGCGCAACCGCTGGTAGGGGAAAACTGGGGGGCTAAGGCTTCACAAAGCGCAGAGTAAAGCGGTCGCTCTCTCCGATGGCAGCGTATTTCTCGCGGTCTTTGTCTTTCAGGCGGTAGCTGGGCGGCAGCGTCCAGACGCCTTCGGGGTGGTCTTTGCTGTCCTTGGGGTTGGCATTCACTTCCGAGCTGGCTTGCAGCTGAAAGCCCGCTTGTTCGATGAGCGCAATGGCCACGTCCTGGCGCACATAGCCCGAGGCGATTTGCTGGGCTTGGGTTTGGTCGGTGCGGCCCCTGTGGTCCACGATGCCCAAAATGCCGCCGGGCTTCAAGGCCAAATAAAAAGCCTTGAGAGATTCTTGCAACTCGCCTTGCTCCATCCAATTGTGCAGATTGCGAAAACTGATGACTGCATCGGCGCTGCCGGCAGGCGCGATGGCATGGCGGTCTGCGCGAAACGGGGTAACCAGCACCTTGCCGTACAAGTCGGGTTCCTTGCGCAGGCGCTGCAAAAGCTTGTCATGGTCGGCCTGGTACTGCGGCTGCGAACCATCGCGGTTCGCGGCGATATACAAACCTTTTTCCTTGAGCCACGGCGCAAGAATCTCCATGTAATAGCCGCCACTGCCAGGCAGGATTTCCACCACGGTGCTATCGGGCCGGATACCAAAAAACGCTAGCGTTTCAGCAGGATGTCGGTGATTGTCGCGCGCCACATTGCCCGGCGAGCGGTCGCTGGCGCTGAGCAAGGGCTTGAAGGTGTCGGCAGAGACCGGCTGGGCAATGGCAGAGTGCAAGCTCGCCGATACCGCGAGGGCCAAACAGAGCAATCGGCGGGATAAAGCATTCATTGAAAATCCCTCAAAGCGAAAGAGTCAAAGCAAGACCGCTGGCCTAAGGCTTGCGGTCAAAGTCACTTGCACCATGCCGCTCGGCCAACTGCTTGTCTGCATCGCCCCAGGTGCGGTTGACTATACGCCCACGTTGTACCGCCGGGCGCTGGGCGATCTGGTCGGCCCAGCGGATGACGTGGGTGTATTCCTGCACTTGCAAAAATTCACCGGCTTCATAGAGTTGGCCTTTGGCCAAGGCGCCATACCAGGGCCAGACGGCCATGTCGGCGATGGTGTATTCCTCACCGGCCAAAAACGGGCGCTCTGCCAGGTGTTTGTCCAGCACATCCATTTGCCGCTTGACTTCCATGGCAAAGCGATTGATGGGGTACTCCATTTTGCTGGGCGCATAGGCATAAAAATGACCAAAGCCGCCACCCAACATCGGCGCACTGCCCATCTGCCAGAACAGCCAGGACATGCATTCGGTTTGCAGGGCAAAGTCCTTGGGCACAAAGGCGCCGAATTTCTGTGCCAAGTACCACAAAATGGCCGCAGACTCAAACACGCGCACGGGCGCAGGACCGCTGCGGTCCAGCAGAGCCGGAATTTTGGAGTTGGGGTTGATGGCGACGAAGTCGCTGCCAAATTGCTGGCCTTCCTGGATATTGATCAGCCAGGCATCGTATTCGGCGCCGCTGTGGCCCAACGCTAGTAATTCTTCCAGCATGATGGTGACTTTGATGCCGTTGGGTGTACCCAAGGAATACAGTTGCATCGGATGTTTGCCCACCGGCAGCGCCTTGTCGTGCGTAGCGCCGGCGATGGGCCGGTTGATGTGCGCGAACTTGCCGCCGCTGCTCTTGTCCCAGGTCCAGACCTTGGGCGGTAGATAGTCTGTGTTGCTACTCATTTAGCATCCCCTAAATTGTGGCGGACGTTTTTCCACAAATGCCTGGGCTGCGTTTTTGTGGTCTTGGGTTTCAAAGGTGCGGATCATGTTGGGCGCTTCAAAGTCCAGCACATCACCGAGCGATCCGCGCAGTGCGGTGTTGAGGTTTTGCTTCATATACCCGACGGCCACGGTGGGCAGCGCGGCTAGTTCGCCGGCCCAGGCTTGGGCGGCTTGGGTTAGTTGGTCTTGGGCTACCACGCGGTTGACCAGGCCGATACGCAGGGCTTCTTCGCTTTGCACTACCTGGGCTGTGAAATACATCTCGCGCGCTTTGGCCGCGCCCACCAAGTAGTTGAGAAAGTAGCTGCCGCCAAAGTCGCCCGACAGCCCGATTTTGGAAAAGGCCGTGGTGAATTTGGCGTTGCTGGAGGCGATACGCATGTCGCAGGCCAGCGCCAGCGAAAGGCCGGCGCCAGCCGCCGGGCCTGGGATGACGGCCAGCGTGGGCTTGGGCATCTCATGCAGCCAGCGGGCGGACTCCATGATCATGCGTAGCCCTTGTGTGCGCTCTTCAAAACTGAGGCTATCCGCACCATCGGCTGCGTTTTTGGCGAAGCCTTTGACATCGCCCCCGGCACAAAATGCATCGCCCGTGCCGGTCAGCACTACCAGGCGCACACTGCGGTCGGCGGCCAGTCGGGAAAGGCTGCGCTCTAAATCAATCAGCATGGACCGCGTCATGGCGTTGCGCGCCTCGGGTCGGTTCATGGTCAGGGTGGCGATGCCGCCTTCAATGTATTCTAGTAAATCTTGGCTCATGGTCTGCCTCGGACTCGGTTCAGTGACTTATTTGTGTTGGCGCTACTGGAAGCGACGGCCGCGCTCAGACCGCTAGCAAGGCGGCTTTAGCCTCTTGGTATTCGCGCTTAAAGCGTGCCACCATTTCTCCCGCGGGCATCACTTCGCGGATAGCGCCTATGCCTTGGCCGCAGCCCCAGATATCTTTCCAGGCTTTGGCCGCGTTGGCACCCTCGCCGCTGGCGAAGTTCATTTTGCTGGGGTCACTCTCGGGCAAATGGTCAGGGTCCATACCGGCGTTACGGATACTGCCTTTGAGGTAATTGCCATGGATACCGGTGTAAAAGTTGCTGTAGACAATGTCGTCAGAATTGGACTCGGTAATCATCTGCTTGTAGCCATCGACAGCGCGTGCTTCCTCGGTCGCAATAAAGGCCGAGCCGATGTAGGCCAGGTCCGCGCCCATGGCCTGCGCCGCCAAAATGGCGCCACCCGACGATATGGCGCCGGACAAGGCGACGGGTCCGCCAAACCATTGGCGAATTTCCGCCACCATGGCAAAAGGGCTTTTTACGCTGGCGTGGCCACCAGCTCCAGCCGCAACAGGTATCAGGCCATCGGCGCCTTTTTCGATGGCTTTGTGGGCAAAGACGTTGTTGATGACATCATGCAGCACCACGCCGCCCCAGGCCTGTACCGCGCGGTTGACGTCCTCGCGCGCGCCCAGGCTGGTAATCACAATCGGCACTTTGTATTTTTCGCAGACCTGCATGTCGTGGTCTAAACGGTCATTGCTTTTGTGCACGATCTGGTTTATGGCATAGGGCGCAGCGGGTGCCTCAGGGTGGGCCTTGTCATGGGCTGCCAGCGCCTCGGTGATTTCAGCCAACCATTCGTCTAGCTGGGCAGCAGGGCGCGCGTTGAGGGCGGGCATGGAACCTACCACGCCGGCCTTGCACTGGGCGATGACCAGTTTGGGGTTGCTGATGATGAACAGCGGCGAGGCAATCACTGGAAAGCGCAATTTTTGGAGTACGGGCGGGAGGTAGCGGGCAGGAGCAGTCATGTTGTCGGGTAAATACGGTTAGGGTTTGAGGATTCCCCGATAGCATACGACAGGCCACGAGCGCGCAATCTCGCCAAGGTGACAGCCAGCCCTGGCGGCTTAGCGTGGGCCTGCCCGCCCTTTGCGCAGCAGGCCGCAGGCCGTGGTAGCCTTTGGTTTTGATTTGCAAACCTGATGGACTATGCAGCTTAAAGCGTGGCGATTTCGAATCTTGGCCTTGGCTTGTGCTATGCCAGCCCTTGCCAGCGCGGCGCTGGGCGGGGCGCCGTTTGCCGCTGGTGCTTCCGCCACGGTCGATGCACGGGTCGCCCGCTATCAGCCTGCAGCCATGGCGCAGGGCGGCTTGCGGGTATTTTCGCTGGAGCTCAACAATGCAAGCGTCGTTCAAGAATTTGTGGACGCCAGCGGCCAGGTTTTCGCCCTGCGCTGGAGCGGCCCAGACTTGCCGGATATGGGCATGCTGTTGGGAGCTTACCTGCCGGTATTCAAGGCCTCAGTGCATGCGGCAAGGCAAGCGGGCAAGCGCGGCGGGCCCGTCATGGTGCAATCCGGTGGCTTAGTGCTGGTTTCTACCGGTGTCATGGGTGCGTTTCAGGGCTACGCTTATCTGACGGAGTTGCTTCCGCCTGGTGTTGATGTGCAGGCCCTATTGAAATAGTGCGATTTTGATGAAGCGCCTTATTTTGCTCGTCGCGCTGACATCGGGATTGGTGGCCTGTGGTGGGGGGACATCCGTTGAAAAGCGGCAGCTGCCCTCAGCCAATGCGTTGAATGTGGTCGACCTTTTGGTCGATGGCGGCCCGGACGGCAATGGCGTGAACCGGCTGTACACCAGCGTCACCATCTGTAAGCCCGGCAGCGTAACGCTGTGCAAAACCATAGACCATGTGCTGGTGGACACCGGCTCCGTGGGATTGCGCCTTCTGGCCAGCGAGGTACCGGCGCAATTGCAATTGAGCGCCGCCAAAACCACCAGCGGCAACGCGCTACTGGGATGCGCTAATTTCCTGGACGGCTCTTTTGCCTGGGGCCCGCTGGCGCTCGCTGATGTGAAACTGGGCGGATTAACGGCAGCTAACACTACGGTCCAATTGGTCGGGCATTCTGATTACGATCTATTCCAAAACCAATGTTCCTCATGGGGAGACCCCATCATTACCGCCAGTGACCTAGGTGCGAAGGGTATCTTGGGGGTGGGCCAAAGCAAACAGGACTGCGGTAGCGCCTGCGAAATACAAGGCCGTCGCAACGCGCGCAATGGAAAGTATTTCAGTTGCATCAACGCTGCGTGTACCAGCGTTACCGGCACCACATTAGCGAGCGACAAGCAACTGCAACAGGTGGTGGCACGCTTTCCAGAAGACAACAACGGCTTTGCAATCCAAATGGACGGCGTGCCCACCCCGGGCGCCCTTACCGCCTCCGGGAAAATGATCTTTGGGCTGGGAACGCGAACTAACAACCAGTTTCCAGCGCTACAAGTTTTGGTGACCACCAGTCAAGGCTACCTCTTGGGTGCCTTAAGTAGCAACAGCACATTAGCCGGCGGCAGTTTTTCAAGTACTTTTCTGGATACCGGCTCCAACGGAATTTTTTTTGACTCGCGCTTACCGAATTGCGCCTACCCCAACGACAGCGGTTTTTATTGTCCGATTTCGGATGTGGTTTTTAACGTGGCGCTCGGTGGCATTGGCACTGGGCAAGTGAACGCGTTTTTCACAATCACGAATGCCGCATCATTATTTCAAAAAAGCAACGCAGCGCTGCCAACCTTGGGCGGGTCTCTGAACGCCCAAGGCCTTCTCGATTTGGGCCTCCCATTTTTTTATGGCAAGACCGTGGTTATAGGCATTGACGGCATGACTGCCACCGGTGTGGGTGCAAGTGCAGCCACGGGGCCGTTTTACGCTTTGTAGCTCTGCAGTCAACGCTCGCAACAGGCGCTGAGCCCTCAAGCTGATCGCGCCAAAGCCACTGCCACTTCTTTCACCAGCGCTGGGCCTTTGTAAATCAGGCCAGTGTAAATTTGCACCAAGTCCGCTCCGGCCGCGCGTTTGTCCAAGGCGTCTTGCCCGCAAAGGATGCCACCCACGCCGATGATGGGGTAGTGCGGCCCGAGCGCGGCTCGCAATTGGCGGATGACGATATTGCTGGCCTCGCGCACTGGCGCGCCCGACAAACCGCCTGCTTCATCTCCGTGTGGCAAGCCACGCACTGCTTCCCGACTCAGCGTGGTATTTGCAGCGATCACGCCGTCTATGCCATGGCGTAGCAGCGTGGCGGCGATCACGCTGATTTGGTCCGGCTCCAGATCCGGTGCAATTTTCAGAAAGATGGGTATGCGCTTGGGTTGGTTTGCGCCCGCATGGTCTGTTCCCGTATGGTGCTGTGCCAACTCCTCGCGCCGCTGGGCGATGGCCGCCAAGAGGGCATCTAGCGCCGCATCGCTTTGCAGGTCGCGCAGATTTTTGGTGTTTGGGCTGGAGATGTTGACGGTGACATAGTCCGCATGGTCGTACACGCTGTCCAAGCAGGCCAGGTAATCGTCGGTAGCGCGCTCTATGGGCGTCTCCGCGTTTTTGCCGATATTGAGCCCGAGCACAAGGCCAGGATGGCGGGCGCGGCGTAGCTGGGAGGCCTGCACATGGGCGACAAAGGCCGCCAGGCCGCCGTTGTTAAAGCCCATGCGATTGATCAGGGCCTGGGCCTTGGATAAGCGGAACATGCGCGGCTTGGGGTTGCCGCTTTGCTCCAGGGGGGTAACCGTGCCCACCTCGACAAAGCCAAAGCCCATAGCGCCCAGCGCGTCGATGCAGCGGGCGTTCTTGTCCAATCCTGCCGCCAGGCCCACGCGGTTGGGAAAGCGCAGGCCCGCGATGGTGACCGGGTCTGCCACTTGCGTTTGGGCGTAGGCCAGTTGTAGCGGCGTGCCTTGGGTGCGGGCGAGAGCTTGTAGAGTGAAGTCGTGCGCTGCTTCGGCGTCCATGCCAAATAAAAAGGGGCGTACCAAGCCATAGGGCACCAGAGACATCGGATAATTCCTGTTGATTTTTACTACTCCAGTGCGCATTGTCCCCTATGGTTTCTATGTCCAATCCCCCCGCCCCTGCAAGCCCCAGCCCCCGCGCCTTGACGCAGGACGAACTCAAAACTCTGGTGGGGCAGGCCGCCTTGGACTACGTGGTGCGCGGTCAATGGGTGGGGGTGGGCACCGGCTCGACGGTGAATAAATTTATCGACGCTTTGGGCAGCATTCGCCACGAAATACCGGGCGCAGTCTCTAGCTCGGTGGCCAGTACCGAGCGCTTGCGGGCATTGGGCATAGAGGTGCGCGATGCCAACCAAGTCGATCGGCTGGCGGTCTATATCGATGGCGCTGATGAAATTGACGGCCAGGGCTATATGGTCAAAGGCGGCGGCGCGGCGCTGACGCGAGAAAAAATTGTGGCCGCGCAATCCGACCGCTTTGTTTGCATTGCCGACGCGTCCAAACAGGTGTCGGTGTTGGGCAAGTTTCCCTTACCGGTGGAAGTGATTCCTATGGCCAGCGCGCGCATCATGCGCCAGTTTGCGGCCATGGGTGGCCTGACCTCCATCCGCATGGCTGGGGATAAGCCCTTGGTGACGGACAACGGCCAGCTGCTGTTAGACGTTCAGGGCTTGTCGATCAGCGACCCCATAGCCTTTGAGGCCGAGGTCAGTCAGTGGCCCGGCGTAGTGACAGTGGGCGTATTTGCTTTTCAGCGGGCGCACATTTGTTTGCTGGGCACCGACGCGGGCGTGCAGACGCTGCGTTTCGATCAGTCGCGCAGCTAGGAGCAGCGCGCAGCCCGGCCGTCCCTGTGCTGGGGCGTTTGCGGTCTCAGACCTTCACGTTGGCAAAGGTGGCGTGCTTGTGCAAATTCATGGCGACTACCACGCGTTTGCCCTCGGTGGCCGGTACCTCATGCGTCAGGATGCCGGGAAACATGACCAACATATTGGGTTTGATTTGCAGCGGATATTTGCCCGCAAACACAATGGGCGCGCTGTTTTCGTGCGACTCCAGGTAAATCGAGCAACTGTAATCCGAGGGGAAATGGTTATGGGGAATGGTGTAACTGGCCTGTTCGTAGATGATGCCCCAGCACTCGCTGACGATCATTTCCATGTTTAAGGCATCCAAATCGGCCGACAGCAATTTGCTGGCTTCTTTGCTCACTTGCAGCACCACTTGCATCAGTGGTCCGAATTTATCGGTGAGCAAATGGCTGCGCCAGGGGCTCATGTAAGTGGCTTTCACATTGGAAGTGGGCGAAAGCGGGTGCGTCTCGCGCAATTCGTCAATTGCCATGCGCGCCAATTGCAAATGCGCTTGTAAAGGCGACAGGTCCGCCACAAACACTGGTATGTCGGCATGGGCCATAAAGGGCTGAACAGCAATCATGTCAAAAAAACCTCGGCATTACGTTGACTCAGCAATTTGAGCGCGCTTATTGAATTTCCCCTGCTGGTGCTTCTTGTCAGTGTCCGCGGGATTGCAATGGAATGCATCCCAGTGATACCTCTGACGAGAGCGGCCGGATTTTAGGCGCATGCTAGCCTGTGCGCTCCTGGCGTGATTAGGTGGACTTGACCTATATCAATCGCCCCCTAATTGCTTTGCAATCTAGACCTTGGACCACGCGCTGTGGTGGTGCAGGCGCAAGGAAAGGTGGAGATTGCCAGGAGCACCGGGAGCTGGCCCTGTGTGCTCGTGTTTCAGAGGCGCCGCACACTGCAAAACATGCCATCGGCTTGGTGCGAATTGGCGTAGAGGCAATCCGGATCCAAGGCCAAAATTGCTAGTACACCGGTTGTTTGTAGGTGCGCTAGTTTGTCCTTAAAACCAAAGCTTTCCCAAACTTCGAGCTTGACCGTAAAGGTAAATGCTGCGCCGGCGGCGAGTACGCGCAGGATTTCATCTAGGCAGTTGGCGCGCACATGGCCGCTGGTGAAGGTGCCGCAGCAGATAGCGCCTTGGTAAGCGCCATCCGCCCAGGGCAGGGGGGCGTTCAGGTCCGCGCAGACCAGCGCACGGTAGCCGCCTTGCGTCTGCGCCACAGCCATCATTTCGGGCGAAATGTCGATGCCGTAAATCACGCTAAAGCCGCGCGCTGCCAGCGCGCGGCCGGCCAAGCCAGTGCCACAGCCTATGTCCAGCACGGTGCTGGCCCGCTCGGGCAGCAAGGCGGCCAGCCGGTCGGCTACCAAGCTGGGAGATTGGTACTGCAGGCCTTCCAGCATGGTGCGGTCGTAGGTCTTGGACCAATCGCGGTACAGGGCCAGGGACTCTGCATCGCTGGACAGGCCATAGGCGCGGCGCAGCAGTTCTTGTTCCTTGTGAGGCAAGGCGCTATCGGAAGTGGCGGGGTGGCTCATGACGCAAAGTACTTGGGTTCGCTAAAAGGGGGATATCCGAGCACCGATAATGCCACGCTGTCCTGTGCGGTCAGCCTATTAGCAGGCAAAACGTCCACAGCTCCGTTGGTAGCGCTTGAAGGAAATATCAGATGAAACGACGCACTCTTTTGCAAAGCACAGGTGCTCTGGCCTTGACTGGTGGGCCGGCATGGGCCGAACCCGGTTTTCCCAACAAAACTTTGCGCTACATCGTGCCGGTGGCTGCTGGGGGCGGCAGTGATATGGTGGGCCGCACCGTTACGGAGCGCTGGGGCCGGGTGCTGAAACAAAGTTTTGTGGTGGACAACATCGGCGGTGGCGGCGGTGTGCTCGCCTGCCAGGCCACGATGCGCGCGCCAGCCGATGGCTACACCTTGCTCCAAGGCTATGTCGCCACCCACGGCACCAGCCCGGCGACACGCAGCTTGCCCTATGACGCGGTTAAAGATTTCACGCCGGTGGGCATGATTGGCGGCACGCCCAATGTGCTCGTGATCAATGCGTCCTTGCCGGTGAAGAACCTCAAAGAATTTTTGGACTATGTGAAAAAGAATCCGGGCCGCCTGAGTTATGGCTCGGCTGGGCAGGGCTCGCTGACGCACCTGACCATGGAGTTGTTCAAGCAGCAAATTGGCTCCTTCATGGTGCATATCCCGTACCGCGGCGTGGCGCCGGCCTTTACCGACCTGATAGGCGGCCAAACCCAGGCTATGTTTCCCGGTTTGGCTGCTGCCATGCCGCATATCCGCTCAGGGCGGGTGCGGCCCTTGGCGGTTACCGGCCAAAGCCGCCATGCCTTGCTCAAAGACACGCCTACGCTAGATGAATCTGGCTTTAAAGGCTTTGACGCGCAGCAGTGGTATGGCGTTGTCGGTCCAGCCGGGCTGCCGGCCGATGTACTCAAAACCTTGAGCGAAAGCTTGACGCAAATCCTGCAAGCGCCGGACATGGCAGAAAAGCTATCGATCGAGGCCATCGAGCCGCGTGCCATGACGCCCGAAGCCTTTGGCAAATTTATCAAGGCCGATATCGCCCGCTGGACCCAACTGGCCAAAGAACGCAATATCCAGCTCGAAGGCTAAAAGCCCGGCTAAGACATCCTCTGATTTCAAAGAAAGCAAACCATGGCCCGCAATACCCAGGTCAGCGCTGACCACCATGCTCCCCCCGTCACCCGTTTGCTCGCCGAACTGATCGCCCAACATCCTTCGCGCGGCTGGTCCGATGCGGTGGACCATGCGGCGCACCGTACTTTTCTCAACTGGCTGGGCTGCGCGGTGGGTGCGGCGCAGCATGAGTCGGTCAACGCGGCGCTGGCAGCAGTGCAGATGCTCCAACCTGCGCCCCAAGCCAGCCTGCTCGGGCGCACCGAGAAAGTGGACATGGCTAGCGCTGCCTTGATCAACGGCATTAGCTCGCATACCTTTGACTTTGACGACACCCACCTCAAGACCATCATCCACCCGGCCGGGCCGGTGGCCTCGGCCTTGCTGGCTTTGGCTGAACACCAGGGCAGCAGCGGGCGCGCTTTAATCGACGCCTTGGTGCTGGGCATTGATGTGTCCTGCCGCATCGGCAACGCGATGTACCCGGACCACTACGACCGGGGCTGGCATATCACCGGTTCGACCGGCACGGTGGGGGCTGCTGCGGCGTGTGCGCGTTTGCTGGGCCTAGGGGTTGACCAAGCGGCCATGGCCCTGGGCATTGCCGCTTCGCAGCCCATTGGCATGCGCGAGCAGTTTGGCAGTATGACCAAGCCTTTTCATCCGGGCGGCGCGGCGCGTGCCGGACTGATGTCGGCCTTGCTGGCTCAGCAAGGCTTTACCGCCAGCCCGCGCGCCCTGGAAGCGCCGCGCGGCATGATGCAGACCATCTCCACCAAAAACGACTGGTCCGAAATCACCGGCGAGCTTGGTCAGCGCTTTGAAATTGCGTTCAACACCTTTAAGCCTTTTGCCTGCGGTATCGTGGTGCATCCGGGCATTGACGGCTGCGCGCAATTGCGGGCACAAGGCGTGCGCCCTGAGCAAATTGCATCCTTAGAAATCAAAGTGCATTCCTTGGTGCTGGAGCTCTGCGGCAAAAAAGAACCGGCCGATGGCCTGCAAGCCAAGTTCAGCATCTACCACGGTTGCGCTGCGGGTTTGATGTTTGGGTGTGCAGGCGAGGAGGAGTTTTCAGATGCCGTGGTTGCCCGGGCGGACATGGTGGCCTTGCGCCGCAAAGTGTTCGCCACCGTGGACGACAGCATTGACGAAGCCGCGGCCGACATCACGGCCGTGCTGCAAGATGGAAGCCGCGTACACCTGCGCGTGGAACACGCGATTGGCTGTGTGCAAAACCCGATGACCGATGCGCAGTTGGAGGCCAAATTCCACGGTTTGTCTGACCCGGTGATTGGCGCGGCGCACAGTGCGGACTTGATACAGGCCGCATGGGCTCTTGGCGATGCGCCTAGTGTGCAGGCACTGGTCGCCTTGGCACGCCCATAAAACGTGCGTACTGCCATGGACAAACCGCATATCGTCGTGCTGGGTGATGCCGAGCAAGCGATGCGCCGCTTGGGCGACTGGCAAGCCGTAGACCACGCTGCGCGGGTAAGCGTACACCACCTGCCGTTGCACGGTGCCGCGCTGCTGGCAGCCATGCAAGAGGCCGACGTTTTGGTGCTGTTGCGCGACCGCATCCCATTGGACGCGGCGACGATTGCGCAACTGCCGCGCTTGCGTTACCTGGTGTTTACCGGCTCGCGCAACACGACCTTGGATGCGGCCGCCCTGGCAGCGCGCGGCATACCGGTAAGCCATACCGAATGGGGTCCATCCAAAGACAGTACCTGCGAACTCACCTGGGCGCTGATACTGGCTGCTACGCGCCAATTGACCGAGTACAGCGCCTTGCTGGCGCAAGGCCAATGGCGCGCAGCCGCACCGCAAGCCTTGCCCGGCGTGCTGCATGGCGAGGTATTGGGCTTGGTGGGCTTGGGCGAGATCGGCAGACGCGTTGCGCTGGTCGGCAAGGCTTTGGGCATGCAGGTCCTGACCTGGAGCCCGAATATGACGTCCGAGCGCGCCGCTGTGCACGGCGTGCAGGCCGTGGTCCTGGATGAATTGCTTTCGCGCGCCAAAGTGCTGAGCTTGCATCTGGTGCCCTCGGCGACGACCCGTCATCTCATCAATGCCGAAAGCCTTGCGCAGATGCGGCCCGACAGCCTGCTGGTCAATACCTCGCGTGCTGCCTTGATAGATACCGGCGCATTGGTCCACGCCTTGCGCGCTGGCCGTATCGGCATGGCGGCTCTCGATGTGTTCGATACCGAGCCCCTGCCTGCGGACAGCGTTTTGCGCGACTGCCCGCGTCTTTTGCTCACACCGCACCTGGGCTTTGTGGTGGAGCCGGTATACCAAACCTTTGCCTATGGCGTGCTGCAATGCCTGCAGGCTTGGCTGACCGGGCAGCCCTTGCCCCGGCTTTTGAAAGCGGTGACATGAGGCAATCGATGTGGTCTTTGGGCTGGCGCACTTTGTGGTGCGATGTGCGATCGGGCGAATTGCGCTTGCTGGTGGTGGCGGTCACACTGGCGGTGGCTGCCCTCACCGCGGTGGGATTTTTTGCGGACCGTTTGCAAGCCGGTTTGCAGCGCGACGCGCGCCAGCTGCTCGGTGGTGACGCCGTGATTGCCAGCGACCGCCCGGCTCCCTCTTTCTTTGCAGAACAAGCCCGCACCTTGGGCCTGGCGATAGTGAATACCCAAGGCTTTCCCACTATGGCCCGCAGTACCCAAGAACAAGGCGGTAACAGCAAGTTGGTGGCCTTGAAATCGGTGGAGCAGGGTTACCCCTTGCGTGGCACCTTGCGCATTGCGGACGCGCCCGGTGCGCCGGAGCGGCCCGCACGCGGCATACCCGCGCCAGGGACGGTCTGGGTGGATGCGCAATTGCTCGATGCGCTGGGCATTGGCGTAGGGGACAGCCTGCTTTTGGGTGAACGCAGCTTGCAGGTACAGGCCGTCATCGTGATCGAGCCGGACCGCGGCGCGGGCTTTATGAATTTTTCGCCGCGTGTCATGGTCAACAGCCAAGACCTGGCTTCCACCGCCCTGGTGCAGCCTGCTAGCCGCATCAATTACCGTTTGGCGGTTGCCGGCGAGGACGCGCAAATCAAGCGTTTTGTGGATGCTGCCAACCAGCGCATCAAAGTCGGTCACGCAGTGGAGTCCGAGACCATTGCCCAGGTCGCTGCACCTGCCAGCGATAAGGCGAACAGCACCGGGACGTCTGCCGTTGAACAGGATAAGGGCGCAGCCAATCCGGAACCATTGCGCGGCGTGCGCATCGAGTCCACCCAAACCGGTCGCCCCGAAATGGGGCAGACCCTGGGCCGTGCGGAGAAATTTCTTTCCCTGGTGGCTTTGCTGGCCGCTTTGCTCAGTGCGGTGGCGGTGGCGCTGGCGGCGCGCTCGTTTGCTGCCAAGCATCTGGACGACTGCGCCATGCTGCGCGTGTTGGGCCAAAGCCAGCGCACGATTGCCGGGGCCTATGCCTGGGAATTTGCGTTGGTGGGCTTGTTTGCCAGCGCGCTAGGTGTGTGTATTGGTTTTGGCGTGCATTATTTGTTTGTACTGCTTCTGGCCGGTTTGGTGGACGCGCAACTGCCCCAGGCCAGTCTGGCCCCGGCTGCGCTGGGCCTGGGCATGGGGTTAACGCTTTTGTTTGCTTTTGGCTTGCCGCCGGTATTGCAATTGGCACAGGTGCCGCCCTTGCGCGTGATCCGCCGCGACGTGGGCAATTTGCGCCCCGCATCTCTCGGCGTGCTGGCCCTGGGGGTGAGCGGTTTTGCCGCCTTGCTATTGGTTGTTAGCAGCGATTTGAAGCTAGGGTTGATTGCGGTTGCCGGTTTTGCCGGTGCGGTGCTGGTGTTCGCGCTGCTCAGTTGGCTGGCCGTCAAGCTTTTGCGCGCTAGCGTGAACGAAAGCAGTGCGCCGCGTGCGCTCGTGCTAGCCACGAGACAGATAGCGGCGCGTCCCGCATTTACCGTGGTGCAGGTCAGTGCCTTGTCGGTGGGCTTGCTGGCACTGGTGCTGCTGGTGCTGCTGCGCACCGATTTGATCGCCAGTTGGCGCAAAGCCACACCGCCCGATGCACCTAACCGTTTTGTGATCAATGTCAGCCCCGAGCAGTCCGCAGCTTTCGTGCAAAGCCTGCAAGACGCCGGCGTTAAAAAGTTTGACTGGTACCCCATGATCCGGGGCCGCTTGGTTGCTATCAATGGAACCAGCGTATCGTCCGAGACTTATACCGAAGACTTTGCCAAGCGACTGGTGGACCGCGAATTCAACATCAGCTACAGCGCCCAGCAACCGGATAACAATCTGATTGTTGGCGGCCAGTGGACGCCCGAAGAGGCCGGCGCCATCAGCATGGAAGAGGGTATTGCCACCACGCTCGGTCTGCAAGTGGGTGACACCTTGCGCTTTGATATGGCCGGGGTCACCGTGGACTCCAAGATTACCTCGCTGCGCAAAGTGGATTGGGGCTCGATGCGAGCCAATTTTTATGCGCTCTATCCGGTGAGTGCCCTGGAAGGTGTGCCCGCGACCTTTATGGGCTCTTTCAAAGCGCCTGCGCAGGCCGGTTTTGACAATGCGCTGGTACGCCGCTTTCCCAATGTCACCAACGTGGATATGAGCGCCACGATTAACCAGGTGCAGCGCGTCCTGGACCAAGTGATACGCGCGGTAGAGTTTTTGTTTGGCTTTACTTTGGCGGCCGGCCTAGTGGTTTTGTTTGCAGCGGTAAGCGCTACGCGTGAAGAGCGCGCGCGCGAGTTCGCCATCATGCGGGCGGTGGGCGCGCAAAACAGTTTGCTACGGCAGGTGCAAAGGCTGGAGCTGGCGGGCGTTGGCTTGTTGGCCGGTTTTCTGGCCTCTGTGGTGGCAAGCGTCCTGGGTTGGGCTTTGGCGCGCTATGTGTTTGAGTTTTCCTGGACGGTCTCTTTATGGGTGCCTGTGCTGGGTGCACTGGCCGGTGCGGTGCTGGCCTTGATGGCCGGTTGGTGGGGATTGCGCGAAGTGCTGAGTCGCCCGGTAGTCGAAACCTTGCGTAAAGCGGCAGTCTGAATGCGCAAGCGCTAGGCGCTTGCTGGCCTTGGTTGCGCGAATTTGCTGTTCGTCGCGCCCTTGGGTGCGGCTTTGCGCTTGGCGCGGGCAAAGTCCCACCACGGCAATACCTTGCGCAAGGCGCGCACCTGACCGCTTAGTTCGGGGGTGTAGCCGCTGAGCTGCGCTAGCGAGTCGGTCCACGCGCTGCTTTGCAAAAGTTGGCGCAGGCTTTTCAAGGCTGGCTCGTCCAAGGCGGACTTCAGGCAAACCAGGTGGTAACTTTCTTGCACCAGGGGCAAAAAATGCAAGCCTTGGGCGGTTGCGGCGGCAGCAATGCCCAGCCCAGCATCGGCACTGCCTGAGGCGATAGCTTGTGCCACGGCGCTGTGGCTCGGTTCGGTACGCTGATAGCCATGGATGCAATCGCCCACTAGGCCTGCTTGCTGGAGCAATTGGTCAAAGACCACGCGGGTCCCGGTGCCTAAAGCACGGTTGACGTAACGCACGCTGGCTTGCTGCACATCGGCTAGGCGGGAAATATCCAATGGATTGCCGGGGGCCAGCATCAAGCCTTGCATTCGGGTGGCAAAGCCGATAATTTTGTGCTCACCCGGCTGCAACAGGGGCTTGTAAGTACGCTCGGTCAGTGAGCCTGGCGCCGGGCTTTGGATCGTATGAAAACCGGCCAGGGTGCAACGCCCTTCGTTGAGCGCGCGAATCGCATCGACACTGCCGCAAAACCGGATGTCCAGGTGCAGCCGCTCCCCGATGTCCTGCCCGATCGCCAGTGCCTGCTCGCGCAGCAAGGCCAGGCCGTCATCATGGCTGGCATACAGCGTCAGCACCTGTGCGTGCGCATCAAAAGCGACTGCAAATGCGGTCTCTAGGTCGGCCCGCAAGGCTTCTATCTGCGGTGCAAGGCGGGCCTGCGCCTGCCGCTCGGCCCACATCAGCTTCTCCCCGAAGGCGCTCAGACGTGCTGACTTGCCCTTGTCCCACTGCAGCAATTCATTACCCAATTCGTTTTCCCAGCGCTTGAGTTCACCCCAGACATGCCGGTAAGACAGCCCCAGGGCGCGGGCTGCCGCGCTGATGGAGCCTTGGCTGGCCACCGCTTGCAGCAGTTCGATCAGCGCATTGCGCACGGGCCTGGTTTGCGCATCGCGGCTCAGGGTGTAATGAAAGGCTAGCCTATGCACGGTGTTACATATCGCAAGGGTTTGGTCAACGCCCTACGATAACGCAGTTATGCAATCTTTTTCCGACAGTGCGCTTTTGGCCTTGCAGCTGCTGGTTTCGCTGGATCCCTTGTTTTTCGCTATTGTGGGCCGCTCTTTGGCGGTGAGTGCTTGCGCTTGCCTGCTGGCTTGCGGCCTGGGACTGGTGCTGGGCGCCTGGCTGGGTGTGGCCCGGTTTGCTGGGCGGGGCCTGGTGTTGACGCTGCTCAACACTGCGCTGGCCGTGCCCTCGGTGGTGGTCGGTTTGGTGGTGTATTTGCTGCTGTCGCGCTCGGGCCCCCTGGGCCATCTGGGCTGGTTGTTTAGCTTCAAAGCCATGGTGCTGGCGCAGGCGGTGCTGGTGCTGCCGGTAGCCACCGCATTGACGCGCCAGGTGGTGCAAGACGCCGAGCAGTCGCACGGAGAGCAACTGCAATCCCTGGGCGCGGGGCGCTGGATGCGCAGTGGCTTGTTGGCCTGGGATGAGCGCCATGCTTTGCTGGTCGTGCTGCTGGCAGCTTTTGGCCGTGCGATTTCCGAAGTCGGCGCGGTGATGGTGGTGGGTGGCAATATTGAAGGCTTTACCCGGGTGATGACGACCGCCATCGCCTTGGAGACTTCTAAAGGCGACTTGCCCTTAGCCCTGGCTCTGGGGTTTGCCCTGCTGATGGTGGTGCTGTTGCTCAATGCACTGGTAGCACTATTGCAACGTTGGGGGCAGGGCGGCGGCTTGCGCATGGGCACCTCGGGGGCGGTGGTGTTGTGAACGCACAAGTGCAGGTCGTGCAAGCCGGTGTGCAGTTCGGGCCGGATGGTCGCAGCCTCAGGCGCTGGCGCACAAACACAGTGGCTGCTTTGGAAGGAGTAAGCTTTTCCATCGCATCGGGTGAACGGCTAGCCTTGGTCGGCGCCAACGGCGCGGGTAAAAGTACCTTGCTGCGCCTGCTGCACGGCTTGCTGATGCCAGGCGCGGGCCGCGTTCAGCCGCAAAGCGGCTTGCGCCAGGCGATGTTGTTTCAGCGGCCCCACATGCTGCGTATGCGCGTGGACAGCCAATTGGCACTGGGCCTGTGGCTGCGCGGCACGCCCTGGCGGCAGGCGCGCCAGCGAATCACGGCGATCTTGGAGCAATTTGAGCTGCAGGAACTGGCCGCGCGCAAGGCGCACACTTTGTCTGGTGGGCAGCAGCAGCGCGTCGCCATGGCGCAGGCCTGGGCCATGGAGCCGCAAATGTTGTTGCTAGATGAACCCACCGCCAGCCTGGATCCGCATGCCAAGGCTGAAGTGGAAAGTCTGTTGCGGGCTTTTTCGCAGTCACGACCACAGGCCAGCTTGGTATTTGCCAGCCACAACCTAGGTCAGGTCAAACGACTGGCGACGCGGGTGCTGTATCTCGAGCGCGGGCGTTTGCTGGCTGACCTGCCCGTCGATGATTTTTTTGATTCTGAGTGCTTGCAGGCGCAATGTCCCTCGGCCTATTGGTTTGTAAAAGGAGAACACTTATGAAACGTTTTTTATGGACATCTGTGGCGGCTATGGTTTTGTGTATTGCGCCAATGGCGACGCTGGCCCAGACCCCTATCGTGATGGCCTCTACCACGTCTACCGAGCAGTCCGGATTGTTTGGGCACCTGTTGCCGGCCTTTAACAAAGCGACGGGGGTAGAACTTAAGGTCGTGGCTTTAGGTACCGGTCAGGCTATCGACATGGGCCGACGCGGTGATGCTGACGTTTTGTTCGTCCACGACCAGGCAGCGGAGGAAAAATTTGTCGCAGAAGGCTTTGCACTCAAGCGCTTTGCAGTGATGTACAACGATTTTGTGCTGGTGGGCCCGGCAATAGACCCGGCGCAAACCAAGGGCGTGGACATTGTGCAAGCCCTGTCCAAAATCGCCGCAGGCAACAAGGCCTTTGTATCGCGTGGCGACAAAAGCGGTACGCATGCCGCCGAACTGCGCTTTTGGAAAATGACGGCTGCCGAGCAGGCCAAGGGTAGCGGCTACCGGGAGTGCGGCTGCGGCATGGGCCAGGCGCTCAATATGGCGGCGGCTACCGGCGCTTATGTGCTGACGGACCGAGGTACTTGGTTGAGCTTTAAGAATCGTGCCGATTTACAAGTGCTGGTGCAGGGCGACCAGCGTTTGTTCAACCAATACGGCGTGCTGGCCGTGAACCCGGCCAAGCATCCGCATGTCAAGGCGCAGGACGCGCAAAAATTTGTTGATTGGGTGCTGTCCCCCGCAGGCCAGGCCGTGATCGCCGCCTACCGGATTGATGGGCAGCAGTTGTTTTTCCCGAACGCCGGAAAATAGGCAGCCGCGCGGCCGGAGCACGCCACGACCAAGTTAGCATCCCGCCCACATTATTGGAGCTTTCTTGGATACCTTTGCAAACGACAACATTACTCGCCGGCAGCTCTTACTTGGCGCCATCGCCTGTTTGCCAGGGCTGGCATGGGCCGATACCTGGCCCAGCAAGCCGCTGCGCCTGGTAGTGCCTTTCGCGCCCGGCGGCAGCTCTGAAATTGTGGCCCGCGCCCTGGCTGGTGAGATGGCCAAGACCATTGGGCAAAATGTGTTTGTAGAAAACAAGCCCGGGGCTGCAGGCAATATTGCGATGCAAGAAGTCGCCAATTCAACCGATGAACACACCCTCATCCTGGGCCATATCGGCACGCTGGCGGTCAACCCCTACATCTTTGCCAAACTGCCCTACGACCCGAACAAAGACTTCGCGCCGATCACGCTGGTTGCCAAAGTGCCCAGCCTGTATGTGGTGCACCCGGACCTGCCGGTAAAGAACCTCAAGGAATTTATAGCCTACGCCAAATCCAAGCCCGGCCAACTCAATTACGGCTCTGCGGGCAACGGGAGCGCGGGTCATTTGGCCTTTGAATACCTCAAAATGATCACCGAAACCTTTATGGTGCATGTTCCCTACCGCGGTACAGGCCCCATGCTGACCGACTTGATGGCCGGGCGTTTGGATGCTGCTGCGGTGGGCGCGCCTGCGCTGCTGCAGTTCATCAAAGCGGGCAAGCTGCGCTGTATCGCTACCGGCACGAGTGCGCGTTTGCCCCAGCTACCCGACGTTGCCACCGTGGCAGAGCAAGGCTTCAAAGGCTTTGAAATGACGCAGTGGTACGGTCTGATGGCCCCCAGCAAAATGGCCAAAGCCAATATCGACAAGCTGGAAAAAGAAGCCATGGCCGCGACCCGAACCAAGCTGGTTCAGGACAAACTCAGCCAAGACTCCGCGCTGGCCGTGGGCGATACCCGCGCTGAGTTTGAGGCCTTCATCAAACAAGAACAAGCGCGCTGGAAGCCCGTAATTGCGCGTGCCCAAATCAAGCCAGACGGCTTGTAAGCTGCCGTACGGGCGGCAATTCAAGGCGTGTGGGGCATGCGTGCGCGTACGCGAGTAATTCGCCGCCCAGCGCCCTAAGCCTGGCTGCAGAAAGCAGCATTTCGCCTTAGGCCTTAGGGGTTCCTATTTAGCGTGCCCAAGCCTGGCAACTGGCGCTACACCGAACCACTACCGACAAGCTGTTTGCGCCAAAGCGTTCAGCCCGGCTAGCTAAGTTTGGTGGTGAAGGCGGCAACGGAGAGTTCGGTAGGCCACATTTGCGAAGTGTTTTAAAGATATAAAAAGTATCGTTTGAATATTCCTTTGCATGGTTTTTGTTTGTAAAAAATTAATACAAACTGCAACGCGTAAGGCCAGTCGGCGCTAGTTGGAACACCCCACATTTACGCGAGAAAAAAAATGAGACACATTAACTCCCCCTTCGCATTTATTGTTTTGGTTGCTGCTATTGGACAAGCGTACGCTCAATCCAACACCACACCGGTCCTAAGTAAAGTTGGCGAAGAGGTCAAAGCCGATGACGCTCAACTGCCCACGGTGACAATTACCACCGGTACCCGAAGCGCCAAGTCTGTGGACAAGATTCCAGGTGCAGTTAACGTTGTTTCTAAAGAAGAACTCGCGCATACGCTTGCGCTCACTGAGGATGCTACTGCCGTGCTGGCCCGCACGGTTCCAGGCTATGCGGAGTCTTCGCAGGCTATGGCAAACGCCGGTGAGAATCTGCGCGGACGCGTT
Organism: Rhodoferax sp.; assembly: GCA_040400575.1. GTDB lineage: Bacteria > Pseudomonadota > Gammaproteobacteria > Burkholderiales > Burkholderiaceae_C > Allorhodoferax. The sequence continues at coordinate 96,289 of JBBAPX010000009.1, forward strand.
GCATTGCGTCTTCTCGATGGTGTGCCACAGGGTTCGCCTTTGCGAGAGGGAAGTCGCAGCGCCAGTTTCACGGATATGGGGCTTGTTGGGCGCATTGAGGTTATCAACGGGCCATCCGCTTCAGAGGGTATCGGCGCGGCTGGCGGGATCATCAATTACATCTCTAAAGTGCCAACCAAGATGGGCGATGAAATCACCCTGATTTCGCGCTACACCAGCCAGTTTCGAGATGACAGCGCAGGGTGGAAGCTGGGACTCAACTATGCGCACAAGGATGATACCTTTGACCTTTTAGCTGGCATCTCGCAGATTGATCGCGGCATGAGTTATGACGCCAACGGGCGTCGTCAAGGAATGAATGCCAGCGGTTCCGTCTTGGACTCAACTGCCAACAATTACTTTGCTAAGGGTGGTTTCAATTTTGGTGCGAACAAGGAGCAGCGCTTACAGCTCACTGCGAGTAGTTTCAAGATCCTGGGCAAAGGGAACTACATGGCGCTCGACGGCGATCGAGACACGGGCGAAACCAATAGCGCCCAGCGTGGCCAACCGCTTGGAGCTAAAACTGAATTCAATGACTTTAAGCAGGTCAACCTGTCATATAAAAATGACGAATTTCTTGGGGGCACATTAACCGCTGATGCTTATATGGCAGATCAAGCGATGCGATTTGTGGCGGAATTAGATAGTGGCAAGCAGGACCCGCTTTTTGCACCCGTAGGTACTCTTATTGAGCAGTCAGAAATTGACTCCAGAAAAAAGGGGCTTCGTACTTCTTGGACACGCCAAGATATTTTGGGGCTCAATGGGATGGAACTACGCGCTGGTCTCGATTTAGTGCAAGACACTGCGGAACAGCGACTTGCACTTACCAATCGAACCTGGGCGCCGCCGGTGAAGTACAGCAGTGTCGCGCCTTATGCGCAACTTTCTTATGACATCGGGATGCTCACGCTGAGCGGTGGATACCGCAGGGAGGGAGGGCAGCTCTTGGTTGACACGTTTACCACGATTTATGCGAACAACCGTTCCCTAGTGGAAGGTGGAACGCGCGATTACACGGTAGATTTACCCAACATTGGCGCCATAGTGCGTCTACCGCAAGGCTGGTCGGTTTTTGCGTCCTATGGCAAGGGATTTACGCTGCCCAACGTGGGCATTGCGCTCAGGAATATCAATCGTCCCAATGTGAAAGTCGCTGATATTGATGGTCTGGAAGCAGTGGTAGTGGATAACACTGAAATTGGCTTCAATTGGCGCGGTGCCATGGGAAATCTGGGCGCTTCAAGCTACCAGTCTAAGTCCGCTCTTGGTGCCAGTGTGTCGATTAGTTCTGTGACGAATGACTTTGTGATTAACCGGGCGCCGGTGGACATTACCGGCTTTGAATTTTCTGGTGGGCTTAACCTCAACAAGCAGTGGAAAGCAAGCGCTCTTTACTCACAGATTCGTGGAAAAACTTCCTATAGTTCTAGCGGCGGCGCACTGGACAAGGAAATGGGTGTACTCGACATCAGCCCTGATAAGTTGGGTCTCTCGGTAACATGGAAGCCAGTGGACAAAGCGGAAGTGACGCTAGGTGCAACACGATTATTCTCGCGTGACATCAATGTTGGGCGGAACAACGAGGAACATACTACGGGATACACACTTTTAGACTTGGGATCGAATTATGACTTTGGCCGTTATGGTCGACTTTCACTAGGTGTAGAAAACTTGGAAAATAGGCAATACATCTTGAGCTGGTCGCAGCTGCCTGGTTTCAAGAATTTCTTTGCAGGACGTGGCCGCGTAGTTTCAATTTCGCACGAAATTAAGTTCTAAGCGAATTAACTACATGCGCCTGTTTTCCAGGCTGATCATCGGCAGCGCCATCATATTCACGGCCTCTTGGGGTGTACCTACCCTGAATGCGCAAGACATGCAGGCGGGCGCGCTGTACAAGGAAAGTGGTGTGCGAGCCCGCCCCGCTAAAGACGCTTATCAGTCACTTTTGGCAGGAGCCACGCAAGACAAGGGCTATCTTGGTGGCGTGACCTTGGTAGCCCAAAAAGGGCAGGTGCTGCATTTGCAAAGTTTTGGTTACCGGGACTTGATGCGGCAGGACCCCATGTCGAGTGACGCGATCTTTCGCATTTACTCGATGACCAAAAGTGTTGCCGCCGTAGCAGCCTTGGTTTTGGTTGACGATGGGAAACTCAATCTTGACGCGCCGGTGTCAGGGTATCTCCCAGAGTTTTTGTCGATGCAGGTCATGGTAGGCGGGTCTGCTGATAGGCCGCAATTGAGACCAGCCCAGCGTCCGATTACCGCCCGGCAACTGCTAACGCATACCGCTGGCTTCGCCACGGGTGGCATCGGCATGGAAGAGGCATCCAAGTTGCTGGGACGTCAGGAGCTTCACAGGTCAACGGATCTGCGTGACTTTGCCGGACGGGCCGCACGCTCCCCGCTGCAAGCTGAGCCCGGCACGCGTTTTCTTTACGACGGTGTCAATTACCAGGTGCTGGGGCGACTGATTGAAGTGGTCAGTGGTTTGCCGCTGGATGTGTTTATGCAGGAGAGAATTTTCACACCACTGAAGATGTCAGACACTGGTTTTTCGGTATCGGCCGCCAAGCGCGCAAGGATTGTTGACATTACAACCATGGGACCTGCCGGCCATTTGGTGCTAGCGGCAGGTCCTTCTGCGGCTAATCCCGGTGCCATGCTCAACCCCTATGTCAGTGCCGCAGGGGGCATGTACTCCACGGCAAGCGATTTTTTGCGGTTTTGCCAGATGCTGCTTCAAGGGGGGCAACTGGACGGCGTTGTGGTTCTAAGTGCCAAATCGGTGCAAACAATGCTTTCCAATCAGCTGGTGCAATCAAATCCGGATCGCGGCCTACAGCCTACAGAATCGGGGCAGGGCGAAGGTCACGGTCTAGGTGGATGGGTGTTGCTTGAGGGGCATCCTCAGCGGCGCTCCGGATCCGTCGGATCTTTCGGCTGGTCAGGAGCCGCGTCAACCTACTTCATGATCGACCCCAAACAGCAGTTGGTGGCGATATTGTTGCTCCAACATTTGCCGGGGGATGCGAGTAATGAACTGCCCAAATTGCAGTTTCCGTTTTATCAGCGGGTCTACCAGACCCTCAGTCCATAATTCATGGCACTCTCTCCCCGCAAACACGCGCATGCGTCAGCTCAACCCAATCTCCCAAAAATGAACCCAGACGATGATTTAGATCGCCCTCCAATGACCAAGACGGAATATAAATTTTCCCATGTCACCACAGGACGCTATTTGCCAACGCCCGGTAAGGCGCCGGGATGGCCATTCGCGGAGATCGGTCACTGGAAAATGGATGTGCTTGGGACCGCCGATGACTGGATTCGGGAACTGCGCGACTGGCGCTCTGAACACTTAACGCGTATTGGCTACGACGACAGTAACTACCGTCGACCCGCTCTACAGTGGGCGCAATCAAATTTTGTGCATGCACAAATGATGGTGGAAGATCGTTATTTCTTTGATTCCGCATCTGGAAAATACACCGTCGACCGCTATTTGGATGACCTTGAGTTGCGGTTTGGTGGTATCGACAGTGTGCTGATTTGGTACGTTTATCCCAATATCGGCATAGATGACCGCAACCAAACTGACCTTGCCCATGACATGCCCGGTGGCCTAGCAGGCCTGCGCGAGGCGGTTCATGCCTTTCATCAACGTGGCGTGCGTGTTTTCTTACCCACTAAACCGTGGGACAAGGGGACTCGTGATCTGGGGCAACAAGACTGGCACGCTATCGCCAAAATCCTGAAGGCCGTAGGCGCAGATGGTATCAACGGTGACACCTACAACGGTGTGCCACGTGCCTTCTTCGATGCCTGTGAAGCAATTGGTTGCCCGGTGGTGTTACAGCCAGAGTCAACAATTTCGGCAGAGGAGGCGTTGATTTGGAATGTGCAAAGCTGGGGCAAAAAAGTGCCAGCCGACGTGATCCCTAGCGTCGCCAAATTCAAATGGTTGGAGCCGCGCCACATGATCAATGTTGAAAATCGCTGGAGCCGCGACCGCACCAATGACTTTCAATTCATGTTTTTTAATGGCATCGGCTACAACGCTTGGGAAAACGTTTGGGGGATTTGGAATCAGCTGACCCCACGGGATGCGCAGAGCCTAAAACGCATCGCCGCATTGCAGCGGCAATTTGCCCCTTTGTTGGTGAGTCAGGAATGGCGGCCTTATTTTGCATGCTTGCAAACTGGCGTTTTTGCAAGTTTATTTCCCTCTGACAAGTGCCAATTGTGGACTATTGTCAATCGCAACGAATATGAAATTGAAGGCGAACAGTTGGTACTACCGCACGAAGTCGGAGCGGAGTATTTTGACGTTTGGAGTGGGGTTAAGTTGCAAGCCCGAATGGATGCTGCAGGCAATGCGGTAATTAGTCTGAAGCTGGAGTCGCTGGGCTACGGCGCAGTTTTGCGTGTAGCGGCTGGTGCCGAGGTTCCCGGCTTAGTGGCTTATCAGGAGCGTGCTGCCCAATTCGCGATAACTCCGCTTCGTAGCCTGTCTTCTGCCTGGCACTCCCTGGCGCAGCACCTGGTACCTATCGAACGTACAACCGTCGCGGATGTACCACCCACAGGAATGCTTCTGATTCCAGCCGCCGACTTTGATTTCGTGGTCAACGGGATTGAAGTCGAGGGACAAACTTGGGAAGGCTTGGACTTCCAATACCCATGGGAGAGTTGCGCGCGGCGCAGTCACCGCAAACGGATGCAATTGAGTGCGTTTTTCATTGACCAGACTCCGGTAACTAATGCGCAGTACAAAGCCTTTATGGTCGCTTCACGTTATCAGCCGACTGATGGGCATAATTTTTTGCGAGACTGGATCAATGGTGCGCCGCTGAAGGGGTGGGACAACAAACCAGTGACTTGGGTTGGCATTGAGGACGCTCGTGCCTATGCGACTTGGGCGGGTAAACGGTTACCGCACGAGTGGGAATGGCAATATGCCGCGCAAGGAGTGGACGGTCGGAACTATCCGTGGGGTAATGCGTGGAGGGAGGATGCCGTTCCCAAAGTGAACCGTAGCCGAACCTTGCGGCCACCTGATGACGTACAAGCGCACCCACTAGGTGCCAGCCACTTTGGCGTTCTGGACCTGATCGGAAACGTCTGGCAGTGGACTGACGAATACCGCGATGACCATACCCGCGCGGCGGTCCTTCGTGGCGGAAGCAGTTTCCAGGCGCAAACCTCACACTGGTATTTCCCACAAGCGTATCGCCTAGACCAGCATGGGAAGTACCTACTGATGGCTCCCTGTAAAGACCGCTCGGGCACCATTGGTTTTAGGTGTGTCGTCGATGCGTGAAGTTCCCCATATTGAGTTGCATGGCTTACTTGGACAGGCGCTCATTGCAAGTAAAAGCGGGAGGTTGTCTCGTTTCATCGTTGGTGCGCAAAGCCCAGCGATCGCAATGTTCGCGCCGGAGCCGGTTAGCCGCAATTTGGAAGGTGATTGGTATGGCGAGCACGCAGGTAAATGGCTTTATGCGGCGGCCCGTGCAGCCAAGAGAAGCGGCGACCGAGGTCTGTCGGACAATGTGCAGGCGGTAGCCGACTACTTGGTCCGCATGCAAAGCAGTGACGGCTACTTGGGAACCTATGCGCCTGTACGCCGGTTTACCCGTAAATCTTCGCCTGGGCCCGTGACATGGGATGGTGCGCCAGAAAAGCGAACCTGGGATATCTGGGTCCACAGCTACATGCTTTTAGGCTTGCTGGAAGTCCATAAGAATTTTGCCCGACCCAGCTACCTATTGGCAGCCTGCAAGATAGCCGACTTGTGTTGGAATATCCTGCATGAGGGGGATATCAACATCACCGAACTTGGGAATCACCACGGGCTTTCGGCCACCGTATTGTTAGACGCTGCAGTGGAATTGTTCATGGCGACAAGTGAACCCAGGCATCTGGCACTGGCTGAACTCATTTTGCAGCAAGCCGATCAGCGGCCAGAGTTGGCATTGTTGCGCAAGTCGCTGGGCGGGGCGGACGCCTCTGAAATCTCAGCGGGTAAAGCCTACCAACTCTGCTGGAATCTAGTGGGTTTGGCCAAACTCTACAAAGTAACTGGCGATCCTCGCTATTTGCAGGCCGTGCTGAATATATGGACAAGTATTCGCCTGCATCACCTGACGCTTGGCGGAGGCCCTTGGGGCGGGGTGGGACTGCGTTCGCGCGAGGTATTTAACCATCACAGTGTTTTCAGTCCCACGGGCTACGTGGAAACCTGCTCTATCCTCGCCTGGATCCAGCTAAATCGGGAGTTGCACTTAATCACTGGCGAGGCGAAGTACGCAGAAGAAATCGAGTGTTCTGCTTACAACGACTTGCTCGGTGCCATGGACCCGAATGGTGAGGACTGGTGTTATTACTCTTTCCCCAATGGTCGCCGTGTTTACACCACCTATTGGCGTTGCTGCAAGTCAAGTGGCGCTATGGCACTAGAGGAGTTACCTGGCGCTGCCTATGTGCAGACCGATGAACGGACGCTGACGCTTAACTTATATGGGCCTAGTACGGCTTCATTTTGGTTTGAAGACGCTGGCAAGGTGAACTTTCAGCAGCACACCGCCTATCCCTATGACGGATACGTTCAAATTACGGTAGATCCGGCCCGAGCGGCTAGATTCCTGATTTGTGTCCGCATTCCGTCATGGGCGCACGGCGCAAGTGTCCAAGTCAATTCAATCAGTTGCCCAGGCAATGTCACTGCGGACGCGTACTTCGCGATAGACCGACTTTGGCGGTCTGGTGACATCTTGGCCTTAAATTTTCCAATGGAGCCAGTATTACATCGGCGTTCGAGCTTCAGCTTACAAGAATCTAAGGCGCCGGATGGCGCTGCTGTCATACAAGAGGTGATGCACCTAGATTACTGTGCGATAACCCGAGGACCCTTGGTGTTTTCGACGGGTCTTATTGATGGATATAAAAGCGCAGAGACGGTGCGACTCGCGGCAGAGTCGGCAAGTGAGGTCCTGGAGTTGTTGGCAAGTGCCGGTGCCGATGACCCGCCGGCAATTCGTCTGCATTTGGCAGAACGATCGGCGCTGACCTTTGAGCCTTATTTTTCTGCTGGTGGACGCGCAGACGGTACTTGGCGGCTGACTTGGATGCAATTGGCACCCAGTATTTAGATCAGGGGAGTGGTCGTCCGGTCACTTCAGCCTGGCGTAATGCGACATTTTGGGCTTCGCGCAGGAATGCCTTAACAAGCCTGATTCGGATGGTGGAGCGCGACCAAAGAACCCCGATGCGCCTTGGATCGAAGGGCTCCGGCAGCAGTAATTTGATGAGGTTCAGACCTTCCGGCCAAGGCCGTGCCCAATCAGGTACCAGAGAAACGCCCAAGCCACGGTCTACCATGACCGCGATGGCGTTGAGCGCGTTCATCTCAAAGCGCTCTTGGGGGACGATCCCAACCATCCGCAGGTATCGATCCGCTTGATGCCCACCCCACTGGTTGCGGTCATACCGGATGAAGGGTTCGGTGGCCAAGAGATCGTGTGGATCGCGACCTTTCATGCTCTTGGGTGCCAATACGACCAACGGTTCCTCGCGAAGTACCAACCATTCAACTCTTTTGGAAAGCGTAAAAGGGGCCTCCAAAACAATGGCTGCATCTAGTTCGCCGCTCTCTACCGAGGGGTACAAATCTGCGGAATATCCGGGCTTGATATAGACCTTGATACGGGGGTGTCGACGTACCATGCCAGCCAAAATATCCGGCAAAATTCCAGTTAATGCATTCGTTCCAGCGCCAATTCTGAGTTCGCCAAAGGTGTCATTGTCATTGGCAGCTGAATGCAGATCGGTGACATCTCTGAGCAGATTTCGCGCACGCTCCAAGATCCGAGTGCCTGCCTCGGTAATGGACACTGTCCGCCCTGCTCTAGTGAGTAAGGGAGCGCCAATTTCCCTCTCTAAGGTACGTATTTGTTGAGCCACCGTGGCCGGCGTAATGTTGAGAAGGCGTGCCGCTGATGCCATAGATCCATGGTCAACCACCGCCACAAAGGTATACAAAAATTGGGTATCCATCGTTCATCAGAGCCTCGGGGTAAACAAAAAGTATTGTCTAAAACTACTATTAGATGGTTTTTATTTTTAATCAATTTCACCATACTGTGGGCCACACTGCAACTTCTTTATGCGAAGCAAACTATTCGTTCCTGCCACGCGCGCTGATCTGTATTCCAAAGCGTTGGCCAGCCAGGCGGATGCCATTTCATTCGATCTGGAGGACTCAGTAGCCGAAGTTAGCAAGCAAACTGCACGGGAGCGCGTGCGCGAATTCTTGATGTCTGAATCGGCACGCTCGAGTTCTAAAACGCTCATCGTGCGCGTTAACGCAATGCGTACGCCGCATTTTGAGGCGGATGTCTTTGCCGTGGTCCAGACCGGGCTTGCGATCTTGAACATTCCAAAGTGTGAGTCAGGGCAACAAGTTCAAGATGGCCTGCAGGTCATCGCTTGCGCGGAAGCCTTGAACCGTAATTCCAGCCCGGTGTCCATTCTGGCTAACGTTGAAACGCCAAAGGCTTTGCGCTGTGCCTTCGATATTGCCAGTGCGGACGCCCGAATCGTCGGGCTTCAGATAGGTTATGCCGACTTGTTTGAACCGCAAGGAATCAGGAGAGACGATGCGCTGAATGTTCATGCTGCGTTATTTGCGCTTCGAATGGCTGCGGCTGAAGCCGGCGTCTTCGCATATGACGGTGCATTTCCCGATTTGCAGGACGCTAGCGGATTTCGTGCGGAGTGTGAGATGGCTAGAAAAATGGGTTTTATAGGAAAAACTTGTATTCATCCAGGTCAGATTGAGACGGTAAACCAAATCTTCGGCCCAGCCCAACACGAGATTGATTTTGCATTGCGGGTACTGGCCGCCGTAGGAGATACGAAAAATATGAACCTTGGCGCGTTCCAATTGGAGGGAAGAATGATTGATAGGCCGTTTATCCAAAGGTCCAGAAGAATTGCCGATTTAGCGCAAAAGATGGGGATATTGTCCCTATGAGCGAAACTTTGAGCAAGGACGAGGCGCCGCGTGGGCCGTTGACTGGTATCCGCGTGCTGGATCTTAGCGCCTACATAGCTGGCCCTTACGGTTGCACGCTACTTGCTGACATGGGTGCAGAAGTAATCAAGATTGAACCACCCAGCGGTGACAACCTTCGCCGATATCCGTCGACCTTAGAAGCCGAAAGCCGGGCTTTTCTTGGAATTAACCGTAGCAAGCGCGGATTGGTTTTGGACCTGAAAAAAGAACAGGGTTTGCTGGTCCTCGATCGCATGCTCGGCTCGGCCGACGTACTGGTTCACAATTTCCGACCCTCTGTTGCGCCGCGCTTGGGTATCGCCTATGAGAGATTCCAGGCCAGTCATCCGCGGCTGATCTATTGCGTGGTCAATGGTTATGGCGAGTCAGGCCCTATGAAAGACTATGCTGGCTATGACCAGGTTTTGCAGGCAATGACCGGAATTTGCGCTATGCAGGGCAAGCACGGGCAACCACCAGAAATTGTGTACGGCTCTGTGGTGGATTACTACGCTGCAGCAATGGTCGCAAGCGGTGTCAGTGCCGCACTGTTTGAGCGCGAGCGAAACAATCGTGGCCAATATGTTGGCGTCTCCTTGCTAAGAAGTGCGTTGGCTATGCAATCGGCGCGGTTCATTTGGGCTGAAAGTGAAAGCCGTGATATCGGTCGCGACATGCGCTCTGGAGGGGTCACGGGTCTGCATCCGGCGCGAGAGGGCTTCATCTATCTATCCGCCAACACGCCGCATTTTTGGCGCGCACTTTGTGAAAAAGTCGGACTCAGCTCTTTGGCCGACGATCCGCGGTATGACAGCGTGCGCAAGCGCGCCGATTGTGCCAACGAAATCTTGCCTCAGCTGCACAATGCCTTGCTGTCCCATACCGCTCTCGAGTGGGAACAGATATTTGCGCAGGATGTACCCAGTGCGGCCGCACGTTCAATTGCTGATATGTTCGACCACCCGCAAGTGCTTGCCGAGGAAATGGTGACTAATCTGGAGCATCCGTCGGTTGGGCGCTACAAGGGCCTTACCAAGGCAATCAAATTTAGTAAAACGCCGGGCCCTTCCCCGTTCGCTGCACCCACCCTCGGTGAGCATTCAGACGATGTGTTAGCCGAGTGCGGGTATTCGCATAATGAAATTGCGCAATTGCGCCAACAGGGCGTCATCAAGTGATTCAACTAAGGCCGTGTCAATTTATGAAAGGTATTTTCTACCTCGCATTGTCTTTGCGCAGAACTGCCGTGGCCCTATGGGTAGCTGGTGTTGGCATGGGTGTGTGCTTGCCTACATTGTCTGCCCATGCAGGCAATCTTGTGACCCTGAAGACGGGTACGCTGGGGCCTGCGCCTGGCAATGGGCTGGTACGCACTTTGGCTGCTTTGGATGGCCAGCTCCTCGTGCTGGGACAGGATGCAAGTTGGGAGTTCGATGAAGCTAGCCAGTCCTGGAAGAAGGTCGACTGGCACGCGCAACAACCGATACAAGCCTTAGCATTGGACAAACGGCAGGCTTATGTTTTTCTTGGCACTGAGCGCGATGGAGTGGCGCAGCGGGTTCAAAAACTGACATTAGAGTTGGGCCGCTTAGGCTCACTACCTATGCCTTCCTTGCCCATGCACTTGCTTGATTTACAGGCGGCGATGATGGGCCCAGTCCTTTACGTTGTAGGCAACGATAAGGATGGAACTTTTACGCAGTTCGCATTGGACACGAGTGCAGCGCAACCCCATTGGACCGCTCATCGCGTAACGCAGCTCAAGGGAAAACCGACCTCGCTCGTCGGTCAGCGTTCCGCTTTGTATGCCACGGTGAGGCCGGCCGGTGGTGCTAGAGACCACCTGTGGCAATGGACGCCATCGGGCGGATGGATCGAAAAAAATGCACTATCTGGCACTGTGGTTCAACATGCCGCGCGGCCAGCCGGTCAGGCGCACGTCATCTATTTAGTCCAACCGTTAGCTGCGCTTTCTCCTGCTCCTGCAATGATGATGTATCACACCATTACGGGCTCGTGGGCGACATTGGATGATCCCAAGGCCCTAGGGGCTTTTGATGGCACAGCCTGGCGCAATGGCATCGCTTGGCAGCACCCTGCCAGCGCAGGCGGAGTTGAAATTGACTTCGCAGAAATCGAGTCTGGGAAACTACTGCTTACCTGGCTGGATTGGGTGGTCATTGTTTTCTACCTGACGGCTATGTTAGGTATGGGGCTGTATTTTTACCTGCGTGAAAAGCGTACTTCAACCGCTGATTTTTTCGTCGGCGGACGTTCTATCCCCTACTGGGCGGCAGGCGTCAGCTTGTATGCAGCGAACACCAGCTCAATTAGTTACATTGCCATTCCAGCCAAGGCGTTTGAAACCAACTGGCAATACCTAACCAACAACCTAATCGCTGTACTTGGTTTGATGTTTGTTGCGATTTGGATAGTACCGGTCTTGCGGCGACTCGATTTGATGTCAAGCTTTCAATACCTTGAAACCCGCTTTCATCCCGTCATACGCACACTGGCAAGTGCTTTGTTTATGGCCGTACAAATTGGTAGTCGGATGAGCATTATTCTTTTCTTGCCGTCTTTAGCAATCGCTACGATGACTGGTATTGACGTCATATGGAGCATACTGATCATGGGCGTGTTCACCATGATCTATACCGCTTTGGGCGGTATGAAAGCAGTCGTCTGGACCGATGTAGTCCAGCTGGTGGTCAAAATGGGAGGAATATTTTTTACTATCGGATTTGTCATCTATATGCTCGATGGCGGCGCGGGTGAATTGATAAAAGTAGCCCAGGCCGAAGAGAAGACAAAGCTATTTGATTTCAGCTGGGACCTGACCAAGGCCACCGTTTGGGGCTTTTTGTTCCTCGTGCTATTTGACGTGGTTCTCACCTTTCCAAAGGACCAGGTGCTGATGCAGCGTGTGCTGTCCACGCGTTCGGACAAGGATGCAGAACGGTCTGTTTGGACATTTGCCGCCATCATGATTCCAGGGGGATTTTTATTCTATGGCGTTGGTACTGCCTTGTATGTCTACTACAAGAATCACCCCGAGAGGATGAACCCCTTGCTCACCATCGATGCGACATTCCCACTATTCATCGCTGCGGAGTTACCTATGGGCGTGCGTGGTCTGATCGTAGCGGGAATTCTGGCTGCTGCGATGGCGACGCTGTCGAGCATCATGAACAGTGTCGCTACGCTTGCGTCGGTAGATTTTTATGAAAAATGGGCGAAAAATCCAACACCAAAATCTAGCGTTCATTTTGCTGAGGTGATGACCGTGGTGGCAGGCATTCTTGGAATGGGTGTCGCACTGTTATTGACGCGCTACGACATCCATTCCTTATTTGATGTATCGATTGAGTTAGCTGGTCTATTGGGTGGCGGATTCGCTGGCGCCTACACCTTGGGCATGTTTACAAGGCGTGCTAATTGGCAGGGCGTTGCAATCGGTGTCGGCGTCAGTATCACATTGACCACTGTAGCTTGGTTCATGAACCTGGTACACCCATATTTTTATCTCGCTATTTCAATCTTTGTTTGCATCGCAGTGGGCTATATCGCCAGCTGGATGTTCCCGGCGCCATCTCCAAAGTCTCTCGAAGGTCTGACCATTTATTCTAAAAATTCTTCGCTTTGAAGAAAATCTTATAGATCTGGCATATGGTTTGAGTGCTTATTCGCCACTTGGTTTCCTAAATTACTTGCTACATTCTTGCTATCTTATTTTTTACTTATCGACTTGATGTCTGCCGCACCGGCGCCAGCAGCACCAGCACCGCGCCGGCGCCGCCTTTATGGGGCGGGGCTTGCACAAAGGCGATGACTTCGGCCTTTTGCACCAGCCAGCGCAGCACCTTGTCTTTGAGCACCGGTGCTTTGCCCGGCGAGCCCAGGCCTTTGCCGTGAATCACGCGGACGCAGCGCAGGCCTTGCTTATGCGCATCGCGGATGAACTGGCCCATGGCCTCGCGCGCCTCGTCGCTGCGCAGGCCGTGCAAGTCCACTTGGCGCTGAATACTCCATTGGCCCTTGCGCAGTTTTTGTACCACCTCCGCCCCTACCCCGGGGCGGCGAAAACTTAGGTCCTGGTCGGTATCGAGCAAGCTGCTGATGTCAAACTCGTCGCTCAGGGATTCTTGCAGCGCCGCTTGCGCGTCTAGCTCGTGTTGCAGCACTGCGGCTGGCGGGGCCGGTATTTTCAGGTCGGCGCGCGCCACCGCGGTTATGCGCTGCACTTGGCCCACAGCACTTTCAAACAAATTGCGTTCTTTCTCGGCCCGCTTGGCCGCCAGCGCGCGGGCCGCTCGCTCGGCCTTGTCCCTGGCCGCTTGCGCTTGCAGTTGGTCTTTGATTTGTTTCAGGTCTTGCAAGCCAGGCATGGGGGGATTGTCCATGCAGACCGGTCGGGCCAGCTCGCTGCCTTACACCAAGCCTTGCTCGGCCATAGACAAAGACTGGCCTTGCGCCACGATGATGTGGTCCAAGACGCGCACATCAATCAGCGCCAGCGCTGATTTGAGGGTTTGCGTGAGCGCCTCGTCTGCGCGCGATGGCTGCACCGAGCCGCTGGGGTGGTTGTGCGCGAGCACCACGGCGCTGGCCTGATGGTGCAAAGCGCGTACGGCCACTTCGCGCGGATACACACTGGTTTGGCTGACCGTGCCCTTGAACATTTCCTCCATCGCCAGCATGCGGTGTTGCACATCCAGAAACATCACCGCAAACACTTCATGGGGCAGGGCAGACAAATGCAGTTGAAAAAACTGTCGAACCGCTTGCGGCGAGTCCAGTACCGCGCGCTCTTGCAGCCGCTGCGCCATAGCCCGGCGCGCCAGTTCCAGCACCGCCAATATTTCGGCGCGTTTGGCCGGGCCTAGGCCTTTAACCTGGGCCAGTGCTTTGGGGTCGGTGTGCAGCAAGCCGGCGATACCGCCAAAGCCCTGGGCCTGCGCGCCGGTTTGTGCCACCAGCTGAGGGGTGCGCAGCAGTTCATCGGCCAACTGCAGCACGTCTTTGCCGGGTATGCCGGTGCGCAGCAGGATGGCAAGCAGTTCAGTATCGCTGAGCGCGGCAGGGCCGCGTTGCAGCAGTTTTTCGCGTGGACGGGCGTCCACAGGCATGTGGTCCAGGGGCATGGCGCTAAAGGGTGTGACAGCAAAGCTTGGTAGGGCGGGGCTGCTTATGCCGCGGTACATAGCCGCTACCCCGTGTCTATGTTTCTACAATAGCTGAAGATTATCCACAGCCTTATGACCGACACCCTTCCCTGTATCTCTGCCGCTTCGTTTTTAACCCTGCATTACCGGCTGGCCGGCCCGGCGGGCGAGGTCATAAACACCTTTGGCGGTAAGCCCGCCACCTTAAGCTTGGGTACCGGCGAGTTGTCGCCCGAAGTGGAGCGCTGCCTGATTGGTCTAGAGGAAGGCGCGCACCGCACCTTTGAGCTGCCGGCCGGTGTGGCTTATGGCCCGCGCAACCCGGAGATGCAGCAGTGGGTTGCTGCCAGGCTGCTGCGTGAAATGGGCGACCCCCAGGAGCGCTATGCCCCGGGCGATGTGGTGCAGTTTCCCACGCCAGACGGGCAAAGTAGCTATGCCGGTGCAGTGATCGCGGTCAAGGGAGATGCCAGCGGCCAGGACGCGCAAGCCGATGGTGCGGTATTGTTCGATTTCAACCACCCGCTGGCCGGTCAGCCCGTCAGCTTTGAAGTGAAAGTGATTGCTGTTTTATGAACCCTCTTGGCCAGACGTCCAGTGATATTTTGAGCGGCAGCGAAATCCTGCTGGCCGAGCCCCGCGGTTTTTGCGCCGGCGTGGACCGGGCCATAGAAATTGTGGAGCGCGCGCTTTCTAAGTTCGGCGCGCCAATATATGTGCGCCATGAAATCGTGCATAACACTTTTGTGGTGAACGATCTCAAATCCAAGGGCGCTATCTTTATCGAAGACCTGGCCGATGTGCCACCCGATGCGACCTTGGTTTTTTCGGCGCATGGGGTGAGTAAGGCAATACAGGACGAGGCGCAAGCGCGCGGCTTTAAGGTATTTGACGCCACCTGCCCGCTGGTGACTAAAGTGCATGTGGAAGTGGCCAAGCTGCACAAAGAGGGTTATGAGTTCATCATGATCGGCCACAAAGGGCACCCGGAAGTGGAGGGCACTATGGGCCAGTTGGACAGTGGCATCCACCTGGTCGAGGACGTAGCCGATGTGGCCCGTGTGCAACCCGGTCAGTCGACCAAGCTGGCCTTGGTCACCCAAACCACCCTGAGCATGGACGATGCGGCGGATATTGCCGCAGCCGTCAAAGCGCGTTTTCCGCAAGTGCGCGAGCCCAAGCAGCAGGACATTTGTTACGCCACCCAAAATCGCCAAGACGCCATCAAGGTCATGAGCCCTCAGGTGGATATCGTAATTGTGGTGGGCAGCCCCACCAGCTCCAACAGCAACCGCTTGCGCGAAGTAGCCCAAAAACTCGGCACAGTGAGCTATATGGTGGACAACGCTAACGAGCTAGACCCGGCTTGGTTTGTAGGCCGCGGTCGCGTGGGCCTGACAGCGGGCGCCTCGGCCCCCGAGATTTTGGTGCAGGCCGTCATCTCGCGCCTGCGTTCGCTCGGGGCTCTGTCTGTGCGGCGTATGGACGGCGTGGTCGAGACCATCAAGTTCCCGCTGCCCAAGGGCTTGAAGCCCGATACCGAGGGCCATAGCGCCCCAGCGCCTTAAGCCGACCGACCCGAGGGCCCAGCTGCAGGCCCGCCTAAAATCGTCGCTTTCGGTCTGTGCCCGAACAATTACTCATTTACCATGCTCGACATCACCCTGCTACGCAAAGACCTGCCTTCGGTGCTGGCCCGCCTTGAAACCCGCAAAAGCCCGCAAGCCTTTTTGCCCGTGGACGCATTTACCGCGCTGGAGGCCGAGCGCAAAACTATTCAAACCCGCACCGAAGAGCTGCAAGCCAAGCGCAACAGCCTGAGCAAGCAGATCGGCCAACTCAAGGCCAAGGGCGCGGCCGGGCAGGCCGAGGTCGATGCCGTCATGGCGCAGACCGCGGACATCAAATCCGAGTTAGAAAGCTCTGAAGCGCGGCTGGACGGCATCCAGGCTGACATGCAAGCCCTGTTGCTGAACGTGCCCAATTTGCCGCACGAGAGCGTGCCCGTAGGTAAGGACGAGCACGCCAATGTGGTCGTGCGCAGCTGGGGCACGCCTAAAGCTATGGACTTCCCCATCAAAGACCATGTGGATGTGGGCGAACCCCTGGGCCTGGACTTTGACATGGGCGTCAAGCTCAGCGGCGCGCGCTTTACCGTGATGAAAGGCCCGATGGCCCGTTTGCACCGTGCGATTGCCCAGTTCATGCTGGACGTGCAAACCCAGGAGCACGGTTATACCGAGTGCTACACGCCTTACATCGTCAATGCCGAAACCCTGCGTGGCACCGGCCAGCTGCCCAAATTTGAAGAAGATTTGTTTGCCGCCAAAAAAGGCGGTCAGGATGCGCAAACCGCAGACAACGCCGCCCTCTACCTGATTCCGACCAGCGAAGTAACGCTGACTAATTTTGTGCGGGACACCGTGCTGGCCGAAAACCAGTTGCCCATGAAGCTGACGGCGCACACCGCCTGTTTTCGTTCGGAGGCCGGCTCCTACGGGCGCGATACCCGCGGCCTGATCCGCCAGCACCAGTTTGACAAAGTGGAAATGGTGCAAATCGTGCACCCGGACCACAGCTACGCGGCGCTAGAAGAGATGACCGGCCACGCCGAAGCCATATTGCAAAAGCTGGGCCTGCCTTATAGGGTGATGAGATTGTGTACCGGCGACATGGGTTTTGGTGCGGCCAAGACCTATGACCTGGAAGTGTGGTTGCCCGCGCAAAATACCTACCGTGAAATCAGCAGTTGCTCTAATTGCGAAGGCTTTCAATCGCGCCGCTTGCAAGCGCGCTTTAAAAATGCGCAAGGCAAGAACGAACTGGTGCACACGCTCAACGGCTCGGGCCTGGCCGTAGGCCGCACGCTGGTGGCGGTGCTAGAAAATTACCAGAACGCCGACGGGTCGGTCACTGTGCCCGACGCACTTCGGCCGTATATGGGCGGCGTAGAGACCTTGCACCCCTGATAGAATCGCCATCCGCTACGACAGCGACCCGGAGAGATGGCAGAGTGGTCGAATGTACCTGACTCGAAATCAGGCGTACCGCAAGGTACCGTGGGTTCGAATCCCACTCTCTCCGCCAATTTGTCAATGGGTAGAAGCAAGTATTTATGCTTTCCCCACAATTTTCCCCACACCATCTCAGTCGCTACCATCCGCCTTGCTTGCTCGGTGTTCTCCATCAGTGAGTCGTGTTACCGCTACCAGTCCCAGCTAAACGCTGAGAATGAACAAATTGCCAATTGACTTGTGCGGCTCACGGACAACAACCGCAACTGGGGCTTTGGTCTGTGTTACTTGTACCTGCGCAACGTGAAGAATTTTGGATGGAACCACAAACGGATTTACCGCATCTATCGCGAACTAGAGCTAAACCTGCGCGTCAAACCCAGAAAGCGCTTGGTGCGCGATAAGCCGGAGTTCTTGGCGGTGCCGCGAGCCATTAATCAGGTCTGGTCGATGGACTTTATGCATGACAGCCTGGAGGACGGACGCAACATCCGCTTGTTCAATGTCATTGATGATTTCAACCGCGAGGCCCTGGGTATCGAGGTGGACTTCTCGCTGCCAAGCGAACGGGTGATCCGGTCTTTGGTGCAGATTATTTCTTGGCGTGGCAAGCCCCAAGTGATTCGATGCGCTGACTTGGGGTTTTGCTATAACGGGCCGGAAAACATCAGCGACAAGATTCAGACATGGGCAGGGGAATGTGGCATCCGGTTTGAATATATCCAACCAGGTAAGCCACAGCAAAACGCCTATGTTGAACGATTCAATAGAACAGTTCGCTACGAATGGCTATCCCAGTATTATTGGTCCAGCATTAAAGAGGTTCAGGACTTCGCCACTCAGTGGATGTGGTCCTACAACCATGATCGCCC
>JBBAPX010000010.1:0-102689 GCA_040400575.1 Rhodoferax sp.
GGCCTGGTCAGCTACTACCTACACGAGCGCTTTTGGGCCAGCATCCGCTGGGGCAAGCAGGGTGAGGGCGTTTCCGCTGAAAAACAATAGGTCTATTTTTAAGGGCCCGGGCAGTTGTCGGTTTGCCGTTTGAGCACCAATAGATTGCGGTCGCCCTTGCCCGATAAGCGCTTAAGCAGCAGCCGGTAAGTGTCCACATCAAAGGCTAGCGCCTGGCGGGTTTGCAGGGCCTGCGCTAATTCTTCTTCGTCATGTACGGTGGCCAGGTGGCACCATTGCTCGAACACATGGATGTCGGTGCGGCCGCTGCGCGCCTCGTATTCGCGAATGCCTATCGGGCCGACAAAAGGCCAGGCTTGCAATTGCTCGCCCGCCAAGGCCAGTTGTACGCGCAGCCGGTGCACGCTGGGGTTTTCGCGGCCGGCGCATACGCCTTTGCATTTACCGATTTGGCTGGCAAAGCAATGGCTCTTGCCGGTCTCCAAGCCCAAGGTTTGTGGACACAGAGCGTGGGTTTCGCACAGCGTGCGCAGTGCATCAAGCGCTTGGCGTTTGGAGCGATAGGTGCCGTACAAGGTGCTGAAAGCGGCAGCGTCCATATGATCTAGGCCGACCAGCGTGAGCAAGGGCTTGGCATCTGGCGCGTCTGCCAGTTGCCAGGCTTGCAGGCCGCGCGTGCGGCGCAGTTGCCGGTTGTGTATGGGTTGGCGCTCCTTCACCCAGCGCGATTCGAGCAAGAGGGCGCCCAGTTCGCCTGCGGTTTCTTGCCATTCGATGCGCCGAATTTCCTGCAATATGCGCATCTCTCGCACCTGCCGTGTGGAGGCCTGAAAGTGCGAAAGCACGCGGGTGCGCATATTCACGCTTTTACCTATGTATAGCGGTATCGTGCCTTCGCCGAAAAACAGATAAACGCCGGGCCGGTCTGGCACATCCGCTATCGGTGTTTCCAATTGGGGCGGTACGCTGGCACTGCCTTGCAGCAGCGCGACTGCCTCGCGCTGCAGCACTTCAGCGCCCAAGTCTGCGCGCGCTACCTGTAAAAAACCCAGCACCAACTCCACATCGCCCATGGCGCGGTGGCGCGCCAGGGTGTGCAAGCCGTGGCGCTGCGATATCGCATCTAGACCATGGCCTTTGTGCGCCGGGAAAAGCTTGCGCGACAAGCGCACGGTACACAGGGTTTTGACCTTGAAGGGCTTGTCCATGCGCTCCAGCGCATGCAGCACAAAGCCATGGTCAAAGCGCACGTTATGCGCTACGAAAACTGCTCCGTCTAGCAGTTCTAGCAAGCGGCTGGCAACATCCTCAAAATACGGTGCGTCTTGCACCATGGCGTCACTGATGCCGGTCAGGCTTTGGATGAAAAGCGGTATGCGCACACCAGGGTTGACCAGGGTGCTCCAGCGCGCAACCTCTACGCCGTGTTCAACACGCACCGCAGCGATTTCGGTAATGCGGTCTTTCTGCGCATTGCCGCCGGTGGTTTCCAGGTCGATGACGACAAAACAGGGCAGCATGCCGGGGCCAGCTTTCAACAAAAAATCAGCGCCAGCCAGGCTGGTTCGTCAATGAAGTTGAGCGAGGCATACATACCAAAGCGGTAGAACCAGCCCTGCAGCAATTCGCGCCGCTCGGGCCAGGGTGCGTACTTGAATTGGTGTAGTGCAAGCAGCACCGGTGGCTGCGCGCGGCCTTGCATTAAATGTCCAGCGTGTGAAAGCCGAAGTGTCCGACGCGCCGGTCTGCAAAAAACTGTTCCAAGGTTTCTTTAACTGTGCGAAAAGCTATTTCGTCCCAGGGAATATCGGCTTCGTCAAACAACACCGCTTCCTGGGTTTCAGTACCCGGCGCAAATTCGGGGCTGAGCAAGGTGGCGCGGTAAAACAAATGCACCTGGCCCACGCGCGCTACATTGATCAGTGAAAAAAGCGCATGCATTTCAAACTGCGCCCCGGCCTCTTCCACGGTTTCACGTGCCGCCCCTTCGGCGGTGGTTTCGCCCAATTCCATGAAGCCAGCAGGCAGGGTCCAACGGCCTTTGCGCGGCTCAATATTGCGTTTGCAAAGCAACACTTTCTCGCCCCATACGGGAATCGTGCCCACCACATTGAGCGGGTTGATGTAGTGGATGGTGTGGCAGGCCGGACAGACGGCGCGCGGCTTGGTGTCGCCGTCGTCGGGAATGCGCTGTTCCACCGCGCTACCGCAGTGCCGGCAATGTTTGATCGGAGATCCGTGCATACAGTTGCCTTAAAAAACCGCCGGTGCGGTGATGATGATGCGCAAATCCGACAAGCCATCGACGCTACCCACCAGCACATCACCGGCTTGCACCGCGCCTACGCCTTCGGGGGTGCCGCTGTAAATCAGGTCGCCAGGCTGCAATGTCCAGCCTGTAGAGAGTTGTTCAATCGTCTCGGCAATATTCCAGATCATTTTGCTGATCACGCTGTTTTGGCGTGTCTGACCGTTCACTTCCAGGGCAATGCGTGCCTGCTCAATGCCTGGTACTTGCGAGGCCGGGGTAATGGCGCCAATGGGAGCCGAGTGTTCAAAGCCTTTGCCGATACACCAGGGGCGGCTTTGTTTTTTCATGTCGTTTTGCAGGTCCCGGCGCGTCATGTCCAGACCCACGGCATAGCCAAAAATATGGCGGTGCGCCTCCGCCGCTTTGATGTGGTGGCCGCCCAGGCCGATGGCGACGACCAGCTCAATCTCGTGGTGCAGATTGGCGGTGAGTGTAGGGTAGGGCATTTGCGCGCTGGCGTCCGGCGCGCAACAGAGAACCGCATCGGCCGGCTTCATGAAGAAAAAGGGCGCTTCGCGGCCCGTGCCGCCCATTTCTTTGGCGTGCTCTTCATAGTTGCGGCCCACGCAATAAATGCGATGCACTGGAAACAGTGCGGGTGAGTCCACCACCGGGACGCCAACGACGGCGGGGGGTGTGAAGCTGTAAATCATGGTGCGACTCCTGCTTTAGTCAGATTGGGCAACGAGTTCGAAATGCTCCACCTGCGGTGGTGTGGCGAAAAACGGGCCCACGATGGCGCGCCACTCGGCAAATGCGGTCGACTGGCGAAAGCCCACGGTATGGTCTTGCAGCGTGGCCCAAAAAATTTGCAGCACATAGCGCTCGGGCGTTTCCATGCTGCGATTGACCTTGTAGCCATGAAAACCCTTGGCCTGTGCGATGACGCTGCCTGCGCCACGCTCGATAGCGGCTTCAAAGTCGGCGTTTTGACCAGGGTGGATGCGGATGTCGGCGATTTCAAGAATCATGGGCTGCTTCGGTGCGTTGTGTGAGATCGGCGCCATAGGTCATGGTCCGGCAGGCCGATGTTAGCGGCGCAGGCACCGGTTTATGCTCCGGCTATGCAAATTCCAGAGTCTGTAGTCCCCGCGCAGCCGCATCCAGACTGGCTCGTGCCCGACTGGCCTGCGCCGCCTTCGGTCCGCGCGCTGTGCACCACGCGCGCCGGCGGCGTGTCGCAGCCCCCGTTTGACGGTATGAACCTGGGTGCCTATGTAGGCGATGCGCCGCAGGCGGTGGCCAGCAACGTGCAGCGGCTGAAGCAGGCCTTGGGTGCGCGGCCCGTCATGCTCAAGCAAGTACACGGCACGCGCCTGCTGGCCTTGGAAGCGC
This sequence comes from Rhodoferax sp., assembly GCA_040400575.1. Taxonomy (GTDB): domain Bacteria; phylum Pseudomonadota; class Gammaproteobacteria; order Burkholderiales; family Burkholderiaceae_C; genus Allorhodoferax. The sequence goes on from JBBAPX010000010.1 coordinate 3,647, forward strand.
AAACCCCCGACTATCTTGACGCCGACGGCAGCTACACCGGTCAGCGCGGCCTGGCTTGCACCGTGGGCATCGCCGATTGCCTGCCGATATTGCTCTGCCATGTGGCCGATGGGCAAGCGACCCAAGTAGGCGCACTGCACGCGGGCTGGCGCGGCTTGGCTGGATTCGCCGATGGTGCTAGGGGAGCGAACTTAGCTGCACAAGGTGCGGGCGCAATTGCGAAAGCTCCGACGCCCCAAGACCGGTTAGCACATCGGGCGGATGCAGATACCGCCATGGACGGCGTTTTGCATGTCCATGTAGGCGTGGTGGAAGCTTTTTTTGCTTCTCAGGCCGCGACGGGTAGGCCCGTGGCGCAGTGGCTGGCATGGCTTGGGCCGTGCATTGGCCCGCAGGCTTTTGAGGTGGGGCCCGAGGTGCGGGCGGCGTTTATGGCGTTTTCACCCCGGGCGGCGCAGGCATTTGTACCCTCGGCTGGTGGCAAATTTTTGGCTGATCTGCCGATGCTGGCGCGTCAGCGCCTTTCGGCTAGCGGGGTGACGGCAGTATTTGGCAATGACGGCAGCCCGGCTTGGTGCACCGTGGGCAATGCCTCAAGATTCTTTTCGTACCGGCGAGACAAGCTTACCGGGCGCCAGGTCGCCAGTATTTGGCTGCTGTGATGGGGGGCTTTCCTGGTCCGAAGCTTGCGCGGCCTGTGTCGCCTGTGTCGCCACATAGTCCTGCGCCTCTTGGGCCTCGCGCGTCAGACGCTGGCGCCGCCGCGCCGGGCTGCCCATGAAATACAGTATCAGAGCAATCGGCAGCAGGCCGTAAAACACAAAGGTAATACAGGCGCCCAGCACCGTGCCCTGGCTGCTGGTGGCCTCGGCCACGGCCATCATGAAAGTCACATACAACCAAGCAATAGGAACGATATACATATTTTTTCGTTTAAAATGCTGCACCGCAGCAAAAATTGTCAGTCTGGCGAAGGCCAGCACTCGGATAATCTGAGGCAAACACCAACAACGCAGCACCCTTCTGCGGATCAAGAGGACACAACGTGGACAACCCGCAGTTTGATATCTGGTCGAAAACCGCCGCCCAATTCCAAGAGACTGTAAGCCAATCTTGGACCAAAGCCCTGGAAAACTTCCCAACCCTGGATCTGAGCGCCGCCCTGTCCGCCATAGCGTCCCCCTCGGCGTCCCCGGCTATCCAGTTTTCCGCGGACAAGTTGCAAGCGGTACAACAACAATACATGCAGGACGCGCAGGCCCTGATGACCCAGTTGATGGGCGAAGGCGGACTGCAAACGAAGGACAAGCGTTTTGCCAACCCAGCGTGGCACCAGAATCCGGTTGCCGCGTTGAGCGCGGCGGTTTACTTACTCAACAGCCGCACCTTGATGGCGCTGACCGATGCGGTCGATGCCGACGAAAAAACCCGCAACCGCCTGCGCTTTGCCGTTGAGCAGGGCGTAGCCGCTGCAGCCCCGAGCAATTTCTTGGCTTTCAACGCCGAAGCCCAGCAAAAAGCCCTGGAAACCAAGGGCGAGAGCATTGCCAAAGGCATGCAAAACCTGCTGCACGATATGCGCCAGGGCCATGTGTCCATGACCGATGAGAGCGTGTTCAGGGTCGGTAAAAACGTCGCCACCACCGAAGGCGCAGTGGTTTTTGAAAACGAACTCTTTCAGCTCATTGAATACAAGCCCCTAACGGCCAAGGTGTTTGAAAAGCCTTTCCTTATGGTGCCGCCCTGCATCAACAAATACTACATCTTGGATCTGCAGCCGGATAACTCGGTGGTGCGCTACGCAGTAGCCCAAGGTCACCGCACCTTTGTGGTGAGCTGGCGTAACCCCGATGCATCCTTGGCGCACAAGAGCTGGGACGACTACATTGAAGACGCGGTGATCCAAGCGATTGGTGTGACGCAAGATATCGTTGGCAAGCGCGGCACCGACCACAGCATCAACGCCCTGGGCTTTTGCGTAGGCGGCACCATGCTGACCACGGCGCTGGCAGTGCTGGCGGCGCGCGGCGCGCATCCGGTGGCCAGCACCACGCTGCTGACCACGCTGCTGGACTTCACCGACAGCGGCATATTGGACGTGTTCATTGACGAGTCCTTCGTCAAGTTCCGTGAGCAAGAAATGGGCGATGGTGGTTTGATGAAGGGCCAAGATCTGGCGTCCACCTTCAGCTTTTTGCGCCCCAACGATCTGGTTTGGAATTACGTGGTGGGCAACTACCTCAAAGGCGAAACGCCTCCTCCTTTTGACCTTTTGTACTGGAACTCGGACGCTACCAATTTGCCCGGCCCCTACTACGCCTGGTATCTGCGCAACACCTACCTGGAAAACAAATTGGTTCAGCCGGGCGCCGCTACGGTCTGCGGCGAGCAGATCGATTTCGGTCTGCTGGACACGCCTTTTTATATTTATGGCTCGCGCGAAGACCATATCGTGCCTATCGGCGGTGCTTACGCGTCCACGCAAGCACTGCCTGGCAAAAAGCGTTTTGTCATGGGCGCCTCCGGCCATATCGCTGGCGTGATCAACCCGCCCGCCAAAAACAAGCGCAGCCACTGGATACGTGCTGACGGCAAACTGCCCACCAGCCACGCGCAGTGGCTGCAAACGGCGGTGGAACAACCCGGCAGCTGGTGGACCGATTGGGCGCAATGGCTTAAGTCCCACGCAGGCAAGCAAATAGCCGCGCCCAAGGCCTATGGCCGGGGCAAATACAAGGCCAGCTTTGCCGCACCCGGTACCTATGTATTGGCTAAGGCCTGAATGCGGCCACGGCTTTTCACACGCTATTCATTGAGTCGGTTTACCCTTAACTTTTCGGAGACATAAATATGCAAGATATCGTCATCGTCGCAGCCACCCGCACCGCCGTGGGTAAATTTGGCGGAAGCCTGTCCAAAGTCGCCGCGCCTGAGCTGGGCGCTGCGGTCATCAAGAACCTTCTGGAGCGTACCGGCCTGGCCGCAGACCAGGTGGGTGAAGTCATCATGGGCCAGGTGCTGGCAGCTGGCTCGGGTCAAAACCCCGCGCGCCAATCGCTGATAAAAAGCGGCCTGGCCAAAGAAACACCGGCGCTGACCATCAACGCCGTCTGTGGCTCCGGCCTAAAAGCCGTGATGCTGGCCGCGCAAGCCGTGGCCTGGGGCGACAGCGATATCGTGATCGCCGGCGGTCAGGAGAATATGAGCGCCTCGCCCCATGTGCTGATGGGCAGCCGCGACGGCCAACGCATGGGCAACTGGAACATGGTGGACTCGATGATTGTCGATGGCCTGTGGGACGTGTACAACCAATACCACATGGGCATCACCGCCGAGAACGTAGCCAAGGCCCACGGCATCAGCCGCGATATGCAAGACGCGCTGGCCCTGGCCAGCCAGCAAAAGGCCGCTGCCGCGCAAGACGCCGGCAAGTTTGTCGATGAAATCGTGCCTTTTAGCATCGCCCAAAAGAAAGGCGACCCGATAATTTTTGCCGCCGATGAGTTCATCAACCGCAAATCCAACGCCGAGGCGCTTGCAGGCCTGCGTCCCGCCTTTGACAAAGCCGGTGGCGTGACCGCGGGTAATGCCTCGGGCATCAATGACGGCGCCGCTGCAGTGATGGTGATGACGGCGCAAAAAGCCGCCGCCCTAGGTTTGACCCCCTTGGGCCGCATCGCCAGCTTCGCCACCAGCGGCCTGGACCCGGCGATGATGGGTATGGGCCCGGTGCCTGCATCGCAAAAAGCCTTGGCCCGCGCGGGTTGGAAAGCGCAAGACCTGGACCTATTGGAAATCAACGAAGCCTTTGCCGCCCAGGCCTGTGCCGTCAATCAGCAAATGGGCTGGGATACCTCCAAGGTCAATGTCAATGGCGGCGCGATTGCCATCGGTCACCCGATTGGTGCGTCCGGTTGCCGTATTTTGGTGACCTTGCTGCATGAAATGGGCCGACGTGGTGCCAAAAAAGGTATCGCTAGCCTGTGTATCGGTGGTGGCATGGGGGTTGCACTCACCATCGAGCGTTAATTGCAATTGGAGTTAGTTTTATCAAAAAATGAAGGAGACAGACATGAATCAGAAAGTTGCTTACGTTACCGGTGGCATGGGGGGTATCGGTACCTCCATTTGCCAGCGCCTGCATAAAGAGGGTTTTAAAGTGATCGCTGGTTGCGGCCCGACGCGTGACCACGTCAAGTGGATTGGCGAGCAGGCTGCGCTGGGCTACACCTTTTATGCCTCTGTTGGCAATGTCGGTGATTGGGATTCCACCGTAGAAGCCTTTACCAAGACCAAGGCCGAACATGGTGTGATTGATGTGCTGGTGAACAACGCCGGCATCACACGCGACCGCATGTTCCTGAAAATGAGCCGCGAGGACTGGGATATGGTGATCGAGACCAACCTCAATTCCATGTTCAATGTGACCAAGCAAGTGGTCGCCGACATGGTGGAAAAAGGCTGGGGCCGCATCATCAACATTTCATCGGTCAACGGCGAAAAAGGCCAGGCCGGCCAAACCAATTACTCGGCCGCCAAAGCCGGTATGCATGGTTTCTCCATGGCCTTGGCCCAGGAACTGGCGACCAAGGGTGTGACGGTCAATACCGTAAGCCCTGGCTACATCGGCACCGACATGGTCAAAGCCATCCGCGAAGATGTGCTGGCCAAGATCGTGGCGACGGTGCCGGTGAAACGCCTGGGCGAACCCAGCGAAATCGCCTCCATCATCGCCTGGCTGGCGTCGGAAGAAGGCGGCTACGCGACCGGCGCAGACTTCTCGGTCAACGGCGGTTTGCACATGGGCTAAGGTGCTTCGGGCTCCCAAGCCTTCAACCAAAAGGCCGACGCTAGTCGGCCTTTTTTTGTGGGCGCAATTGGCAGGATGCCTAGGCGTTCAAACCTTTGTGGGCCATATAAGCGCACAAGCCATAGAGCATGATGGCAAATAGGCGCTTGAGCACGACCAGGTTCAGACGATGTGCCAGTTTGGCACCTAAGGGCGCGGTCCACACGCTGCAAAATGCCGTAACCAGCAGGCCTGGAAGCCAGACATAGCCCAGCGACCAGGGGGGCAAGGCCTCGTTGTGCCAGCCCGAAATAATGTAGCCGATGGTGTTGAAAAAGGCTATGGGAAAGCCTAGCGCTGCGCTGGTGCTCACGGCATTGATGATAGGTACGTTGTGCGCCACCATATAGGGCACGCTGATAAAACCGCCGCCTGCGCCGACCAGGCCGGACAGAAAACCAATGGCGCCACCGGCCAGCGTTTGGCCCTTCCAGCCGGGCAACTCGCGGTTGGCCTTGGGCTGGCGATTGAGTAGCATTTGGGTGGCCGAGAAACCTACAAAGCCGGCAAAAATAAGCGATAGGGCGCTGCCTTTGAGGATGGCAAAAAGCCCTGCGCTGGCCAGTGCGCCGCCCAACGCAATACCGGGCGCCAGGGCTTTGACAATATCCCAGCGCACCGTGCCGCGCTGGTGGTGGGCACGCACGCTGGACAGGCTGGTAAACACAATCATGGCCATGGACGTGGCGATCGCCATCTTCACGCTGACGTCGGTGCCTACGCCGCGCCGCTCTAATATGATGCTGACAAAGGGGGCAATCAGCATGCCGCCGCCAATCCCCAGCATGCCGGCCAGCAGACCGGCGCCCAGCCCCAAGACAGCGAGCTCCAGCACCATTTGGGGTTCGAACATAAAGTGCTGGGGGAAGTAGTGGAGGCGAAAGGATAAAGGTGTCTGCGGTGGGCCACCAGACCCGCATCCTAAACCGCAGTTTAGGTGGGCGAGGTCAGCACCCCATTGGGTCCATCTAACGCGAGATGATCACGCCTGGGGAGCGATATTCCAAGCCCTGGCTCAATGAGCATTGGTTCAGGAAATAAAAAGCCCGGTGGAACCGCAGACGCTGTCCATTGTAGGCGCCAAAGCGCGCAAAAAGGGCTAGAACAGCAGGCCGTCGTTGGCCAGCGCTTTGTCTAAGCGCTTGATCAGCGGCTCCAGCACCCGGTCGCTTTGGCGCCGGTTCAACGTGAGCGCCGGGCCGCTATCAGCGGCCAGTTCTGCAGGCAGTTCGCCATTGCCTGACACCACGTCAAAAGCGAGGTTGAGCGCGGCCAGCACGGCGATCCGGTCACGCGCCCGAACTTTGCCGGCGTCACGAATCTTGCACATACCTGCGTCCACGCGCTGCACGGCCTTGAGTAGCTGCGCCTCGCCGCCTTCGGGACAGCCTAGCAAGTAGCTCTGGCCCATGATTTGCACTTCCAGTTGTTTCATCGTGGTCAAAAGCGGCTATCGGTGGGGGCGGTGGCAGAGGTAGATACTGGAGCCGCATTTTCGGGAATGCGCTCAAGCAAGGCATCGACACGGGAGCGGGCCGCAGAGAGGCGAGATTTGAAGGAGTCACGCTCTTGGGTCAAGGTCACCACTTGCTGCGTTAGCAGGGCGTTGGTGCGCTGCAATTCCTCGTAACGCAGCAGCAAGCGCTCAACGCGCTCAGCAATCTGGTCAATAGGGGATGCCGGTTCCATAGCCTCAGATTGTAGTATTGCCTCGAGGCAGTGACGCCCTGGGCCTACAATCGCGCCGTTGGTGCTCGCGCTGTGGTTCACATGGCGCAGTTCAACGGGAAGCAGGAGGGAAGGCCCCGCAAAGCCAACCTAACCTGCGCTGCCCCCGCAACGGTAAGTGGACAAATCCGCCAGGATTTCGCTCCCATCACAGCCACTGAGTGCCCTGAACAAGCGCTTGGGAAGGCGATGGGAGTTGCGCCATTAGCCCGGATACCGGCCAACAAGGTGGTGGTGCGTCCGCGCGTCACCGTAACGCCCATGCGCTGTCGGGGAAGACGGCGAGGGTTTTTGTTGATGGTCTCAATCTTTATGAAAAATGGTATTTTTGCCGTGCGCGCTGCTGCGCTGCCCGCGGCTTTGCTCGTCCTTGGTTCTTCTTTAGGCGTAAGCGCCCAAACCCTTGGCAGGCCAGCATCACTTCCGGACGTTGTCGTCACAGCGACTAGAACACCAACCTCGTTAGAAGATACGCTTGCGGCGGTGACGGTGATTAGTGCAGCCGACATTGCCGCATCGCAAGCATCTGATTTGCCGTCACTGTTGGAAAATGTGCCGGGCATTGAATTGTCGCGCTACGGTGGGCGAGGCACGATATCCAATGTGTTAATGCGAGGAGCAGAGTCGCGTCACACCTTGATATTGCTGGACGGGATGGCAATGAGCAATCTCAATTTCGGCACTACGCCACTAGAGCACATTACCTTGGCGGATATTGATCGAATTGAAATAGTTCGGGGGAACGTGAGCAGCGTGTACGGAAGCGCAGCCTTAGGCGGCGTGATTCAAATATTTACTAAAAAAGGGAATTCGCCATCCTCGTTTTCGGCGTCACTGGATGTCGGTTCAAATGACTACCGCAAAGCGCAAATTGGTGGCGCGCTAAGGCTCGGTGAAAGCACGCGCTTATCTTATTCGGTTGACGAAATACAAGATGGTTCATTCAACGCGACCAATCAAATGGAGCGTACAGACACCAACCCTGACCGCGACGCATACCAACGCCGAGCAGTCTCGCTCGGTCTAAGCCATGAGCTCGGCGGTGGCGTTATTGGCCTTAACCTTCGCGATGCTTCAGGCAAAACGGCGTATGACAGTGAATTTGGACCTGCTAGCCAGGCTGACGAGGCTACATTCCGCCTGCAGAGCACTTCATTTTTTGGGCGTTTCAGCTTGGGTCAGGCCGTGCAATTGCACGCTGCGTTCAACGACCAAAGTGATGATCTCAAGGCTGATGTAACTGCATATCCCTATTTTGTTGTCTCGCGCAAAAAATCATTTCAATTTGATGTGCAGAACCAATTTTCTGCAGGTCAGACGGTCAGTGTGGGATTAGAAACTGCACAGCAAACGATAAAAAGTGATACCGATTACACCCGTGCCAGCCGTGAGCAAAATTCCGTGTATGTTGGGTACCTCGGAAATTTTTCGCAGCATCAAGTGCAGCTTCAAGCGCGACAAGATATATACAGCGATTTCGGATCTGCCAATACCTGGCTTGCTGGTTATGCATACCGTTTGAGTCATGCGTGGCGAGTAAACGGCTCCATCTCCACCGGCTTTACCGCGCCGACGTTCAATGACCTTTACTACCCCTGGGGCGGAAACGCAAAATTACGACCTGAGAAAGCGCAATCCCAGGAGCTGGGGCTGCAGTACCGGCTAGGCACGACGGAAGTTCGTGTAGTGCTGTTTAATAACGAATATACGGACTTGATTGCCAATGACGAAAATTATGATCGAGTGAATTTGCAGCGTGCCCACAATCGCGGCCTGGAGTGGAGTTGGCTCGATCAATTCGGAGACAGTCGTATCAATAGCAGCCTGACGCTGCAAGACCCGGTTGATGATACGACCGGTAAACGCTTGTTGCGCCGCGCGGCCGTTAGCGCTAAGTTGGGCTTAACGCACCAAACGGGGCAGTGGACATGGGGTGCTGCGATGCGAGGCGAAGGTGAACGTTTGGATCAATTTAGCGGTGCGGATAAGGCTTTGCCAGCCTATTTGGTGATGGATGCAACGGCAAGTTATCGAATCCAAGCAGAAATTAGTGTGAAGGCCCGAATTGATAATTTAGGTGATCAACGCTATGAAACGGTCTATGGTTACCGGCAAATGCCAAGAACCTTCTACCTTGGCCTGACCTGGACGCCCAGCGATTAGTAGACGGATTCACCATTTGCTTTCAGACCACTGTATGAACTTGTACCCGCAACGCATCGTTTGCCTCACCGAGGAGACCACCGAGTGGTTGTACCTGCTCGGTGAGGAGGCGCGCATTGTGGGTATCTCAGGCTATACCGTACGCCCGCCCCGGGCACGGCAGGAAAAGCCCAAGGTCAGCGCCTTTTTGAGCGCAAAAATTGACAAGATATTGGCCTTAAAGCCTGATTGCGTTTTTGGCTTTTCAGATTTGCAGGCCGACATCGCTGCGCAGTTGATTCGCCATGGGGTGCAGGTCACGGTGTTCAATCAGCGCAGCGTACCCGAGATTTTTGCGATGCTCTACCAGGTGGCCGCCATGGTCGGTCAGGTCGAACAGGGCTTGCAACGCATTGCGGCAATGCAGGCACACCTCGATCAAATACGCGCGCAGGTGAGCGCGCTGCAAGCGGCCGGCGCGCGTCGACCACGGGTGTACTTTGAGGAATGGGACGAGCCGCATATCAGCGCCATCCGCTGGGTGTCCGAGCTGATGGGGATCGCCGGTGGCGACGACGTGTTCCCCGAACTGGCGCAGCAGGGGCTGGGTAAAGACCGCATCTTCGCCGACAGTGGCGAAGTGTTGCGGCGCAATCCCGACATCATCTTCGGGTCCTGGTGTGGCAAAAAATTCCGGCCTAATTTGGTAGCGCAGCGTCCGGGGTGGGATGTGATTGCCGCTGTGCGCAGCGGGCAATTGCACGAGGTCAAGTCGCCCTTGATATTGCAGCCCGGACCGGCAGCGCTGACCGAAGGGCTGGACGCACTGCACGCGGTCTGCGCTGACTGGATGCGCGCCTCTATCGGCGCGAGCGCCACGCCATGAAAAAGTGGGCGCTCTTGCTGGGTTTGTGCCTAGCCTGCTCCTGGGGGTGGGCCGCTGTCAGCATCACCGACGACAAGGGACGCAAAGTCAGCATCGCGCAGGCGCCCAAGCGCATCATCAGCCTCTTGCCCTCTTTAACGGAAACCGTGTGTGCCTTGGGGCGATGCCAGGACTTGGTTGGCGTGGACCGTTATTCCAATTACCCGGTCACAGTGCGCAAACTTCCGCAATTGGGCGGTGGGCTTGATCCGCAGATCGAAGCCATATTCGCGCTCAAGCCCGATCTGGTGTTGGCCGCTTCGTCCTCGCCGGGAACCGAGCGCTTGGCCGCTTTGGGCTTGACGGTGCTGCAACTCGAACCCAAAGACCAGGCTGACGCGGTGCGTGTCATTCGCACGCTGGCGCAAGCCTTGTACGTTACGGACCCTGAGCCGGTGATTCGTCAAATCGACCAAGAATTTGCGCAGGCGCAAACCCTGATGCCCGCAGGTGCGCGTGGAAAAAAAGTGTATTTTGAAGTGAGCTCCGGGCCCTACGCCGCAGGTGCGAGTTCCTTTATCGGGCAAACCATCAGTCAGTTGGGTTTGGTCAATATGGTGGGGCCCGAGCTGGGCCCTTTCCCCAAAATCAATCCGGAATGGGTGGTGCGCGCACAGCCAGATGTAGTGCTCGTCGCCGACAGCAGTTTTAGCGGTATGGCCCAGCGCCCGGGTTGGGGCATGGTGCGCGCACTGCAAGACCACAAGGTGTGTACTTTTTCGCAGGCCGATGGTGACCTTTTGGTTCGCGCAGGGCCGCGTATGGGCCAGGGCGCCATCTTGTTGGCGCGCTGCCTGGCGCGGCTGTACCCTAAGGGGCAGACGCCATGAGGGCTTATATTTACCAACGCCCCTTGGTCTTGGGATTCTTGCTGTGCGCTATTACTGCAGCCTTGTTATTGGCAGGCATGCTGGCCGGAAGCGAAGGGCTGGATGACTGGCATGCGCTGGGCGCCTTACTGGGGCCGATGCCGACCGATGCGGACGGCGGCATGATGGCCCAAATCATTTGGCAGATCCGTATGCCGCGCAGCATCGGCGCTTGGCTTGCCGGTGCTTTACTTGGTTTGGCCGGTGCGCTTTCGCAAGCGGTTTTTCGCAATCCCTTGGCAGACCCTTATCTGCTTGGCAGTGCCTCCGGCGCATCACTGGGCGTATGCCTGGCTTTGGTCGGTATGGATGGATCGCTGGTGGATATGCATTGGCTTGCGAGGCTAGGGCTCACTGGGGCTGCGTTTGTCGGCGCGATACTGGCGGTAGCCATGACGGCTGCCTTGGCCAGCGGTGTGGCGCAGACTTTGCGCTTGCTGCTCGCTGGCGTAGTGGTGGCGGTGGTGCTGGGCGCTGCGACCTCCTTGGTCTTGCAGATGTACCCCCAATTGTTGCAAAGCATGCAAGGCTTTATGTTGGGCAGCACCGCGTTTGTGGGTTGGGACAGTTGCGCGCTAATGCTGGCTGCCCTGGTACCTGGTTTGGCGCTGGCTATGGTCTTGGGGCGCTGGCTCGATGGCTTGGCGCTGGGCGAGCAGACTGCAGCGAGCCTGGGGCTGCCGGTGCGGCCTATGCGTTGGGTCTTGATCATGGCCCTGGCACTAGCCACGGGTGCCGCGGTAGCCCATACCGGCTTGATTGCCTTTGTGGGGTTGGCTGCGCCGCATATCACCCGTCGCATGGTGCGCTGGGGTTCGCGCCATGGGGTCTTGTTGGCCTCGCTGATGGGGGGTCTGTTGTTAGTCGCCGCAGATTTGCTAGCCAGAGTGGTCATTGCCCCGCGCGAGTTGCCAGTAGGCGTGTTAACGGCCTTGATTGGGGGCGCTTATTTGCTGTGGTTGATGCGCAGGCATCAGCCGGGCGCAGGTGTGTCATGAAGTCTCTTAGCGCCACCGCTTTGCAAGTCACTGGCTTGCATGTCGCCCTGTCGGGCACCCCAGTGTTGCACGACGTAAATGCATCGATTGCGCGTGGCCGCTGGGTCAGCATAGTGGGCCCCAATGGCGCAGGCAAATCGACTTTACTTGCCGCCATGGCCGGCCTATTGCCAGTGCAAGGACGGGTTGCTTTAGGGGGCGAGGATTTACGGGCTATGCCCGCGGCCCACCGCGCCCGGCAGCTGGCGTGGATGGGGCAAAGTGAATCAGCGGGCGATGACCTCAGTGCCCTAGACCTTGCGCTGCTGGGCCGTTTGCCACACCAAAGCTGGTTCTCGGGTCTGAATGCATCCGACCAGGCGCATGCGCAGCAAGCCTTACGCAGCATGCACGCATGGCAATGGCGCGACCGCTACGTGGGCACCCTCTCCGGCGGTGAGCGCCAACGCGTATTGCTGGCTCGTGCGCTGGCAGTCCAAGCTCCTGTGCTGTTGCTCGACGAGCCGCTGGCCAATCTGGATCCACCGCACCAAGCCGATTGGATGGAGTTGATGCGAACCCTGGTGGACGCAGGTGTCACAGTGGTCAGCGTTTTGCATGAAATTTCTATGGCCCTGCAGGCCGATGAGCTGCTGGTCATGCAGCAAGGGCGTGTAGTGCACCAAGGGCTATGCACGGATGCGCTCACCCATCGCGCACTGGAATCGGTGTTTGATCATCGCATCCAGGTGCTCAGGGTAGAAGGACAGGTGGTGGCCTTGCCGCGCTCCGCGCGGCGATAGGCTGAGTTCGTGCATCACTTTGCAGCGGCAACACGCGCCTTCTCTCTAAAACCACATACCGCAAACACCGCACACTGCCCGCACTGCGGTTTACGCGCCTGGCAGACATAGCGGCCGTGCAATATCAGCCAGTGGTGGGCATCGACCAGAAATTCAGTGGGAATCCGTTTTAGCAACTTTTGCTCCACCGCCAAAGGGGTTTTGCCCGGCGCCAGGCCGGTGCGGTTACCCAGGCGAAAAAGGTGCGTGTCCACCGCCATGGTGGCTTCGCCGAAGGCGACGTTCAGCACCACATTAGCCGTCTTACGGCCCACGCCGGGCAGGGCCTCCAAGGCTTCGCGGCTGCGCGGTACCTGACCGCCGTGCTGATCCACCAACATTTTGCATGTCTGCATCAGGTGGCGTGCCTTGCTACGGAATAAGCCAATCGTTTTGATGTGCTGTTCCAGACCCTCTAAGCCAAGGTTCAGGATTTTTTGCGGCGTATTGGCGACGACAAACAAGCGCGCCGTGGCCTTGTTCACGCCCACGTCGGTGGCTTGGGCTGAGAGGAGCACTGCTGCCAACAGCTCAAACACGCTGGCGTAATGCAACTCGGTTTGCGGATGCGGGTTGGCGTCGCGCAAGATGCTAAAGAACTGGTGGATAGCGTCGGGTTTCATGGGTGGAGGGTGCTTAGGCGGTGGGATGGAGTGTGGCAAACCTAGGCCGGGAACGCATTTGGCGACAATAGGGTTTTGACCAGCCTTGAAGATACCGCAAATGTCCACTGCCCCTGCCCTGTCTTACGCCGACCGGCTCAACAACGTCGAGACCTCGGCCATCCGCGAACTATTCAAATTGTTAGGTAAGCCGGGCATCATCAGCTTTGCGGGCGGCTTTCCGGATAGCGCGCTGTTTGATGTCGATGGCATTCGCCAGGCCTCGCTCGCAGCGCTGGAGCAAGACCCGGGGGCGGCTTTGCAATACGGCGCGACCGAGGGTTACGGCCCTTTGCGGGAGCAACTTACGGCCTTTATGGCACACAAAGGTATGGCTGACTTGCGCCCCGAGCAACTCATCGTCACCACTGGCAGCCAGCAGGCCTTGGATTTGCTCGGCAAGATCTTGATCAACCCTGGCGACAAAGTCATTGTCGAAGGCCCGACCTTTTTGGCCACCATCAATTGCTTTCGTTTGTATGGCGCAGACCTGATCAGCGCGCCCATTGACGATCAGGGCGTGGACACCGACGCCTTGGAGCGCCTGGTTGCCGAGCACCGCCCTAAGTTTGTGTACATCATCCCCACTTTTGGCAACCCCAGTGGCGCCATGCTTAGCTTGGCGCGGCGCAAGGCGGTGCTGGAGATGGCGGTGAAGTACCAGACCCTGATCGTAGAAGACGACCCCTATGGCGACCTTTATTTTGGCGAAGCGCCGCCGCCCAGCTTGCTGGCCCTCAGCAGCCAAGTGCCTGGTAGCCGCGATTTGCTGGTGCACTGCGGGTCGTTGTCCAAAGTGCTCTCGCCCGGCTTGCGCGTGGGCTGGATGGTCGGCCCCGCCGAATTGCTGGCGCGCGCCACCATGTGCAAGCAATTTAGCGATGCACACACCAGCACCTTTGCCCAGGCCACTGCAGCGCAGTATCTGCAATCGGGCCGTATGCCCGCCACGCTGGGCCGCGTGCGCCAGGTCTATGCCCAAAGAGCGCAAACCATGGGCGAGGCATTGCGCAGCGAACTGGGCGATGCCATTGAATTTGTGCAACCGCAAGGCGGCTTGTTTGTCTGGGCGCGATTGACTGGCGCCGGCGGCAAGAGCCGCGATGCCGCCGCATTTGCCAAACGTGCCATAGAGCGCGGCGTGGCCTTTGTACCCGGCATGCCGTTTTACTGCGCCAATGGCGATCCGGCCACCTTCCGCCTTAGTTTTGCGACTGCCGCCGAGGACAAAATCCGCGACGGCGTGAATCGTTTAGCACTGGCTTTGTAATACGGCGGCCCTTGTTTTTTAGTTCGAGACCATTGCTTTCCCAAGCTGGCTACGGTGGGAACTGAAGCACTTAGCCTGATGACCGCGATTTCTGCGTCAGATGCTACCGACCCACTGCGCACAATAGTTATGACGTGTGGTGTATCGGTTGTTTATTGCGGCCTTCGCAATCAGCGCTGCGAAGGCCGCGCACCAGCGGTTGTGTGCAGGCGCGATTAGGTGTAGGCCACGGACATATTGGCCGCGCTAACTGTCACGGTTCTTCCGGTACTCGGTGTGTAAGTGGTGGAAGCGATCGTGTCCACAAACACGTATTCCCCTTTGATAGATGCGGCGGTGGCCGTTACCAAGAGGTAGCCACGGCGTTTGGCATCGACATAATTGAGATCGTCAATCAGGCCCAAACCGGTTCCATACGCAACCGTTGTGCCTGCTGGTGCGATGGGAGGGAGTGAGAATACAGTTCCGTCCAAGGAACTCTGCAGTGCATCGAGTCCCACACTCTCAAAGCCCGGGGCAGTCACGGATGTGGTCGCAAACTCCACACCGGCTTTGGTACCGTCCAAGGTCGTTAGGTTGGTGAACCAGGCATTGTGCGAGTCGCCTGATAGGGTGACGAGCTTTTTGCCTTGGCCGCGGATTGTTTGAAGAATCGTTTCGCGCTGGATGGGGTAGCCGTCCCATGAGTCCAATTGGTAAGGCAGACGCGGGTTCTGCGTAGTGCTTACCAAAGCCGCTTGAGCCCCAGTGCGGAAAGCGGAAGGCGTTGCCTTTGCTGTTAAAAAGCTATTGATTGCCGTGACGACGGCTGCCTGGTTGGCTGCCGTTGGAGCCGCAAATGCAGCGTTTTGTGCCTGCAATACGTTTGCCGGAAACCACATGCGCGCCATGATGTCCTGATTACCCAAGATTTGCCATGTGGCGTTGGACGCTGCCGTGCCTGTGGTGAGCCAGTTTTGCTGCGCGGCACTGATCATCGGGTGTGATGCGTCGCTGCCGTTGGCGAGCGCCGTTGCATAGCGGGTAATGCCACCATCTTGGTCACCGTAGGCGTCGTATTGTTTGGTGCGACCTTCAATGCGGGTGTCCAACATGTGCAGCGTGAAGATGTTGCCGAATTCAAAACGTCGATAGATTTTCAACAGATTAGCCGGATCTTGCGCGCGAATAGGCATCCACTCGTGATAAACCTGCGCCGCAATAGCCTTGCGGGCGGCCCAAGGGCCTTGGGTTGCGCTGTTGTGGTTTTCTGCGCCATCCACCCACGCATTGTTGGCAAACTCATGGTCATCCCACACCGTAATCCAGGGCATGGTGGCGTGCAGTGCTTTGAGGTTGGGATCCGTGCGGTACTTGGCATACCGGGTACGGTAATCGTCTAAGGTAACGATTTCATTAGCCGGAGCCGTCACGCGGCCCAAGGCGGTAGCGCTGCCGTTGCCAAACTTGGCAGGATCGGAGCCGTATTCATAAATGTAGTCACCCAGGTGCAGCGCATATTCGGCGCCCGACCGCGTTGCAGCGTCGTAGGCATTGAAATACCCGGCTGAATACAAAGAGCAAGAGAAAACCGCAAACTTGACGCTTGTCACGTTTGCTGCGGGTAGGGTGCGGGTAAGCCCGACAGGCGAAATCCAGCGCCCTGCGATAAAACGGTAGTAATAGCTTGTGCCGGCAGTCAGTCCGAGTGCGTCAACTTTCGCTGTGTAGCCGGTGCTAGCGCTGGCGTTCACGGTTCCACTGCTCACGATCGTGGAGAAGCCAACGTCGGTCGCAACTTGGTAGGTCAAAGCCACGGTATCGTTAGAGTCGACGTATCGCACGTGGGTCCACAAGATGACCCGATCGGTCAAGGGGTCACCGCTGGCCACACCATAGTTAAATTGTGGCATGGGGTCATTGCTGCTTCCGCCGCCGCAGGCCGATAACACAGAGCCAGCGGCTACCACACTGGATACGGATGCCATCTTGATGATGAAGTCACGCCGACTGTTCGCTTGGGTCATTTTTCACTTCTCGCTTCGTTAAAAAACGAGAATTTAGAGGCGCCTAATGACTTTGGCGTGACTTATTTGTGAAACTTATAAAAAGTGCCGAATTGGTGAAAAGTCTCTTTGAACTGCGATAACAGAGCCAAGCATCTTTGCGTACAAATTGACAAGGCTTATGTCCAAGCTGCAGCTTGATTAGGAAAGATGCGATCGCCTGATAAACCAAATAGTACGGAACCACAATTTGGATAGCAATAAATCCAACGATTGACGGTGCGGTTTTAGGCCAACGCCTGCACTGTGTGGACCAGGTATTTTTTAAAATCCTCGCCTGTCTCTGCATGCCGCATCGCAAACTCTACCGTGGCTTTTAAGTAGCCCAGCTTGGAGCCGCAGTCATAGCGCACACCCTCGTAGGCATAGGCGTACACCGCTTCATGGGCTAGCAGGCTTTGGATGGCGTCGGTTAATTGGTATTCGCCGCCAGCGCCGGGCTGTAGTGCCTGGATGTGCTTGAAGATAGACGGCGTAAAAATATAGCGCCCCACCACACCCATGTCCGATGGCGCATCGGCTGGAGCAGGTTTTTCTACGATTTTGGATAACTTGGTGATCCGGTTTTCAATCGCATGCCCGGCGATCACGCCATAAGACCGGCTTTGCTCCGGCGCAATTTTTTCTACCGCCAAAATAGAGCTGCGGTAATGCTTGTAGCGCTCTACCATTTGCTTGAGCACGCCAGGCTGGTGGTCGAGCAAGTCATCGGCCAAGATCACAGCAAAAGGCTCATCGCCCACCAAATTGGCTGCGCAATTGACCGCATGGCCCAGGCCCAAGGCTTCGGCCTGGCGCACATAAATGCAGTTCACATGCGCCGGTTTGATGTTTTGCACCAAGGCCAACAAGTCAGTTTTGTTTTTTGACTGGAGTTCATACTCCAGTTCAAACGAGCGGTCAAAATGGTCTTCGATGCTGCGCTTGCTGCGGCCGGTCACAAATATGAGTTCGGTAAATCCGGCCTCTATGGCTTCTTCCACCGCGTATTGAATGAGCGGCTTATCGACTACGCAGAGCATCTCTTTGGGGCTGGCCTTGGTGGCTGGTAGGAATCGGGTGCCTAGGCCGGCGACGGGGAATACAGCTTTCACGTTGGAGTTACCTCTCAAGTCAGACGGACGCAATGTGCAGAGGAGTTTACGTACAAAAGGCCGACCTCGTCCGCCGCAGAGCCGGGCATCATCAAAACTTCATTTTTTTGACATCGATTTGCCATATCCGCTTCCTAGCATGCGCGCCAGCTAAGGGGAATCTATGAAGATATCGGTTTTCGGCACAGGGTATGTCGGTTTGGTGCAGGGCGCGGTCCTGGCCGACGCGGGTCACCAGGTCACTTGTGTGGACCTTGATGAAAAGAAATTACAGGATTTGCGCGAAGGCGTGATCCCGATTTTTGAGCCCGGCCTGGACTCGATTGTCAAAAACGCCTTTGCCGACGGACGCTTGGTGTTTACTTCGGACGCCGCACAGGCGGTGCACCATGCCGACATCCACTTCATCGCCGTGGGTACGCCGCCCGGTGAAGACGGTAGCGCCGATCTGCGCCATGTACTGGCGGTTGCCAAAACCATCGCTAGCCACCTGTCGGGCTACGCTGTCATCGTGGACAAATCTACTGTGCCCGTGGGCACCGCTGACCGGGTCAGCGAGGCGATCGCCCAAACCCTCAAAGAGCGCGGCCAGGCGATCGAGTTTGACGTGGTCTCCAACCCCGAGTTCTTGAAAGAAGGCGCGGCCGTGGCGGACTGCCAGCGCCCGGACCGCATCGTCATCGGCACCCACAGCGCCCGTGCAGAAAAATTGATGCGTGAGCTCTACGAGCCCTTTAACCGCAACCACGACAAAATCATCGTCATGAGCCCGCGCAGCGCGGAGATGACCAAATACGCCGCCAACTGCATGCTGGCCACACGCATCAGCTTAATGAACGAAATGGCCATCGTCGCCGAAGGGCTCGGTGCTGACATTGAGTCGGTGCGCCAGGGCATTGGCAGCGACCAGCGCATCGGCTACCACTTTATCTACGCGGGCGCGGGCTACGGCGGAAGTTGCTTTCCCAAAGATATTAGCGCCTTGGTCAAGTCCGCCCAGCAAATCGGTATGGACCCCTTCATTCTGAATGCCGTCGAGGCGCGCAACCAGGCGCAAAAGCGGGTGATATTCGAGAAACTCAAGGCGCATTTTCAGGGCGACTTGACCAATAAGGTGATCGGGCTCTGGGGTCTGGCCTTCAAACCCAATACCGACGATATGCGCGAAGCGCCCAGCCGCGTACTGATGGAAGCCCTGTGGCAGGCCGGGGCGCGGGTGCAAGCCTACGACCCGGCAGCAATGGACGAGACGCAGCATATTTACGGACCGCGCCCGGACCTCTTGCTCTGCGGTACCAAAGAGGCCGCGATGCAAGATGCCGATGCGCTGGTCATCATGACCGAATGGCGCCAGTTCAAAGCGCCGGACTTTGATGCCATCAAGATCGCCTTGAAGCAGCCATTGATTTTTGACGGACGCAACTTGTTTGACCCCGCGCGCATGCGCGAGCGCGGCTTTGTTTACCAGGGGATTGGCCGATGAGCGCCGTGCTGGCGCTGGTGGCTGACCTTCCCTGGCGGGCGCGCTTTGCCAGCCTGGTGGCCTGGATGTTTAACGGCTTGTGCCTGCTCTTGCTGCCGGTGATGCCGGTCGTGATGACTATCTTGCTGCGGGACCTGCGCTTTGTACGCAACTACCGCGTGTATTTGCGCAAGTTTGTGGTGCACTTCCAGGCTTTGCGTGAGGGGCCTGTGCAGCACTACCTGGCTGATGTGTTTTTGCGCGAAAAACAAGTGCCGGCCCATATTGAAGGTGAATGTATCCAATGCGGCAACTGCTGCCTTGATAAGCGCTGTGCATTTTTAGAGCCCGTGGGCGAAGGCAAGCTGGGCTGCGGTATCTACGGCACCTACTTGCGCCGCTATTCCAACTGCGGCTCCTTCCCTTTGCATGCGCACGACATTGCGCGTTATCAGTGCCCTAGCTATTATGTGGTTGCCGCGCCGAAAACTATCTGGATCGGCAAAGCACCGGACTAACTTTTACGGTGCTGCCAGGCCGGCCGAGCCTAAAGAGGGCACACCGGCCATCTCTTCTTGCCACACCACCGCGCGCATGATGGCCTCGGTGGCTTCCACGATGCTGGGCCAGCCCATGCCGGCCGCCGTCGCTGCAGCGCGCAGTCCTATCGCCCGCAGGTTCTCTGGAGCGTTGAGCAGGATTTGTGCTGCCATGACAAAGCTGGGTTCTGATTCCGGGTCGGCCAACATGCCGTTGACACCGGTGCGGATGATGTCGCCCGCAGCAGCGTGGTCAAAGGCGACCACCGCCAGACCCGAGGCCATAGCCTCCAAGGTCACGTTGCCAAAAGTCTCGGTCTTGCTGGCAAATACAAACACGTCTGCACTGGCGTAGTGACGCGCCAAGTCTTCGCCGGTCCGAAAGCCCGCAAAAATGATGCCCTTGTCTTGCGCCTGTTCCAGTTCAGCGCGCATCGGCCCATCGCCCACCATGACCAAGCGCAATGCGGGTAGCAACTGCTTGGCTGCCTGGTAGGTTTTGATAACCAGCTGCAAATTCTTTTCCACGGCGATGCGCCCGACGTACAGCAGCACCGGGCTGTCGTCCTGCACGCCCCATTGCGCGCGCAATGCGGCATCGCGCTTAGCGGGAGAGAACAACTGCGTCTCTACCCCACGCGGCACCACATGCAGTCCCTTAAAGCCTTTGCGGCCTAGCTCGTGCGCCAAATTGGCCGTAGGCACCATCGTGGCGTGCGCGCTGTTGTGGAACTTTTTCATGTAAGCCAAGATCGCGCCGCTCAGCCAGGCTAAACCGTAATGCTGGCTATAGGCGTGAAAGTTTGTACGAAAGTCGGTGCTCACCGGCAGCTTGAGCTTGCGTGCCGCTTGCAGCGCCGACCAGCCCAGCGGGCCCTCGGTGGCGATGTGCACCACGTCCGGCCGCTGGCGCGTCCAGAGTTTGAGCAATTCGCGCTTGGCCGGCAGGCCCATGCGCAATTGTTTGTAAAAAGGGATCGGAATGCCGCGTACCAGCACTTCTTCAAAATTGGTCGTGTTATCGGCGGTTTGCCCGGCTTGCTGGCGCGGCCGAACCAGCCATACCAGATGTCCGCGCTCGCGCAGCCCGAGCACGATTTTGGACAAGGTATGCGCCACGCCGTTGATATCGGGCGGGTAGGTTTCGGTGACCACGGCTATTTTTAGCGCGGTGTGTGTAGGCGCAATGCGCTCGACCAAGATAGTAGAGGTGGTGCTCATGCTTGCGAATGTCGCAAAGCAATGCAGCAGTTTCATGAAGATTGCATGACGTTTTCATGAACTGCCAATGGCAGGCGTCGCGCCGGTGTTTTGTCATCAAGTTTTCATGTAAAACCGAGACATTGCGATGGCTAGGGCGCTTCGTGCCTAGTGTTTATGTCCATCAGGAGCCAATATGCATCCCTTTTTCCAAACCGTCGCCACCCAGCGCTGGGACGACCACCGTTACTACCACCATAGCCGCATCAACCAGTTTTTGCATTTGATCAGCGCCATGTCCTTCTTGGTGGCCTACGTGTTTTTGTTTATCGACCCGGTTGTCTCCGCCCTGGTCGCCTGGCTGGTTTCTATGACTACGCGCCAGATCGGTCATTTTTTCTTTGAGCCTAAAGACTATGACCATGTGAACCAAGCCACCCATGAACACAAAGAAGAGATCAAGGTCGGCTACAACCTGCACCGCAAAATTGTGCTGCTGAGTGTCTGCGCCGCTATTCCGGTCATCGCCTATTGGATGCCCGACGCGCTGCAATGGGCGGTCCCCGAGGCTTACGAAGACACCCCCATCCGCATGACCGCCATGGCTTGGTTGTTTTTAGGCGCCGGTGGTCTGGTGTTCCGCGTTTTGCAACTATGGAAACAAGAAAACCTGACTGCCGGTTTGGCCTGGGCTTACAAAATCATCACCGACCCGGTGCATGACATCAAGATGTACCACAAGGCCCCCGTCTATCTGCTGCGCGGCCAGCTGATCGACCCCATGGAGCACGTCAGCGCCCCCGGCCACTAAGCGTCAGCGGAGCCGGGGCCAGCAGCTTTAGCGCACCAGGCCACTGAGCAGTGGCCAGCGCTGTTGCAGCATTTCTTTGAGGACCTGGCGGCGGATAGAGCGGTGGGACTGTGTCGCATCGCGCCACCACCAGGCGTCCGATTGCATCGCCAAGGCAGCCGCTACAAAGCGCTCGCAAAACAAGTCAAAGGTCTGGTCATCAAAATTGAAGCTGAAAATCATGCGGCCCGAGCCTACCCAACTCAGGGCAACGCCTTGTTCCCGCAGATAGTATTGCAGCAGCCAGTGGTAACGCCCTGCTTGTTCAAACACCACGGCCCACACGCTTTCCATGCCGCGCACCTGTACCGGAACGCCGGCTTCTTGCAGTCGCTGGTTCAGCTTGGCTTGGCGCCCGTTCCACAGAGCCGACGCATTGGCATACACCGCTTGAACCTCGGGCGTTTCGATATAGTGCAAGAACACATTCATGGCACACATCACATAGGGGTGTGCATTAAAGGTGCCGCGCGCAAAAGCGACGTTGCCCGGGCTGTCATCGCCAAAGCGCTTCATCCAACGGCTTTGGCCGCAGACCACACCCACCGGCAAACCGCCGCCCAAGGTCTTACCGTAGGTCACCATGTCGGCGCGCACACCGAAGTATTCCTGCGCACCGCCATAAGCCAGGCGAAAGCCCAAAAACACCTCATCCAAAATCAGCGCAATGCCTTTTTCGGTGCACACCGCACGCAGGGTGTGCAGCCACTGGCGGTAGGCCTCTTTGTCGTAGCCAATATTGCGCCCGCCGTCGATCAAAGTGGCATCGGTGGGTGCAGCGCGGTTAGGGTGCAGCGCTTGCAAGGGGTTGATCAGCACGCAGGCGATGTCATTGCGGTTGCGCAGCACACGCAAGGTGTTGGCGTGCATTTCATTGAGCGTCAGCGTGTCGCCAGACGGCGGCATCGGGTTGCCCGGGCCGGGCTGCACATCGTCCCACCAGCCATGGTAAGACCCGGTGAAGCGCACGATCTTGCGCTTGCCGCTGTGGTAGCGCGCCATACGCACTGCCTGCATTACCGCCTCGGTGCCCGACATATGGAAGGAGACTTCCTGCTGGCCCGAAATACGGCACAGGCGCTCCACGTTATCGCGCACCACTGGGTGGTAGGCGCCCAGCGTGGGACCCAGGCTTTCGGCCATGGCCGAGCCCTTGCGGATACAGTCTTTGTAAAAGTCCAGGCCAAACAGGTTGACCCCATAAGAGCCGGTCACATCGATATGCCGCTTGCCGTCCATATCGGTCAGCCATACGCCTTCGCTGGACTGCCAAAAGTTGCCGGTCTTGACGTAACGGTACAGCACGTCGCGGAACTGGTAAGGCACCCGAATCTGGCTAATCAGCTGCATGTCCGACACCATGGATCGGGTGGCATCGGTGTGGGCAATCGTCAGTGGGCTGCTTTCCCGCAGTTGCGTACCCAGACGCGTCAAAGCAGTTTTGCGCTGCGCAGCGATGGGCGGCGGCGCACCATCGGCGGCAAACCACGCGGCTTCGTCGTAGCTGTACGCAGGAATCCACTGCGCCATGCGTTTGGCCATGCGCAAATGCCCGCCCAAAGAAGGGTGCTTGGCCAGCGACAACTCCAGCCTTTGCTTAGCCCGTCCCGCCACCACCAAGGCCGCGCCCGCACCAGCAGCCCATGTCAGCCATTGAACCATTTCGCCAGAAGTTTGCATATGACTTCGCTTTCCTTAAAACCCACTTTGTATGACCTCACGGTTAAAGAATGATGACTATTTCAGAACGCATCCAAAAAATATTCGCGCAAGAAGACCTGAACTTCCTGCTGACTAACCGTATCCCCCGTTTGGCCACTACGCACTTGGTTGGCTGGTTCAGCCAGATCAAGAGCCCGCTGCTGGCGCGCATGTCGATTACGGTGTGGCGCTGGTTTTCTGGCTTGGACTTGAGCGAGTCGCGCCAACAGCACTTTGAGAGCCTGCATGACTGCTTTATTCGCGAGCTCAAAGACGGCGCCCGCCCGGTGGACCCGGACCCGCAGACCATGGCCAGCCCCTGTGATGGCATCGTCGGCGCATGTGGCCAGGTGGTAGACGGACAGGTATTTCAAGCCAAGGGCTTTCCCTATTCCTTGGAGGATTTGCTAGGAGCGCAGGGCAAGGACACGCCCTGGGCCGATGGCGTGTACCTGACGATCCGCATCACCTCAGCCATGTACCACCGCTTTCACGCGCCCTACGACTTGCGCATGCACCGGGTGCATTACTTTTCAGGCGACACTTGGAATGTGAACCCGATTGC
This sequence comes from Rhodoferax sp., assembly GCA_040400575.1. Taxonomy (GTDB): domain Bacteria; phylum Pseudomonadota; class Gammaproteobacteria; order Burkholderiales; family Burkholderiaceae_C; genus Allorhodoferax. The sequence continues at coordinate 27,367 of JBBAPX010000010.1, forward strand.
GCTCAAGCGCGTAGAGAAACTGTTTTGCAAAAACGAGCGCGCCTTGTTGCGTGTCGAGGTGGGCGCGCAAAAATACCCTGTGGCCTTGGTGCCAGTCGCTGCGATTTTGGTCGCCAGCATACGGCTGCATGCCATCGACACCGTTTTGCATACCCGCTACCAGGGGCCGGTGGACTTAGGCTGCGATGCGCACTACCGTAAGGGCGAGGAGATGGGCTGGTTTCAGCATGGCTCGACCATCATTGTGTTTGCACCCAAGGGTTTTACCCTGGCACCGGGTATCGGTGACGGCACCCCGGTGCGCATGGGGCAAGCCTTGCTGCGCTTGCCCTAGGTCACAGGGCTGTGCGAGCAGCGCTGGGAACGGGCAGCGCCTCCAGGGGCGGCGTGCTCGCCTGGGCCTTGGGCTTGGCCGGCGAAACGGGTGGCACAAAGTCCAGCTGCTGGTCCCAGTAAATCAGTTCCAAGGTGCCGTCCATGTGCTCCACGAGCGCCGAGCGGCTCTCCACCCAGTCGCCATCATTGCAATACAAGATACCGTCAATCATGCGGATTTCTGCGCGATGGATGTGGCCGCAAACCACGCCGTCGAAACCCCGTTTACGCGCTTCGTGGGCGACTGCGTTTTCAAAGTCGGCGACGAAATTCACCGCTGTTTTCACCTTGTTTTTTAGGTAAGCCGACAGTGACCAATAGGGCAGCTTCAGGCGCCGGCGCACATTGTTCAGGTGACGGTTCAGGCGCAGAGCGATCTCATACAAGTTGTCGCCCAGATAGGCAAGCCATTTGGCGTACTTCACGACCGCATCGAAATAGTCGCCATGGATGAGCCAGAGCTTACGGCCGTCGGCCAAGGTGTGGGTGGACTCATGACAGACCTCTACCCCACCGAAATGGTGGTCTATAAAACCGCGCGCAAATTCGTCATGGTTGCCGGGGATAAACACCACATGGCAGCCTTTGCGCGCTTTGCGCAGCAGTTTTTGCACCACGTCGTTGTGGGCCTGCGGCCAATACCACTTGCGCTTGAGTTGCCAGCCATCGATGATGTCGCCGATGAGATACAGATGGTTACTGGTATGTGATTTGAGAAATTCAATCAGTGCCTCTGCCTGACAGCCCGGTGTTCCCAGATGCAAGTCTGAGATGAATACAGCGCGGTAGTGCATCCAGTCCCCATATAAGTAAGTGATCGAAGGCGCAATCTGCACGCATGCCATCGCGCCTGCCGCGCCTGAGTATCAATAAGGTGTATGACGGATTGATGAAACCTGGCAGCCTATCCGGCGCTCAGCAATCACCATAAAAAAAGACAACACCAATCGCTGGAAATTACAACATTTAACAAAACCGCAATATTTGGACACTAGATTCGTACGGCACGTGATTTGTAAATGGAGTTAAAAATGTTCTCAAACGATACCAAGTATCTAAGTCTTCTGGGCCTCGCCACCATGTTGGCCGTTGCGCCAGCTGCGGCGCAAAACACCAGCTCGGCCATTAGCGGCCGCGTCACCAGCGCAGATGGCAAGGCCGTTGCGGGCGCCAAGGTGGAGGCGACCCACTTAGAGTCCGGCTCTACCAATGCGGTGACCACCGACGAGCAAGGCCGTTATGTGTTGCGCGGTCTGCGCGTGGGTGTGCCCTACACGGTCGTCGTTTCTAAGGATGGGAAGACTGAAAAGCGCGAAGACGTTTACTTGCTGCTGGCGCAAACGTCCACCATTGATCTGCGCCTGGCTGCCGCGCAGGCCAGCTTGGCTGCAGTGACCGTTACCGGGGCTTCGGCCAGCGCTTTCGACAGCATGGCCATGGGGTCAGGAAGCCGTTTTAACCGCCAAGAACTAGACGCTTTTCCCTCGGTCAAGCGCAGCTTGCAAGACTACGCGCGCCTAGACCCGCGCATGGCCCAAACTGATAAAGAGCGTGGCGAAATTTCCGCCGGTGGACAAAATACCCGTTACAACACCGTCACCGTGGACGGCGTGAAGATCAACGACACTTTTGGCCTAGAGGCCAATGGTTTGCCCACCATCAAGCAGCCGATTTCTATCGATGCGATTCAGGCAGTGCAGGTCAATTTGTCGAACTACGACGTGACGCAAAAAGAGTACACAGGCGCCAACATCAACGCGGTCAGCAAGTCGGGTACCAACGAACTCAAGGGCAGTGTTTACTACGTGTACCGCGATGACAAATTTGTAGGTGATCGCTTTAGCACTACGACAGGTGCAAGCCGCTACCCCACGTTCAGTGAAGACACCAAAGGCTTTACTTTGGGCGGGCCTATCCTGGAAGACAAGCTCTTCTTTTTCACCAGCTATGAGCAATTTACCAGCACCCGTGCGCAGCCTGAGTTTGGCCAAATAGGCGGTAGCTTCCCACAGACCGTATCGATTTCTCAAAGCCAGATCGATCAAATCGCAGCGGCTGCAAAACTCAAGGGTTACAACATCGGCAGCGTGGGTACCACTGCGCCCGTGGAAGTGCAAGACTTGCTGGTTAAGCTGGACTGGAACATCAACGCCCAGCACCGCGCTAATGTGCGTTTTGCCAGCACTCGCCAAAGTGAAACTTTGACTGGTTCGATTAACGCGACCAGTCTGACGCTGGACTCTGCATGGTGGAAACAGAAGAAGGATTTAGATTCCGTCGTTGGCCAATGGTTTGCTGACTGGACGCCCACCTTTTCTACCGAATTGAAGGCTTCGCAGCGCAACTACGACAGCAACCCGCAAAACAACTCCAACACGCCTTCCGTCAGCTTTTCAATCGTAGGCGTGGCGCCCGCCGGAGCGCCTGCAGGTGCCCTGACCTCCACCCGTTTTCTCAATACCGGTACGGACTTTAGCCGCCAGTTCAACACGCTGAGCCAAAAAACCCAGGACCTGTACCTGGGCGCCAACTGGATGATTGATGACCATGAGGTGAAGTTTGGCGCAGACTACGCGGCTACCAAAACCTTCAACGGATTTTTCCAGGGTGTGAACGGTTCCTACACCTTTGGCTGCGTCAATAGCAGCCCCACCTTCACCTACCAGACGATTACGGGCGCAGTGATCTGCGGTACGTCAACATCCGAGGCAATGGCGATGGCGACCGTTTTGGAAAACTTTAACCGTGGCCGGCCTAGCTCGTACTCTGTGCAAGCGGCAACGCCTGGCACTACGCTGACCGAGGGTGCGGCGAATTTGACAACGGTGAACACCGGCTTGTTCTTGCAAGATACTTGGACGGTGAACGATCAGCTTACGCTGATTGCCGGTGCACGCGTCGATGTGACTGGTTTGCCCGACAAGCCCAAGGCCAATTCTTCGGCCGGTGCCGCCACGGTGGCGGGCTTGATTCCATCCGGCTCCACCACAGGTGTTCGTAACAGTGGCGGTTTTGGCATGGACAACACGGTGACGCCTGACGGTCAGACCCTGTTCCAACCGCGCTTTGGCTTTAACTATGCCTTAGATGCAGCGGCCAAAGAAAAATCACAAATCCGCGGCGGCTTTGGTTTGTTCCAAGGGGCAGCCGCTTCGGTGTGGTTGGCAAACCCCTATTCCAACACGGGCTTGCCGACACGCACCTATGGCTGTGGCACTTCGGTGTTTTCCTCCTGCGGTACTTTGACGGGGCTGTTTAGCGCCGATCCTGCCAACCAACCAACCAATATTTCAACTGCCCAACCCGCTGCCAACGTCGACTTCTTGGACCCCAAGCTGACGCAACCTGCGGTCTGGAAAATGAATCTTGCTTATGAAACACAGCTGCCTTTTGGCGGCCTGGTGGCAGGCGCTGAGGTCATGGCCACGAAAACCAAGGCTGCGGTGTATTACAAGCAGCTCAACCTGGGCGCACCAACTGCTAAAGGTGCTGCTGACGGACGCGAACTGTATTACACCCCTAAGGGTCTGGATCCTGCTTGCTGGAACGCCAGCACCGGAGGCTTGAATACAAGCGGGGTGGGTTGCAGTGGTGAATGGGGTGCACGTAACAAGGCTTTGAGCAACCCGGCATTTGCCAATGTGACGCAAGCGACCCAAACCGATGTAGGCGGCGGTAACACGGTAACGTTGTCGCTGACCAAGCCGGCCAATGACGGTTTTGGCTGGCAGGTCGCTTATAGCCGCCAGTCAGCAACCGACGCATCTCCTTTGTCTTCTTCAGTGGCCAACTCGAACTTCAATTCTCGCGCTACCTTCAATCCCAATGAGGAAGTGGAAGCCAACTCGGCTTACCTGGTCAAAGAGCGCATGACAGGTTCTATCAACTGGTCCAAGGCCTTCTTCGGTAACCGTAAAACCACCGTGGGTCTGTTCTACGAAGGCCGTATCGGCAAGCCCTACAGCTGGGTCTATAAAAACGACATGAACGGTGACGGCGTCGGTGGCAATGACCTGATGTACATCCCCAAGGCTCCAGGCTCGGGCGAAGTGCTCTTCTTCGGCGCGGATGCGGCCGCCAAAGCTGCTAACGAAGCCAATTTCTGGGCTGTCGTTGATGCCAACAAGGTACTGGGCGATGCCAAGGGTGGCGTAGTCAGCCGTAATAGCGCGTTCAGCGATACGGTGCACAGCTTTGATGTGCGCCTGAGCCAAGAGTTGGATGGCTTTAGCCCTAAGCACAAGTCCACCTTTATCCTAGACATCTTTAACGTGGGCAACTTGCTCAACAGAGATTGGGGCCGCACCAACGAGGCGCTGTTTCAGGGCGGCGGTGGCAACCGTCGCGGCTTCGTAAACTTCGCGGGTATCGATCCTGCCACCGGCAAGTACGTCTATGCGGTGAGTACCATGGAAGAAATGGCCATCAAACAAAACGCGCTAGAGTCGCAGTGGGCATTGCAAGCGACTTGGAAATACGAGTTCTAAGTTCAAGATGAAAGTTCTCTGAGCGCTTGGCAGTTAAGCGGCGCTTTCAAAGAAGTCTAGATTCCGCAGGGCTGCATACGATGCGCCCTGCGGTTTTGCTTTAAGGGATGGGTAAACATGTTTTTGCGTTCAGGCTTTTCGCCACTGCCTTGGTTCTATTTGCTGCTACTGCTTTTGATAGGCCAGCCAGCGCTTTGCGCCACTGCGCCAGAGCCCAGCAAGCAGGTCCACATCACCTTGCTGGCGATCAACGACTTCCACGGCAATATTGCGCCACCGGGCATTGCCGTACCAGTGCCCGACGCGGCTGACCCGGCAGGTGTGCGGGTGTCGGCTGGTGGGGCGGCGTATTTGTCCACCTTGGTGCGCCAGCAAAAGGCGCTCAACCCTGGCAACACCTTGGTGGTGGGCGCGGGCGATTTGATGGGTGCCACGCCCTTGGTGTCGGGCTTGTTCCATGACGAGCCCACGGTAGAAGTGCTCAATCAAATTGGACTCGATCTCAGCAGCGTGGGCAACCACGAGTTTGACAAAGGCGCTGCCGAATTGCTGCGCCTGCAAAACGGCGGCTGCTACCCGCGCAGCGCGGACGGCAGCAGCGGTGTGGTGGGTGGCGACACCTGCATGAACCAAGGCCGCTTTGAGGGCGCGCGCTACCAATACCTGGCTGCCAATGTCATCGTCAAGGCCAGCGGCAAGCCGGTGTTGCCGGCCTATGCCATCCGCGACATCGAAGGCCTACGCGTCGGCTTTATCGGACTGACCTTGCGCGGCACGCCGGCCATGGTGATTCCCTCGGGGATCGCGGGCTTGGAGTTTAGGGACGAGGTGCGCACCATCAATGCGCTGGTGCCCGAGCTCAAGGCGCAAGGGGTGAGCGTGTTTGTGGTGCTCATCCACCAAGGGGGCCAAACCACGGCACGTACTGCGCTGGACAAAAGTTGCCCTGGCTTTAGCGGCGACATCGTGGACATCGCCGATCGGCTGGATCCGGCAGTGCAAGTGGTGATCAGCGGCCATACGCACCAGGAATATGTCTGCACCCGCCCCGACGGGCGCTTGATCACCCAGTCCGGCTTTTACGGCCGCTTGCTCACGCGCATCGACCTCAAGGTGGACCGTGCCAGCGGCGCTGTGCTGTCCAAAGACGCCAACAACCTGGTGGTGGTGAACGATCAGCCTATTCAAGTGGCCGTGGGCAGCAGCCCGCCCTTGCCCGCAGGCTATAGCGCCTTAGCGCCAGACCCGCAAATTGCCGCCATCGTGCGACGCTATGGTGATCTGACGGCCACGGTTGCCGACCTGCCCATAGGCCGTATTGCCGGACCGCTGGATAGGCGGCAGACGCCAGGGGGCGAGAGCACGCTGGGCGCATTGATCAGCGACGCATTTTTAGCCGGAGCTTCGCGCACCGTGGACGGCGCAGCGCCTGCGCAAATCGCCTTTACCAACCCCGGCGGTGTGCGAGCCGACCTGAACAGCAGCTTGTCCGTCAGCTACGGCCAGTTGTTCAGCGTCATGCCCTTTAATAATGCCTTGGTCAGCATGGACCTCACCGGCACGCAATTGCTGCAGTTGTTGGAGCAGCAATGGCAAGGCCGCGCCACGCGCAGCTTGGTCTTGCATGTTTCTCAAGGCTTTGCCTACAGCTGGGATGCGGCCCGCCCCCAGGGTCAGCGCGTGCTGCCTGGCTCGGCGATGCTCAATGGAGTGCCCATCCGGGCGGATGCGATATACCGCGTCGCCACCAATAGCTTTTTGGCGGAAGGCGGCGATGGTTTTAGCGCCTTCAAGCAGGGCAACAATGTGCAAACCGGCGAGTTGGACTCTGTCGTGCTCAAGCTCTATTTCCGCGCCAAAGGCGTGGTCCAAGTGCCCACGCTGGGGCGCATCACCCGGCTGAACTGAACACGCGCGGCCTGGCCCTGCCCAGGCCTTATGCTGTGGGCGTCAGCACCACTGCCGCAGGGACGCCCTATGACCATCCACATCCAAGACAGCGCCGTCGAAGTGGCGGGCAGCGGCGAGGAACTCATCCTCACGCTGCACGGCTGGCCCGACACCCTGGCGTTGTGGGACGGCACGGTGGACGCGCTGCAAGCCCACTACCGCTGCGCCCGCCTGACGCTGCCTGGCTTTGAAAGCGGGCCGCAGGCGGTGTCGCTAGATGCCATGTGCAGCTTGTTGCTGCAGGTGGCCGACCACTTAAGTCCCGGCAAAGCCATTAGCTTGTTGTTGCACGATTGGGGTTGTGCATTCGGCTATGAATTTGCCATGCGCTACCCCCAGCGCGTGGCCCGCGTGATCGCGCTAGACATTGGCGACTACAACGCGCCTGCGCTTCGCAAGCAGTGGGGTTTGCGCGAAAAGTTGGCGGTTGCGATCTACCAAGTCTGGCTGGCGCTGGCCTGGAAAATCGGCGGCGCTGTGGGTACTAGCATGACCCGCGTCATGGCCCGCGCGCTGCGTGCGCCAGCCCCGCCTGCGCGTATCACCTACCGCATGAACTACCCCTATGCCATGCAGTGGTTTGGCAGCGCCGGTGGTTTTGCGCAAGCCGCGCAAGTGCAACTGCCCATGCCTTTGCTGTATGTCTATGGGCAACGCAAGCCCTTTATGTTTCATTCGCAAGCCTGGCTGGAGCAGGTGGCGCAAGCGCCGGGTAGCGCGGTGCTGGCTTTGCCCTGCGGGCATTGGCTGATGCTGGACCAAGCAGTTACTTTTCATGCCGCTGCGCTGCAATGGCTGGCGCAGAGCCACACACCATGAACCCCGAAGACTTGCTAAAACTGGTCTCTATGCCCATGCCCTACGGTAAGTACCAAGGCCGCTTGCTGGCTGACTTGCCGGGCAACTACCTGGCCTGGTTTGCGCGCGAAGGTTTTCCCAAAGGTGAGCTAGGTCGATTGCTCCAACTCATGCACGAGATCGACCACAACGGCTTGTCCGATTTACTGCGCCCGCTACGCTAATCTGGCGCGTTTTCACTATTGCACAACAAGCTGTCACTATGTCCGTATTGCATATCCCAACCCCTTTGATCGAGTCACGCGCCTTGAGCGCATTGCTGCGTCGCCCGGTGTGGCTGAAGCTGGAAAACACCCAGCCCAGCGGCTCTTTCAAACTGCGTGGCATCGGCCATGCGTGCCAATGGCATGTGCGTCATGGAGCGACAGGCTTTGTGTCTTCCTCCGGCGGTAACGCGGGCTTGGCCGTGGCCTACGCGGGCCGCAAACTGGGCGTGCCGGTCACCGTGGTGGTACCAGAGACGGCCAGCGACCGCGCCAAAGAACTGATACGCATGGAAGAAGCCACCGTCATCGTGCACGGCGCCGCCTGGGACCAGGCGCATCGCTACGCACAAACGCTCGCCAGCGCCAGCACACCGCTCATTCACCCCTTTGACGACCCGCTGCTGTGGGAAGGCCATGCCTCGCTGGTGGACGAAGTGGCCCACGCCGGCTTGCGCCCCGACCTGTTGGTGTGCTCGGTAGGCGGCGGCGGACTGCTGCAAGGCATGCTCACGGGGCTGGACCGCAATGCTTGGCACGCTACCGCTGTACTGGCTGTTGAAACCGAAGGCGCTGCATCCTTTGACGCCGCGCTGCAGGCAGGTCACCCGGTTACCTTGCCCACTATGAAAACCATCGCCAACTCACTCGCCTCGGCTCGCGTGTGCGACGCCGTGGTGCAAAGCGCCCTTAGCCACACGGTACGTAGCGCCTTGGTTAGCGACGCCCAAGCCCTCAGCGCCTGCCAGCGCTTCGCGCACGATCACCGCATCCTGGTTGAACCGGCTTGCGGCGCTGCGCTGGCAGCGCTGTATGAAACACCGCAAGCGGTGGGTAATGCGCGGACGGTGTTGGTGGTGGTTTGTGGCGGGGTGGGGGTGGTGAGAGGGTAATTTTTTCTGCGTGATCTGATATGCCTAAGCTTGAACGCTTGCCGTATCATCATTTGATGAACACCCATTTCATTGCTCTGGTATTCAATTTTCCAAAAGCTAAAGCTTTTGTTACGGTACTTGCTTTGCTGGTAGCGGCCAACCCTTCGCGCAGTGAAGTGATAACCAGCAAAGTTGAAATACCTGTCATTGGCGCCAAATGTAATGAACGGGTCAAAGAAGTTAGTAGCGTTTCTGGGGTACTCCGATTTCCATCCCAGGCTAAAGGACGCGTGCCAGCCGTCGTTTTGCTTCACAGCAACGCGGGCATCGTAGGCGTTGGCGATTTCTATGCGCAGGCTCTCAATGCTGCTGGTATGGCTACCCTGGAGGTCGACTCATTTACGCCGCGCGGAATACGCAATGGCAACGATCGAAATGCCCCCGTTTTATGCGACCGGCTTCAAGATGCTTGGGGAGCCTTGGTTTTTCTTACCCAAGATGCAAGGATCAACCCAAACCAGATTGGTGTTGCAGGTTTCTCCAGCGGTGGTGCTGTCGCAATTATGGCGGGTATGGGTGTGCGACCTGCACGGCTGGCGCGTGACAATTTAATTTTGCCTAGAGAATTAGTTTTTGCCGCGCACCTTGCACTTTACCCCGGCTGTGCCAACATCCTGGACGATCAGCAACGAATCCGTTCTTGGATTAATCCTGGAAGACCACAAAACTGGGGTGCCACTGGCAAACCTATTCACATCCTATCGGGAACAAACGACGACTTTGACTTCAATCCAAAAACCGATTGTTTGCGTATGCGCGAAGAGTTTCCCGATATTGCGAATGAATTGACTGTGCGCATGGTTGAGGGCGCAACGCATGCCTTTGATTGGCCCAGCCCGCCACCGCCCTCCTTCAGTCCATTTGCCAAGGCACAAACCGGCGGTATGGTCACCATGAGGTACTCGGCCAAAGAGGCAGAATTGGCCCGGTTGGAAATGGTCGATTTTTTTCAGAAACGACTTAAGTAAGCTCAGGGCAAGCCCTCGGAGCCCCTCCCCAAAAGTGGAAAGAACAGAGGGCCCATGAATGTCCGCAGCTGGCCCAGTGCAGTCACACGGTACCCACCACCTCCAACAATCGATCTAAGCCCCCGCTGTTAATCGCCACCATGGCTTTTTCGCGCACTGCCGGCTTGGCGTGGTAGGCCACGGACAGGCCGGCTGCGGACATCATGGGCAGGTCGTTGGCGCCGTCGCCCATGGCGATGGCTTGGGTGGGCGCGATGCCCATGTTGGCGCAGGTCTGCAGCAGCATGCGGCGCTTTTCTTCGCCGTCGCAAATGTCACCCCAGGGCTGGGCCAAAAGGCGGCCGGTCAGCAAGCCATCTTGCACTTCCAGCACGTTGGAGCGCGTCCAATCGATGCCCAGCATGGCTCGCACCGCGTCGGTAAAAAACGTAAAGCCACCCGATACCAGCAAGGTTTTAAGGCCCGCCGCTTTGCAAGCGCGCACCAGCTCGGCAGCGCCGGGGTTCAGGCGCAGGCGCTCGTCGAGCACTTGCTGCATATGCGCCACACCCACGCCACGCAGCAGGGCCACGCGCTGGCGCAGGCTGGCTTTGTAGTCGGCAATTTCGCCGCGCATCGCCGCCTCGGTAATCGCAGCCACCTCGGCTTTGCGCCCTGCAGCATCGGCGATTTCGTCTATGCACTCAATGTTGATCAGGGTGGAGTCCATGTCAAAGGCAATCAGCTTGAAGTCTGACAAGCGCAGGGGGGCGACGATGCCTTGGAGGATCAGGTCGGGGGCGGGGGGACGTGCCATGTTTTGTGTAGTTGGGGCGCCATATAGGTGACGCGCAGGGCAGATAAGCGGGTGCGGCTTTACCTTAGGCGCGCTGGCGGCGTGTCAAACCAGTTTTCGAGGCGCAGGCCCGGCACCCGTGCGAACTCGCGGGTGTTGCGGGTGACCAAAATCAAGTCATTAGCCATCGCAACGCCTGCAATCAATTGGTCCACCTTGCCGATGGGAAGGCCGGCGACTTCAAGCGTGTGCCTCACCCACGCTGCCGCCTTGGCGCTTTTGTAGTCCATTGGCAAAACCTGATGGGCAGCGCGTGCTGCGTCCATTCCGTTCTTTTGGGCTGCCGGCTTCGTGGAACGCAGCAAGCCGTATTCAAGTTCGAACAGCACCACCGAGGCCAGCGCAATCTCGTGGGCAGGCACTTGCTGCAAATGGGCGGCCACATGGCCCTGCTGCTTAAAAAAATAAATCAGCGTGTTGGTGTCCAACAGGTACATCACCATTCCTCGCGCGGCAGATCGGGTACCTCGTTGGCGCGCAACTCCTCCGCTGTCGGAAAGTCCCGCCATATTTCTGCATCGTCAGCCATGGCTTCAAAGTAGCCCAGTGGATAGCCATTGCCGTCAACGGCGGGCGTCTGGTCTTTAATTAGCTGGGACACCCAGGCACTGAGTGAGAGCTGCGCCGCAGCGGCACAGGCTTTGGCGCGCTTGATGGCGTCATCATCCATATAAATCGTGACTTGGGACATGGTGGCCTCCAGATCGGTAAATTATTGGGTGTAAGTGCGGGCCAATTATATGGAGTATCGAACTCGGATCAGGCCGAAACCGTGGGCGTGACCCCCGCCGCCACCGGCTGCCCCAAACTACGCAATACATCGCGCACCATTTGCGCCCGGGCTTTGGGCTCGGGCAGGGCGCGCTCTATGCGCAATTTGTCGTTGCCAGCTAGTTTGATGTGTTTGTTTTTTTGGATCAGTTCGATGATGCGCATCGGCTCGATGGGCGCGTCTTTCTTAAAGCTGATACTGATCAGGCCTGGCGCCGCGTCCACTTTGGCGACCCCGTAGGGCTTGGCCAGCACGCGCAGACGGTGCACGTCGATCAGCGTCTGGCCTTGCGGTGGCAGCTTGCCAAAGCGGTCTACGATCTCTTCGGTCAGGCGGTCGATTTGGTCGCCAGTATTGGCAGTCGCCAGCTTTTTGTAAAAGCTCAGACGCAGATGCACATCGCCGCAATAGTCGTCGGGCAAGAGCGCGGGCGAGTACAGATTGATCTCGGTGGCGGCATTGAGCGGGTTTAGCAGGTCCGGCTCGATGCCTGCTTTGAGGCAGCGCACCGCTTCGGCCAGCATTTCGTTGTAGAGCTGAAAGCCCACTTCCAGCATATTTCCGCTCTGGTTTTCGCCCAGCACTTCGCCGGCACCGCGTATCTCCAGGTCGTGCATGGCCAGGTAAAAGCCGCTGCCCAGTTCTTCCATTTGCTGAATCGCGTCCAGGCGCTGGCTGGCTTGTTTGGTAAGGCCTTCGAGGTCGGGCACCATCAAGTAGGCATAAGCCTGGTGGTGGCTGCGCCCCACGCGCCCGCGCAATTGGTGCAACTGCGCCAAGCCAAATTTGTCGGCCCGGCTAATCACAATCGTGTTCGCCGTGGGCACATCAATGCCGGTTTCGATGATGGTGGAGCACAGCAGCAGGTTGTAGCGCTGGGCTACAAAGTCGCGCATCACTGCTTCGAGTTGGCGCTCGGGCATTTGGCCGTGGGCTACCGCAATGCGCGCCTCGGGCAGCAGTTCTTCGAGCTTGGCGCGGCGGTTTTCTATGGTCTCTACCTCGTTGTGCAAAAAGTAAATTTGCCCGCCGCGTTTGAGCTCGCGCAACACCGCTTCGCGGATCACACCATGGCCTTCGCTGCGCACAAAGGTCTTGATCGCCAAGCGGCGCTGCGGCGCGGTGGCGATGACGGACAAGTCGCGCAAACCTTCTAGCGCCATGCCCATGGTGCGGGGGATGGGCGTGGCCGTCAGCGTCAGCACATCGACCTCTGCGCGCATGGCTTTCATAGCCTCTTTGTGGCGTACGCCAAAACGGTGTTCCTCGTCGATGATGAGCAGCCCTAGGTCTTTGAAGTGCGTATCCGCGCTGAGCAATTTATGCGTGCCCACCACGATGTCAATCGTGCCGTCGGCCACGCCTTTGAGCGAGGCATTGACCTCTTTGCCTGAGCGAAAGCGGCTGATCTCGGCCACCTTCACCGGCCATTTGCTAAAGCGGTCTACCAGAGTTTGGTAATGCTGTTCGGCCAGCAAAGTAGTGGGCGCCAATATGGCCACCTGCTTGCCGCCGGTAATCGCAATAAAGGCGGCGCGCAAAGCCACCTCGGTTTTGCCAAAGCCCACATCACCGCACACCAACCGATCCATCGGGCGCGGGCTGATCATGTCTTGGATTACCGCATGGATAGCAGCGCGCTGATCGGCGGTTTCTTCAAAGCCAAAGTCATTGGCAAAGGTTTCGTAGTCTTGCGCTGAGTACCGGAAAGCATGGCCTTCGCGCAGCGCGCGGCGGGCGTAGATGTTGAGCAGTTCGGCCGCCGCATCGCGCACTTGCTCGGCCGCTTTGCGTTTGGCTTTTTCCCACTGGCCGCTGCCCAGGCGGTGCAGCGGCGCCTCCTCGGCGCTAACGCCGGTGTAGCGGCTGATCAGTTGCAGTTGGCTGACCGGCACATACAGTGTGGCTTTGTCGGCGTATTCGAGTTGCAAAAATTCTTGCTTGGCAGGCTCGCCCTGCGCGTCCACCTGGCCTAAATCCATATTCACCAAACCCAGATAGCGGCCGATGCCGTGCGAAGCGTGCACCACCGGGTCGCCCACCTTGAGTTCGCTCAGGTCTTTGATCAGCGCTTCGACATCGCTGACTTGTTCTTGCTTTTTACGTCTGCGCGTGCTCGGGCCGGTGACAAAGAGTTCGGTCTCTGTGACCAAATCCACACCGCGCTCCAGCCAGCGAAACCCGGTGTTTAGCTGCGAGGTGGCGATGCCTAAGGCCTCTTCGCTGGAAAGAAATTCTTCCAGCGTATCAAAGGCCGGCGGGTTTAAATGGCTGGCGTGCAAAAAGTCCAGCAAGCTGCTTTGCCGACCCGTGCTTTCGGCCAGCACCAGTACGCGTTGGCCCTGACCTTTGGCTTGTTCGATATGGGCTTTGAGTGCCAGCAGTGGATCATCCGCGCCGCGCTGGGCTGCGACCATGGGCATGGGCGCAAGCTCAACAAACGCTGTCGCTTCCTGCGCATCGGCGCTTGCAGGGCGCAGCGCGAGTTGCGCATAGCGATTGGACTGCGCATAAAACTGTTCACTGGACAAAAATAAGGCATCGGGCGGCAGCGCCGGGCGCTCCGGGTCGGTTTGCACAATGCGGTAGCGGTCTTTGGTGTCTTGCCAAAAGCGCGCAAATGAAGCCTCTAGGTCGCCGTGCAACACCACCGTGGCCGCTTCGCCCAGGTAGTCAAACACCGTGGCCGTGTCCTCAAAAAACAAGGGCAGGTAGTACTCGATACCGGCCGTAGCAACTCCGGCGCCCATGTCTTTGTAGATGCGGCTTTTGGTCGGGTCGCCCTCCAGCAGTTCGCGCCAGCGGCTGCGAAATTTTGCGCGGGCCGGTTCGTCCATCGGGAACTCGCGCCCGGGCAGCAAGCGTACCTCGGGCACCGGGTAGAGGCTACGCTGGCTGTCGGGGTCAAAAGTGCGGATGCTGTCGATTTCGTTGTCAAACAAATCGACCCGAAACGGCACTTGCGAGCCCATAGGAAACAAGTCAATCAAGCCGCCGCGCACCGCGTATTCACCGGGGCTGACTACTTGGGTGACATGGCTATAGCCTGCCAGCGTGAGTTGCGCCTTGAGCTTGGCTTCGTCTAGCTTTTGCTTGGCTTTGAACTCAAAGGTGTAGGCCGCCAAAAAGCGTGGCGGCGCCAGGCGGTAGAGCGCGGTGGTGGCTGGCACTAGCACCACATCGACGCCCTGTGCCTTGTCGCGCTGGCTGATCCGCCAGAGCGTCGCCAGGCGCTCGCTGATCAGGTCTTGGTGCGGTGAGAAGCTGTCGTAGGGCAGAGTTTCCCAGTCCGGAAACAAGGCGCAGCGCAGATCGGGCGCGAAAAAGCTGATTTCTTCCAACAAGCGCTGGGCGTCGGTGGCGTCCGAGGTGACGATGGCGGTGATGCGCCCGGCGGCTTTTTCGCGCTCGGCTAACTGCGCCAGCAAAAGCGCGTCGGCAGAACCGGGCGGTCGCGGCAGGGTGAATCGTTTTCCGGTGGCAAGCGAGGGCAGGTGCATGGGGTGGCAAAAATACGAAAACCCCCGTGCGCCCAGGTGGGGGGTGTACGGGGGTGAAAAAATCGAACAGCCCTGATTTTAGAATGGCCCACACACCATGACCGCCACGCCCCCCAATGCCACCGCCCTTTTGTGCGATTTCGCCCCCACAGACCCTGCGGCCCCATCGCGCTGCTTTGTGTTGGTGCCCTGCGCCGGTGCGGGTAGCCGGGCTGGTACAGCCCAGCCCAAGCAGTACCAGCCGGTGTCCGGCCAGCCTATGGTGATGCACACCCTGGCCGCTTTGGCGGCGGTCCGACGCGTGGCAGGTGGTGTGGTGGTCTTGTCCCCGGGGGATGACTTTGTCTGGCCGCAAGACCTGGCCTGGCCCGCGCGCTTTGAACGCGTGCCCTGCGGCGGCAGTACGCGGGCGCAAAGTGTTTTTCAGGGCTTGCAGGCTTTGCAGGCGCGCGGAGTACGTGCGGCTGACTGGGTGCTGGTGCATGACGCGGCGCGCTGCCTCATCACCCCGGCACTGGTGGACAGCCTGATAGATGCCTGCCTGCCCGATGCTTGCGGCGGCCTGCTGGCTTTGCCGCTGCCCGACACCCTGAAGAGCGAAAGCGGTAGGCGGGTGCAGGCCACCGTGCCGCGCGAGGACAAGTGGCTGGCCCAAACCCCCCAGATGTTTCGCCTCGGCGATTTACACGCCGCCCTGGCCGCCACCGCCGCCAGCGGCTTTGCTGGCGTTACCGACGAAGCCAGTGCCATGGAGATGTCCGGGCACCATCCCCTGCTCGTGGCGGGCAGCGCCCACAATTTCAAAGTCACTTATCCGCAGGACTTTGCGCTAGCACAGGCGGTGTTAGCAATGCGGGCGACGACTGACTTTAGCTACGAGAAAGAAACACCATGAGCAATATCCGAATCGGCGAAGGCTGGGACATCCATGCTTTGGTGGAGGGCCGCGCACTCATGTTGGGCGGTATCCAGGTGCCATACAGCAAAGGACTGCTCGGACACTCGGATGCAGATGCTTTGCTGCACGCGATTACTGACGCGTTGTTGGGCGCTGCGGGCATGGGTGACATCGGCACGCATTTTCCGGATACCGATGCGGCGTTTAAAGGCGCGGACTCTGCGCTGCTGTTGGCCGAGGCCGCGCGCCGCGTGGGTGAAAAAGGCTACGCCATTGGCAATGTAGACAGCACCATCATCGCCCAAGCGCCCAAACTTGCGCCACATATTGGCGCGATGCGCGCACGCATTGCAGACATTTTGGGCATCGCACCTGACTGTGTAAACGTCAAAGCCAAGACTGCCGAAAAAATGGGCCCGGTGGGCGAGGGCTTGGCCATAGAGGCGCGGGCCGTAGTGCTCTTGCAGCGTTCCTCGCTATGACGTTCTCTATAGACTCTCTTTAGCCTATTGCGCCGCCCAGCCGCCATCCATATTCCAGGCCACGCCGCGCACATTATTGGCGGCTACCGAGCATAAAAACACCGCCAGTGCGCCCAGTTCTTCGGGGGTGGTGAATTGCAGCGAAGGCTCTTTTTCGGCCAACAACTGCCGTTTGGCCTCTTCATTGCTGATACCTAGCGCGGTGGCTTTGGCATCGACTTGTTTTTGCACCAGGGGCGTTAGCACCCAGCCCGGGCATATCGCATTGCAGGTCACGCCGCTGGTAGCGTTCTCCAGTGCGGTCACCTTGGTCAGGCCCACCAGGCCGTGTTTGGCAGCGACATAGGCAGACTTTTCGGCCGAGGCTACCAGTCCGTGCACCGAGGCGATGTTCAGGATGCGGCCCCAGTTGCGCGCTTGCATGCCGGGCAAGGCAAAGCGGCTGGCGTGGAAAGCACTACTCAGATTGATGGCAATTACCGCGTCCCAGCGCTCGGGCGGAAAATTTTCGACGCGGGCCACATGCTGAATACCCGCGTTATTCACCAAAATGTCCACACCGCCAAAAGTGGCCTCGGCGTGGCGCACCATGGCCTCGATTTCGGCAGGCTTGGACATGTCTGCGCCGTGGTAACTCACCTGCACCCCTAGCGCTTTGACCTGGGCCACGGCGGCGTCCACTTCGCCAAAGCCGTTCATCACGATGTTGGCGCCCTGGGCGGCCAGGGCCTTGGCCAAGCCTAGGCCGATGCCGCTGGTCGAGCCGGTAACCAGGGCGGTTTTGCCTTTAAGCATAGGTATTTCTCCAATTCAATCGATGGGTTCTATTAGGATGTGCGCATTATCCAAGGCCTTCGCTACGCTCTCCTTACGGCCCCTGACAAAACCATGCGCCATTTGACTTATGCAAGCTGAACTTCTCTACCTCGACTGCACCGCCCCGGTGCCCCACCGTATGGCCTATTGGCAGTGGGGCGACCCGCAGGCCAGCCATACCGTGATGTGCGTACACGGCCTCTCGCGCCAGGGGCGGGACTTTGACGTGCTGGCCCAGGCCTTGGTCCAGCGCTCCAAAACGCCGCTGCGCGTGGTCTGCCCTGATGTGGTGGGCCGCGGTAAGAGCGACTTTCTGGCTGACCCCCAGGGATACCAATTGCCCACCTACGTGGCCGACATGTTGCAATTGCTGGCCCAATTGAAGCCGGTGACGCTGGACTGGGTGGGTACCAGCATGGGTGGCTTAATCGGTATGTTGCTCTGCGCGTATGCGCCTACGGTCGGTGCGTCGGTGCGCCGCCTAGTACTTAACGATGTGGGCCCGGTGATTCAATGGCAGGCGCTGCAACGCATAGGTCAGTATCTGGGTAAAAGCGGGCAGTTTGCCACTGTGCAAGAAGCTGCAGATGCCATGTGGGCGATCAGCAGCAGCTTTGGCCCGCATACGCCTGCGCAATGGTTGGCGCTGTCGCAGCCCATGCTCAAGCCCACGCCCAGCGCGCAAGGCGGCACGGCATTCATGCTGCATTACGACCCTGCCATTGCGCTGCCTTTTGCTAGCACCACTGAGCAGCAAGCCAAAGAAGGCGAAGCACTCTTGTGGCAGGCCTACGATGCGATTGGCGCGCAGACCTTGTTGCTGCGCGGTGCGCAGTCCGATTTGTTGTCCGAGGCGACGGCGCTGCAAATGACGCAACGCGGCCCCAAGGCGCAGCTCGTGGAGTTTGCTGATGTGGGTCATGCGCCAACCTTGATCGTGTCGGACCAGGTGGACGCCGTGGCCCAGTTCTTATTGGCCGCTTGAGGGTAAGCGATCAGGTGTTGCCATGAACGCCGCTATCGACTCCTTGCCGCTACAGGCAGATGCGTTATCGCGGGCCCGTGCTTTTGCCGAGCCCTTGCTCGCCAGCGCGCACCTGGATACCGCGGAGAACATGCTCGACCATGCGGATGCGGTGGCGGCGATATTGCGGGGCATAGGTGGTTCCGAAGCCATGCAAGCGGCCAGCTACTTGGTCTATGCCAGTGAGCACCTGAATAAGCCGCACGAAGTCATCAGCAAGGCCTTTGGCGAAAACTTCGCCGATCTTGCGCAAGAGACCACCAAGCTGGTGCGTTTGCAGCGCATGGCGCGCATAGCGCAAAGCGCTGCCAGCCGGGCCGGTCAGGCCGCGCCCATGGCCCAAACCGCAGCCGCGCAAACCGAAAGCGTGCGCAAAATGCTGCTGGCCTTCTCGCGCGATTTGCGCGTGGTCATGCTGCGTCTGGCCTCGCGCTTGCAAACTCTGCGCCATTTCGCGACTAGTAAATTGCCGGTGCCGCAGGGCCTGGCTGCGGAGTCCCTGCAGGTGTTTGCGCCACTGGCCAATCGCCTGGGTATTGCAGACCTCAAGTGGGAAATTGAGGATTTGGCCTTCCGCTTTCTGGAGCCTGAGACCTACCGCGAAGTTGCAGGCTGGTTGGACCAAAAGCGCAGCGCCCGCGAGGGAGCGGTAGAGCAAGTGCGTCAAACCTTGGCAGATGAATTGCAAGCCCAAGGGCTGCAAGCGCAAGTGCAGGGTCGTCCCAAACACATTTACAGCATTGTCAAAAAAATGCGTAGCAAGTCTTTGGGCTTTGCGCAGGTGTACGACATCCGCGCGCTGCGCGTGATCGTGCCCTCAGTGCCCGATTGTTATGCCGCGCTCAGCTGGGTGCATAGCCGCTTCACGCCCGTCACCGAAGAGTTTGACGACTACATCGCCCGTCCTAAAGCCAATGGCTACCAGTCGCTGCATACCGTAGTGCGCGATGCACAGGGTCAGGCCATCGAGGTGCAAATCCGTACCACCGCCATGCACCAGCATTCCGAGTACGGCGTGGCCGCGCACTGGGTCTACAAAGAAGCGGGTGCCAAGGGCTATGGTGGCGTATCGGCCACCGGCTCCTACGAAGCCAAGATCGCGGTACTGCGCCAATTGCTGGCCTGGGAGCGCGAGTTGTCGGGCGCTTCTACAAAGCCCGGCAACGCCCCCGGTGCGACGGATGCGACATTATTGGATGACCGCATTTATGTCTTAACGCCCGACGCGGCGATCGTGGAATTAGCCCAAGGCGCCACGCCCATAGACTTTGCCTACAGCGTGCACACCAACCTGGGCCACCGCTGCCGGGGCGCGCGGGTCGATGGCGTACTGGTGCCGCTGAACACGCCACTCAAAAACGGCCAAACGGTGGAGGTGACGACGGCCAAAGAAGGCGGCCCCTCGCGCGACTGGTTGAACCTAGAGCTAGGCTTTCTGGTCAGCCACCGCGCACGGGCCAAAGTGCGGGCGTATTTCAACGCTTTGGCCCTGGACCAAACCGTGGCCAAAGGCCGCGAAGCGGTGGAAAAACTCTTACAACGCGAAGGCAAAACCGCGCTCAAGCTGGACGACCTGGCAAGCCATCTGGGCTTTCACAGCGCCGATGATTTATTTGAAGTGGTGGGTAAAGACGAGTTTTCGCTGCGCAATATCGAAATCCTGCTGCGACCGCCCGAGCCCGCGTCTGATGCGGACGACGTGGTGCACCTGAAAAAACCCCGCGCTGCGCCCACGGGCAAGGGCGGCGTGTTGGTGGTGGGTGTGGATTCGCTCATGACGCAACTGGCCAAATGCTGCAAGCCCGCGCCGCCGGATGTGATCAGCGGCTTTGTGACACGTGGCAAAGGCGTTAGCGTGCACCGCGCCGATTGCTCCAACCTGCGCAATATGGTGCAACGCAGCGGCGACCGCGTCATCGAAGTGCAATGGGGCCAGTCCCCCAGCGCCGCCACTGGGGGCAGCGTCTATCCGGTGGACGTGGCCGTAGAAGCCGTGGACCGCCAAGGCCTGCTGCGCGATATCTCTGAAGTCTTTGCCAAAGAAAAAATGAACGTTATCGGCGTGCAAACCCAAAGCCTCAAAGGCATCGCCTGGATGACCTTCACCATCGAAGTCGCCGACTCGGGCCGCCTGGGCAAAGTGCTGGGGACGATTAGCGGGTTAAACGGGGTACGTGCGGCGCGTAGACGCTAGGCGCGCTTACTGCGTCCCAAAAATTCTATCCCCCGCATCGCCCAAGCCCGGCAGGATGTAGCCGTGTTCATTGAGTTCACGGTCGATGGCGGCGGTGTAGATTCCCACGTCGGGGTGCGCTTCGTGCAAGGTGTTGATGCCCACCGGGGCGGTAAGCAGGCACATGAATTTGATGGACTTGGGCTTGCATTGTTTGATGCGGGTAATCGCCGCTACGGCCGAGTTGCCAGTGGCCAGCATCGGGTCCACCACCACCACGTCGCGGGATTCCATGTCTTTGGGCATCTTGAAGTAGTACTCCACCGCTTGCAGGGTTTCGTGGTCGCGGTACAGGCCGATGTGGCCGACGCGCGCGCCGGGCACGACGCTGAGCATGCCGTCCAAAATGCCGTTGCCTGCACGCAGAATGGACACAAACACCAGCTTTTTGCCGTCGATCATCTTCGCTTGCATCACTTCCAGCGGCGTCTCGATTTGCACGTCCTGGGTCACCATGTCGCGCGTCACTTCATAGGCCATCAGGCTGCTCAGTTCGTTCAGCAGGCTGCGAAAGCTATTGGTGCTGGCCTCTTTTTTGCGCATCAGCGTGAGCTTGTGTTGCACCAGCGGGTGGTCGATAAGGTGCACATGGGGCAAGGCGGCGGGGGAGATGGCAACAATAGTCATGGCTGGGCGGTAAGTAAGGGTGAAGGGGCGCGCCCCGGACGGGTCAAACTCTAACCGATGCGCCGCACCAGCATGCCTGACTGTCCCGCACACGCATTGCCAGCGCATCGCAAGCGTGGCGCCAGCGCTTTGGCAGGCCTGTCAGCCACCGCCCGGCTGGGCGCAGCCGAATCAGTCGGCCTGTACCTCGGCGCGGCTTTGGCGCAACTGCCACACGATATGTCCGAGCAGCGAAAAAAACACCACCGCGCCGCCGATCAACGTGCGCTGGTTGGGGATCTCGTTGTGAATGAGCCAGACCCATAGCGGGCCTAACACCGGCTCGGCAATGCCGATGAGTGCGGCAATCGCGGAGGGCAGCAGCGGCGCGCCGGTCACAAAAAACGCCATGCCCAGGCCAAGGTTGAATGCCCCGAACAAAAATAGTAGCCCCAGGTCCGCCGGGCTGACCGCAAAGGCCGGCGTCATCACCGCTGCCACGCACGTCGCCATCAAAGTGCCGGTGCACACGGCGGGCATCATTTGGACTTCAGCATGGCGGCGGGTGATCACGGTGGCGCCCGAAAAAGCCAGTGCAATCAGCACCGCCAGACCATCCCCAATCGGCGAGACCGTACCGCCCAAGGATTCAGAAACCATGATGCCCACACCGGTGATCACGGCGGCAATCGCCACCCAAGTATTCAAAGGTACGCGCTCGCCAAAAAGCAAAAACGCCATCAGCGCGGCAATCAGCGGTACCCCGGCCTGGATAAGCAAAATATTAGCCACCGTGGTGTAAGACAGCGCCACTACAAAACACGTGGAGGCCAGCGCGAAACACGCGCCTACCGCCACACCGGCCCAGCCCATGGCCCGAAACAGGTGCAGCGTGCCGCGCAGGCCTTGGCGGTGCAACATGAACCAGAGCAAAAACACCGAGGCAAAGAAAGCGCGCCAGAACACCACCGTCCAGCTTTCGCTCACGCTGAGGTAGCGTGCGATGGTGCCGCCAAAGCTCCACGCCGTCGCCGAGCCCAGTACCAGCAGCGCGCCGCGCCGGTCAAAGCCCGCTGCGTGCATGGCTTAAGCGGTGCCCAGGCGTTGTATCAGCTCGACCTTGTAGCCGTCAGGGTCGGTCACAAAGGCAATATGCGTGGTGCCGCCTTTGACCGGGCCGGGTGCGCGCGTCACATTGCCGCCTGCTGTTTTGATCTGCTCGCAAGCGGCATAGATATCGCTCATACCCAGCGCCACATGGCCGTAAGCGCTGCCCATGTCATAGGACTCGACGCCCCAGTTGTAGGTCAGCTCCAGCTCGGCATGGTCCGGGTTGCTGCCGTAGCCCAGAAAGGCCAGGGTGTATTTGTATTCTGGGTTTTCCGAAGTGCGCAAGAGCTTCATGCCCAGCACCTGGGTGTAAAAATCAATGGATCGCTGGAGATTGCCAACGCGCAACATCGTGTGGAGGATTCGCATGGCGGCCATTGTGCCTGAGCGCTCGCCCATAATGGCGCGCCTGTGGCGACGCCGTCTGCTTTGTGCCGACCCGGCCCCACCCAAACCGAGGAATATCGATGTCTGTTTTTACCCGTGTGGTTTTGTTTACCGATAGCGATGGCCGGGCGTATTTTCGCGAAGAGCCGCTGTCCCTAGAGCAAGGCACGCCCCAGTCCATGCTGTCGGAATTATTTGCTAGCGGCGGTTACCAGCTGCGCCATAGCCCGGTGGGCTTTCGCAGCAGTTTTCATTGCACCACGCACCCGCAATGGGTGTTCATTCTGGGCGGACAGATGGAGATTGGCCTGCAAGGCGGCATCACGCGCGTGTTCGGACCAGGGCAACATTTTTTCAGCGCCGACCTGCTGCCCGAAGGCGCCGTGTTTGACCCGCAGGTACACGGCCACCGGAGCCGCCAGGTCGGAGAAGACCCGCTGGTGACTTTGTTTGTTCGGGCGGACTGAGCAAATAACTTAGCGTGCCGGCCCGCGGTTCCCGCCTGGGCCGCCACGGCCACGCTGGCCGCCGCCAAAGCCGCCGCCACCACCGCCGCCGCCGCCACCCGCAGGGCGCTTGCCCTGGTAGCCGCCACCGCCGCCACGACGGGCGCCACGCTCGGCCATCATGTCCACGCTGGTGCGCATCGGGTCGGGCTGGCCGCCGGGCGCGCGCGGTACACGCGGCTCGCTGGGGAAGTTTTTCATGGTCGGGTTAGCCAGCGGATTACGGTTCTGGTGCGCACGCGCATCATGGGAGCGCGGGGGCTGGTCTTCATGCGCCATAGGGCCGTCGTCGTCACGTGGGAATCCGGCATCGCGGGGGAAGCCAGGGTCACGGGGGTAACCGGGGTCACGCGGCGGGCGGTGCGGGCCGTTGCGGCCTGCACCTTGGCGCGGCGGGCCGTTGCGCGAGCCATTGCCTGGGCCATTTCCAGGTCCATTACCTGGACCGTTACGCGGCCCCCGCGGACCGGCGCCGGGGCCACCGGTGCTTTTCTTTTCGCGCACGCGTTGCAGCATTTCGGTGCGGGCGGCTTTGGCGGCGGCCTGCATGACATCGCGGCTGGGCGGTTTACCCGCGCCGCCCCAAATGGTTTGGCGGCCCATGGCGATGGGCTCGGCGCGCTCATCGGCCTCAGGCTCAAAGCCGGGAATGACTTGCACCTCCAAGTGTTGCTTGGTAAAGCGCTCGATGTCCTGCATAAAGCCTTCTTCGTCCATGCAGACCAGGTTAATGGCAGTGCCATCGGCACCGGCGCGGCCGGTGCGGCCAATGCGGTGCACATAGTCTTCGCAGACGTTGGGGATTTCATAGTTCACCACGTGTGGTAACTCATCAATGTCGATGCCGCGTGCAGCAATGTCGGTTGCTACCAGCGCACGCACATCGCCGCTCTTGAAGCCGGCCAGTGCCTGGGTGCGCGCTGCCTGGCTTTTGTTGCCGTGCAGGGCCATGGCGCTGACGCCGTTCTTTTCCAAATATTCGGCCACGTTGTTGGCGCCAAATTTGGTGCGGGTAAAGACCAGCACCTGGCTCCAATTTTGGCTGTTGATGATGTGCGCCAGCAGGGCTTTTTTCTTGCCGCGCCCCACCGGGTGGATGATTTGGTTGATGCGCTGCACCGTGGTGTTGCGCGGCGTAACTTGTACGCTTTGCGGGTCTTTCAGCAAGGTGGCCGCCAGGTCGCGGATCTCGTCGCTGAAGGTGGCTGAGAACAGCAGACTCTGCTTGTCGCGCGGCACCAGGGCCAGTACTTTTTTTACATCGTGGATAAAGCCCATGTCCAGCATGCGATCGGCTTCGTCGAGCACCAAAATTTGCACCTGGCCCAGGTCCAGCATGCCTTGCTGGTGCAGGTCCAGCAGTCGGCCGGGGGTGGCTACCAGCAGGTCCACGCCGCGCTTGAGCTTGGCAATTTGCGGGTTCATGCCGACGCCGCCAAAGATCACGGTGCTGGAAAGCTCTAGGTATTTGCCGTAGGTGCGGATCGATTCTTCAATTTGCGCGGCCAGTTCGCGCGTGGGGGTGAGCATCAGGGCACGGATGCCGGTGCCGCCGAATTTATTCGTAGCCGCCTCGGTGGTGGACAGGCGTTGCAAGATAGGCAGGGTAAAGGCCGCGGTTTTGCCGGTGCCGGTTTGAGCACCGCCCAAGAGATCGTGGCCGGCCAAGACCAGGGGAATGGCCTGCGCCTGGATGGCGGTAGGCGTTTCGTAGCCTTGCTCGCGCACGGCTTTGAGGATGGCGGGCGCCAGATTCAATTCATCGAAGTTCATACAGAAGCACCCGAGGGTGCATACATACCGGCCGTTCCGCACGGGGTCTGGTGTGCGGTCAGTCAAAGGCAGGCAGGTTCAAAAGACGGGACGCCGACGTGTAGGGCAGTCCCCAGCATGGTGCTGGCGCTGCGGGCAACTGAAGCTCCGCAGACGGGTGCATTGTCGCACGTTGCAAGCTCGAGACTTTTGCCGCCTCTGGCGCAGCAGGCCCGCGCCTAGCGCGCAGCGTCGATAATGCGCCCTTCCCCCCTTTTAGCTCTGACAGATACCTACCCCAATGGCCCAATACGTTTTCTCCATGAACCGCGTCGGCAAGATCGTGCCGCCCAAGCGTCATATTCTTAAAGACATTTCGCTCAGCTTTTTCCCTGGCGCCAAGATCGGCGTGCTGGGCACCAACGGGTCGGGCAAGTCCACGCTGCTCAAAATCATGGCCGGCATTGATAAAGAGATTGAGGGCGAGGCCATCCCTATGGCTGGCCTGAACATCGGCTACCTGCCGCAAGAGCCGCAGCTGGACCCGACCCAAACCGTGCGCGAAAGCGTGGAAGCAGGTATGGGCAAGGTCATGTCCGCCAAGTCCCGCTTGGAAGAGGTCTATACCGCCTACGGCGAAGAAAACGCCGACTTTGACGCCCTGGCTGCCGAGCAGGCCGAGCTCGAGGCCATCATCGCCACCGCCGGCACCGACTCCGAGCATCAACTGGAGATCGCCGCCGACGCCCTGCGCCTGCCCCCTTGGGATGCCAATATCGGGGTGCTCTCCGGTGGCGAAAAGCGCCGCGTGGCCTTGTGCCGTTTGTTGCTGTCCAAGCCCGACATGCTGCTACTCGATGAGCCAACCAACCACTTGGACGCCGAATCGGTGGACTGGCTGGAGCAGTTTTTGCAGCGCTACCCTGGCACTGTGGTCGCGATTACCCATGACCGCTACTTTCTGGACAACGCCGCCGAATGGATTTTGGAACTGGACCGTGGCTCCGGTATTCCCTATAAAGGCAATTACAGCGACTGGCTGAGCCAAAAGCAAGCGCGCCTGGAGGCCGAGCAAAAAGGCGAGGAAGCGCGCGCCAAGGCCTTAAAGAAAGAGCTGGAATGGTCTCGCCAAAACCCCAAAGCCCGCCAGGCCAAGAGCAAAGCGCGTCTGGCCCGCTTTGAAGAACTGAGCGACTTCGAATACCAAAAGCGCAACGAGACCAACGAAATCTTCATCCCCGTGGCCGAGCGCCTTGGCCAAGAAGTTATCGAGTTTGTCAACGTGACCAAGTCGTTTGGCGACCGCGTGCTGATCGACAACCTGAGCTTTAAAGTGCCGCCCGGCGCTATCGTCGGCATCATCGGGCCCAATGGGGCGGGTAAATCGACACTGTTCAAAATGATTGCCGGGCGCGAAAAAGCCGATTCGGGCGAGGTCAAGATTGGCCAAACCGTGAAGATGGCATTTGTCGATCAGCACCGCGACGAATTGGCCAACGACAAAACCGTGTGGGAAGACGTGTCCGGTGGTTTGGATATTTTGAACGTCGGCAAATTCCAGATGGCCAGCCGCGCTTACTGCGGCCGCTTTAACTTCAACGGCGCTGACCAGCAAAAGAAAGTCGGCATGCTTTCGGGCGGCGAGCGCGGACGCTTGCACCTTGCCAAGACCTTGATCGCTGGCGGCAATGTACTGATGCTGGATGAGCCGTCCAACGACCTGGACGTGGAAACCTTGCGCGCCCTGGAAGACGCGCTCTTAGAGTTCGCCGGAACGCTGATGGTCATCAGCCATGACCGCTGGTTTCTGGACCGTATTGCCACCCACATCCTGGCCTGCGAGGGCGATAGCCAGTGGGTGTTCTACAGCGGTAACTACCAAGAGTACGAAGCCGACAAGAAAAAGCGCCTGGGCGAAGAGGGTGCCAAGCCCAAGCGCATGCGCTACAAAGCGCTCAAGTAAACCCAGCGTCATTCCCCCAAAGGCCGAAAGGTCTCGTACGACCGCGCTCGCACTTTGATTGAAAGGACTGCCATGACTTCCATCTTCGACCAAGGCCTGGAAAAAAACGCGGCCAATTTCGTTGCCTTGTCGCCGGTGAGTTTTGTGGAGCGCACGGCCGAGGTGTTTGGCGACCTAACGGCTGTGATTCACGGCCAGCGGCGCTACACCTGGGCGCAAACGCGTGAGCGCAGTGCACGGCTGGCAGCGGCCTTGCGCGCCAGCGGTGTGGTGCGCGGCAGCACGGTCAGCGCCATGTTGTCCAACACGCCCGAAATGCTGGAGGCGCATTACGCGGTGCCAGCGCTCAATGCCGTGCTCAACACCCTGAACACGCGCCTGGACCCGGCCCTGCTGGCCTGGCAAATGAACCATTGCGAAGCCAGCGTGTTGCTGACCGACAGCGAGTTTGGCGGCGTGATGTGCGAGGCGCTGCGCATCTTGCGCGAAACCCATGGCCGCGAGCTGCTGGTGATCGATATCTGCGACAGCGAATGGACCGGTAGCAGCGAGCGCGTGGGCAGGCTGGAGTACGAAAGCTGGCTGTCCGCGCATGCGCCGCTACCCGATTTACAAGGCCCGCAAGACGAATGGGATGCGATTGCGGTGAGCTATACCTCGGGCACCACCGGCGACCCCAAGGGCGTGGTCACCCACCACCGAGGCGCCTACCTGAATGCGGTGTGCAATGCCAGCACTTGGACCATGCCGCAATTTCCGGTGTATTTGTGGACACTGCCCATGTTCCATTGCAACGGCTGGTGCTTCCCTTGGACGGTAGCCATGCAGGCTGGCACACACGTCTGTCTGCGCAAAGTAGAGGCCGCGCCCATTTTTTCGGCGATCCGCGAACACCACATAGACCATTACTGCGCCGCGCCCATCGTGCACAACCTTTTGATCAACGCGCCTGCCGCTTTGCGCGAGGGTATTGGCCACGCGGTGCGCGGCATGGTGGCCGGTGCGGCGCCGCCAGCATCCATGATCGAAGGCATGGCCCACATTGGCTTTGACATCACCCATGTGTATGGCCTGACCGAAGTCTATGGTCCGGCCTCGGTAGCGGCCAAGCGCACCGCGTGGGCCGCGCAAACCGCCTCCGAGCAAACCCGGCTCAACGGTCGCCAGGGGGTGCGCTACCCACTGCAAGAAGGCATGACGGTGATGGACCCCCAGCGTATGCAAGAGCTGCCTGCCGACGGGCAGACCATGGGCGAGATCATGTTTCGCGGCAATATTGTGATGAAGGGCTACCTGAAAAACCCCAAGGCAACGGCCGAAGCCTTTGCCGGGGGGTGGTTCCATACCGGCGATCTGGCGGTGCTGGAGGCGGACCGCTACGTCAAGATCAAAGACCGCAGCAAAGACATCATCATCTCCGGTGGTGAGAACATCAGCTCGCTGGAAGTGGAAGACGCGCTCTACCGCCACAGCGCCGTCATGGCCTGCGCCGTGGTCGCCAAGCCTGACGAGAAATGGGGCGAAACACCGGTGGCCTATGTGGAATTGAAAGAAGGCGCCAGCGTTAGCGCGGCAGACTTGCTGGCGCATTGCAAATCGCTACTGGCAGCCTACAAAGTGCCGCGCGATTTTCGCTTTGAGGCTATCCCTAAGACATCTACCGGCAAGATTCAAAAGTTTGAATTGCGCAAGCGGGCCGGCCTGGCATGAGCCTGAGCTTGAACGCGCTGCTGTTTGATGCAGCCACCCGCCAAGCGGCGCGTTTAGGCTGAAGTTTCTTTCTGTACTACCGGCCTACGCCGATTCACCAGCGAAATCCCAACAAACACCATCGCCAGCGCGCCCAGCAAGGAGAGGGTAATCTCCTCGCCCAACCAGAGTGCGCCAAAGAGCAGCGCAAACAGTGGGGTGGAGAAGGCGAAGGCGCCGATTTTGCTGGCCGGGTAGCGGCTGAGCAGCCACATCCAGGACAGGTAGCTGGCAAAGGCGCCGACCAGGGTTTGCAAGAGCAGGGAGCCCATGGCGAAGTGGCTGAAGTTCCAGGGCCAGGACCAGGACTCACCCATATACCAAGACAGCGGGGGCAGCACCACTGCGCTGGCCGCCACTTGGTAAAACAGCATTTTTTCAGCGCCCACTCGGCTGAGCACCGTGGTGCGGATGGTGACGGTGGTCAGCGCCCAGGCAATGCCGCCACCCACCCCGAGCAAATCGCCCCAGTGTTGCAGCGGTGTCTGGCCACCGATAAAGCCTTCGCGCAGCGTGAAGGCCACGGCGCAAAAAGCAAACACCAAGCCCAACCATTGCACCGCGCGCAGTCGCTCAGAGGCGACAAACCAATGCAGCACCACGGCGGCCCACAAGGGCGAGGTGTATAAAAACACCGTCAGGCGCGAGGCCGCGCTGTATTGCAAGCCGCTAAACAAGCAGAAAAATTCCATGGCGAATAAAAACCCGGCCAAGAGCCCCGGCCACAAACTGCCGTCGCGTTCAAACAGCGCAATGCCGCGCCAGCGACACCACAGCCACAAGACCACCGTGGTGCCCATAAAACGCACACCGGCCTGGAACACAGGCGGCAAGTCGGCCAGCGTGGCCTTGACCAGCACTTGCTGAAAGCCCCAGAAGGCACAGCAGACAATCAACAGGCCCATGGCGAAGGCGTCCAGGTGCTCCTTACGGTCCATGGCGGGGAAAAATGTGGCGCTGGTTAACGCAGACTGCCGGTGAAAAACTGGCTGGCGTGATAGACCAATGGTGCAGCGGCTTCGCGGTGGGTGCAGCATTCGACTTCACCCACAAAAATCACGTGATCGCCTTCGGCATAGCGGCTGCGGTTAAAGCAGGTAAAGGTGGCTACCGCGCCGTCGATCAATGGTAGCTCGTAATCGCCTTTGTGCCAGGCGACGCCGGCAAAACGGTCTATGGCTTTGGTGGCAAATTGCGTCGCCAGGGCTTGGTGTTCAGCGCCCAGCACATTGATGGCATAGTGAGAGCAACTGCGCAGCACTTCCATAGAAGCTGAGCGCAGGCCCAGGCTCCAGAGCACCAAAGGCGGATCCAACGAAACAGCGTTAAACGAATTCACCGTCAGGCCCACCAGGGCGCCGCTATCGCTGCGTGCGGTCACCACGGTCACACCGGTAGCAAACTGGCCCAGGGCTTGGCGAAATTCGGTTTGGCTGAAGGCGGGTGGGCTGGCAGTGGGTACGGCAAGGTCCTCGGTGCGGGGGATGTGGTTCAAATCAATGGCCTAGTATTTTGGACAGAAAGTCGCGGCTGCGCTCACTTTGCGGGTTGTTGAAAAACGCCTCGGGCGTGTTTTGTTCCACGATCTGCCCCTCGTCCATAAAGATGACCCGATCGGCCACGGCCTTGGCAAAACCCATTTCATGCGTCACGCACACCATGGTGATGCCTTGCTCGGCCATCTCGATCATGACATCGAGCACTTCCTTGATCATTTCCGGATCCAACGCCGAGGTCGGCTCGTCAAACAACATGATTTTAGGCGTCAGGCACAAAGCGCGGGCTATCGCCACCCTTTGCTGCTGGCCACCGCTCAGTTGCAGCGGGTATTTGAGCGCCTGCTCGGCAATGCGCACGCGGCGCAATTGCTCCATGGCTTTTTCTTCAGCTTCTTTTTTGGGTAGGCGGCCCACCCACATAGGCGAGAGCGTCAGGTTCTCCAGCACCGTGAGGTGCGGGAATAAATTGAACTGCTGAAACACCATGCCGACTTTTTTGCGCACATCGTCAATCGCTTTGAGGTCGTCGGTAATCTCCACGCCATCGACTACCAAGCGGCCTTGCTGGTGTTCTTCCAGGCGGTTGATACAGCGTATCAGTGTGGATTTCCCCGAGCCCGAGGGCCCGCAAACCACGATGCGCTCGCCGGCGCCCACTTGCAAGTCGATATCACGCAGGACATGGAAGTTGTTGCCATACCATTTGTTGACTTTATCGAAGGAGATGATGGGCTCGGTCATGGCTGTCCTTAACGCTGTTTGCTTTTATTCACTTGCGCTTCAATCCACTGACTGTAAAGCGACATCGAATAGCAAAACACAAAATAAATCAGGGCAATAAACAAATAGCCTTCGATGCGGAAGGGGCGCCAGTCGGCTTCAGAATTCATGGCCATGCCCATGGCCCCGGTCAATTCATAAAGGCTGACGATAGCCACCAGCGAAGTGTCTTTGAAGGTGGAAATAAAATTATTCATGATGCCCGGCACCACCATGGCCAGCGCTTGGGGCAGCACAATCATGCGCTGGGTTTGCCAGTAAGACAGGCCTAGCGTGGCTGCCGCTTCGATCTGCCCTTTAGGTATGGCTTGCAAGCCGCCGCGTATGACCTCGGCCATGTAAGCAGCGGCGAAAAGCGTAATACCCGCTAGCACGCGTATCAGCACATCGATGTTGAAGCCTTGTGGCATCAAGAGCGGAAACATAAACGAGGCCATGAACAGCACCGAGATCAGCGGCACGCCGCGTATCAGCTCCACATAGACCGTGCACAGGCTGCGAATCGCTGGCATGTTCGAGCGGCGCCCAAGCGCAATGCAGACCGCAATCGGGAAGGCCATCACCATGGACAGCGAGGCCAACAAAATCGTTAGCGGCAGGCCGCTCCACAAGTCGGTTTCCACAAAGCGCAGTCCGGCAAATCCGCCACGCATTAGCGCCAGGTACAGCACCAGCACGCCCACCCACAAGGCCACCAACCAAGGCCGCCAGAAGGCCCGGGTGCAGCTGGCCAGAATCAGGCCCAACAGCATGGCAGTCCCTAGCAATGCACGCCAGTGCTCTTCATGCGGATAGCGGCCAAACAAAATAAAGCGGAACTTTTCGCGCACTACCGCCCAGCAAGCACCGCTGGCCGCGTGGCAAGTTTCGTAATTGCCGTTCCAGACGGCATCGGTAATCGCCCAATGAAACAGGCGCGGCAGCAGCCACAACAAAATCAGCCCGATCAGCAGGGTGCCAGTGCTGGTTTTCCAGTCGTGGAACAAATTGGCTTTGCACCAGGCCACCGGCCCGCTGTTGGAATGCGGGGCCGGGCGGGGGGCGATGGCATTAAAAGTGGACATGGGCAATTCGTCCTTAACGCTCTTTGATCGCGGCACGCGCGTTGTACCAGTTCATCAGCAAGGAGGTGAGCAGCGAAGTTGTCAGGTACACCAGCATGATGAGTGCAATGCATTCCACCGCGCGGCCAGTTTGGTTGATGGCGGTGTTGGCAATCGACACCACGTCCGGGTAGCCGATGGCCACGGCCAATGACGAATTTTTGGTCAGGTTCAGGTACTGGTTGGTCATGGGCGGAATGATGACGCGCAGGGCTTGGGGCAACATTACCAAGCGCATGCTCTGGCCTTGCGACAAGCCCAGGGCGCTAGCTGCCTCGGCCTGGCCGAGCGACACCGATTGGATGCCACCGCGCACTACTTCGGCCACAAAGGCGGCGGTGTAAATCGTCAGACCTATCAACAGGGCCAAAAATTCGGGCGTCAGCGCGCCGCCGTTTTCAATCGCAAATTCGCCTTTGAAAGGCGCGTTGAGCTCGGTCGGCGCGCCGCCTAGCAGCCATCCGACAAAGGTGCCAACAACTACCCAGCCAAGGGGAGCCCACCACATGCTGTGCGGCTGCCCTGTCGCTTCAAAGCGCCGACGCGCGCGGCCGCGCCACAACCAGCCGACGCACAGGCCCGCCAGCAGCCCCCAAGCCGCCCACACATGGCCGCTGGCCCAGACAGGAATCGGGAAATTGAGCCCGCCTTTGCTCAGGAATATCGGGCCCAGTATCCAGGGCTCGGTGGCAGCAGGCAGCACTTCGGTAAAAAACAAATACCACATCAGCAGTTGCAGCAGCAAGGGGACGTTACGGAACACCTCCACGTATATTCGGCACAGGCCGCGCACTAAGGCGTTGCGTGAAAAGCGCCCTATGCCCAGCAGCGTGCCCAGCAGTGTGGTGAACACGATACCCAAAATAGCGACCCGCAAGGTGTTGGTGACGCCCACCAGATAGGCCTGCAAATAGGATTCGCCCGAGTCAAAGGCAAACAGGCTCTCGCCAATATCAAAGCCCGCCGTACCCAGCAAAAATCCAAAGCCGCTTTGGATGCCGCGCTGGCGCATATTGGTAGCGGTGTTGTGCGCCAAAAACCAGACGATGAGCGCGATCACCCCCACCGCCAGCACCTGGTAGACCAGCGCGCGAAAGGCTTGGCTGCGCCAGGACCAGCGATTTTTTAGCGGGGGTGTGGGTACTGCGCTCATACGACCTTGGTTTGCTACTTAAAGGGTTTTACAAGGGCCCGGTACAGAAAAAGGGCAGTGCAACGCGCTGTGCAACTGCCCTAGGGTCTGCGCCTGGCCGCTTGCGGCCCGCTGGCTTAGCGGATAGGCGGTGCGTACTGGATGCCGCCTTTGTTCCACAAATTGTTCAGGCCGCGCGGCAATTGCAAGGCTGATTTGGGGCCGACATTGCGCTCAAAAATCTCACCGTAGTTGCCGGTGGCTTTGATGGCATTGGCCAGCCATTCTTTGTCCAAGCCCAGCAGCTTGCCGGTGTCTTCGGTGGTGCCCAAAATGCGTCCGACGATGGGGTCTTTGCTAGTGGCCTTGAGGTATTCCAAATTGTCTTGCGCTACGCCGTTTTCTTCCGCTTCCAGCAGGCCGTAAACCGTCCATTTCACGATAGCGGTCCACTCGTCATCACCACGGCGCACCATCGGGCCTAGGGGCTCTTTGGAGATCAGCTCGGGCAGGATCATGTGGTCGGCTGGGTTCTTGGCGGACTTGTTGCGCACCGAAGCCAGGCCGGATGCGTCGGTGGTGTAGGCGATGCAACGACCCGAGAAGTAAGCGCCTTCCACTGCGTCGAGCTTTTCAAACACTACGGGTTTGATGTTCAGGCCGTTGGCTTTGGAAAAGTCGGTCAGGTTTTTCTCGGTAGTGGTGCCCGATTGCACACACACGGTCTGGCCTTTGAGTTGTTTGGCGCTCTTGATCTTGCTCTTGACGGGGACCATAAAGCCCTGGCCGTCGTAGTACACCACAGCGGTTTGGCTCAGGCCAATGGAGGCGTCGCGGGTCAGGGTGAAGGTAGTGTTGCGCGAGAGTACATCGACTTCGCCGGACTGCACGGCGGCAAATCGGGCTTGCGCGGTCAGCGGTACGAATTTGACTTTTTCCGGGTCGCCCAAGGTGGCAGCAGCGACGGCGCGGCAGATGTCTACGTCGATGCCGGACCATTTGCCATTGGAGTCGGCGGCGCTAAAGCCGGCCAGCCCGGTATGCACGCCACAAACGACTTGGCCGCGCGCCTTGATGGAATCAAGGGTTTTCCCTGCGTGGGCAGGTGCGCTAGCGAGTACGGCTGCAACAGTAAACACAGCGCCAAGGCCGTGTAAGGGATTGAATTTCATGTTGAATGCTCCAAAAAAATGGGGTTTGCTCCAGGCTTTACGGCCTGCAAGCGCAGGGCAAGCGGAGCCGCCATTGTGCCCCACAGCGCGAATATAGCCTTAGCAGCCTGGGTTTGGAATGGCAAGTGAAAAAACAGGCCCTTGCGTCTTGCCGTCTCTCGCGTGACAACGGGCATTGCCTTGGTGGGCCGCGCCACTTATGGTTAGACACTATTTGCAGCCGCGATGCGCCGGCAAACTAGTGAAGCTATATGGTAAACAAGGGACAAACATGGCCGATTCTGTTAACAAAGCGCATTACCGTTTTTGGCCCAAGCGCCTGCCCAAAAAAATTACGCCGCCGCAGACTGCTTTGTGGGACAACCTGGCCACCAGCGCACGCCGCTATCCCGGCAAAGCTGCTATCAGCTTCTTTGGTCGACAAACCAGCTATGCGCAGCTGATGGCGCAGACAGAGGCCTTTGCCGCCTATTTGCAGGGCCTGGGTGTGCAGCGCGGCGACCGTGTGGTGCTGCTGATGCAAAACTGTCCACAACTGGTCATCGCGCATTTCGGCATCTTGCGCGCCAATGCAGTGGTGGTGCCGGTCAACCCCATGAATAGGGCCGAGGAACTCAAGCACTACATCCTGGACCCCGAGGCCCGTGTGGCGGTGACCACTTCCGATCTGGCCGGCGAATTAGCCGCCGCCAGCAATGCCTTGCCAGCGGGCCAAGGGCTGGCGCATCTGCTGGTCAGCCATTTCGCCGAGGCCTTTGACCCGGGAGAGGGCGACGATACGCCACCCGCCGCCTGGGCCGATTGGCTGCTGACGCGCCATGCTTTGCCTGTGCTGGGCAGCGGTGAGGTGCATACCTGGGCGGACGCGCTAGCCTGCACCAATGCACCGCCCGCGCTGCAAGTCGGGCCGGAGGATTTGGCCGTACTGCCCTACACCAGCGGCACCACCGGCCTGCCCAAGGGTTGCATGCATACCCACGCCAGCATCATGCACAACGCCATCTCCAGCGCCATGTGGGGCAATGGCAGCATGGAAAACACCACTTTGATGGTGGTGCCCATGTTCCACATTACCGGCATGGTCAGCCTGATGCATACCAATATTTATTGCGGCGCGACCATGGTGCTGATGCCACGCTGGGACCGCGAGCTTGCGGCCCGCCTCATCGCGCGATGGCGTGTAACCCACTGGACCAATATCCCCACCATGGTGATCGACCTGCTGGGCAGTCCCAATGTGGATAGTTTTGACCTCTCTAGCATGGTCTATATCGGTGGTGGTGGCGCGGCCATGCCGCAAGCCGTGGCGCAGCGCTTGCTCGAGCAATACGGGCTGCGCTATGCCGAGGGCTATGGCCTGACGGAAACCGCGGCGCCTTCGCACAGCAACCCGCCTGATGCGCCCAAGCAGCAATGCCTGGGCATTCCGTTCATCGGCGTCGATGCCCGCGTGGTGGACCCCGACACGCTGCGCGACATGCCGGTGGGTGAGTCCGGTGAAATCATCATGCGCGGCCCGCAGATATTCAAAGGCTATTGGCGCCGGACTGAGGCCACGGCCCAGGCCTTTGTGGAGGTGGACGGGCAGGTGTATTTCCGCTCGGGCGATCTGGGCCGGGTCGATGAAGACGGCTATTTTTTCATGACCGATAGGCTTAAACGCATGATCAATGCATCGGGCTTTAAGGTTTGGCCAGCGGAAGTAGAAGCGCTGATGTTTCGCCACCCGGCGATTCAAGAGGCCTGCATCATTGCCACCCAGGATGCTTATCGCGGAGAGTCGGTTAAAGCCATGGTGGTGCTACGCAGCACGCACAAGGGGCAAGTACAGGAGCAAGACATCATCGACTGGTGCCGCGACAATATGGCGGTCTATAAAGTGCCGCGCGCTGTCGAATTTTTAGACGCGCTACCCAAAAGTGGCGCCGGCAAGGTGATGTGGCGCTGGTTGCAAGAGCAAGAGTTAGTCCGCAGCGCAGCGCACGAAAACCATCCTCTTTAAGGTGAAAAGAATTTTTTATGACGGTATCGCATCCACTCCCCACCGCAGCGCTCACAGCGCAGGGTTTTGACCCGGCGCGCGCCAGCCGCCTCTTGGACACTTTGCAGGCCGAAGTGGCCAAAGGCCGCTTGCCCGGCGCCGTGGCATTGATCGCCCGGAACGGCAAAGTGGTTTTGCATGAGGCCATCGGTCAACGCGACCCGGCCAGCGGCGCGGCCATGCACAAAGACGCGATCTTTCGCATTTACTCCATGACCAAACCCTTGGTTTCTGTGGCCACTATGCAACTGGTGGAGCAAGGGCGCTTGTTCCTCAGTGATCCGGTGGCGCGCTACCTACCCGCTTTTGCCAAGGTGCAAGTGGCGCATATGGAAAATGGCCAGATGCAACTGCGCCCGCCCCGCGCGGCCATCACGGTCTATGACTTGTTGCGCCATACGGCGGGCATGACGTATGAGTTTTTGGGCCAGGCGCCGGTGCAAAAAATATATGATGAAGCAGGCCTGCGCACCACTACGCGCGGCCATAGCAATGCGCAATTTGCGGAACTTCTGGCCAGCATGCCGCTGATGTTCGAGCCCGGCAGCATTTGGGAATACAGCCGCTCAACCGATGTGCTGGGCGCGCTGCTCGAAGTGGTTTCGGGCCAAAGTTTGGGCCGCTTGCTGCAAGAGCAGGTGCTGGGGCCGCTGGGCATGGTGGACACGGCTTTTTTTGTGCCCCCCGACAAGCAGCACCGCATCGCGCAGGCCTTTGCGCACGACCCCGATGGCGCTACGCCCATGGAACTCATTGATTTGACGGAGGTGCCGAAGCTGGAGTCCGGCGGTGGCGGCTTGGGCGGTACCGTAGCCGACTATGCGCGCTTTTGCCAGTGCATGCTCAATGGCGGCGAGCTGGACGGGCAGCGCCTGCTCAGCCCGCATACCGTGCGTTTCATGACCTCGGACCACTTGGGCCACATGGGCCAGAACCGTACCGAAAACGCAGGCAATATGCTGGCGCCGGGAACGGGTTTTGGTTTGGGCTTCTCGGTCCGCTTGGCCGGTGGCCTCGATACACTTCCCGGCAGCGTGGGTCTGTATTCCTGGGGTGGCATCGCCGGCACCACGTTTTGGGTGGACCCGAAAGAGGACATGTTTGCCATCCTCATGATCCAGGCGCCCAACCAGCGCGAGTACTACCGGCCCTTGTTTCGCAACATGGTGTACGCGGCGATGGTCAGCTAGGAAGCCGTTCCCTTCAGGCGCTGGCTACTTGCAGCACCAGCTTGCCAAAGTTTTCGCCATTAAATAGCTTGAGCAAAGCTTCTGGGAAGTGCTCAATACCTTCGACGATATCTTCTTTGCTTTTCATGCGGCCGTCCTTGAGGTAGCCGGCCATCTCTAGCACCGCCAGGTGGTAGCGGTCGGCGTAGTCGAACACCACAATGCCCTCCATGCGGGCGCGGTTGACCAGCAGGCTCAGGTAGTTTTTCGGACCGGCAATGGCAGTGGTGGCGTTGTATTGGCTGATCGCGCCGCAAATAATGATGCGGGCTTTGCGGTTGATGCGGGCCAGCACGGTGTCCAAAATCTCGCCGCCCACGTTGTCAAAGTAAATATCCACGCCCTTGGGGCAATGCTCTTTGAGGCCTTCGCGCACCGCGCCGGGTCCGGCTTTGTAGTCGATGCAGGCATCAAAGCCCAGCTCTTTCACCACCCAGTCGCACTTGGCCTTGCCACCGGCAATACCCACCACACGGCAACCTTTGATCTTGGCCACTTGGCCCACGGTTTGCCCCACCGCACCGGCTGCGCCGGACACCACCAAGGTCTCACCAGCCTGGGGCTGACCTACGTCCATCAAACCAAAGTAGCCGGTCATACCGGGCATGCCCAGCACGTTCAGCCATTGCGTCAAACTGCCCATGCGTAAATCAATTTTGACAATGCCATTGCGCCGGAACTCGTCTGCTCCCAGGCGCAAATACTGCTGCACGCCAAAGCCTGCGCTGACCATATCGCCTACCGCAAAATGCGCGCTCTTGGACGCAATCACCCGGCCCACGCCACCGGCACGCATCACTTCGCCAATGCCCACCGGCGGGATGTAGCTGCGCCCCTCGTTCATCCAGCCGCGCATGGCCGGGTCCAGCGACAAGGCCAGCGTTTGCACTAGCACGCCGCCCTCCGAGGGTTCGGCCACCGCTTCAGTAGTTGCACACCAGTTGTCCCGCGTCGGCAGGCCTACCGGGCGCGAGGCCAAGCGCAATTGGTGGTTGGTGAGGGTGGATACAGCGGTGTCGGACATAAAGTGAGCCTTATGGGGGCGGTTGAGAAAAGAACGGATGCTAGTGGCAGTATGCGGCGGCGCGGGTTACCGAAGCGACAAAGGCGGCACAGGCCGATTGCGTTATTCAGTTCAACTCCGGTGCAATCAATCGAACCGTTGGGAAGTAGCTTGCATAGCGCCGCACATCGCGCGTTAGAACCGGCAGGCTTGCCACCGCAGCGTGTGCGCCTATAAAAAAGTCCGCCAGCACATGGGTCTTGGCGCCGCCTTGGCGCCGGTACTGCACAAAGGCTTTTCCAGCCAAAAAAAGCGCTGGCTTGGGTGTTTCGATCACCGGGATTTGCAAGTGGGCAAGTCTGGCATCCAGTGCTTCCACGGTATCAAAGGTGAGCGATAACTCAGCATAAATGACCGGGTTGATGATCAGGCGGTGGATCTGTGCCTGTGCGCGTAACTGTGTGATCGACCAGTCGGCCCAGTCCGGGTCGTTTCCCAGCACATCCACCAGGACATTGGTATCGACCAGCATGGCTTATCCGCGCAGCAAGGCCATCAGGTCTTTGGTGCGCCACTGCACATCAGCCTTGCCCCGCGCGGCTGCAAAGCGGTCCGGCTTGGCGCGCGATTTGCGAGCAGTCTGGCTTGCAGCTGCCTTTTGCAAAACGACTTGGCCAGCGGGGTTCACTGCAAAGTCGATAGCGCTGCCGGGCATCAAGCCCATGGCATCACGTATTTGCTTGGGGATGGTGACTTGGCCCTTGATTGTGAGCGTGGTACTCATGTCGAATACTCCTTTAAATCATTACTAGATTCTATCGCGGTAATACTTTTTGCGATGCGGGCCTTACACCCGGACCCATGATAATTGCGCCCCACTGCGCAGTTCGCTTGCTGCGTGCCCAAATCCGTATCCTATCGCCCATGTCCACCTCCGCATTCCACCCCCCGCTAACCAAACCCGCCGAACTAGACAACAGATTGCGCACACGCGGCTACGCGGTCTTGTCGGCGACCGATGTGCGCGCGCTGGCGCAGGTCGATGGCGCCCGCTTGCAGGGTTTTGGTGCGCTGTGGGACGACTTGCCGCCCGATGGCTATTTGAAAGACGGCGGCCGCTACCGGCGCAGGCGGCATAGTTGTTTTGTAGTGCAGGCCCATGGCGGGGTGCAACAGGCGGCGCACCGGCCGCATTGGCAACCCTTGGAATACAACGCGCTGCACGGCGGTATGCAGCGCCATTTCGAGCCTATGGCTGATGCGATGGCGTCGCACCCTGACTGGCTGTCTGTATTGCAATGGCTGGGCCGCGTGGCCAGCGATTTGCGTGGCGCGCAAACCTGGTATGCCGAGGCGCACCAGTTCCGCATTGACACCACCGACGGCATTGGCCGACCTACGCCCGAAGGCGCCCACCGTGATGGTGTGGACCTGGTGGCGGTTTTTTTGCTTGCCCGCCAAGGTATCAAAGGTGGTGAGACCCGGGTGTTTGAGGCCGACGGGCCTAATGGCCAGCGCTTTACTCTGGACGAAGCCTGGTCGGTACTCTTACTGGACGATGCCCGCGTGATTCACGAGTCCACGCCCATCCAACCCCTGCAAGCCGGTGGCTATCGCGACACGCTGGTAGTCACCCTGCGTGCTGGGGGTTTTCAGGGCGACTAAGCCCAGCGCCGCTTTAGGCCTGGCGCTCAAAAATAGCGGCGATACCTTGGCCCCCGCCTATGCACATGGTGACCAGCGCATAGCGCCCGTTGATGCGCTCCAACTCGTACAAGGCTTTGACGGTGATGAGCGCGCCGGTCGCGCCAATCGGGTGGCCTAGCGAAATGCCCGAGCCATTGGGGTTGACCTTGGCCGGGTCCAGGCCCAGGTCGCGCGTTACTGCGCAGGCTTGTGCGGCAAAGGCTTCGTTGGCTTCAATGACGTCCAGGTCCTGGACGGTCAGGCCGGCTTTTTGCAACGCCAGTTTGCTGGCGGGTACCGGGCCGATGCCCATGTACTGCGGGTCCACACCGGCATGCGCGTAAGCGACCAAGCGCGCCAGGGGCTTGAGCCCGCGCGCTTTGGCCATACCGGCTTCCATCAACACTACCGCCGCAGCAGCGTCGTTGATGCCCGAGGCATTGCCCGCGGTCACGGTGCCGTTTTCTTTCAGGAAAACAGGTTTCAATTTCGCCAATTCAGCGGCAGTGCAGTTGGGGCGGAAATGCTCGTCGGTGGCGTAGGACACATCGCCTTTTCGGCTTTTGAGGACGACCGGCATGATCTGGCTGCTGAAGTAGCCGGCCTCGGTGGCGCGCTGGGCGCGGTTGTGGCTTTCGACGGCCAGCGCGTCTTGCGCGTCACGGCTGATGCCCCATTTGGCAGCGATGTTTTCAGCGGTTACGCCCATGTGGATGTTTTGGAAGGGGTCGTGCAGCGCGCCGACCATCATGTCGGTCATTTTGGCGTCGCCCATGCGTGCGCCCCAGCGCATATTGAGCGAAGCAAAGGGCGCGCGGCTCATATTCTCTGCGCCGCCGCCGATGGCAATGTCGGCATCGCCCAACAAAATGCTTTGGCTGGCGTTGATGATGGCTTGCAGGCCCGAACCGCACAAGCGGTTTACGTTAAAGGCAGGCGTGCCCTGGCCGCAACCGCCACCGATGGCCGCGACGCGCGAAAGGTACATATCTTTGGGTTCGGTATTGACCACATGGCCGAAGACCACGTGGCCTACGTCCTTGCCGTCCACCTGCGCGCGCGCCAGCGATTCGCGTACCACTTGCGAGGCCAGCTCGGTGGGGGCAATATCTTTCAGGCTACCGCCAAAAGTTCCAATAGCGGTACGCACCGCGCTTACAACAACTACTTCACGGGACATGGTTTTTCCTTGGGTTAAATATTTAGACAGGGGGCTTGCTTAGGCCTGGACAGGGCCAGATTTTCCCGGCCCATGCGTACAGGCGGCTTACGCCACTGCGCTAGTCAGCCACGGACGTCGGCGACCGGCTCGGCGCCAAAATCTACGCGCTCCAGGTAGGCCAGGATCCGCGCTGCGGCCTCGTCCGGGCTGCTGAGCATGCCGCGCGCGTGCATGGCTTGAAAGTTGCCAATATCAGGAAAAGCCAGCGGGTCGGCACTGCGCAATTGCACTTGCATATCGGTGGCGATGACGCCCGGCGCTAGTGAGCATACCTTGGCGCCATGGGCTTGCAGCGCCTCTTCCATCGCCAGGCTGCGGCTGAAATGGTCTAGGCCCGCTTTGGCGGCGCAGTAACTGGCCGACGACGCCATGGCGCGCCGGCCCAGGCCGGAGGAAATATTGAGCACTTTGCGCGGGGCAGTCCAGTGGCGCGTCGCGCCCAAAAACGCGGCGCATAAAAGCAGGGGCGCTTCCAGTCCGACGCGCAAGGCATTGGCCAGGTCGGCGGACTGCCCATCGCGCACCGGGGCCAGGGCGGAGATGACGCCCGCGTTATTGATCAGCGTGGCCGATTGCAAGGCCGCAGGGTCTTGCGCTTGCAGCCAAGTGCTTAAGCGCGCCGCAACGGGCGCCGCGTCAGCCAGGTCTGCTTGCCATTGCTCCAGCGTGGCGCCGCGCTGCGCGGCCAAGGCATCGAGCGAGGCATTGGACTTTCGGGAAATACACAGCAGCAGCGTGCCGGGCTGCAGCAGTTGTTCGGCCATAGCCAGGCCCATGCCGCGCGAGGCGCCGGTCAATAGGGTGAGTCGTTGTTGCATAGGATTTATCGCTAAGGTTTAGGTGTGGCCTGATTTTGGCAGGGCGGGGCATGGATGGGTGCAGCGCAGCGCGCGGTCACAATCGGCGCATGGCCCTCAAATCAACGATTTTTAAAGCAAACCTGCAAATTGCAGACATCGACAACAGCTATTACGCCGACCACACGCTCACGCTGGCCCGCCATCCCAGCGAAACCGACGAACGCATGATGGTGCGCCTGTGTGCGCTGGCCTTGCAGGCGCATACCCTGAGCAGCGTGTGCAATGGTGACGGCACCCTGGCCTTCGGCGCCGGCTTGTCGGACCCGGACGAGCCCGATGTCTGGCTGCGCGATTTCACCGGCCGCACTCGCGTCTGGATTGAAGTGGGTCAGCCCGAAGACAAGCCGCTGATCAAAGCCTGCGGTAAGTCAGACCAAGTGCTGTTGTACTGTTTTAACCATGCCGCCGAAGTGTGGTGGCGCAGCATGGAAAGCAAACTCAGCCGCCCGCAAAACTTGCGCGTTTACCGTGTGCCCACCTTGGCCTCGCAAGCGCTGATTCCCCTGGCCCAGCGCAGCATGCAATTGCAAGCTACGGTGCAAGAAGGCGTGCTGACGCTTGGCGATACCAGTAGAACGGTCGATATAGAGCCGGTGCGTTGGAAATAGGGTGAGCGCAAGGCCTGCGCTAGCCTAGCCTGATCGGCGTTCGTAGGCTGGCAAATCGTCGGGGATGTGGTGAAAAGGCTGTTTGTCGACGGTAAAGATGGCTACCGTCGGCTTAAAGACTGAAGGGTCATCCAGCGTACCTACTTTGACAATCATGGAGCCGGGCCGCTTAGGGCTTTGGGTGCCTAGCGAGGTGCCGCAATGGCTGCAAAAAAAGCGCGTCACCGGGCTTTCCAAATCGCTGCGTTTGAAGGTGGCAGGCTCGCCGCGCGTAAAACGAAAGCCCTCCAAAGGCAGCACCATCGCGACATTGGGGTTGCCCCCGGAAATGTACTGGCACTCGCGGCAGTGGCATTGCAGTGACAACTGCGGTGCGCCCGTGGCCTCATAGGCAATCGCCCCGCAGTAACAACGACCGGTAATGGACATGGTGAACTCCTTTGTGTGCGATGCGCCGAAGCCAGGGCGCCGGACGCTATGCACTATCGTAGCGCGCGCTGGGGGCGGGCGAGCGCCCAATTCCCCTATTATTGCGGCATGACATCGCCCATCCACACCCTTATCGACTTGCAAACCTATCCATTGGACCAGCCCGGCTCGGAGCCTTGGCTGGCGCTGGTGCAGCGATGTCGCGCTGATTTGGAGGCGGCGGGCATGTTTGAGTTGCCGGGCTTTCTGAAAAGCCAGGCGCTGGCCGAATGCGTGGCTAAGGTGTCGCCGCGCATGGCGAGCGAGTCGGCTGAAATCAGGCGCGAACACAATATTTATTTTCTGGATCGGGTGGAGGGTCTGCCTGACGACCACCCGGCACTTCGAAAAATCACCACCATCAACCACACTTTGTGCGCCGACCAATTGCGCGACACGCCATTGACGCAGGTGTACGAGTGGCCGCCGTTCCGGCAATTTATCGCGGCCACGATGCAATTGCCGGTGTTGCATGTCATGGACGACGAGTTGGCCCGCGTGAACGTCTTGAGCTACCGCCCCGGCGAAGCGCTCAACTGGCATTTCGACAGGTCGGAGTTCACCACCACCTTGCTCTTGCAGCGGGCTGGCAAGGACGGTATGTTCCAGTACCGGCGCGGTTTGCGTACCGACAGCGACCCCAACTATGAAGGCGTGGCCCGCATGCTGGCCGGGCAAGATCCGCAAGTCATCAGCGCGGACCTGGAGCCCGGCGCCTTGAATGTGTTTCGTGGTCGCAATACCGCCCACCGCGTCACCACCGTGGCTGGCGACCAGGAACGCCTGGTGGCGGTGTTTTCTTTGTACGAAAAACCGGGCGTACGCTTTACCGAGGCAGAAAACCTGGGCTTTTACAAGCGCGCGCAGGCTTTTCCGGCCTGAGCCGTGATCTCAAGCCTGCACCGCCTCCACAAAAAACTTCACCCGCCGCACGCCGTTCCATTCGTCGGCGTCTAGGCGAAAGGCCATGGTGACTTTGGCGGGCAGGGGATCGGTGTGGCCGAACCAGATGCCGTCCACCGGTTCGCCTTGGTGTTTGAGCTTGAGCGCTAAATGTTTTTCACCCACGATGCGTTGGGATAGCACTTCTACTTCTTCGCTAAAGGTCGGCGTGGCAAAGCCCTGGCCCCAGACTTCTTTGTGCAGCGTGTCCACCAGGTCCACGCGGCGGTATTCGGGCGCTAGCGGGCCATCGGTGGCCAGGCGGCGCTGCAAGGTGGCTTCGTCCAGCCATTCGTGTGCCACTTCGCTTAGGGCTTGCTCGAAGGTGTCCAGGTGTTCTTCGCTGATGGTGCAGCCTGCCGCCATGGCATGGCCG
Source organism: Rhodoferax sp. (assembly GCA_040400575.1). Lineage (GTDB taxonomy): Bacteria > Pseudomonadota > Gammaproteobacteria > Burkholderiales > Burkholderiaceae_C > Allorhodoferax. The sequence goes on from JBBAPX010000010.1 coordinate 71,897, forward strand.
CCAAAGCGCAAGAGCACGCCGGGGTAGCGCTTGGCCACCAGGTCCAGCGCGTCGCGCAAATGAAAGCCAGCGATCGAGCGGCCCGAGCCCTTGAGCTCATGCTCTTTGCCTGGCGCTTGGCTCGCAGCAAAGACAAAGCTGGGGCGGTGGAATTTGTCTTTGATGCGCGCGGCTACGATGCCGACCACGCCTTCATTGAAGTCCGGGTCAAATACACAAATCGCCGGTGGCGCCTCATCCTCGGCGTCAAACAAAGACTCGGCTACTTCCATGGCCACGTCGCGCATATCGCCTTCGATAACACGGCGATCGCGATTAATGCCGTCCAGCGCGCGCGCCAGTTCGTCGGCACGCATTGGGTCATCAGTGAGCAGACATTCAATGCCCAGCGTCATGTCCGACAAGCGTCCGGCGGCGTTGATGCGCGGCCCCAGCGCAAAGCCAAAGTCCTGGCTAGTGGCTATTTCCGGCTTGCGCCCGGCTGCGCGAAATAAAGCCTCCATTCCCGCCGGCATGGCGCCGGCGCGCACGCGCTTTAAGCCCTGCGCCACCAGGCGGCGGTTGTTGGCGTCCAGACGCACCACGTCGGCTACGGTACCCATCGCCACCAAAGGCAGTAGGGTGTCCAGCTTGGGCTGGGTGGCGGCATCGAATACGCCGCGCGCGCGCAGCTCGGAGCGCAGCGCCAGCAGCACATAGAACATCACGCCCACACCGGCCAGCGCTTTGCTGGCAAAGTCGCAGCCGCGCTGGTTGGGGTTGACGATGACGTCGGCGTCGGGCCGTTCGGTGGCGGGTAAGTGGTGGTCGGTCACCAATACTTGCAGGCCCAGCGCTTTCGCATGCGCCACGCCCTCGACGCTGGCGATGCCGTTGTCCACGGTGATCAACACATCAGCGCCCTGGGCTTTGACGCGATCGGCAATCGGCGCGGTGAGGCCGTAGCCATCGACCACGCGGTCGGGTACCAGATAGCCTAGGTGCTCTGCGCCCAGTAATTTCAGGCCGCGCATCGCCAGCGCACAGGCGGTGGCGCCGTCGCAGTCATAGTCGGCGACCACGCACAGGCGCTTGCCCTGGGCGATGGCATCGGCCAATAACGTAGCGGCGGCTTCTATGCCCAGCAGGCCCGTTGGCGGCAATAGCTTGGCCAGGCTGTCGTCGATTTCGTCGGTGCCGGTAACGCCGCGCGCCGCATACAAGCGCGCCAGCAAAGGGTGAACGCCGGCCTGTTCCAGTGCATACACGCTGCGTGGCGGTATATCGCGGGGAATAATTTTCATAAGTCGTGTAGGAAGTGGTTAAGCGCAGGGGCGCTCCATTGTTGCTTGATGCGTTGCCAGAGCGAGGCGCGGCCCAAGACACAAGTGCGTGCCCCTTTCTCGCCGCAAAAGGTGATGCTGATGGCAGGGCCGGATGCTTGCAGTGCGGCCAGGGGGGCAAAGACTTCGCCGTCCAGGTCTTGCCAGGCTTGCGTCCACGCTTGCGCGTCATCGCGCAGCGCGCTTGCGCTCAGTGTTTCTATGTACATCGCGTGCGGGCTGATTAAACCGAAGGGGTCGCTTGGGGGGGCGAACTGCGCAGGAGACGGGCTGGCTGTGAGCGTGGGCGCCGCGCTGGTGGCCAAAGGCGTGCCAGTGCCGCTGATCCAAAAACCATTGACTGGCGCCTGGCCGCGCGCGACGCGCGCATCATTCAGCGTATGGGTATAGAGCAACATTTGCATTTCGTTTTGCAAGCGTCGCAGGCCTTGTGCTGCGCTCTGGCGGGGTATCCAGGAATCTATGGGCTGGCCGCGCACGCGCGCCAGTGAGGCGCTGGCCAGACCCTGGAATACCGCGCCTTGCGCCAGCCAGGTCGAGGCGCTGTGCCAGTGCAAGGCGATGCCGTCTTCTTCAAAGTAGGGCTGCATCGCTGCCAGCAGGGTGCGTGATTCTTCTTCGTTCAATTGCAATAAACCGGGGTCTTGCATGGCCACATGATCGCTGTGGATTTGCAAATGGCAGGGGCTGATCAGGGCCCAGTGCTGGCCGCCCGCGTACAGAGCGCTAGCTTGTGCCAGCCACGCGGCCCAGGGCACTAAGCCGTCGGGGTAGGCCTGACCGGTCACAAGATGTTCGGCCAGCGAGGTCAGACTATCCGGCGTGCCGGTGTGACGCGTCTGCGCCGCAACCCGCTGCAGCAGGGCTTGCAAATGGGGCGGGTTCAAGGTGGCGCTGGTCGCCCGGCAGCGCGGACCGGGGGCTGCGGCGTGGGAAATCACAATGTGCATGTCCTGATTGTCCTGCACGCCCTGGTTCGGGTGCCCAAGCGCCGCCTTGGGAAACTGCCACAATCCGCCCGTCATGAACCTCCCATTTGAATTGCGTATCGGCTGGCGCTATACCCGTGCGGGCCGCAGCACCCGGCGCAACGGCTTTATCTCCTTCATATCTGGCGTCTCTATGCTGGGCATTGCGTTGGGGGTGGCGGCGCTGATTATTGTGCTCAGCGTCATGAACGGCTTTCAACGCGAAGTGCGTGACCGCATGCTCAGTGTCGTGTCGCATATTGAGATTTATGCCCAAAACGGCGCGGCTTTGCCCGATGCCGCGCAGACGCTTTTAGAGGCGCGTAAAAATCCGCAGGTGGTGGGGGCGGCGCCCTTTGTTGCGGCGCAGGCTTTGCTGGCGCGTGGCGAAGATATGCGAGGCGTGCTGGTACGCGGCATTGACCCGGTATTTGAGTCCGAGGTCACCGAACTGGGTAACTCCGAGCAGCGCGCGGTACTGCAGCGGCTGCAGGCGGGCAAGTTTGGTGTGGTACTGGGTAGCGAATTGGCGCGGGCGCTGGGCGTGCGCGTGGGTGATCCGGTGACTTTGATTGCGCCTAGCGGCCAGCTGACGCCCGCCGGGGTAGTGCCGCGCCTCAAGCAAATGGAAGTGCTGGGTACCTTTGATTCCGGTCATTTTGAGTACGACTCGACGTTGGCGCTGGTGCATTGGGAAGACGCAGCCCGTATCTTCCGCCTGGAAGGGCCTAGCGGCGTGCGCCTGAAGCTCTACGATTTGCACCAGGCTCGCGCGGTGGCGGCAGACCTGCAAGCGGCCATGGGGCCAACAGTCTATGTGCGTGACTGGTCGCAACAAAACCGCACCTGGTTTGCAGCGGTGCAGGTGGAAAAACGCATGATGTTCATCATCCTGACCCTCATCGTGGCGGTGGCGGCGTTTAACCTGGTCAGCATGCTGGTGATGACGGTGACCGACAAGCGCGCCGACATTGCGATCTTGCGCACCCTGGGCGCAAGTCCGGCCAGTGTCATGGGTATCTTTGTGGTGCAAGGCGCAATGGTGGGCATCATCGGTACGCTGAGCGGCTTGCTACTCGGTTTGGGTGTTGCATTGCATATCGATGTGATCGTTCCGGCTATCGAACAGGCGCTGGGGGCGAGCTTTTTGCCCAAAGATATTTACCTTATCAGCCGCATGCCCAGCGAGCCCCAGGCTGGTGATATCGTGCCCATTGCCATCATCAGCCTGCTTTTGTCTTTTGTCGCCACCATTTACCCTAGCTGGCGCGCTTCGCAAGTGAAGCCCGCAGAGGCGCTGCGCTATGAGTGAGGCTGTTCAATGGTCGGGTGAGGTGCTGCTCAGTTGCAGCGGCTTAGGCAAGCGCTTCCAAGAGGGGCGCTTGGATGTGACGGTGCTGCGCGGGGTGGATTTGCAAGTGCACCGGGGCGAGACAGTGGCGATCGTGGGTGCGTCCGGCTCGGGTAAGAGCACACTTTTACATTTGCTGGGGGGGCTGGATGCGCCCAGCAGTGGCAGTGTTAGCTTATGCGGCCAGGCTTTGGCTTCGCTGAACGCGGCGGCCCAAGGGCGCTTGCGTAATCGGCACTTGGGCTTTGTCTATCAGTTTCACCATTTGTTGCCTGAGTTCAGCGCCTTAGATAACGTGGCCATGCCCTTAACTTTGCGCCGCAGTGATGCGACGGTTGCGCAGGCAGTCGCGCTAGCAATGTTGGGCAAAGTCGGCCTGGCGCACCGCGCGATGCACCGGCCTGCGGAATTGTCCGGTGGCGAGCGCCAGCGTGTAGCTATAGCCCGCGCTTTGGTCACGCAGCCTGACTGCGTGTTGGCCGATGAGCCCACCGGTAACCTGGACCGCAGCACCGCCGATAGCGTGTTTGACCTGATGCTGCAACTGGCCCGCGAACAAGGCACAGCCTTTGTTTTGGTCAGCCACGACCAAACGCTGGCCGCGAAATGCAGCCGGCGTTTGCGTTTGGATGGCGGCGTGTTGCTTGAGCAATCCCAGCCCTAGCGCCGGGAATTTGGGCATGTGGATAGACAGCCACGCCCATCTGGATGCGACTGAGTTTGCTACAGACCGCGCGCAAGTGCAGGTCCAAACGCGCGCAGCGGGCGTGGTGCATTGCTTTATCCCCTCGGTAGAGCGCGCTAACTGGGATACGGTACGCGCCCTGGCCCATGCCCAGGGCGATAGCTATGGACTGGGCATCCATCCGCTCTATGTCCCACAGGCTGATGTGGCGGATTTGCAGGCGCTGGATACAGCGCTGGGCCTGCATTGCGCAGACCCGCGATTGGTAGCAGTCGGCGAAATTGGTTTGGACTTTTTTGTGCCCGCACTGTGCAGCCCGGCGATGCGCGAGAAGCAGGAATTTTTTTACCGCGCCCAATTGGCGTTGGCTCGTAAGTATGGTTTACCCGTTGTGCTGCATGTGCGCCGCAGCGCAGATCGGCTGCTGAAATATGTGCGCGCGGTTGGCACAGGTAGCTACTGCTGGCGCGGCATTGCCCATGCCTTTAATGGCAGCGAGGCGCAAGCGCACAGCTTTATCCAGCTGGGCTTCAAACTCGGTTTTGGTGGCGCAGTCACCTTTGAGCCCGCTTTGCAATTGCGCAGGCTGGCACAAAGCCTTCCGCTTGAAGCCTTGGTGCTAGAAACCGATGCGCCCGATATACCGCCGCACTGGCTGTACCGCACTGCGCTAGAGCGCGCACAGGGCCTCATGCAGGGCCGCAACGCGCCCGAACAAGTGCCGCAGATTGCGCAGGTGCTTGCCGATTTGCGCGGTCTTGATCTGCAGCAGATGCGTGGCGCTATTTGGCGCAACACGTTGGAGGCGCTGCCCAAAATCGCCGCACTGGTATAAACAGCGCTTCTTTGCTTCACTGGTGTCCGCTTGAAACCCACTATCCACGACGAACTGCCTGAAGTCAATTTTTCGGAGGAAGGGGCTATCCGCCACCTGCATCTGGGCAGCATCTGGATTCAGGGGTCGATGCTGATGGACGAGCCAACGGCTTTGGTGCATGAATACATCCAACGCATGATGGCCTGGTTGATGTTCATCGACCCGTCTACTGCCCCGAAGCGCCAGGCTTTGCAATTGGGCCTAGGCGCCGGTTCGCTCACCAAGTTTTGTGCGCTGGAAATGGGCATGCGCACCACCGCCATCGAACTCAACCCCCAGGTACTGCATGCCTGCCGAGGCTGGTTTCATTTGCCTATGGATAACCCGCGTATGAAAGTCGTTCTGGCGGATGCGGCCCAAGAAATCCGGCAAAAGCGCTGGCAGGGTGTGGTCGATGCCCTGCACGTCGATTTGTACGACCATGAAGCTGCCGCACCGGTACTCGACAGTGCGGATTTTTACGCCGACTGTCGTCGCACCCTGACAGATGACGGGTGCATGACGGTGAACTTGTTTGGCCACCGTTCTAGTTTTGACCGCAGCGTAGAGCGCATTGCCAGCGCCTTCGGGCGTGATGCGATTTGGGCCTTCAAGGCCACGCGCCAGGGCAATACCGTGGTCCTGGCACAGCGCACACCCACGCGTCCCCCGCGTGCGACCTGGACGGCACGTGGCGACTTTATTCAAGAACAATGGGGATTGCCTGCGCGTCAGTGGGTGCGGGTCTTCAAGCCATTGGTTTAATATTTTTAAGGAGCAAGTATGAAATTAGTACGCTACGGCGCAGCCGGTCGCGAGAAGCCGGGCCTTATCGATGGGCAAGGCAAATTGCGCGATTTGTCCGGGCATATCCAGGACATCACGCCTGATCATTTGAACGACAAAGCGCTGGCTAAGCTGGCCCGTATCAAGACGGATGCATTGCCCCTTGTGCGCGGCAAGCCTCGCATGGGCTGCCCGATCAGCCAGGTGGGTAAATTCATAGCCATCGGCCTGAACTATGCCGACCATGCGGCCGAATCCAACATGCCGATCCCGCAAGAGCCGGTGGTGTTTATGAAGGCCAATAGCTGCGTGCAAGGCCCCAACGATGAGGTGATGCTGCCTAAAAATTCGGTCAAAACCGATTGGGAAGTGGAGCTGGGTGTGGTCATCGGTACCCGTGCCAGCCATGTGTCGCAAGCGCGCGCGCTGGACTATGTGGCCGGTTATTGCACCATCAATGACCTGTCCGAGCGCGAATTCCAAATTGAGCGTGGCGGCACCTGGGACAAAGGCAAGGGTTGCGACACCTTCGGCCCTATCGGCCCCTGGCTGGTCACCCGCGACGAGGTGCCCAAGCCCCAGCGCCTGGGCATGTGGCTCGATGTGAACGGCGTACGCATGCAAACCGGTAACACCAAGACCATGATCTTCAACGTGGCCAAGCTGGTGAGCTATGTGAGCGAGTTCATGACCTTGATGCCTGGCGACGTCATCACCACCGGTACGCCCCCCGGCGTGGCCATGGGCATGAAGAAAAATGGCAAACCCGCGCCCTCCTACCTAAAGGCCGGCGACACCATCGCCCTGGGCATTGATGGCTTGGGCGAGCAACATCAGCGGGTGGTGGCCTTTAAAAAGTATTGAGCGGCTTGTTGATGCGCCGGGCGGCTAATCTGTCGCCCGACGCCGCATTTTTAAGCATTTACGAATTGGGTGCAAAATCGCTCCACTTGAATTGACGTCCAGGAGACAAAGAATGCAAATAAAGAGTCAAAAAGACTTCTTTGCAGGCCTCATGTTTATGCTTGTGGGACTGGCATTTGCTTGGGGTGCCAGTAGCTATTCCATTGGTACTGGTGCCCGCATGGGACCCGGCTATTTCCCCATGGTGCTTGGCGTGCTGTTGGCTGTTCTGGGCTTGATTGTCACCGTCACGGCACTGGTGGTGGAGACCCCCGATGGAGACCCGGTGGGCCGTATTGCCTGGAAGCCGCTGGTGTTCATCATTGCGGGCAACTTGGTGTTCGGCGCCTCGATTGGCGGTTTGCCCAGCATCGGGCTGCCCCCAATGGGTTTGATTTTTGGGATTTTTGCCCTGACCTTTGTAGCGAGCAACGCAGGCGATGAATTTAAATTCAAAGAAGTACTGATTCTTGCAGTACTGCTTTCATTGTTCAGCTATGGAGCCTTCATCATGCTACTGAAGTTGCAATTTCCGGTCTGGCCGACCTTTTTGACCCGCTAAGGAATTGTTATGGATTTAGTCGATAACCTCGCTCTGGGTTTCGGGGTCGCTTTCACGCTGCAAAACCTAGCTTATGCCTTTACCGGTTGCCTTTTGGGCACACTGATCGGCGTCTTGCCGGGTATCGGTCCGCTAGCCACCATCGCCATGCTGCTGCCCGCCACCTATGCGCTTCCGCCTGTAGCTGCGTTAATCATGCTGGCCGGTATTTACTACGGCGCCCAGTATGGCGGCTCCACCACCGCGATTTTGGTCAACCTGCCGGGTGAGTCCTCTTCAGTCGTGACGGTGATCGACGGCTACCAAATGGCGCGCAATGGCCGCGCCGGCCCGGCGCTGGCAGCGGCGGGCTTGGGCTCGTTTTTCGCCGGATGCGTAGGCACTTTGATTCTGGCCGCCTTCGCTGCGCCGCTGACCGAGTTGGCCTTTAAATTTGGCCCAGCGGAGTATTTCTCACTCATGATTTTGGGCCTGATTGGTGCGGTGGTGCTGGCTTCGGGCTCGCTCATTAAAGCGGTGGCCATGATTGTGCTGGGCCTGCTCTTGGGCATGGTCGGCACCGACGTGAACTCGGGCGTGGCGCGTTTTAGTCTGGATGTGGCCGAACTGACCGATGGCATCGGTTTTATTGTGATTGCCATGGGCGTTTTTGGATATGGCGAGATCATCAGCAACCTGTCTAAAAGCGAAAACGACCGCGAGGTTTTCACCGCATCCGTGTCGGGTCTCCTGCCCACCAAAGAAGATTTCCGCAATATGATTCCGGCCGTTTTGCGCGGTACCGCTCTGGGGTCTTTGCTGGGCATCCTGCCCGGCGGTGGCGCGGTGATGGCCGCGTTTGCCGCTTACACGCTGGAAAAGAAAACCGCCTTGCGTCCCGGAGAAGTGCCTTTTGGCAAGGGCAATATTCGTGGCGTGGCGGCTCCCGAAGCGGCCAATAATGCTGGCGCGCAAACCTCGTTTATCCCGCTGCTGACCCTGGGTATTCCGCCTAATGCGGTGATGGCCTTGATGGTGGGTGCGATGACGATTCACAATATCCAGCCCGGCCCGCAGGTCATGACCAGCAACCCCGAGTTGTTTTGGGGTCTGATTGCCTCGATGTGGATCGGCAACCTGATGCTGGTGATTTTGAATCTGCCGCTGATTGGCATCTGGATCAAATTACTCACGGTCCCCTACCGCTGGTTATTCCCCTCGATCGTCTTGTTTTGCGCCATAGGTGTGTATTCCACGAATAACACCACCTTTGACATCTGGATGGTGGGTATCTTCGGTTTGATCGGCTACATCTTTATCAAGCTGGGCACCGAGCCTGCGCCTTTGCTGCTGGGTTTTATTTTGGGCCCGATGATGGAAGAGTATTTACGCCGTGCGCTGTTGCTCTCCCGCGGTGACTGGACGGTGTTTGTGACCCGTCCCCTGTCGGCCAGCCTCTTGCTGGCGGCGGTCGTCCTCTTGAGTATTGTGTTCCTGCCCTCGATCAAGGCCAAGCGAGAAGAGGCGTTTGTCGAAGATTGAAATTTGCGGGCATTGCCCGATCCTGCCTTCAAGGAGCTCCGCAAAACGATTGTTTGCGGGGCTTTTTTTCTGCCAGATCAGACCTACAGTCCACCCGCCAGTCGGGCCAAGGTCTTGCAAGAAATTGTCATGTTCTCCGAGTAATCTTGCACAGCCCATTGAAATGGGGCTTTTCAAAGGTAGGCATCACGGGCGCAAGTAAGATGGTAGGACGGAAATTGAACTTGGCTATTTGATAGATTAAGACAATCAATTAGTAAAGTTGATAGCTGAGCACAGAATGGGCGGGTCGCAAGTCCTGAAGGGTTCGGGCACTGGGTTTAGTGTGTATTTTCCTATCCTCAATTTTCAAGACCGCGTCTAGCTACGGTGCTTGCACCCGGATAAATTTTTAGTTGTTTTCAGTAACCGATCAAGGAGATCATCCATGAGTCAAATCGCAGAAGCGGGCACCTGCCCATTCCACAGTGCCGGTGGCGCCCGCGCGCAGCAAGGCGCCCAGTCCAACGCGCACTGGTGGCCTAACCAGTTAAACCTGGCGATATTGCATCAGCATCAACCCGTGTCCAACCCGATGGATGCAGGCTACAGCTATGCCGAAGCCTTCAAGAAATTAGATTTCGCAGCCCTCAAGAAAGACATGGTCGCGCTGATGACCGATTCGCAGGACTGGTGGCCGGCAGACTGGGGCCATTACGGCGGCTTGATGATCCGTATGTCTTGGCATGCGGCGGGCACTTACCGCACCGCCGATGGCCGTGGCGGCGCCAATACGGGCAACCATCGCTTCGCACCGCTGAACAGTTGGCCTGACAACGGCAACCTGGACAAGGCCCGTCGCCTCCTGTGGCCGATTAAGAAAAAATATGGCAACGCTATTTCCTGGGCTGACTTGTTTGTGCTGGGCGGCAATGTGGCTATGGAATCCATGGGCTTTAAGACTTTTGGCTTTGGCGGCGGTCGCGCTGATATTTGGGCTCCTGAGGAAGATGTGTTCTGGGGTATGGAGAAAGAATGGCTGGCCACCAGTGACAAACCCAACAGCCGTTACAGCGGTGATCGCGTTCTCGAGACTCCGCTTGCAGCGGTGCAGATGGGCTTGATCTATGTGAACCCCCAGGGTCCTGACGGCAAACCCGATCCTGTCGCTTCGGGTCGTGACGTGCGTGAAACCTTTGCCCGTATGGCAATGAACGACTATGAGACCGTGGCACTGGTCGCTGGCGGTCACACATTTGGCAAGATGCATGGCGCGGGTGATCCCGCTTTGGTCGGGCCCGAACCCGAAGCAGCGCCCATGGAAGCCATGGGTTTTGGCTGGATCAATAAGCACGGTAGCGGTAAGGGCGGCGACACCACGACCAGCGGCTTTGACGGCGCCTGGAAACCCAATCCGACGCAGTGGGATATGGGTTATTTCAAGGTGCTGTTTAAGTATGAATATGAGCAAGTGAACAGCCCCGCGGGTGCCATTCAATGGCGCGCCAAGGATGTCGCCCCCGAGGACATGATTCCTGATGCACACGATCCCAGCAAAATGCATCCACCGCATATGACCACGGCCGATCTTTCGCTGCGTATGGACCCGGCGTATGAAAAGATTTCCCGCCATTTCCTGGCTAACCCTGAAGAATTCGCTGATGCCTACGCACGCGCCTGGTTCAAGCTGACCCACCGCGATATGGGGCCCAAGTGCCTGTACCTTGGACCTGAAGTACCGGCCGAGGACTTGATCTGGCAGGATCCCATTCCGGCCGTGAACCATCCTTTGGTCAATGCTGCCGATGTATCCGCACTGAAAGCGCAGATCATTGCCAGCGGCCTGTCGGTGAGCGAGTTGGTTTCGACCGCTTGGGCATCGGCAAGCACCTACCGCGGCAGCGACCGGCGCGGTGGAGCCAACGGCGCGCGGATCCGCCTGGCGCCGCAAAAGGATTGGGACGTCAACCAGCCCGCCCAACTGTCCAAAGTGCTGGCGGCCTTAGGCGCGGTGCAAGCGCAGTTCAATGCCAAGGCCGATGGCGGCAAGCGGGTGTCGATCGCCGACTTGATCGTGCTGGCAGGCAACGCCGGCGTGGAAGCGGCAGCCAAAGCAGCAGGTGTTGCGATCGAGGTGCCGTTTGCGCCTGGCCGTATGGATGCTTCACAAGAGCATACGGATGCAGAGTCCTTTGCCGTCCTTGAGCCGCAAGCTGATGGCTTTCGTAACTACCGCAGGGCCGCCTACAGCGTTTCCCCTGAAGAAATGTTGATCGACAAAGCGCAGTTGCTCGGTTTGTCCGCGCCTGAAATGACGGTTCTGGCCGGTGGGCTGCGCGTGCTGGGAGCCAATGCCCAAGGCAATCCCCATGGTGTACTGACCACGCGCCAAGGCCAGTTGACCAATGACTTTTTTGTCAATCTGGTCGATATGGGCATCGAATGGAAGCCTGCCGGTGACAACGCGTATGAAGGCCGTGATCGCGCGACGGGCGCAGCCAAGTGGACGGCCACACGGGTGGATTTGGCCTTTGGTTCCAACTCCCAATTGCGTGCACTGTCCGAGTTGTATGCCCAGGACGACAACCAGCAGAAGTTTGTTAAAGACTTTGTGGCTGCCTGGGTCAAGGTAATGAACGCGGATCGCTTTGATTTGAGCAAGTAATTGCATCCCCCTGTCTCTGCTGAGGCGGGGGGTCTATAAAAGCCAAGTCTTCACTTTTGGCGCTGGTGCGAGTCCAATTTTTTTGGGGCTCTTCCAGCGTTTTTGCTTTGAGGCGACAAAGCTTTAGGCAAACAGCGCTTCAAAACCGCCCTCGGGCTCAAAACGCTTGTTGCGCCAGAACAGTTGCAGCGGACCGGGCAGGGCGCGCCGGGCGATTGGGTGGCGCGCATGGCCTGGGTAGCAGATCACGCGCTCCTCGTTCTCATGGAAGGCCTCGGGCATGATGACCGGCGGTGTGCTGGTACGGGCGGCAGTCAGGGCTTCTTGTGCGCTCAGGTAGCGCGACAAATGCGCCAGGCTCATGATTTGTGGCGGTGCCAGCTCAATCTCACGCTCCCAATAGTGCTCCAGCGCTACGCGCGGGCGCAACCAGGCGCTTTCGGTGGCTTCAAAGTCATCATGCGCTGCGTGCTGGCCCGCCGGCATCACCGAGATAAAGAACCGGGTATCGAAGCGCTTATTCGTCACCGAGGGCATGCGCGGCGTAATCCAGCGCGACCAGGGATGAACCGCCAAGGTTTGCAGGCGTAAGCTGCCGCTTTGCAGGCGCTGGTGAAAGTCGCTGCCCTTGGCCGCACCGGCCACCTCTGGCGCGGCTTGGTGGTTTACGTTTTGGGCGTTTTGCGCAAACAGCACGCCCGCTTCTTCATAGGTCTCTCGCAGCGCAGCGATAAACAGGCCGCAGGCGGTCGCCGGCGCAGTGCCCTGCTCGCCCAAGGCGGCATGCAGTTGCTCTGGGCTTTGGTCCAGGTAGGCATGGTGGCTCGGTGCACTGTCGGCTGCGTCCATCTTGCCACCGGGAAACACATAGGCGCCACCCAAGACGTCCGACAGGCCATGGCGCTTGACCAAAAACACTTCCGGCCCTTGGGGGCCATCGCGCAGTATCACGACGGTGGCGGCATCACGGGGCGGGGCGGTGGGGATTTCGGAGTTCAGTTCCATGATGTCGCTTTAGTTGCGTGTCTTGACTTAGTGGCCCTAAGGCTTGCAGTAGAGTTGGCGGTTTGGCTGCGCAGGGTGCACAGCTCCTATTTCATGCAGGACATCTTATGCCGATAGATTTCAAAGACCGTGTAGCGATTGTGACTGGCGCGGGCGGCGGTTTGGGCCGCTTGCACGCCTTGGCCTTGGCAGCACGCGGTGCCAAAGTGGTCGTCAATGACCTCGGTGGCGCCGTGGACGGATCGGGTGCCTCGGCCACAGCTGCCGAGGCGGTGGTGGCTGAAATCCGTGCTGCCGGTGGCACGGCTTTGGCAAATAGCGCGTCGGTGACCGATTTCGCAGCGGTGCAGGCCATGGTGCAAGAAACCATGGACGCCTGGGGCCGCATCGATGTTTTGGTCAATAACGCCGGCATCTTGCGCGACAAAAGTTTTGCCAAGATGGAGCTGGCCGATTTCCGCTTGGTGGTGGAAGTGCACTTAATGGGCGCTGTCCATTGCAGCAAAGCCGTCTGGCCGCACATGATTGCGCAAAAATACGGCCGCATTCTGATGACGACTTCTAGCAGCGGTCTGTACGGAAATTTTGGGCAGAGCAACTATGGCGCGGCCAAGATGGCCCTGGTGGGGCTGATGCAGACGCTGTCCATCGAAGGTGCAAAAAGTAATATCCATGTCAATTGCCTGGCACCCACCGCCGCCACGCGCATGACCGCCGGCCTGATGCCCGAGCCGGTGCTTGCGGCCTTGCAACCCGAGGCAGTGGTGCCTGCCATGCTGGCGCTAGTGGCCCAAGATGCGCCCACCCGCACGATTTTGTGCGCCGGTGCTGGCAGCGTCGAAGCTGCCCACATCACGCTGAGCGAGGGCAGCTGGATTGGTTTAGGCGAGGGGTCGGACGAGCGTTTGCAAGCGCAAATGGCCCAGGTGGTGGATACCACCCAATTCCAAATCCCTGCCAGCGGTGCAGCTCAGGGCGCACACGAAATAGGCCGCGCCGGGCGGCATTTGCGTTAATCGGCGCGCAAATTCCTTGCCTTAGCGCCAAAAGCGGGCGCTTGCGCGCCATAGCGCCTATTTCCTTGTGCGGCGCTATTGCAATCGGAGCTGGTCACCCCAGCTAAATCTGACTGTGCTACCTTCAGTACGAGCGAAAAATTAAAAGGGCCGACTGGCATGAGTGAAAGCAATTGGGCCCGTGAAGGCTTACCGGCGCAGCGACTGCAGGGCATACGCCGGGGTATTGAAAAGGAGAGCTTGCGTTCGCTGAGTAGCGGCGCATTGACGTCCACGCCACATCCGCAAGCGCTTGGCTCTGCGCTGACGCATCCGCACATCACCACCGATTTCAGCGAATCCCAGATTGAGTTGATCACCGGCGTGCATTCGGGCATTGAAGACTGCCTGGGCGAACTGCGCCGCGTACAGAACTACACACTGGCATCTATGGGCGAAGAAATGCTTTGGGTGTCCAGCATGCCCTGTGGCCTGCCAGCAGACGATGCGATTCCGCTGGGCCATTACGGCAGCTCTAACGTGGGCCAGGCCAAAACGGTGTACCGCAGTGGTCTGGGCTACCGCTACGGGCGGCGCATGCAAACTATTTCGGGCATCCATTACAACTGGTCTTTGCCCAAGGTATCCAGCCAGGACTATTTCGCGCTGATACGCAATTTCCGCCGCCATGCATTTTTGCTTTTGTACTTGTTTGGCGCATCGCCTGCGGTGTGCTCCACTTTTGTGCAAGGGCGCAGCCACTCTTTGCAGGAATTGCATCCCGGCACTATGGGCCTGCCGTATGCCACCTCGCTGCGCATGGGACGCCTAGGCTACCAAAGCGATGCGCAAAGCGCGTTGGCCGTCAGCTACAACAGCTTGGAAGGCTATGCCGCCTCGCTGCACCAAGCGCTGACGGAGCCCTATGCGCCTTATGTGGACATCGGCGTGCGCAATGCCGACGGCAGTTTTAAACAATTGGCGACCAGTTTGCTACAAATCGAAAACGAGTTTTACGGCACCATCCGCCCCAAGCGCGTCATCTTCCAGGGCGAGCGCCCCTTGCACGCGCTGCGCGAGCGCGGCGTCGAATACGTGGAAGTGCGCCTGATGGACTTGGATCCCTTCGAGCCGGTGGGCATACGCGCCTCTACCTTGCGCTTTCTGGATGTGTTTTTGCTGCACTGCCTGAGCCAGCCAAGCCCGCAGGACAGCCCAGCCGAAATCGCGGCCATGTCGCGCAACCAGCAATGCGTCGCCGAGCGGGGTCGCGAACCTGGTTTGCAATTGCAGCGCGGCGAGTGCATGGTGGACTTGTCCGCCTGGGGTCTGGATATCGTGGCTCAGCTGCGCCCACTAGCCCATGCGCTGGACCAAGCCCATGGCGGCAGTGACTATGCGCAGGCGGTGGAGCTGGCGCAGCATGGCTTGCTGCACCCGGACAGCCTGCCCTCGGCGCGCGTGCTGCAAGCCATGCGCGAAGACCACGGCGGCTCGTTTTCAGCTTTTGTACGCAGTCTTTCGCAGCAAACCAAAGCGCAGGAGCTGGCACGCCCCCTCGAACCCCACGAGTTGGCGCATTTTCAGCAGTTGGCGCAGGCTTCTTTAGAGCGGCAGCGCGAAATCGAATTGGCAGACACATTGCCTTTTGACGCTTATCTGCAGCAATACCTTTCGCCGGAGCGTTTGGGGCGACCGACGGCTTAAACACAGCCCTTGCGCCTAAACGCTGCATGGCGCGCAAAGTGCCCAGCGGCCCAAGCGTTTAGGTGTCTGGCAAAGTACCGGACAATCGCACATACCCCTAGGCAAAGAGAATAAAAAGATGGCGATACAGTGGTTTCCCGGGCATATGCACCTGACGCGCAAAGCCATAGGCGAGCGCATCCGGGAGATTGATGTGGTTATCGAACTATTGGACGCGCGCTTGCCCGGCTCCAGCGCCAACCCGATGTTGGCCGAACTTACACGCGGCAAGCCGGCGCTCAAGGTGCTGAACAAGCAAGACCTGGCCGATCCGGCGCGCACCGCCGACTGGCTGGCCCATTACAACGCTATGCCCGGCGTGCGCGCCTTGCCGCTGGACGCGGGCATGACGACCCCCTCGCGTGCCCTGGTCGATGCCTGCCACCAACTGGCGCCCTTGCGCGGCGGCATGGCCAAACCCATGCGCGTGCTGATTTGCGGTATTCCTAACGTGGGCAAGTCCACGCTGATCAACACCCTCAAAGGCAAGCGCGCTGCCAA
Organism: Rhodoferax sp.; assembly: GCA_040400575.1. Lineage (GTDB taxonomy): Bacteria > Pseudomonadota > Gammaproteobacteria > Burkholderiales > Burkholderiaceae_C > Allorhodoferax. The sequence goes on from JBBAPX010000010.1 coordinate 87,742, forward strand.
AACCGGCGATGAGGCTGGCGTCACCAAAACCGAGCAGCGCATCACCATCGCCGACGACTTTTACCTCTACGACACGCCCGGTGTGTTGTGGCCACGCATCATCGTCGCCAAAAGCGGCTACAACCTGGCGGCCAGCGGCGCCATCGGGCGCAATGCATTTGACGATGAAGAAGTGGCGCTGGAGTTACTGGACTACCTGCGCCAGCATTACCCGCAAGCCCTGGCGACGCGCTATGGCCTGGCTGATGCGAGTGCGCAGACCGACGAGCAAGTTCTCGAAGGCGTGGGCCGCAGGCGTGGCGCGCTGCAATCGGGTGGCCGGGTGAATATGCAAAAAGCGGCCGAAATCGCCATCCACGATTTTCGCAGCGGCGCTTTGGGTCGCATCACTCTGGAGAGCCCTGGGGAGTTTGCCCAATGGCTGGCCGCCGGCGAAAAGTTGGATGCCGAGCGCCAGATCAAAAAAGACGCTATCGAGCAAGCGCGTCTGATCCGCCTGAAAAAAATTCCTCGCCCGGAGCGTGTGGACGAACCCGACGAGCCTTCGGATTGACGCATTCTTGGACGGCGCCTCCAGGTATCGGGGCTTGACGTTTTAGACCTGCGACCCGGCTGGCGGACAGTGTCGGCACCGCTTAGGCGATATAGTGTCCGACAACCCCTTCTCCGCCACGCGCCGCTGACCCGGCGCCAACTTGAACAGCGAGCCTGCCATGCGATTGACCCCCGAGCAATTAGCCCAGTTTGACCGTGACGGTTATCTCTTTTTCCCCGGCCAGTTTTCGCCCGAAGAAACCCAGTCCCTGCTGGACGCGGTGCCCGCGCTCTATGCCAAACGGGATGCTTTCAATGTGCGCGAAAAAGGCCGCGATGCCGTGCGCACCAACTTCGCGGCCCATATGGTGAGCAAGCCTTTCGGCAAGCTGGGTCGCCATCCGCGAATGATTGAACCGGTGGAAATGTTGTTGGGCGAAAAGCTGTATATGCACCAGTTCAAGGTCAACGGCAAGATGGCTTTTGAGGGCGATGTCTGGCAATGGCACCAGGACTACGGCACCTGGCTCAACGACGACATGATGCCTACCGAGCGCGCCATGAACGTCGCGATTTTTCTGGACGATGTGAACGAGCACAACGGCCCCTTGATGTTCATTCCCGGCAGCCACAAGCGTGGCGTGGTTGCGGCCAAGCACGACTTGTCCACCACCAGCTACCCGCTGTGGACAGTGGACAATGAATTGATCACCTCTTTGGTGGAACGCGCCGGTGGCAAAAACGGCGGCATCGTCAGCCCCAAGGGCCCGGCTGGTTCCATGATTCTTTTCCACAGTTGCTTGGTGCACGCCTCCACCAGCAACCTCTCGCCCTGGAACCGCGTGGCCGTCTATTTGAGCCTGTGCGCAGTGAGCAACCATATCCGCCGCCACAAGCGCCCTGAATACATTGCGCACCGCGACTTCACCCCCATCGAGTGCCTGCCCGACGATTGCCTGCTCAAAGACTACCCCGTCGATCTACCTTGGAAAGATGGCATGCCCGGCAGCGCGTTACAAACCTCTACCGTGCCTTTTGAAGAGCAGAAAGCCGCCGCATGAGCTTGTTTGCCAAACTCCAGCAGCGCCAAGTCGAGGGCCGCCCGATACGCGTCGGGCTGATCGGTGCGGGCAAATTTGGCTCCATGTATTTGGCGCAAATTCCGCGCACACCCGGCGTGCATTTGGTCGGTATCGCCGACCTGTCGCCCGATGGCGCGCGGGCCAACTTGAGCCGTGTTGGCTGGGAAGCGCAGCGTATGCAGGCCGCGTCTTTGGATGCTGCTATCCAGGCGGGTACCACCCACATCGGTGAAGACTGGCGCGCACTGGTTTCGCACCCGACCATTGATGTGATTGTGGAATGTACCGGCCACCCGATTGCCGCCGTGGACCATTGCCTGGAAGCCTTCGCGCACGGCAAGCATGTGGTCAACGTTACGGTCGAAGCTGATGCCTTTTGCGGCCCTTTGCTGGCGCACAAAGCGGCCTTAGCCGGGGTGGTGTATTCATTGGCCTTTGGCGATCAGCCCGCCTTGATTTGCGACTTGGTGGACTGGGCGCGCACTTGCGGTTTTCCGGTGGTGGCAGCGGGGCGCGGCCACAAATGGCTGCCGCATTTCAACCAGTCCACCCCTGATACGGTGTGGGCCAACTACGGCCTCACGCCGGAGCAGGCGCTGCGCGGCGGGCTCAATCCCAAAATGTTCAATAGCTTTTTGGACGGCTCCAAGCCTTCTATCGAAAGCAGCGCGGTGTCCAACGCCACCGGGCTGGGCGTGCCCTCTAATGGCTTGTTGTATCCACCGGCCAGCGTGGAAGACATCCCTTTTGTGACGCGCCCTATTAGCGAAGGCGGTGTGCTCGAGCGCAAAGGCATGGTCGAGGTGATTTCGTCCCTTGAGGCCAATGGCCGCAAGATCCCCTATGACATCCGCATGGGCGTGTGGGTGACGGTGGAGGCCGAGACCGACTACATCAAAAATTGCTTTGAAGAATATAACGCGCATACCGACCCGAGCGGCCGCTACTTCACGCTCTACAAGCGTTGGCACCTGATCGGCTTGGAAGTGGGCATGTCAGTCGCTAGTGTGGCGCTGCGCGGCGAGCCCACCGGCGTGGCTAATGGCTGGAACGCCGATGTGGTCGCTACCGCCAAGCGTGATTTACAAGTCGGCGAAATCTTGGATGGGGAGGGCGGTTACACCGTCTGGGGCAAATTGCTGCCGGCAGAGACTTCGCGCATGCTGGGCGGCTTGCCATTAGGCTTGGCGCACGACATCAAGTTGCTACGCCCGGTCCGTCAGGGCCAGTCGTTGTGCTGGGACGATGTCGCCATAGACACCAGCACCCGTGCCTACCAGTTACGACGCGAAATGGAAAACCATTTTGCTGTGCCGCTGGCTAAAGCGGCTTAGCCCCTAGCCTAGCCAGCCCAGCAATAGCTGGTTGACGGCTGCGGGCTGCTCTCGGTGCAAAAAGTGGCCGGCGCCGGGCACTTCTTGGTAGCTGTAGCCTCCGGTGAAATACGCATCCTGATCGCGCATCAGCTCGGCGCGCAAGTCTTGTGCGCCGCACAGGGCCAAGGTGGGTACGGTAATGGGGCGGGCCATCTGGGTGCGCAGTGCGCCAAGTGCAGGGTCGGCCTTTGCTGGGTCGAAGATGGCGCGGTAATAGCCTAGCGCGGCTTGTAAAACACCAGGCTGGCGCAAACAGTCTTTCACGCTTTGGATGTGCTCCCGGTCCGCGTAACCTGGCGCACACCACTCACGCCACAAGTAATCGATAAACGCCATATCGTCAGCGAGCAGCGCTTTTTCAGGAAAGTCAGCTTGCTGAAAAAACCACCAGTGAAACGAGCGTTGCACATGCTTGGGGTCTAGAAAATGCGCCGCCACGATGGCCGGATGCGGCACTGCCATCAGCACCGCTTTGCGTAGCAAATCCGGGCGCGCCGCGCACAAAGCGTAGCCGATGATGGCGCCCCAGTCTTGCCCCACAAAATACAGCGGCTCGCCAACGCCTAGGGCCTCGATCAGGCAGACCAGGTCTCGTACCAGCGTGGCTTCGTCATAAAAGCCTTGGGCCGGTACGGTGGTCGGGTGGTAGCCGCGCAAATAGGGCGCAATCGCGCAAAAGCCTGCTTGCGCTAAGGCATCCATTTGGTGGCGCCAGGTGTGCGCTGTGTCAGGGAAGCCGTGCAGCAAAAGCACCTTAGGTCCGCTGCCCTGCGTCAGGCAATGAAACTCCAGGCCGTTGGCGTGAACTTGCAGCATGAAATACTCTCAAATTTAGTGATGCCACCGCACCCTACTCGCGCTGATTGGGTGGCAGCCTGCCAGCATAGCGCGCTTTGCCGGCGTCGCTAAATCGCTCTAGGCGCTCTGCGGCTGGGACTCCAGCGCATCTAGGTTGGTTGCGTCCTGCCACAGGCTGCTCGCACCCAGACCGAACAGTCCAATGGCCATGCCAATGTGCAGCAAGTCGCCGGGTTCCAAGCCGGGCACCACAGTGGCTTTGGACGCAAACAAGAGCAAGCCTGCCAGCATCAGCGCCGTGGCCAGCGCCGTCGGCCAGCGCCCGCCGCGTGCCAGGCTGATCAACATCGCGACCACTGAGATAACCGTCAACGCATCGACCAGCACCCGCTTTTGCGCCACGCCCACGGCCAGCACACCCAGCACTGCCATTCCGATAAAAAAGATAGAGGCAAACTTCAACTGCCGCGTCGCAGCGGCATCCGGCCACAAGACGGCCACGGCCAGCAGCGGAAAGGCGGCGCAGGCGCCCAGCATGGAAACAAACTGGTGCCATTGCGGGATCGGGTACAGGCCCGAAAAACGCAGCACGCCCAGTACCGCGGCCAGGCCCAGCGTCCCTGCTGCAATGCGAACGCCTATGGGCAGGCTGGCGCGGGTCAGCAGCCAGAGGCAAATCAGCGCCAGTATGCCGTCGGTATAGGCCAGGCTAGGCATGCGTGGCTTCCATTACGCGTGGCCGCTGCCATAACCAACCGATGACCAGATAGGCCAACAAGGCGGCTGCCGAATAGCTCAGCGCCTTTTCGGGAGCCAGATTTTTTTGAATTAGCAAAAAGTGCGACAAGACCGCCATGCCCAGGCCGCAGGTGAACACGCCTAGCCCCTGCATCCAGCGCGGTGCAGGGGTGTCAAAGCGTTCGAATTGTTCGGGCACAAATTTCGGTGCTGGGGCGGCGCCCGGCGGCAGCCAGGACGGTCCGGCGAACACGTACATGAGTTTGTTGCGCCAGCTTGGAGTGCTGCGGATTTGCTGCCACATCAGGGTGTAGTGTTGCACATTGCCCCAGATCGGGTTCCAGCTTTGCAGGGGCTTGCGCACGCCATAGACCACGGGCTCGTCCTCGCGCTCGTCGGCATAGGTGCCAAACATACGGTCCCACACGCTAAAGATGCCACCGTAGTTTTTATCCAGGCAATACTCGTTTTGCCCATGGTGCACGCGGTGATTAGACGGGGTCACCATAAACCACTCCAGAAAACCCAAACGCCCCACCAAGCGGGTGTGCACCCAGATTTGATACACCAAATCGATAAAGCCTACGGTCAGAAATACCTTGAGTGGAAAACCCAGCAAGGCCAGCGGCACGTAAAAAACCCATTTGAAATAAAAACCGGTGGCCGACTGGCGCAAGGCGGTGGACAGATTGAATTCTTCGCTGCTGTGGTGGATGACGTGCGCCGCCCAGAACAGATTGACTTCGTGCCCGCTGCGGTGCACCCAGTAATAGAAAAAGTCGTACAGCACCAGCGCCAGTATCCAGGTCAGCGGGTTGCCGGTATCCCATTCGAAGGCGCCGTACTTATCCAGAATCACCGAATACATATACACGCTGATACCCGCGCCAAGGGTGATGACAAATTGGCTGATCGCGCCCGCATTGAGTGAGGTAATCGAGTCCTTAAGCCGGTAGACCTGAAGGCCGCGCCGGCGAGCCACCCATAACTCGATGCCTATCATCAGCAGGGCAACCGGGATCACAAATATAAATGGTTTCATAGCAGTCTCTCTTTATTCATTTGTTCTGGGCCCCCAACGGGGTTGCGCTGTGCGGCATTGTGCCTAATCTTTAGGCCGCGCCATTTCGGCTTTGCGCTCGGCGGCCACTTGTTGCGAACTGGCGCGCTCGCCCACCAGCTTTATATAGGGCTTGTAGTCCATGCCGGCGGACAGCAGCAGGTCTTCGCCATAGGCAGCTTTGCTGGCCATACCGATCAAGGGCAGATTGTTAAAGGCCACGCAGTCGGCTAGGGTGAAGCTGTCTCCCGCCACGTAGGGCGCGAACTTCACCAGGCGCTTGAAGGCCTCGATATTGCGCACCAGTTGCTTGCGGGTGTTTTCTTTGTGCTCATCGCTGATGCTGCCGCCGAAAAAAACCGCGGGGTACAAATCGCGCGCTACCAGCTCCAGGTGCAGGTTGATAAAGGTACACAGCTCGCGCACTTTGGCTGCGGCAAAGGCGTCCACAGGCAGCAGCGGGTGGGCAGGGAATTGCGCCTCCAGGTAATCCAAAATCACCGGCGTCTCGCACAGCGGCCCCTGTGCGGTGCGAATAAACGGAATCTTGCCCAAGGGCGAGGCCGCCAAAACCCCCTCGTCCTTGCTGCGCGTCATGACGCGCTCTTCGGCGTAGGGAATCTGCTTTTCCAGCAATACTTGCTTGACGACGTTGAAATAATTAGAAACGGCAAAGCCGCACAGCGTGATCATGGGTAGGGTCTCCTTGGGGCATTAGCGCGCCAGTGTATCGGGCTGCCCCGCGCCTAAAGTGCCCGGCCTGGCGCCGACGCGACAAATCAGCCGCCCAGTTTTTCGCCAGCCTTGGCCAGCCAGCCGTCCAAATTGTCCAGCAGCGAGGACTGGCTAAAGGAGCAACTCTCTTCGCTAAACAAAGCGCTGGATTCCAGCCGGTCGATCAGGCCCAGCCACACCTCGCCGTAGCGCGGCGGCAGCGCTGCTAGCAATTCGCCCTGGGCGCGCGCTTGCGCACAAAAGGCCTGCACCCCCAAAGCGTCGGCGCGCAGTTGGGCCAGGGCTTGGTGCAGGCGGGCGAGGGCGGCGGGCGAGGCTTGTATCGGCATGGCTTGGATTGTGACCCAGGTGGGCATAGCCGTGGCGGACTTCCTTATTCCCCTTGCGCTTGAATATTCAGTTTTCACGCGCATTGAATTCATGAATTCAAATGGTTTATGCCCTGCTTAACACCCCTATGCTTATTGCACAATTGCCCACATGCTTCCAGCCTTTCGCCACCTCACTCTAGGCAGTCTGCTCACGCTAAGCCTGGTCGCTTGCCAATTCTTGCCTGAAGGCGCGATGCGCGAGGTGGTGCCGGTATATGGCACGCTGAGCGATGCGGTGGCGGTCGCGTCCGGGCGGTTTGGGGCGGTACCTGTGGCTTTGTTGGCTGAAAGCCAGATCGAACTGGTGCAGCCCGCTTGGTGCGAAAGTCTCGCCGTAGCGGTGAAGCTGAGCGAAGGCCGCTTGGCCTGGGTGCCATGGGACGCACTGCCGCAAAAGCTGAAAAATTCGGTGGTGTGTGCGCCGGTGGAGTCCTAACTTTTGCCGCCCGCAGTGCCTTTGGCTGCGCAGGTTCATAAAGCTACACCCTACTTCGTCGTAACCCTCTATTTCTAAAACGACGATCCCGGCTCGCTCAAAAAAGCCAGCTCTTCGGCGGTCGACTCCCGCCCCCGCAGGGCGTTGCGGTGAGGGTAGCGGCCAAAGCGGTGGATGATTTCTTGGTGGCGCTGCTCAAAGCGCAGGCTGTCTTCCATGCCCGGCTGCGCAAACAGGAGGGCGGCCTGCGCGTGGATCAGCGCGGACTCGCTGTGCATATAGGGCATGTAGGCAAAGCTGCGTTGCGCCAGAGGCAGGCTGCGGTCCTGCCCACTGGCCACCAGCTCTTGCGCCAGCGCCAAGGCCAGCGCGTCCTGCGCAAAAGCGCGGGCCGTGTCGCGGTACACATTGCGCGAGAACTGGTCCAGCACCAAGACCTCGGCCAGCCGCCCCTCGGACGTGGCGCGCCAGGCAAACAACTCACAGCGCGCCGCAGCCTCCAGCGTCGCGCCAAAGCGGGTGCGGATGGCTTCGTCCAAGGCAGCGTCTTTGGCGTAGTGCTGCTTGGGGGTGAGTTCGGTGAACCAGAAGTGGAGGATGGGGTGGGGGTGCATTGAATCGAAAGTCTCAATCGTGGCCGAGGCGTGCGAAAAGCGGCCTTCAAGCCGCCTGGCGCAACTCCATGGGCATCAGCCCCTCTTTTTTGGCATCGAGCAAGACGATTTCCACAATCGTTCCGTCCTCGGCATAGCTGATGTTGGTGTGCCAGTCCTGCGAGACCTCGCGCACGATGGCCTTGTCGGACACCCGGATGTGCAAGATGTCGTCCTTTTCAAAGTAGATGCTTTTCACGGCTGCGGCTCCCAATGGTGCATAACGGTCTTCACTACCAAAAAATTTTCAACGACTGCGGCTACACAGAGCAAGTTGTCCTGACGATCCGGGAAATGCTTGTAGAGCCAGTAATGTGGTCCACCAGCTTCCTTTTGGTTTCCGTTGTCAATAATGTCCAGAATCAACGCAGGGCTTAGGTCTCGCTCCACCATACGAGTCTTGGCATGTTCCGTTAACACGACTGGCATTTGGAAGCGCTTACTTCGCATCATCACCTCCCAAACGAATCCTTCAAGCCCACCGCAAAATTAAACACCGGTTTGCCCGCCGAGTGGTCCACCATATCCGTCACAAAGTAGCCGTGGCGCTCAAACTGAAACTTCTCGTCCGGCTGCGCGTTGGCCAGCGAAGGCTCCACGATGGCGGTGACGGTTTTTAGGCTGTCGGGGTTCAGGCTTTCCAGGTAGTCTTTGCCGCCGGCGTCGGGTTGCGGGTCGAGAAAGAGGCGGTCGTACATGCGCACTTCGGCGGCCAGGCCGTCGTGGGCGCTGACCCAGGTGATCACGCCTTTGACCTTGACGCTGGACGATCCTGGCGTGCCGCTCTTGGTGTCGGGGATGAGGGTGGCGTGCACTTCGGTCACGCGGCCGCTGGCGTCTTTGGCCGCGCCGGTGCATTCGATGATGTAGCCGTATTTCAGCCGCACTTTGTTGCCGGGGAAGAGCCTGAAAAAGCCTTGCGGTGGCGTCTCTTCATAGTCGCTGCGCTCGATCCAGACTTCGCGGCCTATGACAAAACTGCGCTGGCCGCGCTCGGGGTGGTGGGGGTGGACTGGCGCGCTGCATGCGTCCAGGGTGCCTGCGCCCATCACTTCGTCCCAGTTGGTTAGCACCAATTTCACCGGGTCCAACACCGCCATGGCGCGCGCTGCGCTGCCGTCCAGGGTTTCGCGCAGGCAGCCTTCGAGGGTGGAATAGTCGATCCAGCTATCGCTTTTGGTCACGCCAATGCGCTCAGCAAAGAGTTGCAGGCTCTCGGGTGTGTAACCGCGCCGGCGCAGGCCGACGATGGTGGGCATGCGCGGGTCGTCCCAGCCATTGACTTTGTGTTCGTTCACCAACGCAGCCAATTTGCGTTTGCTAGTAATCACATAGGTAAGGTTCAGGCGCGCAAATTCATATTGCTGGGGCAGAGGTTGTGCCAGCAGGCCGCCTTCGGCCAGGCGCAGCAGCACCCAGTCGTAAAACGGGCGCTGGTCTTCAAACTCTAGCGTGCAAATGCTGTGGGTAATTTGCTCTAGCGCGTCTTCCAGCGGATGGGCGTAGGTGTACATCGGGTAGATGCACCAGGTGTCGCCGGTGTTGTGGTGTGTGGCGCGGCGGATGCGGTAAATGGCCGGGTCGCGCATATTGATATTGGGGCTGGCCATGTCAATCTTGGCGCGCAGCACCATGGCGCCATCAGCATGCAGGCCGTCGCGCATTTCGCGAAAACGGGCCAGGTTCTCACCGGGTGTGCGGCTGCGATACGGGCTGTTGACGCCGGGCTTGCCAAAGTCGCCCCGGTTGGCGCGCATTTCGTCGGGGCTTTGTTCGTCCACGTAGGCGTGGCCGGCTTCGATTAAATATTCGGCGGCGCGGTACATAAAACCAAAATAGTCGCTGGCCTGGAAAAGGTGCGATGTGCCGTTGGCGTCCCAGCCAAAGCCCAACCAGCGCACCGCGTCCAGTATGGATTCGACGTACTCGGTGTCTTCTTTCTCGGGGTTGGTGTCGTCAAAGCGCATATGGCAGACGCCGCCGTAGTCGCGCGCCAGCCCAAAGTTCAGGCAAATGCTTTTGGCGTGGCCCACGTGCAGATAGCCATTGGGCTCGGGCGGAAAGCGGGTGCGGATGCGGGCCGGGTCGGGCGCTCCAGCGGCATGGTGGGCAGCGTCGCCGGGGCTGCCGGCCCAGCGGCGGCTGGCATAGGTGCCCCGCGCTAGGTCGGCGTCGATGATCTGGCGCAGAAAGTTACTGGGTTTGTTGCTATCGGATTCGGGAGCGGTATGGGGCACGGTCATGCGGGGATTTTAGGCGTGGCGCCCGCTTACAAAAGCCCCAGCCATTGGCCCCATACCAACTGTCCCAAATAGCGGCCGGGCAAGAGGGTAAAGGCCCCGGCGGTGACGCAGGCGCCCAGGTACAGCGAGACCATGGTTTTGCGGTGCCGGGTAATGTCGCCTAGGTACAGCGCACGAAAACCGTTGAATAGACCCAGCAGCGTGACGGGAATGAGCAAGTGAATCGGCGTATAGCCGTGCACATTGAGCAGCCCGTAGTCGCGGATAAAGGCCGAGCTGATAGCTGCGGCCAGCATCAAGGTGGCAAACCCATAACCAAAGGCGCGGTGTACGCGAGGCCGCAACACACCGCCCTTGCGCGCCCAGATGGCTACCGGCCCAAGCACCAGCGCGCCTAAAGCGGCGCTCATGTGGACGGCGATGAGGGGGGACATTTGCATGACGCTGCTTTGGTCTTTTGGTCGAGTCCTGATTTTTGACAGCGCGATCTTAATGCCGGCTTTGCAGCAAACTGGCAGTGCGACAATCCCCCCGCCCCGTGTGGCCGATGAACTTTTATAAATGGTGCGGTATGGAATTGGACAGTGTGCTTTTGCTCAAAGCAGCGGTGATGGGCGTGGTCGAGGGGCTGACTGAGTTTTTGCCGATTTCATCCACCGGGCATTTGATATTGGCAGGCGCGCTACTGGGCTTTGATGACGAGAAGGCCAAGGTGTTTGAGATCGCTATCCAGACCGGGGCGATATTTGCGGTGATTTTGGTGTACTGGGGCAAGATCAAGTCCACCGTGCTGGCCTTGCCTACGCAAAGCAGGGCGCAGGCTTTTGCCATGAACGTGCTGATCGCGTTTTTGCCCGCTGTGGTACTTGGTTTGCTGTTGGGCAACATCATCAAAGCGCATTTGTTCACGCCGGTGATTGTGGCCAGCACTTTTATCGTGGGCGGCTTGATTATTTTGTGGGCTGAGCGGCGCCAGGCGGCAGCCGAAAATGTGCAGACCGGTTACTTTGCGCGTGTGGGCGATGTCGATGACATGACCATGTGGGACGCCTTGAAGGTAGGCCTAGTCCAATGCTTGGCCATGGTGCCGGGCACTAGCCGCAGCGGCGCCACCATCATCGGTGGCATGTTGCTGGGCATGTCGCGCAAGGCGGCGACGGACTTTTCTTTTTTTCTGGCTATTCCTACGCTGATAGGCGCGGGCGCATACAGCTTGTACAAAGAGCGCGCCTTGCTCAGTCTGGCCGATGCACCAATTTTTGCCGTGGGCCTAGTGTTTTCCTTTATCAGCGCCTGGGTCTGTGTACGCTGGCTTTTGCGTTTTGTGGCAACCCACAGCTTTGTCGGCTTTGCTTACTACCGCATCGCCTTTGGCATCGTAGTGCTGGCCACCGACTGGAGCGGTTTGGTCGTTTGGAAGCCCTAAGCGCCCATATTGCGCAAAGCGGTTTCGATGGCCGCTGCAGTGGCCAGCGGCTTTTCCATGGGAAACAAGTGCGTGCCGTCGAGCATGATGATGCGCCCGCGGGTGACTTTTTCCGTCATGCCCATGCCGACGCGCTTCATTTCCCAGGACTGGCGCCCGCCAATAAAGCTGACCGGGCATTTCAGTGGGTTGCGCCTGAGCAGGCCGTCCAGGTTGTCGGGGATGGTGTTATAGATATTCGTCTCGATTTCGCGGTCAAAGGCTAGTACGCGCTTGCCGTCACGCTCCACCGTGCCGTGGGCGATGTAGTCGCGCAGTACCGCATCGTCCCATTTCGAAAATGCGCGTTTGTGTTTGAAGTGTTCGTAAGCCGCTTCTTGGCTGGGCCATGTGTTGCGTCGCTTGTGGCTGACCGCTGCCGGCGAGAGCGAGCCGACTAATTGCGCGCCTTTGATGACGCCCAGCGCCATGGAGCGCCAGCCGCCCAAGATGGGCGCGTCGATCAGCAGCACGCCTTTGGCCAGGCCGGGGTGGCGCGCAGCTGCCATCAGGCTGAGAAAGCCGCCCAGCGAATGACCGGCCAACCAGACCGGGCCACCTGCTTTATCAGCCTGCGCCTTCGCAAAATCGGCCACCTGTTGCACCAAATGCTTCCAGTTGTTACTCACCGGGTAGTGCGGATCATGGCCTAGTTTTTCGATGGCTTCAACCGCAAAACCGCGTTGGCGCAAATGGGCGAACAAGACGCTGTAGGTGCTGGCTTGAAAACTGTTGGCGTGGGAAAAAACGAGTGGGGTGGAATGCATGGGGTAAGGCGGACCAAGGCTTTTTGGGTACAAAGCATTGGTCTGAACAAAAAAGGACTCAATTATCCGGGGTGGGAGATGTCGGCAGCAAAAAAAAGGTCGAGCGAAAAAGCGTCTGAAGACTTATGCCTGTCGCTTGGCAGACTGAGCGCAGGCGTTTTTGCTTGTTAAAGCACTGCTTTACGACTTTTATCCGCGCCACATCGCGCATGCACGCGGTGCAAAATAAGTAGTTCGTTGGGAAAATATCCATGAGTAACATCATCATCCTGGGTGCAGGACAGGTTGGAAGCTCGGTTGCAAAAAGTCTGTCCACCGAGCAGCACAATATCACTGTCATTGACCGCGATTTAGCCAAGCTAAAAGAGCTTGCCTCCAAATACGATTTGCGCACCGTTGCCGGTAATGCAGGGCATCCCTCTGTTTTGAAAGAAGCGGGCATAGCAGACTGTGACTTGCTCATCGCCGTGACCGAGGTCGATGAGATCAATATGATGGCTTGCAAAATTGCTTCCAGCATTTTTAATGTGCCCAAACGCATTGCGCGGGTGCGTTCATCCGAATATTTAGATGATCCGCGCTTGTCTGGGGAAGATGTTTTCGGTATCAGTCACGTTATTTCACCCGAATTATTGCTTGCCCGCTATGTGGAAAATCTCGTGGATTATCCCGAGGCGCTTCAGGTTTTAGAGTTCGCGGACCGCCAAGTCTGTCTTGTAGCCGTTCGGGCTAAAGCGGGTGGATTATTGGTGGGTGACCGAATAGGCAATCTGCACAATCACCTAAAGACTACGGATGCGCGAATCGTCGCCATATTCCGCGGCATGAGCGCAGTGCAGCCACGCGCAGATGCGGTTATCGAGGACGGTGATGAAGTATTCTTTCTCTCCCGTACGGCCGACATGCGGCGCGTTATGGAAGAGTTGCGTAAGGCGGATCGTCCTGTTAGACGCATCATGATTGCGGGAGGCTCAGAGTTTAGCTATCGTTTGGCCAATGACCTGGAGGCCAGCCACTTGGTGAAGCTGATTGAGTCCAATGAAAAACGCGCGCATCAGCTCGTGGCGCTGCTCGATAAAACAGTGGTCCTGCATGGAAACGAAAACGATAGTGAATTATTGATTAATGAAGACATCGCCCATGTGGATCTATTTGTCGCCGCGACGGGCAATGACGAGCGCAATATCATTGCATCGCTTCTCGCGAAAAAAATGGGCGCACACCGCGTCTTAGCGCTCATCCATCAAAGCGTATATGTTGGTGTTCTCGAGGACAGCAAAATCGACGTCGTTGTTGGGTTGGCCGATGTCACCATAGGCTCCATTCTTGCGCGCATTCGACGCGCTGATGTGGCGCGTGTACATAGCCTACGGCGGGGTGCTGCAGAGGCACTAGAAATCGTGATTCATGGGGACAAATCCACCAGTCAATGCGTGGGTCGGCGCGTGGATGCGATCGTTTGGCCGACCGGCGCCTTATTAGGTGCCGTCGTTCGCGGCCAAGAGGTGCTCATGGCGCACTATGACCTGGTACTTCAGTCCGAAGACCACTTAATCTTGTTCGTCACAGAGAAAGACACGGTGCGAAAAATTGAAAAGCTCCTCCAGGTAAGCGCCAGCTTTTTTGGATGAGGGGGAACGTATGACGCAAAGAATAGCTGGAGTTCTGAATGTTCTTGGATTCATCATCCTGATATTTGCAAGCTTGATGTTGTTTCCAACAGCGGTTTCCTGGTACCTCGATGATCATGCAGTTTGGAGTTTTGTCATTGGCATGGTGGTTGCCGGCACTATTGGTTTAGCAATGTGGGCGTGCACCCGCAAGGCCTTTTTAGGCAAGGAGTTGCGCAACAGAGATGGTTTTTTGCTCTCCGCATTGACCTGGATGGTGCTGCCGGCCATTGCCACCATTCCTTTGATGCTGAGTATTCCCGGTCTCAGTTTCACCGACGCGTATTTTGAAACCATGTGGGGCTTGACCACCACCGGGGCGACCACCATTTCCAATTTAGACCAGCTACCAGGTTCCATTAACGTGTGGCGTACCTTTTTAGTGTGGCTAGGTGGCATGGGTGTAGTGGTGCTCGCGGTCGCGGTCTTGCCCATGCTGGGGGTTGGCGGTAGCCAGGCCTTTAAGGCTGAAACCCCGGGCCCGATGAAGGATGCCAAGCTCACCCCCCGTATCGCCCAGACCGCCAAAGGGCTTTGGCTGGTTTATTTCCTGATTACCGCTGCCTGTACCCTTAGCTTATGGGCTGTGGGCATGCCATTCTTGGATTCACTGATTCATACCTTTTCCATCATGGGCCTGGGTGGTTTTTCCTCGCACGATGCAAGCTTTGGCTTTTTTGATTCAGCGCCCATGGAGGCGGTAGCCATCGTATTTATGTTGCTGGCAGCGATTAATTTTTCCACACACTTTTTGGCATTCTCCGGCCGGTCGCTGCAGGCCTATATCAAGGACAAGGAAGCCCATATGGTTTGGGCTGTAATGATCGCCAGCATCTTTGTGGTGGCCTATTTTCTCTGGGCGCATCAGGTCTACCCCGAATTTCTAACGGCCCTCCGCCATTCGGCCTTTAATGTGGTCTCTATTGCAACCACCACAGGTTTAGCCACACAAGACTACAACTTGTGGCCCGTGTTTGCGCCGGTGTTGATGATATTTTTATCTTGCTTTGCGACTGCGGC
>JBBAPX010000011.1:0-102145 GCA_040400575.1 Rhodoferax sp.
GCGTTAAGCTAACTGATACTAATTGCTCGTGCGGCTTGACCCTATAACTTTGATTTGCTCAGCGCTAGAAATAGTGTTTAAGCTTTTCAAGGAAGTTATGCCAAGTTGACGCATTCAAAATCCTCAATACGACGTGTTGAGGTCGAGAAATCGATGAAGCTGATTAGCTCTATAAATTGGTTGCTTTGTGTTTGCTTGACGGCAGCACAGGGTAACAAAAAGTTATGCCTGAGGACCATAGCGAGTTGGTACCACTCCTTCCCATCCCGAACAGGACCGTGAAACGACTCAGCGCCGATGATAGTGCGGATACCCGTGTGAAAGTAGGACATTCTCAGGCTATTAAAAGCGAAAAAGCCCGGTCTATAGACCGGGCTTTTTTTTGCCCATTTTTTGTTGACGATAACTTTAGAGCTCCGCAAAGCTGGAGATGATACGGTCGGGTTGGCTGTCTGCGATATCCCGGCCCATGTTGTAGCCGTAGGGAACGGCCCACACGGCGACGCCCGCATTGCGGGCGGTTGCCACGTCGATACTGGAATCACCAACAAAGAGTGTCCTATCAGCCTTCACTTGGAAGCGTTCCAAACAACTGAGCACGCCCTCGGGCCTTGGCTTTTTAGTGGGAAGTGAGTCGCCGCTGATGACGCAATCAAACAACGGTGTCAAACTATGGGCATCTAGAACGATTTGGGTATAAGCGCCTTCTTTGTTGGTGACTACTCCCAAGCGTACACCTTGCGCTTTCAGGCGGTGCAAGGTCTCTAAAACATGGGGGTAACAGTGACTGCGCGTGCCGCAGCGCGCGCGGTAATGCGTCTTGAAAATTGCTGCAATCTCGGCTAAGCGCTCGGAATTGCGAATTACCGTATCACTTTTTCCTTGGACGAAAGCCAGCGCCTGAATTAACAGTTCCAAGGTGCCGTGGCCTATCCAGTCGTTAACCTGACTTTGAGAAACGCTTGGAAAGTCAAAGTGCTGCAAAGTGTCATTGACGGCATCACAAATTTCGGGGGCTGTCTCGACCAGGGTGCCGTCCAGGTCGAACAGAATCAGGTCGTAGCGATTCATGCCGCACGCCTCTTACGCTCTATCATGCGCCAAACAAAGGGAGTGAAGATGAGTTGCATGGCCAGCTCCATCTTGCCACCGGGCACTACGATGGTATTGGCGCGGCTCATGAAGCTGTCGTCGATCATACTGCGCAGGTACTGAAAGTCGATGCCCTTGGGCTTGGCAAAGCGGATGACCACCATGCTTTCGTCGGGCGAAGGAATGTCGCGACTGATAAAGGGGTTGCTGGTATCGACCATGGGTACCCGCTGGAAGTTGACATGCGTGTGCATGAATTGGGGGCAGATGTAGTTCACGTAGTCAGGCATGCGGCGCAAGATGGTGTCGGTCACCGCTTCTGTGCTGTAGCCGCGTTTGGATTTGTCACGCCAGAGCTTTTGTATCCACTCCAGGTTAATCACCGGCACCACACCAATCAGCAAATCCGGGTGCTTGGCGATGTTTACCTCAGGCGTTACCACCGCGCCATGCAGTCCTTCATAAAACAGCAAATCGGTGCCACTCGGCACGTTTTGCCAGGGCGTAAAGGTACCGGGTGCTTGTTTAAAGGGAGCCGCTTCTTCCGGGTCATGCAAATATTTGCGTTGCTTGCCGGTACCGGTTTTGGCGTAGTCGGCAAACAGTGCTTCAAGTTCAGAGAACAAGTTGTTCTCCGGGCCGAAATGGCTGAAATTCTTGTTGCCTTTGGCCTCGGCCTCGGCCAGGCGCAGCTTCATTTCGTTGCGATCGTAGCGGTGGAAGCTATCGCCTTCTATAACGGCGGCGTTGACGCCTTCGCGGCGGAAGATGTTTTCAAATGTGTGGGTGACCGAAGTGGTGCCAGCGCCGCTGGAACCAGTGATGGCAATAATCGGATGTTTTTCTGACATGAAGCCCCCTGAACTAAAAAAATCTCAAAACCTGAAAAGACTGCGTTCCGCGAACAGTGGATTGTGTTCTTCGATTTGCACCGGCTCATGGTGGTAGCGCTCTATGCGCTCTACCTCATTGCGAGACCCGAATACCAGACCTATGCGCTGGTGCAGCGAAGCGGGCGCCACCCCCAAGACCGGCATTTCTCCGGTGCTGGCGCGGCCTCCAGCCTGCTCCATGATCATGCCCACCGGGTTGGCCTCGTACAACAGGCGCAGACGCCCCGCCTTACTCGGGTCTTTGGTGTCGCGCGGGTACATGAAGACGCCCCCGCGCATCAAAATACGGTGCGCTTCAGCCACCATACTGGCAATCCAGCGCATGTTGAAATCTTTTCCACGCGGTCCGGTTTTGCCGGCCAAGCATTCATCCACATAGCGTTTGACAGGTGTTTCCCAAAAACGGCTGTTGGACGCGTTGATCGCAAATTCATGCGTGTCGGGCGGCACTTGGATGTTTCGGTGCGTAAGCATGAACTCGCCCAAATTGGGGTCCAGGGTAAAGCCTTGCACGCCATTACCCAGGGTGAGCACTAGCATGGTGGTGGGCCCGTAAATCGCGTACCCAGCGGCCACCTGGCGTGTACCCGCTTGCAGAAAGTCAGCCTCTTGCACATCGCGCCCGCCCTCAGGCCCGCGCAGCACAGAAAAAATACTTCCCACTGACACATTGACATCGATATTGCTAGACCCATCCAGCGGATCAAAAACCAGTAGGTACTTACCGCGCGGGTATTGGGCCGGGATCTGGTAGGGGTGCTCCATTTCCTCCGAGGCCATGCCTGCAAGATTGCCGGCCCACTCGGTGCGGCGAATGAAGGCCTGGTTGCTTAGCACGTCCAGTGTTTTTTGCGCTTCGCCCTGCACATTCACCGATGCACCATCGCCGGTTTTGTGGTCGCCCAGCACCTGCCCAAGCTCGCCGAATGCCACGCCGCGCGCAATCGCTTTGCAGGCCAGCGCGATGTCCAAAATCAGGGCGTTGAAATCGCCGCTGGCGCCGGGAAATTTGCGTCGCTCTTCGATTAAAAATTGCGTTAGTGTGGAATGCTGGGAGCGGGCGGACAAGGGCATGGCAAGGTCTCAGGAAAACAAAAAATCAGCTGGCGCGGGCTTGAGAATGCCAGATGCGCAAGTCCGCCACCGTGGTGTTCCCCAAATCCGGTACCACACGCAAGGCGCGCTCAAAGCGGTGGTGCGCGGTAAAGCTATTGGGCGTGATCACTGTGGGCAAGCCTGCGGCTAGCGCGGCTTGCAAACCATTTGCGGAGTCTTCAATCGCCATGCAGTCGCCGCAATCCATACTCATGCGTTGCAAGGTCTGTAAGTAGACCTGGGGATGTGGCTTTTTCCGCGGTGCGGTGGAGGCGTCTTCCACCACGCCAAACAAACTGCGCCAGTGCGCCCCTATGGCTTTGCGTAGCAGGGCTGCAATATTGACCGGCGAAGTGGTGGTGGCGATGGCCAGCGCGAGGCCTTCTTCATCGGCCGATTCAATCAAGCGCAATACGCCCGGTCGCAGGCTGACCATACCGTCATTGACCATACCTTCGTAGGCAGCGGTTTTGAGCTCGTGCAGGCGCGCAATCGTATCGTGTAGCGAATGGGCCTCAATGCCGACGATGTCGCCGCGCGTTTGCTTCCAGTAATGGGCAATGCGCTCTTTACCGCCGGAGACGTCCAGCAACGCGATGTACAGCGCCTCGTCCCAGACCCAGTCCAGGCCTTCTTCCGCAAACGCATGGTTAAAGGCCGCGCGGTGCGCAGACTCGGTGTCGGCCAAGGTGCCATCGACGTCAAAAATAAGCGCTTTAAGCATCAGATCACATCCAAGGTTTTATGCATCCGGACGGGCGTCCGCCTGCTGAAAGACCCGACTGGCGGCAAAGTCGGACGCAGTCAGAGTCCTTAAATCATCGACATTGAGCTGTCGGTCACGGTCGGCAAAGAGCCGGCTGGCCTGGCGCAGACGCGCTCGGTCCAATGCATTGCGCACGCTGCGGGCGTTGGCAAAGTGGGGTTGCTGCACCCGCAAGCCCAAGTAGCGCTGGAACACGGTAGCGGCATCCGGCGCAAACACATAGTTTTGCTGTACCAGCATTTTTTGCGAAATCTGCAGCAACTCATCAACCGAATAGTCAGGGAAGTCCAGGTGGTGTGCGACGCGCGAACTCATGCCGGGGTTGGACTCGAAGAAGGTATCCATACGGTCTTTGTAGCCCGCCAGAATCACCACCAGGTCATCACGCTGGTTTTCCATGACTTGCAGCAGTATCTCGATGGCCTCCTGACCGTAGTCGCGTTCGTTTTCCGGACGGTACAGGTAATAGGCTTCGTCAATAAAGAGCACGCCACCCATGGCTTTCTTCAGCACTTCTTTGGTTTTGGGTGCGGTGTGGCCGATGTACTGGCCCACCAAATCGTCGCGGGTCACTGCGACCAAATGGCCCTTGCGAACATAGCCCAGGCGGTGCAGGATTTGAGCCATGCGCATGGCCACCGAGGTTTTGCCGGTGCCAGGGTTGCCCACAAAGTTCATGTGCAAGCTCGGTGCCTCGCTGACCAGACCCAGGTTGATACGCAGCTTGTCAATCACCAGCAAGGCTGCAATGTCGCGGATGCGGGCCTTTACCGGGGCCAGTCCCACCAGATCGCGGTCCAGCTCGGCGATGACCTCTTCCACCTGCGACTGCGCCAGC
Source organism: Rhodoferax sp. (assembly GCA_040400575.1). Taxonomy (GTDB): domain Bacteria; phylum Pseudomonadota; class Gammaproteobacteria; order Burkholderiales; family Burkholderiaceae_C; genus Allorhodoferax. The sequence goes on from JBBAPX010000011.1 coordinate 4,685, forward strand.
ACCGCACCCACGCTGCGCGCTTGGCCCAGGGCCGCAGTCGGAGCATCTGCGGTTTGCGCTGCCGCTGTCACCGGCGTCTGACCGTGCGCGCTAGGAGTGGGGTAGTTGCTCATGGCTGTGTCACAGTCTGCGCGCGCTTAGTAACGCTCGCCTTCGGGCTTGTCGGTGGCATAGCTGTGTACGGTGTACTGGATCTGACGCCCGCCGATCTCTTGCCGCGTCAGGCCGAAGCCGGGCTCTGTCTTGGGCCGGTTGACGATGTACGACATTTGCACCGACTCAACGCCTTGTGTTGCATCGAACGCTGTGACACGAACGTAGTGATTAGGAAACGTTTTGCGGCAGGCATTGATCTCCGTCAAAATTGCTGAGGCGTCCTTCAAGTCAAACATCGGGTTGCCGTACATCTCCCAGTAGGTGTTACGGGGATGCGGATCGTCGGTGTATTCAATGCCGATTGCCCAGTTTTTACCGAGCGCGTACTCGATCTGTGCGCTGATCTGCTTGTCAGTGAGTTCGGGCAGGTAAGAGAACTGGCCCTGCGTGAGGCGATTGCCTTGGTTGGTCATCATGATGAGGTGTCTCCTTAAATAGAAGCCGTCGGCGTGACGGCGAAGTCGGCGGTGTCGGTGGATTCGTAGTTAAAGCTGATGTCGCCCCAGGTGTCGATGGCGGCCTTCAACGGAGAGCACCACTTGGCGGCGTCCTGCAGGATCTGCGGGCCTTCGTTCCAGATATCGCGGCCTTCATTGCGCGCCAGCACCATGGCTTCGAGGGCGACCCGGTTCGCCGTGGCGCCGGCCTGTATGCCCATAGGGTGGCCAATGGTTCCGCCGCCAAACTGCAGCACTACGTCGTCGCCGAGGTAGGTCAGCAACTGGTGCATTTGGCCGGCATGTATACCGCCAGAGGCCACTGGCATGACCTTATTGAGCGACGCCCAATCCTGCTCGAAGAACAGACCCTTTTCGAGTTGCATGGGTGTGTGCGTGTCGAGCAGCGTGTCGTAGAAACCGCGGATCATCATCGGGTCGCCTTCCAGTTTGCCGACCACCGTGCCGGCGTGGATGTGGTCTACACCCGCCATGCGCATCCATTTGCAAATGACGCGGAAGTTCATGCCGTGGTTCTTCTGGCGCGAGTAGGTGCTGTTGCCTGCGCGGTGCAGGTGCAGGATCATGTCGTTTTTGCGCGCCCACAAGGCCATACTCTGGATTGCGGTGTATCCGATCACCAGGTCGATCATGATGATCACGCTACCCAGGCTCTTGGCAAATTCGGCTCGAGCGTACATTTCTTCCATCGTGCCGGCGGTAACGTTTAGGTAGTGGCCTTTGACCTCGCCGGTAGCCGCGCTGGCTTTGTTAACGGCTTCCATGCAATAAAGGAAACGATCGCGCCAGTGCATAAAGGGCTGCGAGTTGATGTTCTCGTCGTCTTTCATGAAATCTAGACCGCCTTTGAGGCCCTCGTACACCACGCGGCCGTAGTTACGGCCCGACAGGCCGAGCTTGGGCTTGGTGGTGGCGCCCAGCAGGGGGCGGCCGAATTTGTCTAGGCGCTCGCGCTCGACGACCACGCCGGTAGCTGGACCCTGGAAGGTCTTCAGGTAGGCCACTGGGATGCGCATGTCTTCCAAGCGCAACGCCTTAACGGCCTTAAAGCCAAAGACGTTGCCGATGATCGAGGCTGTGAGGTTGGCGATCGAGCCGCCTTCAAACAGGTCGATGTCGTAAGCGATGTAGGCGAAGTACTGCTGCTCTGTCTTGGTGCCGGGACCCGTATTGGGCACGGCATCGACGCGATAGGCCTTTGCGCGGTAGAGGTCGCAGGCGGTAAGGCGGTCGGTCCACACCACCGTCCAAGTGGCGGTCGAGGATTCGCCGGCCACGGCTGCGGCGCACTCTTCAGAGTCAACGCCTTCTTGCGGCGTCATGCGGAACATGGCGATCAAGTCGGTTTCCTTGGGCACGTAGTGTGGATCCCAGTAGCCCATTTGCTTGTATCTCAAAACGCCAGCGCTGTAGCGCTTTTTGCCGTCGGTGATTTGGCTGTCGGTATTACTCATCAATGTCTCCTGTAAGAAGGTTTCGGGTGGTCTAAGAAGGAATGTAAAAGTCTTATTAAAAAAAGTAAATTCATATTTTTTTAGACTTCAGTTAAGCATTTGATAAATTAAATCCTGACGAGGTGCTGGTGCACATTGGAAAATGCCTCAAATGGTTCAAGCGCTCACTTTCGAGGGGGGTAAGGTTCCCCACCCTCAGGGCTACTCTTTAACGGGACGCAAGTGCCGGGTTGGAGCGCTGCATACTGCTCTGCGCTTCTTGTGGCTTGGGCATGGCGCACAGACCCGAAGGGGCCTCGTGCGTGCGCCAGTAGTGGCCGGCCGCCGCCGCGCCGCTGCCCGGCTGCAATTTCACGCCGCAATCGAGCATGGCCATTTCTGCACCGTTGATGGCGGCCATCAAATGGATTTCATTCATATCGCCCAAATGGCCGATGCGGAACAACTTGCCCGCCACTTTGGACAGGCCGCCGCCCAGCGACAGGTTGTAGCGCTGGTAGGCGCGCGATATGACTTCAGTACCGGCAATACCTTCGGGCAGCATGACCGCTGAAACGGTGTCGGAATGCCAACGCTGTTCTTTGGCGCAGAGATTGAGTTGCCAGCCTTGCGTAACCGCAGCGCGCACGCCTTCGGCCAGGTAATGGTGGCGGGCGATGACGTTGTCCAGGCCTTCTTCGCTGATCATCTTGAGCGCCTCGATCAGCCCGTACATCAGCGGTAAAGCCGGGGTGTAGGGGAAGTAGCCGGTGGCATTGCTTTGGATCATGTCAGGCAGATCAAAGTAAGCGCGCTTGAGCTTGGACGATGGGTACATCGCCAGTGCCTTGGGGCTGGCGCACAGTATGCCCAGGCCCGCAGGCAACATGAAGCCTTTTTGGGAACCAGAAACCGCCATGTCGATGCCCCAGTCATCAAAGCGGAACTCCAGGCAGCCTAAAGAAGAAACGCAGTCGACGAATAGCAGGGCTGGGTGTGCGGCCTCGTCCAAGGCTTCGCGCACACCGGCAATGTCCGAGGACACACCGGTGGCGGTTTCGTTGTGGCAGACCAGCACCGCTTTGATCTGGTGCTGCTTATCGGCTTTGAGAATGTCTTCGTACTCCTGCAAAGGCACGCCGGTGCCCCACTCGCATTCCACAATCTGTACATCCAGACCCAGACGCTGGCACATATCAATCCACAGGTGGCTGAATTGGCCAAAGCGCGAGGCCAGCACTTTATCGCCGGGTGACAAGGTGTTGGTTAGTGCCGCTTCCCAGCAGCCGGTGCCCGAAGATGGAAATATAAAAGGCGTACCTGTCTGGGTGCGGAAAACTTCGCGCAGGCCAGCCATGATGGTATGGGTGAGCTGGGGAAAGCGCGGCGAGCGGTGGTCCTCCATGGATACCATCATGGCGCGTTGGATGCGATCGGGAACATTGGTGGGACCAGGTACAAAAAGAAAATTACGACCAGCCATAGCGATATCCTTTCAGTTGGAGAGATTTAGTCAGGTGGACTGTAAAAGCCCATTATTGAAAAGTAAATTCATATATTTTTTGTTTTCAGTTAAGCTATCACTGAATGAAAAACGCAACCTTTCGCCAATTGCGCGTGTTCAGCGAAGTGGCCCGCCATCTGAGCTTTGCGCGCGCAGCGCAAACCCTGAACCTCACGCCACCGGCCGTGACCATGCAGGTGCGCGAGCTGGAAAAGCACATCGGTATGCCCTTGTTCGACCGCAGTGGCCGCACAGTGACGCTGACCACTGTGGGTGAATACATGTTGGTCTATGCCCGAAAAATGCTGGCTACTCTGAAAGATGCCGAGGACGCTGCAGCGCGCTTGCAAAAGCTGGAAGTCGGCTTGCTCACGATAGGTATGGTCAGCACGGCCAAGTACTTTTTGCCACATTTGTTGGCGCGTTTTCGCCAGGAGCACCAAGGCGTGGACATCAAGCTGGTGGTGGGTAACCGCGAGCAGCTGGTAAAGATGATTTATGCCAATGAGGTGGACATCGCCATCATGGGCCGGCCACCCACCGAAATGGCGACGCGGGCAGAGCCCTTTGCCGCGCATCCGCATGTTTTTGTGGCGCAGGTGGGCCATCCTCTGGCGCATGGCGAAACCATTTATCCGCGCGACTTGCAAACCCTGCCTTTCATTTTGCGTGAACCCGGTTCGGGCACGCGCGCAGCCATGGAGCGCTTTTTGGAAAAAGCCCGCGTCGAGCCGCGCGTGAGCATGGAAATGGCGAGCAACGAGACCATCAAACAGGCGGTGATGGCCGGCATGGGTCTGAGCTTTTTGTCTCTGCATACCCTGGGTCTGGAGTTGGACAACCGGCTTATCGCCGTGCTGGATGTCGAAGGCGCGCCGGTCGTGCGCGCCTGGAATGTGGTGCACATGCTGTCTAAGCTGCTCTCGCCCGCAGCCGAGGCTTTTCGCTATTTCGTGCTCGAACATGGAGAAGACCATTTAGCGCAGCAGTTTGCACGCCATATCAACCTGGGGCCTATCAACTCAGGTCTTATCGCGCCAGCGGGACCGTAAATCCGCGCCGTGTGCGATACCCGCGGCGATCAAAAAAAGCGCCATGCCCGGCCAGCCCTCGGGTGTCAAGGCGCAACGCAGCGCCAGCATCAAGCAGGCCCCGGAAAGAATGGTCAGCACACAATCTGCTAATGCTAGTCCGCGCCCCGTGAATTTGTGAAGCGCCCAAAGCATCAGGCTTTCCAAGCTAATAAAGCCGATAGCAATATCCACTACCAAAGGGCCTTGGTACAGCTGCTCCAGGTTCACACCTTGGCCAATCCGAGCAAGTGCGCCATGTCCTTGAAAAAGATGCGTACGTGCGCCATCGGTTTTTTGCGTACCAACTGCTTGTTCATATACGACTCAAAAGTGAGCTGTTGCACATCCCGGTCTTCGCAGATTTTGACGAAGCGCTCGCGCCGTTTTTCACTGCTGTACCAAAACCATTGCATGATGCCCAGCACGGTAAACACAGTGCGATGTGCTTGCATAAATTGTTTGCGCGCCATTTGTAGGCTTTTCACTTCGCCGGTATGCAGCAGTTTTTCCACCGCATAGGCCGCCAACTCGCCGCCATACATGGCGTAGTAAATACCTTCGCCTGAGGCCGGTGCCACTACGCCTGCCGCGTCGCCGGCCAGCACTACATCGCGCCCGTTGTCCCAGCGTTTGAGCGGCTTCATGGGCAGCGGCGCACCTTCGCGGCGCAATACCTCTGCCTGTGCTAAGCCTGAGGCCTCGCGCAACAAGCCTACGGCATGGCGCAATGAAAAGCCTTTGTCCGCACTGCCGGTGCCAATGCTCAAGGTATCGCCGTGCGGGAACACCCAGCCGTAAAAATCAGGCGAAAGCTGGCCCTGGTAATACACATCGCAGCGCGTGCCGTCATAGCCGGCTGGCTTGATTGCCGGGGCTTTGACAATCTCGTGGTAGGCGAACACATATTGCGTGTCCTTGGCCCCTTCCACGCCTGCCTGACGCGCCACTTGGGACTTGGCGCCGTCGGCCCCGATAATGGTGCGCGCACGTACCTGTGCCGGTGTGCCTTCGCCGCGCTGCGAGCGCTCGCGCGCCAGGTAATGCACCACGCTCACGCCATCGGTATCGCGGCTTAGCTTGTCAAAGGTGCCGATGCGCCGCACTGCGCCGGCGCTGGCTGCGCGTTCGCGCAGCCACTCGTCAAATTCAGCGCGGTCCACCATACCCACAAACCCGTTATCAATCGGGATGTCTACCTTGTGATGGCTAGGCGCAATCATGCGTGCCGACTGCGCCTTGGCGACCAGCAAACGGTCGGGGATGGCGTAATCTTTAATCAAGCGCGGCGGTATCGCGCCGCCGCAGGGTTTGATGCGCCCCGCGCGGTCCAGCAAGAGCACCGAATGCCCGCGCTGCGCCAGCGTATGCGCTGCGGTCGCGCCCGCCGGGCCGCCGCCTACAACGACTACATCAAAGGTCTCATTTGTCTCCATCGAAGCACCTCATAGCTTTCTCGTATTGATAAAAAACGGCACGTGCAATGGCCTCTTTTTCAGGCCACCTCACGCATTCCCCGACGCTCATGCGCCCGCACCGATCAGTGCGCGCAAAGCAAAGGCACTGACCATCATCCCGGCGACAAAAAACGGCACGCCAAAGCCGCTGTACCACAGCGCTCTTTGACTGACGCGTGTTAAAAAATAATCCATCATCAGCACTTGAATAGCCAGTAGCACCGCCACCGCAAGACCGCGCCCAGGCTGGCCCCAGGCGAATAGCAAGAGGATGACCACAATTTGCGGCAAGGCCATGAACCAGCAAGCTATGTTGGCTGCGCGCTGTTCGCCAAGTTGCACCGGTAGCGAGCGTACGCCCATGGCCCGGTCTCCTGCCACTGCCTTGAAATCGTTGAGCGTCATGATCCCGTGGGTGCCTATGCTGTAGAGCAAGGCCAGCCAGAGTGAGCGCGCCTCGGGCATTTGGCCACCAGCCATGACGGCGGCGCCGGTGGTCCAGGCAATGCCCTCGTAGCTGATGCCGCAGGCGGCATTGCCCCACCAACCGTTTTCTTTGAGCCGCAGCGGCGGCGCGCTATAGGCCCAGGCCAGCAGCAGGCCCACGACTGCAGCACCAAAGCCCCAAGGTCCCAACAGGCTGGCTACCGCCAGAGACACCAGTGTCCAAATAACGGCGATATACAAACCCCAGCGTCCTGGCATCCGACCGGAGGGGATAGGGCGCTGCGGCTCATTGAGGGCGTCCACATGGCGGTCAAACCAGTCGTTCACCGCCTGGCTGGTGGCACAGACAAAGGGACCTGCCAGCGCCACGCCGATAAGGGCTAGCAGCCATTTACCCTCCATCGGCACGCCCGAAGCCACCACGCCGCAGGCAAACGCCCACATGGGTGGAAACCAGGTAATTGGCTTAAATAGCTCGGTGATCGCAGAAATGTGGGGCAGTGCCATGCCCAACGGTTTTACCTATGACACTTGCTGGTGTCAAGATAAATTTACACTTCCTATGGTTTCCACCTAGTGCCCGCGTGGCGCGGGCAGCGCAAAACGCTTTAGCTGTCGCTTTCCGCCCCAGGGTCACCCATGCCAAAGCGGCGCAACTTGACGTAAAGGCTCTGGCGCGAAAGACCCAGCATTTCAGCCGCTGAAGCGCGGTTATCGCCGGTCAGTTCCAGGGCCGCTTCAATGCACAGCTGCTCAATCAGGTCGGTGGTCTCCCGCACGATGTCTTTCAGCGGGACGCGACCTACCAACTCGGTCATTTGCCCGGTCGATCGCGGCAAATCGCGGCTGGATTTGGCTTCGTTGTTCAGACGCAAACCGACGTCTCGGATGGTAAAGCCTAAGCATCTTTGCTCACCCGTAGTGACTGCTACCGCCGAGATTTCCACATCCGTGTTGGAGCCGTAATCGCCGCGCATGCGGGTGGCAAACAAACGCACCACATCGCGCTGGCGCAAATTGGAAATCAGCACACTCAAATCGACACCGGCACGCCCAAGCCAGCGCTCCAGGGACTCACCGCGCACCAGCGCCTCATTGCTCACCTGGGCCAGTTGCAAAAAGGCGCGGTTGGCTGTCAGCACATTGCCGCTTAGATCAGTAACCACAAAGGCGTCGGGCGCACTCTCCATGACGTCGGTGAGCACTTGCTTGGCATTGGCGCTCACCGAGGAGTCCGCTAAATGGTTTTTTGGACTTATGCGCAATAGAAAATGCGCCGATTGCTCCTGGCGGAAGAGCGAAACTGCGACACTCAGTTCGGTATTGCTGGGCACCAGACGGATGTCAATCGGTGTCGATTGCCCACTGGCGCGCAAGCCTGACAAAACCTGACTTAGTGCAGTGCTGCTGCGCTTGTCTAGACTGTTTGCAAGGCTCCACCCGGCTTTACCCAGTGACTCGCCAAACAATGCTTGGGCGGCGGGGTTGCTGTCTTCGAGCTTTTCGGTATTGGCATCCAGAATTAGCAGGGCTTCGGAGGAGACTTGGAATAACAAGCGGTAGCGTGTCTCCACGTGCTTGAGCTGCCAGTAATCGCGCTCCATGGAGCGCTGGGCCGTCACCAATTTTTGTTGCAGCGCCGCTTGGGGCCGTAAATCGCGTCCGAATGCGATGGCGTGCGCCGGGTTATTTCCTGGCCCGGGGGGTACCTGGATCAGGGAATAAGAAAGAGGAAGGTCGGTTCCGTCACTGGCCTGTTGGTTCAAATGGCGCCATTTGGCACCCTTGCCTGTGCCCAGGTCACGCAACATGGAGACTACTTTGGTCTTGCTCTCCTCGGTAACTGTTTGGCTCCAGGGCTTGCCCATCCAGTGCGAGTAGCCATGGCTTAGTAATTCGTCATTTCCAAATGCCGCATCTTGAATCACGCCCTGGGCATCCATCACCAGCACAACGTCCGCTGCTGCGGTGATCAGCCGGGAAACCGTATCGGCGTCTAGGCGATCAAAATAACGCTGCGCTTGGTCAAAACGCCCCGCTTGCTGAATAGGAGCAGTTTCGAGGGCTTGGTTCATAGGATTTCCATGTAATTATTGGGTTCAGCTTTATTGCAGGGTGCCGCTGCTGGCAAGGTGCAATTGAACCATTGAAGGTGCCTCTTGGGCATCGCCGGCCACCAGGTCGGCACCCACGGTCTTGACATATTCGGGATGCAAGCTGAACAGCGGTCCGCCAACCATTATGCACACCCTCTTGTTCTTCGACGCCTTGCGAACCTCTGCAATAGTTTTTCTCAAATTGTCTAAATTGACTAAGGTCGCCAGCGAAAAACCAACTACATCAAAGGCGCGATGTCCCGAAAGCACCTGGGGTGAATCGCCCAGATCGTAGGGCCCACCCACCACGTCCCAGCCCTGTTTGCGAAACAGTTCGGCCACCATAGCCAACCCAAAAGTATGTTGCTCGCCAGGGGTCGGCACCAGCAAAATACTCAGCCCATTGGACTTGAGATTCCTGGACTGTTCGGCTTCCTTGTTCAGGTCGCGAAGCATTTTTTGCAGGTGACCTAGGCCCAGTGTGACTTCCGTGAAATCACATAAATCATCTTCCCAGAGTTCGCCAAGGTAGCGCGCAACTGGGGCCAATAAGTCCAGGTAAATGGACTCGATAGGCGCGCCTGCGGCGCGCATCCGTGTTATGCAGGCCAGGGCCTGATCGTCGCTGCGGCTCAGGATGAGCTGCCCGAAAGCTGCCACCTCCTCCGCGCTCACCTTGACCGTGGACAACTCTGGAGGCACGTCACACTCGATCGGTGTGCGATGGGCAAGCATCAGCCGGGGGATGATTTCATGCTGAATCGCCTGCGCCAGCAAGGCGACCGTATGGTCTGAGCCGTTCAGGTCTGGAGAAGCCTCATTACGGCCCGCATAACTGCCATTGGCAGCGCCCTGCGCACCCTGCCAGCCTTCGGCCTGTCTGCCCTCGCTAAAACCTGCGTCGCTCACCAAAGTGCTCCGATTGGATGAACCCATTTTTTTCTCCTTCGTCAAAGGAATTGTCTCGTCTAATTATTCGGTTCGCCTCCCCAGAGGGCAAGGAAAAACAGCTTCAATTCCGTCGTAAGCGCTGGACGCCTAGCATGCGTAATCGATTTACTTCTCTATATGTAAACCTCGTTTTACGCTCCAAACCGCTCCAGGTCAAAGAAAATTTTAATCCCGATAAAAATACTCGGGATTGTCTGGGTGTCAAATTTGATTGACGTAACAAAAAGTTGACATTTATAAAAAGTGGGGATAAATTGTGTCCCATGACCGATACGCGATCGCACTTCGCGGGCCCTGCGGCCAGCGCGAAAAAGCCCCGTCCTCCTCTGTACACCCCAGAGGAGAGGGTGCGTCGCGACCAAACTTACTGGACCTTTGTGCAAGGCATCTTGGCGCCCATCCAGTTTTTTATTTTTTTGGGTAGCCTGGGTTTTGTGCTGCGCTACCTCGCCACCGGCGAAGGCCTGCAGACGGCCAATAACTCGGTAGTCGCCAAGACTTTGGTGCTTTACACCATCATGATCACCGGCTGCATTTGGGAAAAAGTGGTGTTCGGGCGCTATCTGTTTGCCCCCTCATTTTTCTGGGAAGATGTTTTCAGCATGCTGGTGTTGGCCCTGCATAGCGCCTACTTGGTGGCCATGTTCAAGGGTTTGCTGTCAAGCTATGAGCTCATGTATTTGGCGCTGGCGGCCTATGCCACCTATGTCATTAACGCCGGCCAATTCATCTTGAAACTGCGCGCTGCGCGCTTGGACCAAGAAGCCCATCAGCGCGAAGCAGCGGCGTCCCACGCCCATCCGCATTTCATGGGGGCTGCAGCATGAGCACCGTCGCATTCCCCATTCCCGTAAAAGCCGCAGGCGGCTGCAGCGATGCGCCGGTGTTGCGCGAGCGCGGCCAGCACGAGGTGTTTTGCGGCCTGACCGGCATCATTTGGCTGCACCGCAAGATTCAGGACGCGTTTTTCCTGGTGGTGGGTTCGCGCACTTGTGCGCACCTAATCCAGTCCGCCGCTGGGGTCATGATTTTTGCCGAACCGCGCTTTGCCACCGCCATCATCGATGAGCGCGATCTGGCCGGGCTGGCCGACGCCAATACCGAGCTCGACCGCGTGGTGGGCCAACTGCTGGCGCGCCGTCCCGAAATTAAATTACTGTTTCTGGTGGGCTCTTGTCCCTCAGAAGTGATCAAGTTGGACTTGTCCCGCGCTGCTTCGCGCCTGTCGGCGCAGCATTCGCCTTCGGTGCGCGTGCTGAACTACTCGGGCAGCGGCATCGAGACCACTTTCACCCAGGGCGAAGACGCCTGCTTGGCCTCCATGGTGCCGGAATTACCGGTGCAGGCGGCCGATGCGCCTCAGGAGCTGATGGTGGTCGGCACCCTAGCCGATGTGGTGGAAGACCAATTTATCCGCTTGTTTGCGCAAATGGGTATGGAGCGAGTCCGCTTTTTCCCTCCCCGCCGCGCCGCCGACCAAGCCCCTGTTGGTCCGAACACCCGCTTATTGCTGGCCCAACCCTTTTTGGCCGATACCGCAAGGGCTTTGCAAGCCCGCGGCGCGCAGTTGCTGTCCGCGCCCTTTCCCCTGGGCATCGAGGGCACCACCGCCTGGCTGCAAGCAGCGGCCACGGCCTTTAGCGTGCCCGCCCAGCGCTTTGAAGCAGCCGTTTCAGCGCCTACCGCGCGCGCCACGGCAGCACTGGCCCGCGCGCGGCTGCACCTGGAAGGAAAAAGCATCTTCTTCTTCCCCGACTCGCAGCTCGAAATCCCGTTGGCCCGCTTCTTGGCACGCGAACTGGGCATGCGCCTGGTGGAAGTGGGTACGCCCTATCTGCACCGCCAGCACATGGCCCAAGAGTTGGCATTGCTGCCCGAAGGCACCTTTTTGTCCGAAGGCCAGCACGTAGAAAACCAGCTGGATCGTTGCCGCGCCGCGCATCCGGACATCGTGGTTTGCGGCCTGGGCCTGGCCAATCCGCTGGAGTCCGAAGGCATGACGACCAAATGGGCTATCGAGCTGGTGTTCACCCCCATCCAGGGCTTTGACCAGGCCGGCGATCTGGCCGAACTATTTACCCGTCCGCTGGTGCGCCGTATGCGCCTAGCGGCCTAAAGAAAGCGCAGCATGCAACTGACTTTGTGGACATACGAAGGGCCGCCCCATGTAGGCGCTATGCGTATTGCCACGGCCATGGAAGGCGTGCATTACGTGCTGCATGCGCCCCAGGGTGATACCTACGCAGACCTGCTGTTCACGATGATCGAGCGCCTCCAAAAGCGCCCGCCTGTCACCTACACCACTTTCCAGGCGCGTGACCTGGGTGGCGATACCGCCGAACTCTTCAAAACCGCCGCACGCCAGGCCTTCGAGCGCTTTGCGCCGCAAGCCATGTTGGTTGGCTCGTCCTGCACCGCCGAGTTGATTCAGGACGACCCAGGCGGTTTGTGCAAGGCCTTAAATCTACCGGTGCCAGTCGTGGCTCTGGAGTTGCCGTCTTACCAGCGCAAAGAAAACTGGGGCGCCTCTGAAACTTTCTATCAGTTGGTGCGTCACTTGTCCCAAGCTCGCAGCCAAGCACCGCAAGAAGGACGCGTGCCGAGCTGCAATATTTTGGGCCCCAGCGCCTTAGGCTTTCGCCACCGCGATGACCTCACCGAAATCCGTAAACTGCTCACCGACATGGGCATCGCCATCAACGTCGTAGCCCCCCAAAGCGCTACCCCGGCGGACTTGGCCCGCCTGGCAGAGGCCGATTTCAACGTCGTGCTTTACCCCGAAATCGCCCGCCTCAGCGCGCAATGGCTGGAACGCAGTTACGGTCAGCCCTTTAGCAAAACCATCCCGATCGGCGTAGGGGCTACGCGCGCTTTTGTCCGCGAAGTTGCGGGCTTGGCAGGACTGGACCCTGAAGCCGCTTTAGCCAAGGTAAATTCGCGCGCCCAGTGGTATGCCCGCTCGGTCGATTCCACCTACCTCACCGGCAAACGTGTGTTTGTGTTTGGTGATGCAACGCATGCGGTCGCAGCAGCCAAAGTGGCAGCCGAGGAAATGGGTTTTGCCGTGGTGGGCATAGGCACTTACAGCCGCGAGTTTGCGCGCGAAGTGCGCGATGCCGCCAAGCTCTATGGCGTCGAGGCACTCATCAGCGACGACTATCTGGAAATCGAATCGCGCATCGCCGAGCTTCAACCGGAGCTGGTGCTGGGTACGCAAATGGAGCGCCATATCGCCAAACGTCTTGGCGTTCCCTGCGCGGTGATTTCTGCGCCAGTCCACGTGCAAGATTTCCCGGCGCGCTATGCGCCGCAAATGGGCTTTGAAGGCGCTAATGTGCTGTTTGATACCTGGGTCCATCCGCTCATGATGGGGCTGGAAGAGCACCTGATCGGCATGTTCCGGGGCGACGCCGAATTCCATGAAGACGCCGCACCCTCACATTTGGGTGGCGCAGCGCGCATGCAGCCCGCGGCCGAGCCCGTCGTGGTCGCGATTGAGGCCGCGCCACACACCTCACCAGAAGCAGCAACGCTGACCGTAGCCGCTGACAAAACCAACACCGGCGGCGCCTGCACCTGGGACGCCGGTGCCGAGAAAGAACTGAAAAAAATACCGTTTTTCGTACGGGGTAAAGCCCGGCGAAATACCGAACGCTACGCTTCCGAGCATGGCCTGTCGGTGATTACGGTGGAGACACTCTATGACGCTAAAGCTTACTTCGCCCGCTAAAGCAGCAATGCCTCGCAATACCACCCCGATCAAGGTGGTAATTGTGACCATGGACACGCATCTGGCCAGCTCGGTCAACCGCGCTGGCCCTGCGCTGGGCCGCGAGTTTCCCGGTCTGTCGATTAGCCTGCATGCAGCATCGGAATACGCGGGTAACGAGGCTTTGGTAGCACGCTGTAAAAAAGACATCGCCCAGGCCGACATCGTGGTAGCCGGCATGCTTTTCTTGGAAGACCATTTCCTGCCCATCCTGGATGATTTGCGCCAGCGCCGTATGCACTGCGACGCCATGATTTGCATGACCAGCGCCACCGAAGTGACGCAACTCACCCGTTTGGGTCAGTTCGACATGAGCAAGCCCGCCAGCGGCCCCATGGCCTTGTTGAAAAAACTGCGCGGTAGCAAAGAAAAAGCCGCCACCGGGGGCGCAGCGCAAATGAAAATGCTGCGCCGACTACCGCAAATACTGCGTTTCATTCCGGGCACCGCGCAAGATGTGCGTTCTTATTTCCTCACCATGCAATATTGGCTGGGCGGCTCAGATGACAACGTGCTCAATCTGGTACGCCACGTCATCGACCGCGGTGCCGATGGTCCGCGCAAAATTTTGCGCGGTAGCGTCAAAGTGGCGCCGCCAGTGGACTACCCCGAAGTGGGCGTTTACCACCCCCGCATGGTCGGACGCTATAGCGAAGAACCGAAAGACCTGCCCCTGCCTGCGGGTGGCGCGGTACGCGGCACGGTAGGCATCTTGCTCATGCGGTCCTATCTTCTCGCTGGCAATGCCGGCCATTACGATGGTGTGATTTCGGCCCTGGAAGCACGCGGCTTACGGGTCATTCCGGCCTTCGCTGCCGGACTAGATTCGCGGCCCGCGATCGATGCATTCTTCATGAAGAACGGTCAGGTGGCAGTGGACGCGGTGGTATCACTAACCGGGTTTTCTCTGGTGGGTGGCCCGGCCTACAACGACGCCAAAGCGGCCGAAGAAGTGCTGGCCAAGTTGGATGTGCCCTACGTCGCCGCGCACCCGGTGGAGTTTCAAACATTGGACCAATGGGGCGGCTCAGACCGTGGCTTGTTGCCAGTAGAGAGCACCATCATGGTGGCGATTCCCGAGTTAGATGGCTCCACTGGCCCTATGGTTTTCGGTGGCCGCCCCGGCGCCGCCGGCGTTACCTGCACCGGTTGCCACCACGCATGCACCTTTGGTGAAAGCACCAGCGCGCAAGACATGCATTCTTGCCCCGAGCGCGCCACCATGCTGGCCGCCCGTGTAAGCAAATTGGTAGCCTTAAAGCGCAGTCAACACCATGAGCGCAAAGTCGCCATCGTCTTATTCAACTTCCCGCCCAATGCCGGCAATATCGGCAGCGCCGCCTATCTTTCGGTCTTCGAATCGCTATGGCACACGCTTACAGCCATGAAGGTGCAGGGCTACCAGGTTGAGGTGCCCGCTTCGGTAGACGCGTTGCGTGAGGCACTCTTGCAAGGCAACGCGGCCCAACATGGCGCAGACGCCAATGTGCACGCCCTCATCAGCGCGGACGAGCATGTCAAGCGCGAGCGCTGGCTCAAAGAAATCGAAGCGCAATGGGGCCCGGCACCCGGACGCCAGCTCAGCAACGGCAGCTCTATTTTTGTGCTGGGCAAGCAGTTTGGCAATGTGCTCATTAGCGTGCAACCTTCCTTTGGCTACGAAGGCGACCCGATGCGCCTGTTGTTTGAAAAAGGCTTGGCTCCCACGCATGCTTTCTCGGCTTTTTACCGCTACCTGCGCGAAGACTTCAAGGCCCATGCCGTGCTGCATTTCGGCACCCACGGCGCGCTCGAATTCATGCCTGGTAAGCAAACTGGCATGGCCGGTACCTGCTGGCCCGACCGCTTGATCGACGACTTGCCCAATGTGTATTTATACGCATCGAACAATCCTTCGGAAGGCGCCATCGCTAAGCGCCGTTCCGGCGCGACGCTGATTAGTTACCTGACGCCCCCTATTGCACAGTCCGGTTTGTACAAAGGCCTGAACCATCTCAAAGCATCGTTAGAACGCTGGCGCAGCCTCGAGCGCGACAATACCGAGCGTGCTGCCCTGGCGGTAGTGATCCAAGCCCAAGCTGCGGAGTTGGATTTGGTCGGCCCAGAACCCATTTGGGATACCGCTATGGGCCCGGCCTTGGACCAGCAAGTACTGCGCTTGTCGCAAGAAATGCTGGAGTTGGAATACACCCTCATTCCGCACGGTCTGCATGTCGCCGGTCGCGCGCCCAGCGCCGCGCAGCGGGTAGATATGTTGCTGGCCATGGCCGACGCCAGCCACGGTGTACAAATTGATCGCATAGCGGTTGAGGCTTTAGTGCAAGGCAAGACGCCAGAGCGCGCCCTGGCAGCTGCCGGATTGCCGCGCAACCATGACAGCCTGGAAGCCTTGCGGGCATTGGTTGAGCCGCAGGCCCTTTTGGCAGTGGATACCGAGGTGCCTGCACTGCTCCGCGCCCTAGACGCGCGTTACATCCGCCCAGCGCCTGGCGGCGATATTTTGCGCACCCCGGCGGTCTTGCCCACCGGTCGCAACATCCACGGCTTTGATCCTTTCCGCATCCCCAGCGCGATGGCCGTACGCGACGGCAAAGCCCAAGCCCAACTGCTGATCGAGCGCCACTGCGCCGATGGCAATCCGCTACCCGAATCGGTTGCCATGGTGCTCTGGGGCAGCGACAACCTGAAAAACGAAGGCGCACCGATTGCGCAGGCACTGGCTCTGATGGGCGCCTTGCCGCGCTTTGACAGCTATGGCCGCATCGCCGGTGCCAGCCTCATCCCGCTAGCCGAACTGGGTCGCCCACGCATCGACGTGGTGATCACCCTGTCGGGCATCTTCCGCGATCTCATGCCCTTGCAGATCAAGCTGCTCGCCGAAGCCGCCTTCTTGGCCGCCAGTGCCGACGAGCCACTAGAGATGAACTGGATTCGTAAGCATTCCCTTGCCTACCAGCAAGAGCACGGTTGCACCTTAGAAATTGCGTCTTTGCGCGTCTATGGCAATGCCGAGGGCGCCTACGGCTCCAACGTCAACAACCTGGTCGAAAGCAGCCGCTGGAGCGACGAAGGCGAATTGGCCGAAACCTACAAACGCCGCAAAGGTTTTGCCTATGGCCGCACCGGCCGCGCCGTGCAGCAAACCGCGCTTTTGCAAACCGCCTTGGCCGATGTGCAGCTCACCTACCAAAACCTGGATTCTGTGGAGCTCGGTGTCACGACCGTGGACAACTACTTCGATACGCTGGGCGGCATCACCCAGGCCGTCAAAGTAGCCCAAGGCGGTAAGACGCCACCGGTGTATATCGGCGATCAGACCAAAGGCAATGCGGCGGTGCGTTCGCTGCGCGAGCAAGTCTCTATCGAAACCCGTACCCGTATGCTCAACCCCAAGTGGTACGAAGGCATGCTAGAGCACGGTTACGAAGGCGTGCGGCAAATTGAAGTGCATGTCACCAACACCATGGGCTGGTCGGCCACTACCGGCCAAGTACAGCCCTGGGTATACAAACAATTGTCCGAGACATTCATGCTCGACCCGCAGATGCGCGAGCGTCTTGCCAAATTGAATCCGACGGCCTCTGCCCGAGTAGCGAACCGATTGCTAGAAGCATCGGAGCGCAACTACTGGCAACCGGATGAAGCGACTTTGCAGGCGTTGCGCAACGCCAGTGAAGAATTAGAAGATCGCCTTGAAGGCGTATACGAAGGAGCAAACGCATGACTGTTGAAACATTGCCATTTCCCACGGTAAAGCGCAATACGCGCTTGGACGGCGAGGGCAGCTTGCAAGTGCAGCTCGACCCGAATGTGAAGATCGGTAACGCCAAGGTGTTTGCCATTTATGGCAAAGGCGGAATCGGCAAGAGCACCACCTCGTCCAATTTGTCCGCTGCCTTTTCCAAACTGGGCAAGCGGGTACTGCAAATTGGTTGCGACCCCAAGCACGACAGCACTTTTACGCTCACCAAAAAAATGCTACCCACGGTGATTGATGTGCTGGAAACCGTGGACTTTCACGCAGAAGAGCTGCGCGTGGAAGACTTTGTGTTTGAAGGCTACAACGGCGTCATGTGCGTTGAAGCCGGTGGCCCACCGGCCGGTACCGGCTGCGGCGGTTATGTGGTCGGTCAAACCGTGAAGTTGCTCAAAGAGCACCATTTGCTTGAAGACACCGATGTCGTGATTTTTGATGTCTTGGGCGATGTGGTGTGCGGCGGCTTTGCAGCCCCCTTGCAGCATGCTGATAAGGCCTTAATCGTCACCGCCAACGACTTTGATTCCATCTTCGCGATGAACCGCATCGTGCAGGCGATCGGCGCCAAGGCCAAAAATTACAACGTGCGCTTAGGCGGAGTGATTGCCAACCGCAGCGCGGCCACTGACCAGATCGACAAATACAACGATCGCATTGGTCTGAAGCTAGCGGCGCATTTCCCGGACCTGGATGTGATCCGGCGCAGCCGCCTCAAAAAGTCAACGCTCTTTGAGATGGAATATTCACCCGAACTCGAGGCGGTGCAAAAAGAGTACATGCGTCTTGCCGCTAGTTTGTGGCTGGGCGGCGAGACCTTCAACGCCGTGCCCATGAAGGACCGCGATATTTTTGACCTGTTGGGTTTTGATTGAGGCAAACACCATGAGTAATGCAAGCTACCAGGAACGACGCGGCCAGATCGAAAACTATTTCGATCGCACGGCCGCTGCCGCCTGGGCCACGCTGACCTCGGATGCACCCGTGGGCCGCATCCGCACCACCGTGCGTGCCGGGCGCGACCGTATGCGCGCCACTTTGCTGTCATGGCTGGGAGAGGACTTACAGGGCAAACGCATTCTGGACGCCGGTTGCGGCACCGGCGCACTGGCGGTGGAAGCGGCGCGTCGTGGCGCACAGGTCGTGGCGATTGATTTGTCGCCCACCCTGGTCGATCTGGCGCGCGAACGCATACCGCAGGACGTAGCGCATCTGGTGGAGTTCCATAGCGGCGACATGCTGGACCCCGCACTGGGCCACTTCGACCATGTGGTCGCCATGGACTCCATCATCCATTACCAGACCGATGACGCGGTGCACGCATTGGCCCAATTGGCCGAGCGCACCAGTGGCTCTATCGTCTTTACCTTTGCGCCACGGACGCCGCTTTTGGCCGCCATGATTTCTCTAGGCCGCTTGTTCCCACGCGGCGACCGTGCGCCTTGGCTAGAGCCTATGGCCGAAGAACGCATCGCACGTTTGATGAAGGCGCATGGCGCCCTGGATAGCTGGCAATGTGCCCGTACCCAGCGCGTTTCCAGCGGCTTTTACAAGTCCCAGGCGATGGAGTGGTTGCGGTCATGAGAGCCAAGACCTTTGCCAAGTACGCCAAGCAAATGCCAGCTAGCTGGCTGCCGTTTGCCGACGTGGCCAGTGCCGGCTTGCCGCTGACGCGTCTGCTGCGCCTGACACTCTTTAAATTCACCATGGGCATGACCACCGCCCTGATGATCGGCACGCTCAACCGAGTGATGATTGTGGAGCTAGGGGTATCGGCCTGGCTGGTGTCTTTGATGCTGGCCCTGCCTTTGGTGGTCGCCCCGTTTCGCGCCGTCACCGGCTACCAGTCAGATGTGCATGTATCGGCCTTTGGTTGGAAGCGCGTTCCCTATATGTGGGGTGGCACGCTCATACAGTTTGTGGGCCTTGCAGTAATGCCGTTTGCGCTCTTGGTCTTGTCCGGGCGCGGCCAAGTGCAGGTGCCTGATTTTGTGGGCCAGGCAGCCGCTGGCATGGCGTTTTTGCTTGTCGGCGCAGGCTTGCAAACCTCGCAAACCGCGGGTTTGGCTTTGGCCACTGATCAGGCCAGCGAAGAGACCCGTCCGCGCGTGGTGGCGCTGCTCTACACCATGCTGTTGGTCGGCGCCGTGAGCGGCAGCTTGATCTTCAGCGTACTGCTGGCTGATTTCACCCCGGAGCATCTGGTGCAAGTGGTTCAGGGTAGTGCGCTGGTGGTACTCGTGCTCAATGCCATTGCCTTGTGGAAGCAAGAGCCACGTAATCCGCAGCGCGTAGCCGCACTCAAAAACCAGGTGCAGCCCAAGTTCAGAGAGGTGTGGGCGCAATTCATCGCATTGCCGCAAGCGCGCCGCTTCTTGTGGGCTACGGCCTTAGGCACTGTGGCCTTCAATATGCAAGACATTATTTTGGAGCCCTATGGTGGCGAAATCCTCAAGCTCAGCGTCGGTGCCACCAGTGCGCTGACCGCCATGCTCGCCGCCGGCGGACTGCTGGGCTTTTATGTCGCAGGCCGACGTCTGGCCAAAGGCATTGATCCGATGCGGCTGGCCGCTTACGGCGCACTGGCGGGTTTACCAGCCTTCTCGGCGGTTATTTTTTCTGCACCTTTGGATGCCGGCTGGTTGTTCCGTTTGGGCGCCTTGGGTATCGGTTTTGGTGGCGGTTTGTTTGCCGTTGGTACTTTGTTTACCGCCATGCGCATGGAAGGGCAGTTTGTCGGCCTGGCGCTGGGCGCCTGGGGAGCGGTGCAGTCCGCCGCCGCCGGCATCGCCATGTTTTTCGGCGGTGCCCTGCGGGATGTGGTCAGCGGTATCACCACACAAGGCCTGTGGGGCCCTGGCATGACCGACCCTTCTATTGGCTACAGCATGGTTTATCACGTAGAAATGCTGTTTCTTTTCATTACCTTGATTGCGATCGGCCCTCTAGTCAAACGCAGCACGGTTTTTTCGCCCGTAGTCCCACTCACCCTCGGCCTAGCCGAGTTACGTACCTAGTCGTCATCGAAGGAGAAGTCGCCATGCAAACTGTCGGAAACATCACAGGCTACGTCGATCTAGCCCAAATACTGCTTTATGTGTTTTGGGTCTTTTTCGCCGGCCTTATTTATTACCTCGTGCAAGAAGGCCACCGCGAGGGCTATCCCATGGAGTCCGGCAGTAATGGGCGGGCCGTGATTAAAGGCTTTCCCATTCCGGAGCCCAAGACCTTTTTGCTCGCAGGTGGTCATAGCGTTACCGTGCCCGACCTCAGCCGCCAAGAGCCACCCTTTCGCGGTGTCTCTACCGGCATGGGTTCGGGATCACCCATCGATCCCACTGGCGACGCCATGACATCGGGCGTAGGCCCCGGTGCCTGGTCTATGCGTGAAGACGTACCTGAGCGCAGCCTCGACGGCAAGCCCTTGCTGCAGCCCCTGCGTGTTGCCAGCGACTACACCGTGGCAGAACAAGATGTGGACCCGCGCGGCTTGCCTGTCATGGGTGGCGACGGCAAACAAGGCGGGATCGTGAAAGACATCTGGATCGACGCGGCCGAGATGATGTTCCGCTACCTGGAGGTGGAAATCGCCGGTGACCGCACCGTCTTACTACCCATACCGTTTGCGCTGGTGCGCCGTAACCAAGTGGAAGTGCATGCCATTTACGCTCGCCATTTCGCGGCGGTGCCGGTACTGCGCAACCCCGACCAGATCACCAAGTTGGAAGAAGAAAAAATCAGTGCGTATTACGGCGGTGGAACATTGTTTGCCGACGCCAAGCGCAGCGAACCCCTTATCTGAGCGCCTAGCGCCTGGTGTGCAGAATGTGAAGGAATTACCATGTCCATAGAAAACCTCGGCCACGAATATGAGTTTGAACCGCAGTACGGACTGCCCGAGCGTTTGCCGTCCGATGAGCACATCGTCTGGCAGGGCTCGCCAGACGTGCGCGCCTTGGCTGCATCGGCCTTTCATACGCGAAAGTTGGTCTTTTACTTTGGTCTGCTGGTGCTGGCCTGTGCATGGCCAGCGCTGGAGTCCGGCGCCGGCCCCATGGCGCTGCTGCTTTCGGTCAAGTGGATTGTCCCCCTGTCGCTGACTGCTCTGCTCTGCGTCTGGACCCTGGCCTGGATGACTGCGCGCACTACCGTCTACACCATGACGAATAAGCGTATCGTCATGCGCCTGGGCATTGTGCTGACGGTGACTTTCAATCTACCCTTAAAGCGCATTGCGGCAGCCGATGTGCGCAAGCTGGACGGCAGCTATGGCGACGTCAGCCTCGCGCTGGAAGGTGATGACCGCATTGCCTGGGCGCACTTATGGCCTAGCGTGCGGCCCTGGCGCATCAACCAGCCCGAGCCCACTTTGCGCGCTATTGCCGATGTGCAAACCGTAGCTGCGCATTTGCGAACTGTCTGGTCGCAAGCCACCGGCATGCAGGCCAATCCAGCAGTCCAGCAAAGCGAAAGCCGCCATGCCACGTCGGACTTGCAAGTGAGCCCCACATGAGCAGCTATACCTTGGCCGCTAAGCCCGCCGCTACCTCGTCCGACAGCTTTCCTAAATGGGTGTTGTACTGCGCCGCAGGCATCATTGCGTTTTCCTTGATTTCGGTCGGCCTCATTCGCATCACTGGCAACGGGCCGGACCAGATTGCCGCTGCGCCTACGGTGCAGCGCGCATTGCTGTTTCAAGACCAGCAAGACGGCGGCGTGCTGGTGGCCGATGGCCGTACCGGCGAGAAGCTGACGGTGCTGTATGGCGAGCAAGGCTTTGTGCGCGGCGCGCTGCGCGCCCTATCGCGCGAGCGGCATTCGCGTGGCATCGGCTCCGATAAGCCCTTTGACCTGATAGCCCGTGTGGATGGCCGGGTGACTTTGATGGACCCCAGCACCGGCCAAAGGGTCGATCTAGAATCATTTGGACCGACCAATACCGCTGAATTCGCCCGCTTTTTGGCGATGCAGCCTGAATAACCATAAACCTGACCCGGAGCAATTTCATGCAAGCGACCCCGTCCATCGACTCAGCAGCAAAAGCCTCTCAAAAAGCCGTCGAGAGCACCATGCTCAGCCCGCGCTTTTACACCACGGACTTTGCCGCCATGGACCGCCTGGACGTATCTTCCATGCGCGCTGAGTGGGACGTGATGATGGCTGAATACGAAGGCGACAACAACCACGACCATTTCCAGCGTACCCCGGAGTTCGCCAAAGAAGTGGCCGAGCGCTTTTCGCAAGTCAGCCCGGAAATGCGCCAGGAGTTTTTAGAGTTTCTAATCTCGTCTTTGACCTCTGAATTTTCGGGTTGCATTTTGTACAACGAGATTTTCAAAAACGTAGAAAACCCAGACATCAAGCAGCTCATGCGCTATATGGCCCGCGACGAATCGCGCCACGCGAGCTTTATAAACCAGTCGCTCAAAGACTTCGGCCTGGGCATTGACTTGGGCGACCTAAAGCGCACCAAGGCCTACACCTACTTCAAGCCCAAGTACATTTTTTACGCCACCTACTTGTCCGAAAAAATTGGCTACGCCCGCTACATCACCATCTTCCGTCAACTGGAAAGAAATCCCGACAAGCGTTTTCACCCCATATTTCACTGGTTTGAACGTTGGTGCAACGACGAGTTCCGCCATGGCGAATCTTTTGCGCTGATCATGCGTGCCAACCCGCATTTGCTGCGCGGTGGCAACGTCTATTGGATCCGCTTTTTCCTGCTGGCGGTGTATGCCACCATGTATGTGCGTGACCACAGCCGCCCCATGCTGCACCATGAAATGGGCCTGGAGTCCACCACCTACGACTACGAAGTATTTCGCATCACCAACGAGATCACACGCCAGGTCTTCCCGGTCAGTCTGGACATCGACAACCCTGCGTTCCGCGAAGGGCTGGCCCATTTGTTCCATTTGCAAACCCAGATGGACAAAGCCAAGGCACGTGGCGGCTTGATGGGTGCCTTGCAGCGGGCACGCTGGGCGGTGTCGGGCGCAGCTACCTTTGTGCGCCTGTACTTCATGCCGGTGCAACACCATGCCCTGCCCGCGCAGGTGCGCATGGTGCCGGCCTGGTAGGCCGCATCTACTGAGCAAGAAGAAAGCTGCGGATGAACGATGCCTCTGTCGCGCTAGGGTTTGCGATATTTATCTGGTGGTTTAGCACCGGCATCGTCATTGTGCTCAACCGCATGTCGCGCTCTGCAGTGGCGCTCAGCCTGGCTTTGTCTTCTTTACTGGGTGTTGCGTCACTGGTGGGTTTGGCCCATACCGCACAGCAAACCGGTGTGGCCGGCGCCTATTGCGCATTCACCTGCGCGCTCTTGGCATGGGGTTGGAATGAGCTGAGTTTTCTCACCGGTTGGATCACCGGCCCGCGCACCACCGCGCTCCCCCACGGCGCAGTAGGTTGGCCGCGCTTTGTGCAATCGCTGCGTGCGGTGCTCTGGCACGAGTTGGCGATTTTGCTCGTCGGTTGTGCCATCGTCGCCATTACCTGGGATGCACCCAACCAGGTCGGCACCGGCACCTATCTGGTGCTGTGGATCATGCGCACCAGTGCCAAGCTCAATTTGTTTTTCGGCGTGCGTAACCTGAGCGAAGAATTTCTGCCCGCGCATCTGGCCTACCTGGAGAGCTTCTTCCGCCGCCGCCGGTTTAATGCATTTTTCCCTTTCGCCGTGGTCTTGGCCAGCGTCTGCTTGTGGTGGTTGGTGGCGTATGCGTCCAGCCCGCTGACCAGCCAGGCGCAAGCGGTGGGCGCGGTATTGGTAGGCACCATGCTGGCTTTGGCGATTTTGGAGCACCTCATGCTGGTGCTTCCGCTAGATACCACCGCCCTATGGCGCTGGGCCTTACGCAAGAAAAAAGGTGGTGTTGCCACCGACGCATTTGAAGCCCACACCGCACCCGTGCTGGCACCCACACTGGATAAGCATGACAAACTATTTCAAATCCATTGACGGCATCGGCGACGGTGGTGGCGATGCCGGTGGCGGAACGCACGGCCCGGCCTTGGTCACCGGGGGTAAAGCGCCCACGGCCATCGTGATAGGGACTGGCTTTGGCGGCTTGGCAGCAGCCATACGCCTGTCGGTCAAAGGCTATCGCGTGCAGATGCTGGAGAAACTGGATGCTCCTGGTGGCCGCGCTTATGTGCACAAGCAAGACGGCTTTACTTTTGATGCCGGCCCCACCATCATCACCTTGCCGCACCTGATCGAAGAGTTGTTTACCCTGTGCGGCAAGCGCATGCAAGACCATGTGGATTTGCGCCTGATGTCGCCTTTCTACCGCATCCGTTTTGACGACGGCACGCACTTTGACTACAGCAATGACGATGAGTCCATGCTCGATCAAATTGCCAAGCTCAGCCCCGAAGATGTGCAAGGCTTTAAAAATCTGATGCAGGCCTCTGAGCGTTGCTTTCAATTAGGATTTCAAGAACTGGGTTTGGTGCCCTTTGAAACCTTGGGCGATGTAGTTAAAGCCATGCCCAATCTGGCGCGTATGCAAGCCTGGCGCTCTATTTACAGCCTGGTGGCGCAGCACATCAAACACCCCAAGCTGCGTATCGTGATGAGCTTTCATCCGCTGCTCATTGGCGGCAATCCGTATTCGGTCACCTGTGTATATGCACTCATCCATGCGCTGGAGCGCCGCTGGGGCGTGCACTCGGCCATGGGCGGCACCGGCGCCATCGTGCGCGAACTGGTCAATTTGCTGCAAGCGCGCAATGTGCCCATCCGCTACAACACACCGGTTACGCGCATCCGCGTCGAGGGTGGGCGTGCCCGAGGCGTCGAGCTCGCAAATGGCGAATTTATTCCCGCCGACATCGTGGTCAGCAATGGCGATGCGGCCTGGACCTATAAGCACCTGGTAGAGCCACAGCACCGCAGGCACTGGACGGATAAGCGCATTGCCAAAGGCAACTATTCGTCGGGCCTGTTTGTCTGGTACTTCGGCACCGACCGCCAGTACCCCGATGTGCCGCACCACATGATGGTGCTGGGCCCGCGCTACAAAGGCCTACTGCAAGACATTTTTAAAAACCACACACTGTCCAAAGACTTCAGCCTGTATTTGTACCGGCCCACCGCTACCGACCCGTCTTTGGCCCCGCCCGGATGCGATAGTTTTTATGCGCTATCCGTGGTGCCCAACCTCAGCAGCGGTACCGACTGGGCTGCGGTAACCGAGCAATACCGCGACGCGATTGCTACGGCCTTGCAAGAAAGTGTGCTGCCCAATCTCAAGCAACACGTGGTCTCGTCCAAGGTCACCACGCCGCAAGATTTTCAGGACCGTTTGTGGTCGTACAAAGGCGCTGGCTTTGGGCTAGAGCCCATCTTGACGCAAAGCGCCTGGTTTAGGCCGCACAACCGGTCTGAGGATGTGCAAGGCTTGTTTATTGTCGGTGCCAGCAGCCAACCCGGTGCAGGCGTGCCCAGTGTGTTGATGTCCGCAAAAATGCTTCAAGAGGTGGTACCTGATGTCACAAGCTTTGCCTGAAAACCAAACCCTTGCAGTTCCCAAGGCTTACGACCTGGAAGCTTGCCGCGAGCTAATGCGCGGTGGCTCTAAATCATTCTTCGCTGCCTCCAAGCTGCTGCCCACGCGCTTGCGCCCGCCAGCTACTGCGCTCTATGCCTATTGCCGTTTGGCCGACGACGCGATCGACCTAGGCCATGACCCCAAGCTGGCCATGCAAGACCTGCAACAGCGCTTGGACGAGATCTACGAAGGCCGACCCGGCACCATGGACGCCGACCGTGCGTTGGCGCATGTGGTGCACCGCTATGGCATACCGCGTGGTTTGCTGGACGCTTTGCTCGACGGTTTTTTGTGGGATACCCAAGACCGCCGTTACGAGACACTGGCCGATGTCGAGGCCTATGGCGCCCGCGTGGCCGGTACCGTAGGCGCGATGATGTCCATCATCATGGGCGCATCCTCCGACAATGCCATTGCCCGTGCTTGCGAAATGGGTGTTGCCATGCAGCTGACCAATATCGCACGCGATGTGGGCGAGGACGCGCGCAATGGCCGCCTCTACCTGCCGCGCGCCTGGTTCCGCGAAATTGGCATGGACGCTGATGCCTGGCTGGCCGATCCGGTGTTTGATGCACGTATTGCCAGTTTTACCCAACGGCTGCTACTGCGCGCCGATGTGCTCTACCGCCGTGGCGAGTTTGGCCTGGCCGAACTACCTTGGGATTGCCGCCCCGCCATCCAGGCTGCGCGCTTGGTGTATGCCGAAATCGGCAAACAACTGGAGCGCGAAGGCCTCAACTCGGTGGACAGTCGCACCGTGGTCTCCACCAGCCGCAAGCTGGCCCTGATTGCCCGCGCCGCCTCGGTGGCCGTCAAGGCCCCGGCCATGCCGGCAGTGGCCATCAGCCCGGTGCCTGCGATTGCGTTTTTGGTCGATGTGGTCAGCCGCGACCGCCGCCCCACCCACGACAACAAACCGTGGACCCTGCCCAAGCGCAGCTTTGACCAGCGCGTAGAGTGGATGGTGAACTTGTTCGGGCGCCTGGAGCAACGCGAGCGGGCCAATCGCTAAAGCACCGTGTCGCTCAAGCTCGTCGAGGTGCTGGTACTGGTATGCGCAGGGGCCTTGTTCGTGTGGTGGCAAATGCGTGATCTGCGAATCGCCCGCGAACAAACGCGTGTGCAACGGCAAGCCGAGCAGGCTGCGAAAGCCGCAGCGCAGGCTCAAGGCACCTCCGGCGCTTCCATGACCCAAGAAAGCGCAAGCACATCAGACGGAGCGCCGCATGCACCCTGAGCTCAAAGTCATCCACTTGGTTTGCGCTGCATTGTTTTTGGGCAACGTTATCGTCAGCGGCGTCTGGGCGCTGCTGGCCGAGCGCACGCGCAATCACGCCATCATCCAGTTCAGCAACACCATGGTGTTGATTACAGATGGCCTGTTTACCCTGACCGGCGCGGTGGGCGTGGTCTGGACCGGGCACGGCATGGCAGTGCATTTTGATGGCGGCGCCGGTCACCCTTGGATACAGTGGTCGTATGGGCTGCTGAGTTTTTCTGGGCTGATATGGCTGCTGGTGTTGGTGCCTATCCAGTTTAAGCAACGCGCCTTGCTGCGTGCTAGCGACACCGTGGGCGAAGACTACTGGCGCCTCTCGCGCATCTGGCAAATTGCCGGTGCGATAGCCACTGTGCTACCCCTTCCGATTGTGTATTTCATGGTGAATAAATCGGTCTAGGGCGCTGAGCCCACTTCGCTATGGCCACCTCTTCCTTCAAGGGCCAAGTCGTCCTGATTACTGGCGCAGCCTCGGGCATAGGTGCAGCCACGGCTTTAGAAGTGCTGGCCCAGTGCGGCGTGCCGGTGTTGGTGGACTGCGATGCCGAGCCCCTGGCCGCCATGGCTGCGCGCTGCGGTGACGAGGTTTTGCACCTAGTGGCCGATGTAACCGACTTGCCCGCCATGGAGCAGGTGGTCGCGCAAACCCTGGCGCGCCACGGGCGCATCGATGTGGTGTTTGCCAATGCCGGCGTGGCTGCTTTTGGGCCGGTGTCGCTGGTGGACCCACAGGCCTGGAAGCGCTGTGTAGAGGTGAACGTGTTTGGCGTGTTCAACACTGTGCGCGCCGCGTTGCCCGCGGTCATGCAAGTGCGCGGCTATGTGCTGATCAATGCCTCGGTGTCCGCGTTTGCGCACCCGCCGGTGGTCTCAGCCTATGCCGCCAGCAAATCGGCGGTGGAGGCCATGGGCAACTCCTGGCGTATCGAACTGGCATCGCATGGTGTGGATGTGGGCGTGGTGTATGCCGGCACTGTCAGAACGCCGCTGCTCACGGAGGGCGCTCTGCACCCTGGTTTTGTACGCTTACACGCCGCCACGCCCGCTCCGCTCAACCGCGAAACATCGCCGCAACACGCCGCCCGTGTCATCGTGCGCGGCATGCAAGCGCGCAAGAGTCGCATCTGGATACCGGGGTGGGTCCGCATTCTGTACGCCCTACGCGCGCTGCTGCACATGCCCTTTGCCGAACGCGAGCTACGTCGCGCCGCTCCGCAGATTGAAGCCTTTTATATCGAAGGCTTGCAAGCAGAAGGCCCGCTGGCTTCGTCGTTTGGGCCGAGGGAGCGGGAGAGAACCTTGGCTAGAGGGCACGGTGTTTGATTTAAGGGCTGTTTACGACCCCATGCTGCCTGTCGTCCGGGCATTGGTAGCTACCGGAATGCCTTGGAACCAGCCATGATAAAATATATCATGGCTGATCGAAAAATCGTCGATGATACGCACCACATCACAAAAAAACGTGGGAATGGTCAGCTTCGACGTGAAATTTGGGTTGATACCCAAGGTCACGTGACTCGTTACAACCTGGCTTACATCAACCATGCACTGCATGCTGGCGATAACGGGCGTGTGGTGGGCTATGACAATCAACATGGGCATCACCACCGCCACTATTTTGGTGTTGTGGCTGCAATCGAATTCACAAGTTTTGATGATGTAGAAGATCAGTTCCAGACGGATTGGGCTGCACTCAGGAGAACCGTATGAAAAATGTCACTCTTAAAGCAGGTAACGAACAAGATTTTTTTCACAGAGGAAAGACTTTGGCACGATTGGCAGATGCTGGCCAACCGATTCCAGAGGAACGCACAGTCAGCTTTGAAGATCCTGCCGATCTTTTGCGCCTGCTGACTGCCCGTCGACTTGACTTGTTCCGCAGTGTCAAGGGTGAACCGGGTTCGATCACCGTCATCGCTGGGCGACTGCATCGCGATCGCAGTGCTGTAAAACGTGATGTAGACCAATTAGCACAAGTCGGTCTAGTAACGATTGAGACCAAGACGCTTCCAGGTCATGGTCAGATGAAAGAGATTAGAGCGGCTGCGGGCGTTTTCCGCCTCGAAGCGATGGTCATGTGAACCAGTTGGACGCCCCCAAAGCAGCTGTTCGTGAATGACCGCTCCTGGCCCTTGCCGGACAATTTAAGGTGCAACAAACTATCAGATTTTGCTGACCAAGCTCGCTCTAGCTATTCCTTCCGTGCCCACTGATTAGCCCGTACATTCCCCGCCGCCAACATTGCCGTCTCCACCACGCGCTTGGTCCGCGTCGAGACGTGATGGTGGCAACTTCTTGGATATGGGACATTATTTCCTCCGGTCGATAGCCCAAATAGTCAGCTTAACTCCTTACATAGTCAAGGCCGGTCGTTTGATTTTTTCGCTTTCTGGGTAACGACTTAGCGTAAGCCGACCACCCAGGTTGAGGTACGGTGCGATTGAGTTTCGGCCGCGTATACTATATTCTGACCTGTATAGTCAGAATATCGAAAAGGAGGTTTCAAATGCATGTATGGCAAATGCAAGAGGCCAAAGCCCGCTTGTCTGAACTCGTCAAGTGCGCGGAAAGCGAAGGGCCGCAAAACATCACGCTGCACGGCCAGTCGGTGGCGGTGGTGGTATCGCGCGCTATGTTTGACCGCCTGAGTGGTAATGCGCACTCCTTGGTGGACTTTATGCAACGCTCTCCGCTGTATGGCGCGGACGATGTCGTGCTTGAGCGCGATACCAGCGCCACCCGCGAGGTTTTGTTGTGAGCTATTTGCTCGACACCAATGTTTTGTCCGAGCTTCGCCGCAAGACGCCAGAGGCAGCAGTAGTCGAGTGGTTTAGTGGCAGGCCGGCGTCCACCTTGTATTTGAGTGTGCTGACCTTGGGCGAATTGCGCAAAGGCATCGAAGGGGTCTCCGATGCCAAGCGGCGCATGGCACTTACGGATTGGCTGGAAACAGATTTGCCCGCCTTTTTTGCGGGGCGCATCCTGGCCGTTGATACGAGCGTGGCAGACCGTTGGGGTCGATTGTTGTCAGCCGCAGGACGCCCCCTGCCAGCCATTGATAGTCTGTTAGCTGCTACGGCCGCGCAGCATGGCTTGAGCATGGTCACGCGCAACACGCGAGATTTTGCCGCTTTGGGGTTGGATGTCATTAATCCTTGGAGTAATTAGCCGTACCCAGCTAAAGCTTGTTAAGCCCGCGCGTTTTCCAAAAACACGCTCATTTGAAAGCGCCGAATTTGTAGCGCAGGCGACACCTTCCTAAGCTTGGCCTTAGATCAAGCTTGCTAATCTTGGCCCATGAAGATTTCAGAACTTGCCAAGCGAACCGGCGTGTCCACCCACGCGCAGCCACTACGAGCGCTTGGGGCTTTTAGAGCCGGTGCGCTATGCCAATGGCTATCGCGACTACACAGAGGCGATGCGGCGCGAAGTCGTATTCATTGTCATGTCGCGCAAGATCGGCTTTTCCTTGGCTGCGATTGCCGAGCGTCTACCCACCTACCGCGCCGGGCGGCTGCGCAACGCGGACATGGTGGAGGCATTGGAGGTGCGTGTTGCAGAAATAGATAAAGAGCTGGCCGCGCTCGCTGGCCTGCGCGCGCAAGTTATCTCGCATATACAGTGGCTGCAAAAACCACCGTCAAAAAAGACGGAGGCAAGCGCTACTTCCCACTCACCACGCAAACGGAGTCTGCAATGAGCACTGTTTCTACAGAAAATAACCATGGATTTAAAGCTTTGGAGCGCATGGTGCTTTCCATGCCCATGGCGCGCACCCTGGGCTTGCAATTCAATCGAATTGCGCCATCCGAGGTGGAGCTTGAAATCCCGATTCAAGAGGCGTTTACTTTCAGGCCAGGCCAGTTACAGGCGACGCCTGTATTTGCCATTGCGGATTTTGCGGCAGTGGCCGCTGCGGGTACGACCCTTAAGCCCGGTTGGGTCAATGCCACTATTGACGCGACCCTCAAACTGATTGCGCCCGCGCAGGGCGTCGCATTGCGCGCCAGAGGGCGGGTGATCGACGCTGGCAAGCTTCTGACTATTTGCGCCGCCGATGTGTATGCTGTGTCCGATGATGGAAGCGAGATACTGTGCGCAACGCTTCTAGGTACGGCGCGCAATATTGATATGAATCCGCGTCCCTAGTTAGGCGTCAAACCCGAGCGAGGCATGACTTGACCCGCCCCTTCCCAGCCTTAGCAAGGCAAAGTTGGTCAGGTCCGGTTCTCTCCCTCACCCCCGCCTAGGCATCCGCCAAGGCAACATCATCCGCACCGGCAGCGATACCAGGCGCGGTACATCTAGCGATTCGTGGACTGCGGTCACTTCCTCACCTAGAAGGCGTGTGCGTAGCAGGGAGCGCACATAAAACGGCGTGTCTTCCAGGGTGCTGACCAGTTGCGGGGCGTGGCCTGTTTCGCTGCTCATGGCACGCGAAATGCGCCATCCAGAGCGGGGCAGGGCGTGGCGTGGCGGAGCTTCGAAGGCGGTGGTCTCGCCGTTGCGCGCAAAGCGTTGCGCCACTACGCGACCCGGACCTTCGCGGGGGCGTACGTCATACACCACGGCCGTATCGCCATTGGCCATTTCGGCGCGCGCCCAGTCCCAGTCGCGAAAGCCTTTTTCTACCGGCTCGTCGCCTTCGTTGGAGTCCATGTAAGCGTGTCCGCTCCAGCGCACGCTGGGGTTATCCAGTTCCACTTCCACGCGCGAACAGGGCGCTATCGGGCCCCAGCGGTGGCGGCCTGCGTTGTCTAGCGGGGTGACAAAACTGCACAGGCCTTCGGGTCGCACGGTGACGCGGCCACGCACACGCATAGGGATGGGTACGTTAATTTCGTCAAACGCTATGCGTAGTGCCTGTCCATCCCAATGTAGGCTGCTCGGGCCTATGCGGTAGTGGTCTGCGCTGCGCTCTAAGTGCGATCGCCCGCGCTCGGTCATGGCCCAGCGTTTACCTGCTTTGCCATACAGCGCGACGTTGAGCGCACAAAAGTTTTCAGCCTCGGCCACGCCGCCGCCCATTTTGCGCGCCAGCGCGTAATAGGGCGAGAACACGCTGCCCACAAAGGCGATGATGGACAGGCCGTGCTGGCCGTCATCGCTTAGCGCGTCGACATACCACCAGAGATAAGCACCCGGCGCGACCGGCTGGTCGAATCGTGGCGCGCCATTAGCGTGGCGGCCGCCAACCGGCCCGACATGGCCGCCATCGGCACGCCCGGCCCCGGATGCACGCTGCCCCCCGCCAGGTACAGGCCCGGCACCGGACTGCGTGCCGAGTGCCGCGCAAAGGCCGACATCCAGCCGTGGGTCGCCTGCCCATAGAGAGCCCCCCCGCTGCCAGGAAACAGGCGTGCAAAGTCCTGCGGTACAGTGCGCACCCGCTGGTGCGGCTGCCATTGCAGGTCCAGGCCACAGTGGCGCATCAAGTCCAGGCTGTTCGATTCGCATGTGTCTACCTCTCCTGCATGAAAACTGTGGGTGTCGCCGTCCGCCGGTGCATTGACCAAGCACAACAAGCGCTCCGGGCCGCTGTGCGCCAAACCGCTGTCTTGCCGGTCTTGCGCGCACACATAGACCGTGCCCTGGCGCGGCAGTCTGCGGCCTTGAAAAATATCTTCAAACTCACTGCGGTAGTCGTTATCAAAAAACACGTTGTGCCGCACCAGCGGGAAGCCGCTGGCGGTGGCGTGCATCGCCATGGTAAAGGCCGACAGTGAACGCGTTGCGGCGGGCACGGGCTTGAACGCGGGGCGCAGCGCCTCGCCCAATAGGCCCTGGCTCAGCGCCGCCACATCGCCGTTGAACACCACATCATCGGCGGGGATGACTTCGCCGCCGGCCAGTTGCACGCCGCTGACGCTGCCTTTGTTTAATAGGATTTGCGTGCAAGCCTGCCCGTAGCGCGACTGCACGCCGTATTTCTCACCCAAGGAGGCCAAAGCCTGCGCCACCGCAAACATGCCGCCTTGCACCGACCAGACACCATCGAGCTCCACTTGCGCGACCAGCATCAAGGTGGCGGGCGCGGACCAGGGTGAGGAGCCGCAGTAAGTGGCGTAGCGGCCAAAGAGTTGCTGCAAACGCGGGTCATGAAAATGCCTGCCCAGGCTGCGCCACAGGCTGGCGAACGGCCCCAGCCCGGCCAGAGTGGCTAAGCCGCCGACACCCAGATCACTGGCCATGCTGAGCAGGTTGGGACGTTCACTGCGGATATAGGGTTTTTCTAGGGCGTCATACAGCGCACGGGTTTCGCGGCAAAAGCCTAAAAAGCGTTTGGCCTCTTGCGGGCTGCTAAAGCGGGCGATGGCGTCGGCGCTGGCCTGGGTATCGGCCAGCAAATCCAGGCGCTGCGCGCTGCCGCGCCAGGCATGGCGGGCCAGCACGCCGATGGGCTCCAGCGTCAGGATGCCCTCCAGCGACGTGCCCATTTCGGCCAGCATTTGCTCCAGCACCCAGCGCATGGTAAATACCGTGGGCCCGGCATCCACACCTACGCCGTCGACCAGAGTCTGGCGTATCTTGCCGCCGGGTGTGGCGGAGGCCTCGACCAAGGTCACGTCCAGGCCCCGGTGGGCCAGCACCAAAGCGCTGCACAAGCCGCCAATGCCCGCACCCACCACCACCACGCGGCGCATGCGCAAGGGGTCAGCCATAGTCGCGATCTTTCCAGCGGCCTTCTATGGATAGGGGGCTAAAGCGGGCGAACATAGATTCTGAGAAATACTGATTGAGCGCTGCGGCTTTGATGGCTTCCAAATGCGGGCCGGTGCGCGCATAGGCATCCATAGCGGCTACGCTGTCCCAAATCGTAAAAGTAGCCTGGCGCAGAAAGGGCGCCTCACCCAGGCCCACGGCCAGTTGTATGCCTTGCGCGCCTTCGATCGCCTGCTGCGCGGCAGGCGCATAGTTCCAAAAAGCCGCGGCTTTGCGCAAGTGAATCGAGGCGCGCGTGAGCGCTGCAATCGGCCCGCCGCTAGGCTTGTCTGTCACCAGGTCTAATGCGGTTCCGTCCCAGCTGCCCCGGCAGGACCAGGTGCGCAGCACCACCAGGCACAGTTCACGCGAGCGCTCGCGGTAGCTCTGCACCAGCGGCGAATGAGCCAAAAAGTCATGGGCAGCCAGCGCGGTATGAAATACCAGAAAAAGCCCCTGGCGCGAACTGCTGGGTTTGAGTCCAAAGCCCCCTTCGTAGCCACTGCCCAACACTTTGGCAAAGCGCACACCATCGATCGCTAACCAGGGGGTGGGGCCTTTCACAACGCGCGTCCAACCCCACACGCGTGATGCCTGCGCGATGTCGGCCAGCACCAGCACTATCGTCTGGTCGCTGTCCTTGGTCGCGGTAGTGGCATCCATATCCAGGTGTCCAAAAAAAAGGCCTCCACCGCTATGTGTGGAGGCCTTGCGGGTTTTTTCGAGTTTAGGGCTTGGCCAGGGCCTGCAACTCTGGATGGTCTTTTGCCATCGCCGCACCATACAGGGGCTTGTAGGCGCCCTGGTGGCAGGTGGTGCAATTGACCTTGGCGACATCTCCCTTCGGTCCTAAGCGGTGTTCAGGGAAGGTTTTTGTCAGGGGTTCCATGTAGTCGGTGTTAAGGTCCCGAGCCATACGGATGCCATACCAAGCCGTTACACGCTGCGGACGCGATTCCTCCCAACCTTGGAAGTTACGCGTGTTGTGGCAGTAAGTGCAGTTCACACCGAGTGACTCTGACATATGCACCATGAGCGAGTAGGTGTGTTCGGCTTGCTTGGTGGAGGCGCGGTTGTTGTAATTGCCAATACCAGCCATGGCCTCATTGCCGTTCACACGGATGGGTGCTGCGTCTTTTAGATAAGGGGTGAAGGGATCAAAAGGGAGCGAAGTCAATCCGACGGATCTTGAAGCCAGATTTTGCCCGGCCAAATCGCCCAGGTCGCTGTTGGCATATTTGCGGTCTTTAGGCGCAAACCACACATTGGTCGGGATATTGTTACCCCGGTGGCAGGTGTAGCACGTCACGCCGGTCTCGGCCACGTGGGTTTTCCAGTCTTGGTTGACGCGTTGCGTCATCTGGATCATGCGCCGCGCCACCACCTTGGTGTACTTGCTGTCTTCGGCAAAGTTCTCTGGGTTGTGGCAATAGGCACAACCGGCATCGGGCGCCACCCATTGGGTAATGGAGGCCATGTGCCGGCTAAATTGCGCCACGCTCAGGTCACCGAGCACCTGCACGTTTTTATAGACCTCGCTGGCCTTGGGCCCGTCCGCCGATGCCGCTTCAGCCGCGACCGGTCCCTGGTTGAGCGAGGCTTGCTTAAGCAAGGTGCGCGGGTTGTAAATCTGCTCCATGCCCGTGCCCCGGTAGCCGGTTTGCACCGTTTCGATAGGCGGGCGCTCGCAACCGGTCAGCAGACCGGCGGCCAGTGGTGCAAGCAGGGACAGCGCGAGTTTCATTGTCAGTTTCATGGCTTTGCTCCCAGGATGGCCGGATCGATTACCACCGGATGGACCAGCGGGTAAGCGGGAACGACATGGTGTTTGATGGACCACAGATACCAGTTGTCCACCACGGTGCCAGTTAGCAAGATGCCAACGCCACCGACCAGCGGGCACAGCACGGCAAACCACCAGGCCCAGCGATGAATGGATTCCATGGTGGCGTTAAAGCCCATGGTCCAGCGCCAGAACAAGGCGGCGCGTTCCGAGGCGGTACCGCGGTCCACAATTTGCTCAATTTCGCGCTCGCCGCCGTAACGGCTGACCGCCAAAATCGTGGCACCGTGCATGGCAAATAGCAGCACTGAGCCGTAGAGGAAGACGATAGACAGCGCGTGGAAGGGGTTGTAGAACAAGTTGCCATACCGCAATGACAGCGCAGACACCCAGTCCAGATGCGGGAAGACACCAAACGGTACCGCTTCAGACCAGCTGCCCATCATGATGGGGCGGAAGAATCCGCACACCAGATACAGCCATATCGCCGCTGCAAAAGCCCATGCCACGTGCGTGCCCAAACCCAGCTGCCGTGCGCGCCGGTAGGTGCGTGCCCACCATAGCAGGATGGAGACGGTGAGCATAAAGCCGACGATCAACCACCAGCCGCCTTGGGCCAGCGGCGGAATGCCCAGACCATAGGCCGGCGCTGGCGGCTCCAGTGCCAGCCAGAACAGTTGGCGCAGTAGCTGGATCGGATTCCAATCCACCGAGGCCAGCATATTAAAGCCGATGATGTTGAAGGCCGCGATGCCGAAGATCAGCGAAGCGACACCCAGCGAGCCAAGATAGATCGGGCCGATTTGCGCGTTGCCGATGCGTCCGAGCAAGTGAAACAGAAATGGGGTGCCTAGGCGCTTGTCATCGCCGCGCGGCAGAGGCACGCCGTCGTGCAACGGTCCAACCGGTTGCACCGAGGTAAACAGATTTTGATATTGGGCCATGTCAGTATCCTCCGTGTGTTCAGGTACGCCAGATCGGCATGTTCAGCCACCAGCCCCACCATTCAGGCCAGGCGCCGGTCCAGAAAGGTCCGCTGACCACGATGCAGACAATGCCGAACCAGACCCCGGCCAGCGCCAGGAACAAGCCCAGGCGGTGAATCCCCAAGGTGCCTACCGAGTAGCCAATTAAGTCGCGAAAGAAGGTGTCCTCATGCTCAGGCGTCTTGACGACTTGGCCTTTGCCAGGGTTGGTCGCTGAGAGCACCAAGCCGCCGTGCATGGACAGTGCAAGCACGGTTGCAAAGAACAGGGTAACGGCAATCATGTGCCAGGGGTTGTAGTGAAAGTGCAGGTACTGGTAGGCCGTGTTGCTCACCCAGTCCAGATGGCTGTAAATGCCATAGGGGAAAGCGTGGCCCCAGGCGCCCATGAGCACTGGCCGTATCACCTGCAGGCTGACGTAGGCCAAAATCGCCATGCCGAAGGCGACAGGCACATGCAAGCCCATGCCTAGCTTGCGAGCGATCTCGACTTCCCGCAAGGCCCACGATACGAATGCACCAATGGCACATATCGTGATGATTTGCCACAGGCCGCCTTCCATCATCGGCGCAAAGCGCAGACCATATGCGATATCAGGCGGGGCGATATTGATTTGCCAGAGATTCCAGGTCGGACCCATGGCCGCGCCCCACAAAATCAAGATAGTGCCTAAGGCAGCAAAGAAAATCGTCGTGATTCCGAAGAATCCAACATAAAAAGGGCCGACCCAAAAGTCAAACAGGTCGCCCCCAAAAAGCGTTCCACCGCGCACGCGGTATTTACGTTCAAAACTCAGCATGGACATAGTTGCATCCTCCGACCTTCATACGGTCTAACGGTCCCAGCGCGGCGAGGTCAATAGTTCGAAAAAGACAGACGCAGGGTTCAAAAAGTTGAGCCACATGCGTCTGCCGGAATAAAGACCAAGGGCCCTTACTTTTGCGGCAGAGCCGCGTTCTGTGCAGCCTTCGCGGCCTTGGCCGTATCGGGATGCCAGCTGTTGATGTTGTAACGATCGCCACTGATTTGAATCAGGTGAATCGTTGTTGACACAAACGCGATCATCAGTCCTGTTAACACGACCGCCTTGCGGGGGTCTATCACACGCCAAATGCGCCACATAGGAATATCCTTTCGTTAACTCAATTGAGAAATTACGGTATAGACGGCAGATTTCACGCCGACCAGGGTGGTCGTCGATCCCTCCGCCCCGGGTAGCCAGGTGCGCCAATTCAATGCCAACAACTGTCCAACCACGGCGAGCGCCATGAACACACAAAAGATCAATACAAATATCATCCGGTAGCCATTGAGGTGGCTATCTGAGCTAAATGTCGGATCCGTTTCGTTTACTTGGGCCATACATACCTCCGTTTTTTGGTTCTTTAGAACCAGGGACGCCAGATCCACACCAAGCTGTGCGCGAAGAACGCGCCCACGGCCCACAAGATGTACCCTTGTACGTAGTACTGGTGGAACTCCTGGGCCTCTTCGTCTGTCAGCCCTGAGGGGTTAGCTGCATCAGTCATAGTTAGTGCCTCTCACAAAATGCCTTTCGGCGACTCTCCGCATCCGGATGGATGCGGAACGGACTGCCGCAGCACGAATGCCACCGCAGTTGAACCCCCGGACGAGCCGGAGGACTGACCGATCGGACGAACACCAGAGCACGGCTTTCATGCGTGTGCCCCAGTATTTGCCTGACCGAACAATTCGATAAACCTTTTTGCCTCCACCTGCGAGCGCCCGGTCTCGCGCGCGTCGCGCTCGGCCTGGTCCCGCATGCGCTTGGCGGCGGAAATACGTACGAGCACGGGCTGCTGTTCCAGCAGCTCTTCGATCAATTGCTGGGCCTCGGGCTCCCAAGGCAGCAGGGAGTCATCGATGGCGCGGCTCGGGCTCGCTTCAATCTTGTCCAGCTCAGTGCCCAGCGGCAGGATGTGGAACAAGGCGTCAAACAAAGCGTTGCAAAACTCTTGGATGATGTAAGTCGCTCCGGCATAGCCCATAAACGGCGTGCCGGTATGGCGGCGGATGATGGGCAGCGGAAAACTGGCCGGAATAAAGCTGGTTTTCATCATGCCGCCCCCACCACACTCGGCCAGGTAGATGCGTTCGTTGTAGCTGCCGTACAGCACCAGCGGTGTTTTTTCGGTCACCAGTTTGCGCACCTCTGCGTTATCGGTTTTAGCCCCCGCTAAGCGCGATATTGCAAAGTTGCAAGGCAGCCCCATTTCCTCTTCCAGAAAGTGACGGATGCCGCGGGTATAGGTTTCGTTGGCCACCACGCCAAAATTGGCAGTGCCAAAAAAGTCTTGCGTCACCGAGCGCCACAAGTCCCAGATCGGTTTGATGGTGCTGTGCTTTTCCCGCTCGATAAAAGGCTCAGGGTCCAGGCCTAGCAGCTCACCGAGCTTGCGCAAAAACTTGGTGGTGCTGTGCAAGCCGATAGGCGCTTGCAGATAAGGACGCTCCAGCGCCTCGCACAACATGCGGCCGAACTCACGGTACATACAAATATTCACGTCCGCTTCGACCAGGCGCGAAACATCGGCCAGATGGCTGCCCAGCGGGAATACCATATTCACCTCGGCGCCTATGCCTTGCGCCAAGCGGCGAATCTCGGCCAGGTCGCTAGGGCAATTGAAGGTGCCGTAGCTTGGCCCGATGATGTTGACGCGCGGACGCTCACCGGCTTTGCGTTCGCGCTTGGGCACTTCGCGCAATCCGTATTGCTGCCACAACCAGAACATGGCGCGGTTGGCGCATTGCCACTGGTCTTCGTCAATCGTGCGCGGCAAAAAGCGTTGCAAGTTGGTACCTTCGGGCGTGACGCCGCCGCCAATCATTTCAGCAATGGAGCCAGTCACCACGACCGAGGGCAGGTCGGGGTCCAGGGCAGCGTGGGCGCGGCGCATCGCGCCTTCGGTGCCTTCGCGCCCGAGTTGTTCTTCGGCCAGGCCGGTTACCACGATGGGCAGTTCGTGCGGTGGCAGCGCGTCGGTGTAATGCAGCACCGAAGTCACTGGCAGGTTCTCACAACCCACCGGCCCGTCAATCACCACTTGCAAGCCTTTGATGGCGGTGAACACATACACCGCTCCCCAGTAGCCGCCGGCGCGATCGTGGTCTAGCACTAGCATGGCAGGCCCTCCGAACGAGCGCTGCGCGCAGCGGTCACTGTGGCAATAGGCAACTGCAAACGTAAGCCGGTCTGGCTCATATCATGGCCTCCGCTTTACGCTTCTTGGCCTGTTTTTCCAGCAAGCGACGCGTCTCGGCTTTGAATTCGGGCCGGTCTTGCGGTACGCCTTGGGCACTTTCCCACACACCAGTGGCATGGCCGGTGCCAGCATCGCCAAAAAAGGCTTTCATCTCGTCAAAGCGCGACTTGTTGCCTATGGCCGCATTGATCACCTGCGCCAGCGAACCCGCGCCGGCAGGGCCCATCAGCGGACGCGCGGAAATCAGGTTGGTGAAGTACAGGCCGGGGATGCTCAGCTCTTTAGCCGCTTGCACGACTGGCGTGGTGCCGATCGCCAAGTCGGGCTTCCATTCGTGCATCGCGGCCAGATCTTGCTCTAGCGATGCACGGTATTGCACATGCACGCCATGGGCCTCTAACCACTGGCAATCGGGCTCGCTCCAGACCGTGCGCGGGCAAGCCGTGCCTACATAGCGCAAGTCGGCGCCGCTTTCCACCAACAAACGCGCCACCAGCAGTTCCGAACCCTCGTAGCCGCTGAGCGTGATGCGTCCTTTGATGGGCATGCGCGCCAAGCCACCTTTGATGGCCGGCAGCATGATGTTTTTCACCATGTCGATTTGCGCTTGCGGCACATTGGCTGCATTGCCAATAGCTTGCAACCAGGCTTCGGTGCCGTCATGGCCTACCGGTGCAGAGCCGACGATGGGCCGTCCAGCGGCTTCAAATTCGCGGATGCTCGCGGTATAAAACGGGTGAATCGCTCCCACCGCTGCGCAGTCCAGCGCGGCGTACAGCTCGCGCCATTCGCGGGTGGGCACCACCGGTCCGGCAGCCAGGCCCATGGGCTCAAGCATGCGGCCAATGATTACCGGGTCGGCCGGGAACATTTCGCCAATTAAGGTAATGGTCGGTTTGTCAGAGCGTCCGGTGCGCGGCGCTTGCACCGGGCCGGCCAGTGCTTCTTCCCGGGCGAATTTCAGCATGGCGCCGGCTAACACGTCTTTGGCTTCAGCATGCGTGGGTACGCCAAAGCCGGGCACGTCGATACCGATGATGCGCACGCCATTGATGTCTTTGGGCAGCAGTTGCAGCGGTACGCCACTGGCCGTAGGAACGCACAAATTGATGATCACGATGGCGTCGTATTTGGCCGGGTCGGCTTCTTTGTACACCGCTTCGCGAATGTCTTCAAACAGCTTGCCAGTGACCAGCGACTCGGAATTAAAGGGCACATAGCCCACACTGCGTCGGGCGCCGTAAAAATGCGAGGTAAAGGTCAGGCCGTACACGCAGCAGGCCGAGCCCGAAAGAATAGTGGCGGTGCGCCGCATGCGCAAACCCACACGCAGCGAGCCGAACGCGGGGCACATACTTTGCGGCTGGTCGTGCGGACCGGCTTTGGGATCTAGCGGATAGTCTTTGGCGTACTGCGCCAGCACCTCGGACTTACCCGAAGCCTTGGCCGCTGCCAGCATTTTTTCGCCGCCCGCGTGGCAACCCATGCCGTCGCCTTCAATGGCAGTGCTCACGCCCGCAGGCGCTCTTGCATTGACGATGGGAATGGTTTTGCTCATGACTCAGTGCCGTCTAGATTTCAAACTTCGTC
Source organism: Rhodoferax sp. (assembly GCA_040400575.1). Lineage (GTDB taxonomy): Bacteria > Pseudomonadota > Gammaproteobacteria > Burkholderiales > Burkholderiaceae_C > Allorhodoferax. Next base: position 45,905 of record JBBAPX010000011.1, read on the forward strand.
GTACACCACTTCAAGCGTAGGCTTGGTGTTTTCGGTACGGCCGCACATATCAAATTGCGTCGCCGGTTCCAGGACTACATCGCGGCCCACGGCCGAAGCTGCGAACAGGTTCAGCAACTGGTCTTGGGTAAGCGGCTTGGGGCGTACCGGCTGCGAGGTGCCCACGTTTTCCGCCAGTTCGGCAAACATTGGGCCCCATACGGAGTCGGGCCTACCAATGATTTCGTAGCTGGCGCTCTTTCTGCGGATATCTTCATTGGCCGGAATGGTGGACAACACGGGTATGCCGACCAGGGTGGCGAACTGCGCCGCTTCGCCGGTGCCGTCGTCGCGGTTGATGACCATACCGGCCACACCCACATTGCCGCCGAGCTTGCGGAAATACTCCACCGCCGAGCACACATTGTTGGCGACGTACAGCGACTGCAAGTCATTGCTGGCCACTACGATGACCTTCTGGCACATATCGCGGGCAATCGGCAGACCAAAGCCTCCGCACACCACATCGCCCAAAAAGTCGAGTAACACATAGTCAAAACCCCACTCGTGAAAGCCGAGTTTTTCTAAGAGTTCAAAGCCATGGATGATGCCGCGCCCGCCGCAACCGCGCCCGACTTCAGGGCCGCCCAATTCCATCGCATACACGCCATCGCGCTTAAAGCACACATCGCCAATCGCTACGGCTTCTCCTGCGAGTTTTTTCTTGGACGAGGTTTCGATGATGGTGGGGCAGGCACGGCCGCCAAACAGCAAACTGGTGGTATCGCTTTTAGGATCGCAACCAATGAGCAAAACCTTTTTTCCCTGCTGCGCCATCATGTAGCTGAGGTTGGCCAGGGTGAAGCTTTTGCCAATACCGCCTTTGCCGTAGATCGCAATGATTTGGGTTTCTTTGGTCACCTCTTTGGTGCTCACAGGCGTTGGCTCTATCGCAGCCTCAGCGCGCAAAATATCGCGCATGAAATTCACCGGGGCCACTGCAGGAATTGTGCTTGCGCTCATGCTATTTGTCTCCAATCAAGAACCATCTTCAAACAATCGGCATCGCCAAAGGCGGTGCGGTAGGCGGCATCGGCCTGTGTTGCTTCGTGTTGGTGGGTAATCAAACCGTCTAAAGACAGGCGGCCTTCGCCTGCCAATGCGATAACAGCGGCCAAGTCCGGCGGCGACCATTGCGCCGCCACACGGATACGCGCTTCGCGCATAAAGGCCGGCGGAAAAACAAAGGACAGTGGCGCGTCATAAAAGCCTGCCAGCACCACTTCGCCACCGGGGGCCAGGCGGCTGATCAGGTCGTCGAGCAAAGAGCCCACGCCACTGACATCGCAAATGCATTGGTAATTGCGCCGCGTGTCGGTGGACGGGTCAATCACCTCGTAACCCACTGCGCCGCCGCGCCGCGCCGGGTTGGTGTCCCAGACCACGGGGGTGTGGCCGGCTAATACGGCCAGGCGCGCAATCATGCGACCCAATACGCCATGGCCGACGATCAAGTCCGGTTGACGCGTACCCGGCGCGCTGTGCGCGTGGTAGGCGGTAGCCGCCAGTGCGAACAAGATGCCTTGCTCGGCCAAAGACTCTTCCATAGGCATGGCGCGTGCTGATGGCACCACCAGGCGCGAGGCCGAGCCACCAAACAAATTGCGTGCGTCGGTAAAACATTGGGAGCCGGGCAAATACACCCGTGTGCCCACGGCTAGCGTGGCTTGGTCCCCAGCGGCCACCACGCGGCCCACGGTTTCATAGCCGGGCACCAGCGGATAGCCCATGCCGGGGAAGGCAGGCATGGTGCCTTCCCACAACAGGCGTTCGGTGCCGGTGCTGATGCCGCTGTATTCCACCTTGACTAGCACGTCCGCTGCGCCCATTTCAGGCAGCGACAGACCGCTCAAAGCCAGGGCCTTGGGCTGTTGGAAAACAATCGCGTTAGCTTGCATGGGTGTATCGTTGCATTGACATTAGTCAATGTCAATTAATATTTACAAAAGAAGCCGATTTTGAGGGTAAACCCTGATATTTCCGGCCAATCAGGATCTGCGTTTGCAGAGGCATGGCGTTGGGTACGACCTCCAGATGCGCAAAACCGGCCTCGGCCATCATGGCCATCAGCTCGCGTGGCGTGCGCAAACGGCCCGCGCCCATGGCCAGCAGGTAAAAATGGAAATAGGCATCGCCCTGGGGCGTCTCGCCAGCTTCTTGCGCCATGGGCTCGGACAGCAGCAAAGTGCCCCCCGGGGGCAGGGCCTGGTAAATCGCCGCCAACAGGGTGCGCACATCGGCGTCCGGGTGGTCATGGGCCACGCGGACCAGGGTTACCAGGTCAGCGCCTTGTGGCAGCGGGTCTTTCAGAAAGCTGCCCGGATGGGCTTGGCTGCGCGACTCCAAACCCTGGCGGGCGAAATTGGCACGGGCCAGCGCCGCTACTTCGGGCAGGTCAAAAAGCTTGACCTGCAGATGCTTGGCATGCAACGCTAGCCGCGACATAAACGTGCCCTGGCCGCCGCCCACGTCCAGCACGCAGCGGTGCGCGTCAAAGCGGTAGCTGGCCAATATCTCGTCCACCACAAAGGGCTGCGAGGCCGACATCAGGTTGGAATAGCGGGCGTATTTTTCGGCCTGCGCTTGCTCTGCCTGGGCGGCTTGCGCTGCTTGCGCACCCTCGTCTAGCGTGTAGGGCCAGTACTGCGCCATGGCGCCGGGCTGTCCCGGCCCTTGCAGCATGGCTACCGGGTCTTGCATGTCCTGGTAGAGCACCGCGTGGTGTTCGATCATGGCGCGTATGCCCGCGTGGCCGGCTACCGGCGCACCCAGCGGGCCCAGGCCGTAGCGGCCTTGGCTGCGCAAATTCAGCAGTCCCAAGGCCAGTGCCGATTGCAACAGGCGCTGCAACCCCGCTGGCGGCAAATGCGTCCATTGGGCTAACTCGTCCAGGCTACGCGGCTGCTGGGCCACGGCTTCCAAAATACGCAATCGCACACAGGCTAGCAGCACTTGCGAATATACAAAACCGGCCATCACGTCAAACACCTGGCGTGCGCGCCGGCGGGTAATCCAGCGTGTCAGCGGGTTGGACACGCTCCAGCGGTACAGGGCGTCGCTGGTCAACCAGCGGTCCATCAGCGCGCCCAGGCGGTCGCCCCAGGGCGATGTGCGGGCCTGCCCTTGGGGCAGCGAGGCCAGATCCAATGTCTTCATACCGGGGTATTCCTAGGAAAGTTCCATCGAGCGGGCTGCTCAGGCGCCCACGGTTTGCGTGGCCGCCTGGCGATAGGCGTTGCAGGCCACACGCGGCACCAGCCGCTCGGATTCCTGCCAGACCAGGTCGCGCATGGCCTGTGCGGCGGGCCCTTCGGGAATGGAGTCGGCGGCGGCTTGAATCAGGGACTCAAAGTGCTCAATCGCGCCGGACAAGCCCAGGTTGGCAATCGCATTGGGCCGCGCGTGCTGCGCATCCTGGCCCACCGGCTTACCCAGCAAATCGGCCTGGCCCATCACGTCGCGGATGTCGTCGGCCACTTGGTAAGCCTCGCCGAGACAGTCGCCCAAGGCCTGCCACTGGCTCGGATCGGCCCCGGCGCTCAATGCACCGGCGCAGGTGGCGGCCACAAACAAGGCGCCGGTTTTGGCCCGCTGGTATTGCATCAGCGATACGCGCGACTCCGACTCCCAGGCCTGACCGGCCACGATGCCGCCAGGCAGGCCCACGCCGCCCGCGATGATTTTTAACAGCCCGGCCAAGCGCTCTGGCGACTTGCCTGCTGCTGCTGCCAAGGTTTGAAAGGCCAGCACGATGAGTGCATCGCCTGCCAGCACCGCCAAGGGTTGACCAAAAGCCCAGTGCACCGAGGCGCGGCCACGGCGGGTAGGCGCGTCGTCAAAACAGGGCAGGTCGTCATGTACCAGCGAGGCGCAGTGCAGCAATTCAATGGCGACGGCGGCCGCCTCGCTCAGGGCCGGGTCGTCCTGACCACAGGCATGGGCCACGGCCAGGCACAGCTGCGGGCGGATACGCGCGCCACCGGGAAACACTGCGTGACGCACTGCGGAGGCCAGCTTGGGCGGGCAGCTGGCATCCTCGGCGGCCGCCAGTGCCATGGCCAAAGATTGCTCGATACGGGTAATTGCCTTCATTGCCTGTCTCCTTGGGGGTTGCCGGGTCGGGTTTATAAGTGACAACTTTGCCTGTCACAATTTGATGTAAACAAATATAGACACTTATTTCGAGGCTGTCAACGCGGGTTTACGCGTTAACGCACTTTTTTGGAAAGAAAAAAGCAAGGCCCAGCCAGGCCCGTGTTGTTGGCCCAGCGGCGCTCAGCAGGGGGGCCAGTTGCGGTGCGCTGGCAGAGGGAAAGCGCGGGTGTGCGCCTAGTCCATGGCGTGCAAAATGCACTGCGCCAAGGCGTCTGGCCGCTCTTCATGGGCCAGGTGACCCAGGCCGGGGAGCCGGCTTACGAGCGGTTGAGGCTGTCGCTTGAGTGACGCCGCAGCACGCTCGGACACTGAGGGCGGAACGATCAAGTCCTGTTCGCCTGCGATCAAGGTCAGCGGTGTTACCAGCGCTGGCAGCCGCGTCCAAAAAGAGTGCAGGTCCCAATGCGCCATCATGGCTAGCGCGCCGGCGCCATGGGCGGGCTGGGCGATCAGCTTTTGGTAGAGCGCGCGGCCTTGCGCGTCCAGCCGAGAGCCGGTGCCGTCCAGCAGCCTTTGCAGTACCGCGGGCTGGGCCGCTTGCCAAGAAAAAAGCTCGGGTACAAAGGGTGCTTTGGCCAGCAGCTTGGCCATGGGCGAAAACAACTGCCCGGCCAGGCCATCGAGCGGCAGCAGCGCACCATTGAGGGAGACGATGCGCTGGGGCTGCACATGGCCGTCCAAGGACAGCATGCAAGCCACCGCCGCCCCGGCCGAGTGGCCGACGATGGTGTGCGGCCGGATGTCCATCTGCGCCAGCACTTGCGCCACCCCGGCAGCCATACCCGGCAGCGAAAACAAGGTTGGGACGTCCGCAGGCGCGGGCACGGCGCTAAACGCATGGCCCGGAAAGTCCAGCGCCAATACGCTGTAGCGCGCGCCCAAGAGCGGAAAGACACTACGCCAAGAATGCGTGGAGGCGCCGGTGCCATGCAGCAGCAGCACCGTAGGTGCTTGCGCATTGGCGTGCGGTGCGTATTGCACATGCCAGCGTAAGCGCGGGGTATCCACAAAGCGCGAGTACTGGCGCAGCGGCCAATCGGCGCCATCGCGTTCCCAGTCCAGACCTTGGCGTGGGGGCATAGCGCGCGCCAATTTAGTTGCGCCCGGCTACTGCGCGCACCGCCTGGTTGAGCGACTGCGCGCCACCGTAGGGCAGGGCCAGGTACTGTGCGCCCATGGCAGCGGCCAGTTGCGCGGCGCTGTTTTGGGGCTGGGGCGAGGTGTCCACCAGCAGCACGCTCACTCCCATGGAGCGCAACTGCGCTGCAGCGGCCAAGGCGTCGCTGGCGGCGGGCCCGCGGCCCGCGCTGCCGTCGCGGGCAATATTGGCTTTGCCATCGGTTAGCAGCACCACGATAGGCGTCTCGCCCTTGCGCTTAATGTGCCCGGCCAGTGCGGCGGCTGCATCAATCGCGGAAGCCAGCGGTGTACCGCCACCGCCGGGTAAGCCGGCCAGGCTGCGTTTGGCGCGTACCAGCGAGCGCGTGGGCGGCAGCAATACCTCGGCAACTTTGCCGCGAAAGGCCAGCACCGCCACGCTGTCGCGCCGCACATAGCAATCGGCCAGCAACAGCTCAACCGCGCCTTTGGCCTCGGCCAGCCGGTTCAGTGCCGACGAGCCCGAGGCATCGACCACAAACACGGTCGTGGTCTGGCCGAGTTGGCGAAAGCGCGTAACATGAAAATCTTCTTTGCGCACCACGATGCGTGGCGCCATAACCGGTGCCGATGCCGATGCCGGCGCCGGCGCCAGGGTACTGCGGCGCAGTTTTTGCCAGGGCGCGGCCGCGCGCAGGGTCTCCAGCACGTTGATGCGTTGGCCGGCGCGCGGCTCGCCTTTGCGCGCGCCCACGGGACGGCCCCGCAAAGCGTTTTTTTGCGCAGCACCGGCGCTGCCCGAAGTGGGCGTTTTGGCACGCTGCAAAGCGCCTATCTTCAGGCTGGCGAGCAAACCTGCGGGTATCGCCGCTTGCGTTGCTTCTAGCACGCGTTCGGCCATTTCTTGCGGGTCTGGCGGCTGGGTGTCGGCATCATCGCCATCCTCGTTCTTGGCGTCGTCTTGCGCGTCTTTTGGAGGTTCGGGTGGCGGCTCGGGGGCTGGGTTCTCGGCTGGCTCGGGTGGGCTGGCTTCTTCTTGCGGTGGCTCGGGTTCCTGTTGATCGGGAGACGGAGGCAGTCTGGTCGCGCGCGGCGCAAGCACCACGCGCGCGGCCACGGCAATGTGTTCTTCCTCCACCGTGTCGCTGCCGGCCAGCGCGGCGGCAGCCCGGGCAGCGCGTGCCGCAAACAGGCTGGCGCGCAGCGAATCAATGCCCAGCGCCATGGCCGCCGCGCACAAGGCTTGTACCGACTCGGGCGCCATCTGCACCTGCCCCACACGCTGGCGTGCAGAGCGCACTTCGTCGGCGGTCCACTGCGGGCCTTCTTCGTCCTCGACCTGACTGTCCAAGCGCAGATGAAAAGCCAGGCGCTCGGCCAGGCTGGCGGGCAGTTGTTCGTCCGCGTCGGCGCCCTCGTCCAGCGCCACCATGCCGACGCGGGCAGGCAGCACGCGGTCCAGGCCGTCGCGTTGCAGCAGCACCTGGCCGCTGTCGAGCACGCTGCCAAAGCGCGCAGCCGCGCCCGCGCTCATGCGCTCTGCCATGGCCAACACCAGCACGCCGCCATCGGCCTGTGCCAGCAAGCCTTGCAGCGCTACCGGGCGGCCCGCTTGCAGCGTGGCGCCTAGGTCCAAGCCACCCAGCAAGGCGGTGTCTCCGGTATTCAAGGGCACCCGCCTTATGGGACTTTCCGAGGGCAACAAGGTGCGCAAAAGCGCCAGCCATTCATCGCGCGCTGCGCAGGCCGGTGCGCGCAAGGCCACACCGCCCAGGCCCGCCGGGTCTACGGCAAACAGGGCGGCAATCGTGGCGGCGTCGCCTTGCATGGCAAAAAGTTATTTTTGTGGCGCTGCGGCCAGCTCGGCCAGCGCCCGTTCGACGCGGGTGGACGAGCCCGCATCGTCTAGCGGATTGCGCCGCAAACGGTGGCGCAAGGCCGGCGGCGCCACGCGCTCTAGATGCGCTTGCGTCACGGCCGTGTCGCCTTGCCAGGCGGCCAGAGCGCGGGCGGCGCGCACCAGCGTCAGGTCGCCGCGCAGCCCGTCGGTGCCCAGGGCCATGCACAACTGCGCTGTAAAGCCGCGCGCGCTATCGGGTATCTGCACAGCGGCCAGACGCTTGCGCCCAGCCACGATGCCTTTGCGCACTTTGTCATCTTCTTTTTTCCAATGCTCGGTAAAGGCTTGCGGGTCTTGCTCGAAGGCATCACGCCGTTTCACCACCTCTACCCGCTCCTCCAAAGTGCTTGGTGTTTTCACTTCTACCGACAGACCAAAGCGGTCCAGCAACTGAGGCCGCAACTCGCCTTCTTCCGGGTTGCCGCTGCCGATCAGCACAAAGCGCGCCGGGTGGCGCACGCTCAGGCCTTCGCGCTCGACCACGTTCTCGCCCGAGGCGGCTACGTCGATCAGCAAGTCCACCAAATGGTCCTCCAGCAAATTGACTTCATCGATATACAAATAGCCCCGGTTGGCACGGGCCAGCAGGCCGGGCTCAAAGGCTTTGACGCCCTGGGACAAAGCGCGCTCCAGGTCCAGTGCGCCGACCACGCGGTCTTCGGTCGCGCCCAGCGGCAGATCGACCACCGGCACACCGACCAACTCGCTGGCGCGGACTTTGCCGCTGGCCACGGCTAGGCAATCGGGGCAGCGGGCGGCGTCCGGGTCGCATCCGTAGCGGCAGCCAGTGACGGCCCGCATCTTGGGCAGCAGGGCCGCCAAAGCGCGCACCGCGGTGGATTTGCCAGTGCCCCGGTCACCCAAGACCAGCACGCCGCCAATCGTGGGGTCAATGGCGGTGAGCACGATGGCCAACTTCATATCGTCTTGGCCGACGATGGCGGAAAAAGGAAAAGTCAAAGCCATGGGGTAAGGGGCAAAAGTAGGTAAAAAAATGGAATGGTTTCAGCGCGATGTGCTGGCTATCAATTGTTCGCTCAATTCCCACAGCACGATAGCGCGCTCGCGGCTGCTGGCCTGGTCGGACAAGGGCTGGGCAAAAGCGGCCCGGCCCACTTTTTGCCGGTTGCCCCAACTCCAGTGCTGGCCCGACGCGCCAAACTGCGGATCTATGACCACCTGGGCCACGCGCTCGCCCGCCAAAGCTTGGCTGACATAGCCCTTGGTGATGTTCTTTTGGAACCACGGAAAAATCGTGCGAAACAAAGCCGGCGTGTCGCGAAATAAAGCGGTGTCAGCCACGCAGCCGGGGTAGAGGGTGTTAAACACAATGCCGGTGTCCGCGTGGTAGCGGCGATGGAACTCGCGGCTCATCATCATGTTGCACAGCTTGCTGTCTTTGTAGGCTTTGCCCGGCTTGAAAGGCTTGCCGTCGATCATGGCCACCGGGTCACGAAAGCCGGCTTTGAGACCGGCAAAGTCGCCCAAATTGGCTGGTGCGGGAATAGGCACTTTGCCGCCGAACTCTTCGGAGTTAGCGGTCACCGTGCCCAGCGTTATCAAGCGGCGCTGCGGGTGCTGCGAACGCTGCAATGCCGGCATTAGCAGCTGGCACAACAAAAAATGCCCAAAGTGGTTGGTCGCCACGCTGATTTCAAAGCCCTCGGGCGAGCGCTGCGGCGCCTGCAAGCGCGGCAAATAAACCGCCGCATTGCACACCAGCGCATCCAGCGGCAAGCCGGTGGCAGCAAAGTCCTGCGCAAATTGGCGCACGGCGGCCAGCGAGCCCAGGTCCAGCTGCAGCCAGGTAACCGCGCCCGGCGCAAGGCCCAGGTCCGCGCAGGCGCGCCGGGTTTTGTCCAAATCGCGGCTGGCCATGACGACATGCCATCCGCGCGCCACCAGCGCTTGCGTTGCATACAGGCCTACGCCCGAGGAAGCGCCCGTCACCATGGCGGTGGCTTGTGCTGAATCACGCACCGTTTTTCTCCGTCAAAAATTGCAGGACGCCGGGCAGGGCCTGCTGCGGGTTTTCTTCCATCGGCAAATGGCCCATATTGTCCAGTGCCAGCAAGCGGTGGTGGGCAATGCCCTGCTGGTAATCGGCCGCATTGCTAAACGGAATCATGGCGTCTTGGCGCCCCCACACCAGTAAGGTGGGCGCACTGATTTTTTGCAGCAAAGGCTGCGGTTCGCGCAAGGTGGTTTGCTGCCAACGCGCCAACAGCGCGGTGCGCGCGCCCGGTGCGCGCATCAAGTCGTGGTAGCGGATCAGGTTCTCCTCGCTCAAGGCCGCAGCGCTGAAGTAGCCGGGCTCCAGGTTCATGCGCAGCAGCCAGCGTGGCGCAATCCAGCGCATCAGGCCCATGGCGGCGGGCACTTGCGCCGGTTTGCCGTAATCAAAGCCGGGGCTGGCAAAACCGTCCGGCGCCAGCAGCACCAGTTTGTCCACCCGCTGTGGCGCCGTGGCGGCAAAGGTCCAGGCGATACGCCCGCCAATCGAGTGGCCCAGCAGGCTGACTTTTTGCAACCTGCGCGCATCAAGCAAGGCATTTATGAGTGCGATGCTGCGGGTGTCGCTGTAGTCATTGCCGGTGTCAGGCGGGCTCAGGCCGCTGCCCGGCAGATCCAGTCGCAGCACGCGCAAGTCTTTGGAAAGGGTTGGTGCCCAAGGCTCCCAAGTGTGCAAGCTGGCGCCAAAACCGTGAATCAGCAGCACGGCCGGTGCGTCTTGGGGGCCGCTCTCGCGCACATGCAGGCGCTGGTCCAGCACTTGCACCATGTCGGCGGGTGACTGCAAATAAGGGCGCTCCAGGGTGGCACGGTCTAGGTCTGGCGTCCACAGCGCCCAAAGCGCCACTGCCAGCAGCAACACGGCGATCACCAATGCGGTTTTCATATCTGGAAGCGGCAGGCTGTCATCCTCGCATCCTAACCAATCAGAGGCAGACAGGCTTGTTGCGTCTGAAAAATATGACACTTCCCAGTGTCCTGCGCTTGGGAGTAGCCGCCCGGCATTGTGCCGAGAGGGGACTGATGGGGAGCGCAAGTGGATGAGCGCACAGAATAAAGCCCAAGGTCTGAAGTGATTGACAGCTGTGCCTTCCCAGATGATACTAACATCATCGGCGATATGAAAAAACATCCCAAACTAGTCATCGATACCAATATTTTGGTGGCCGCTGCACGCAACCGCCATGGGCCATCCTTCGCACTGATGCAGATTATTCGACTTGGGCAAGTGAAGATGGTTTGCAGCCCCGCGCTTTTTTTGGAATACGAGGACGTTCTCAAGCGACCCGAGCAATTGTTGGCCTTCGGACTGTTGGACAGCGATATCGACGCGATTTTGAATGAGCTGGCCGCAACCATTGAGCCAGTCCTTACCCACTACCAATGGCGACCGCAATTGCGTGACCCTGCCGATGAAATGGTGCTCGAAGCCGCAGCCAATGCGCAGGCGCACGCCATCGTGACTTATAACCTGCGGGACTTTGGCCCCGCAAAGCTTTTTGGTATCCCGGTACTTAACCCGGAACAATGCATTGAACACTTTCGTCTTACCGTCAAAAGGAGTACCCAGCCATGAGCAGTTACGCCCTACGCCTGCCCGAATCGCTCAAACTTGCCGCCAAGCGGATTGCTGCTGCCGATGACACCACCATGAACCAGTTTTTTGTGGTGGCCATTGCTGAAAAGATCAGCGCGATGGAGACCGCTAAATTCTTTGAGCAGCGTGCTGCCATGGGCAAGGCGGGTGCGGCCCAAGCGGCATGGGACAAGGTGGGTGCTGATGCGCCCATGACCGATGACCACTGGAGTCAGTGATGGCGCATTGAAAAGCCGCCCAGCCCATGCGCAATATGCACGGGCTGCTACTGAATTGCCGGCAAATCCAAAGACGCTAGGCCAGCTCCAGGCTCTCCGGCATCACCTGCAGTGCCTGCGCGGCGATATCCAGAGCGCGCAGACGCAGCGCGGGTTCGTAGACATCGCAGACCAGCATCAGCTCGTCGGCCTCGGTGCTATCGGCCAGGGCATGCAAGCCGTTGCGCACGGTGTCGGGCCCACCGACCACGGCGGCGCCTAAAAAGTCGGCAATTGCAGCGCGTTCTTGCGGCAGGCAGTGGGCGATGAAGTTAGCCTCTGGCGGCTGTAAGCGGCGGCGCTCGCCGCGCAGAATGCCCAACACGCGCTGGTAAACGCTGCTGGCCAAAAACTGCGCCTCCTCGTCGCTGGGCGCGGCTAGCAAGGGAACGCCGATGGCCACATAGGGCGCGGCCAAATGTTCGGAGGGCTGAAACAGGCGGCGGTAAATGTCTAGCGCCTGGTGCAAGAGGCGTGGCGCAAAGTGGGAAGCAAAGGCATAGGGCAGGCCGCGCTGCGCCGCCAGTTGCGCCGAATACAGGCTCGAGCCCAGCAGCCAGATAGGCACTTGTGTACCCGCGCCGGGCATGGCTACCAAGCGCTGGCCGGGCTGCGCAGGCCCCAGCAGGCGCTGCAATTCGGCCACATCACGCGGAAAGTCGTCTTCGGTTTCTACCCGGTCGCGGCGCAAGGCGCGCATGGTCAGTGGGTCGGTACCCGGCGCGCGGCCCAGGCCCAAGTCGATGCGGCCGGGGTACAGCTCGGCCAGCGTGCCAAAGGCCTCGGCCACCACCAAGGGCGCGTGGTTGGGCAGCATGATGCCGCCCGAGCCGACGCGGATGCGACTGGTCGCCCCAGCCAGATGGCCTACCAGCACGGCCGTGGCCGAACTGGCGATGCCTGTCATATTATGGTGCTCGGCCACCCAGTAACGGCTAAAGCCCAGACGCTCGGCGTGCTGCACCGTCTGGCGCGCCACATCCAGCGCTTGGCCCACGCTGGCGCCTTGGCGCACCGCGACCAAATCCAGCATCGAGAGTTTGAATCGGGGCGAGGTGGGCATGTTTGCTTTATAGGGTGGGTGGTGTTGCGCGCTAAGCATACTCCGCAAAATCCAGATCGCGTCTTGGCAAGCGCGGCTAAGCAATCCATGGTGGCGTGTGCGTCAAGCACGTAGGGCGCACCGCGCCGCCGCGCTTCTTGCGATGACAGGCCTGCGCAGGCCATCCTGCTGCCGACACACCAGGCCACGAAGGGCGAACGGTTCGCCTGGGACGGCGCACAATGGGCGCGCCACATTGCTCTCGGAGAAGCTGCATGAACCCGACTACCCCCACCACGTCGCCAGAGGCTGTCACGCCCGCCGTGGACCAGGCCGAACTTTTGTTACTGCGCGCACACCGCCGGGCGCACAGGCGCAGCCGCGCGAAAGTGGCGCCCTTGGTACTGGCCGACGCGGTGCTGCAGGAGCCAAGCCCGCTGACACGCGGCCAGCGCATGGCCGATGCGGTGGCCTCCACCATCGGCTCGTGGCGCTTTATTCTGATCCAGAGCACGGCCATTGTTTTTTGGATCAGCGGCAACGTCTGGTTTGGCGCCAAGTCCTGGGACCCCTATCCCTTTATCTTGCTCAATCTGCTCCTGTCCTTCCAAGCCGCCTATACCGCACCGGCGATCATGATGAGCCAAAACCGCCAGTCCGAACTAGACCGCCGCCATGCGCAAAGCGACTATGAAATCAATGTCAAAGCAGAGCTGGAAATCGAGCTGCTGCACGAAAAAATAGACATCCTCAAAGAGCGCGAATTACTGGCCCTCACCGAGGCGGTGCGCCACCTGTCCTTGCAACTCGAAGCACTGTCAAAGAAAGTGCATTGAGGCTTGACACCCAGCCCCTGACTAAGATCACCGCCATGCACGATACCGCTTTAGTTTTATTCTCTGGTGGGCAGGACTCTACGACCTGCCTGGCTTACGCCTTGTCCAAGTACGCACGTGTGGAAACCGTGGCTTTTGATTACGGCCAGCGCCACCGGGTGGAGTTGGATGCGCGCCTACAGGTCATCAAAGCCTTGCGCGCGCAGTTTCCCCAATGGGCAGCGCGTTTGGGCGAAGACCATTTGCTCGATGCGGGGGTGCTGGGCGCGGTCAGTGAAACCGCACTCACCCGCGACACCGCGATCGCCATGCAGGCCAATGGCCTGCCCAACACCTTTGTGCCGGGACGCAATTTATTGTTTATGACCTTGGCCGCAGCGCTGGCCTACCGGCGCGGTTTGCAAGTGCTGGTAACGGGTGTGTGCGAAACCGATTATTCGGGCTACCCGGACTGCCGCGACGACACCATGAAAGCCATGCAAGTGGCCTTGTCGCTGGGCATGGACCAGCGCTTTCTGATTGAAACGCCTTTGATGTGGATAGACAAAGCCGCCACCTGGCGCATGGCGCACACACTAGGCGGCCAGGCCTTGGTCGATGTGATCGTGGAGCACAGCCATACCTGCTACCTGGGCGATCGCAGCCTGCGCCACGACTGGGGCTACGGCTGCGGCCACTGCCCGGCATGCGACTTGCGCGCCAAGGGCTTTGCCGGTTTTCGCGCAGCGGGCGCGAGCAACTAGTTGCGCACGCCGCTCGCCACATGGCCGGCGGGCACGTGCCGCGCTGCGGATTCGATGTGGCCGGTCTGGTCGTCAAAGAAAAAATCAGGCTCAAATTCGCGCAAAAAAGCGCCCTTGTCCAGGCCGCCCAAAAACATGGCTTCGTCCACTTCGATGTTCCAGTCCATCAGCGTGCGGATGGCGCGCTCATGCGCGGGGGCGCTGCGCGCGGTGACCAGCGCGGTGCGTATGCGCATGGCAGGGCGCGCCGCTTGCTGCAACTGGTGCAAGGCCACCAGCAAGGGCTTGAATGGCCCGTCGGGCAGGGGCTGCGCGGCTTTGTCTTGCTCGTGCTGCTGAAACGCATCGAGCCCATGCGACTGGTAGACCCGCTCGGCCTCGTCGCTAAACAGTACCGCGTCGCCGTCAAAAGCAATGCGCACTTCCCGTGGGTGGGCAGCGCTGGCATGGGCCGATTGCGGATACACCTGCGCCGCAGGCACTCCAGCTATCAAGGCGGCGCGCACATCGCTTAAATGCGTGCTTAAAAACAGATTGGCTTTGAGCGGCTGCAAATAGCGCCAGGGCGATTCGCCACGCGTAAACGTGCAGCGAATAATGGGCAGCTGGTAATGCGCAGCCGACTTCATCACCCGTAGCCCGCTGACCGGATCGTTGCGCGAGAGTATGACCACCTCCACCCGCTTGTCCGCGTCGCTGCCCTCGTCGTTAAACGCCAGCAGTTTTTTGACCAGCGAAAACGCTACGCCCGGCGTGGCTGGTATGTCCAGGCGCTGGCGCTGCAAATGCATATAGGCGCGGTCATCGCCTTGTTCAAACACCTGATTTTCTTCTTCAAAATCAAACAGCGCGCGCGATGAAATCGCCACCACCAGTTTGCCGTCCAGGGTTGCAGCCATGCGCGCGCCTAGCTTTGCAAGAACATGCGATAGACCGGGTTGTCGGTCTCTTCCACATAGGGATAGCCTAGCGCCCGCAAAAACTTGGCGAAGGCTTTGTCGTCGGTCTTGGGCACCTGCAGGCCTACCAAAATGCGGCCATAGTCCGCGCCCTGGTTGCGGTAGTGAAACAGGCTGATGTTCCAGCCCGGGCGCATCAGACTCAGAAACTTCATCAACGCGCCGGGCCGCTCGGGGAACACAAAGCGCAGCACCCGCTCTTCTTTGGCCAGCGCCGAGATGCCGCCCACCATATGGCGTATGTGTTCTTGCGCCAGTTCGTCATGGGTGAGGTCGATCGCGCCAAAGCCGTGCTTCACAAAATTACGAGCAATCCGGCCCGACTCGCCCGGCCCCTTGGTGCTCAAGCCGACAAACACATGCGCTTTGGCGGCGTCGTTCATGCGGTAGTTAAATTCGGTCACGTTGCGCGGCCCGCCGGGTAGCTCGCCAATCAGCTCGCAAAAGCGCCTAAAGCTGCCACGCTCTTCGGGGATGGTGACGGCGAACAAGGCTTCGCGCTCCTCACCCACTTCGGCGCGCTCTGCGACAAAGCGCAGGCGGTCGAAATTCATGTTCGCGCCGCACAAAATCGCCGCATAGGTTTTGCCGCGTGTTTTATTGGCGACCGCGTATTTTTTGATGGCTGCTACCGCCAATGCGCCCGAGGGCTCGACGATGGAGCGCGTATCGACAAATATGTCTTTGATCGCGGCGCACACCGCATCGGTGTCCACGGTGATGAATTCATCCACCAGGCCGCGCGCAATGCGGAAAGTCTCCTCGCCCACCAGCTTCACCGCCGTGCCATCCGAGAACAAGCCCACGTCCGCCAAGGTGACACGCGCGCCATGGGCCACCGATTGCATCATCGCGTCCGAGTCGCTCATCTGCACGCCAATGACCTTAATCTCCGGGCGCACCGCCTTGATGTAATTGGCTACGCCGCTGACCAGGCCGCCGCCACCAATCGCCACAAACACCGCATCTAAGGGCCCTTGGTGCTGGCGCAAAATTTCCATGGCAATCGTGCCCTGACCGGCAATCACGTCCGGATCATCAAACGGGTGCACAAAGGTCATGCCCTGCTTTTTTTCCAGCGTCAGCGCGTGGTGGTGGGCGTCGGTATAGCTGTCACCGTGCAGCACCACTTCGCCGCCAAAACCGCGCACCGCATCCACCTTCACCTGGGGTGTGGTCACCGGCATCACGATCACTGCGCGCGCCTGCAAGCGGCTGGCCGCCAGCGCTACGCCTTGCGCGTGGTTGCCGGCCGAGGCACAAATCACGCCTTTTTTGAGTTGTTCGGCGCTCAAATGCGCCATCTTGTTATAGGCCCCGCGCAGCTTGAAGCTGCGCACTTGCTGCTGATCTTCCCGCTTGAGCAGCACGGTGTTGTGGATACGCTGGCTCAGGTTTTTGGCCGTTTCTAGGGCCGATTCGGTGGCTACGTCATAGACGCGGGCGTTGAGAATTTTGATCAGGTAGTCGGCAGGCGACAGGTCAGGGGCTTTTTTCATGCGGTCTCAAAAGTGCAAGGCGGATGATAATCTGCGCCTTTGCCGCGAGCGGCTTTCACCCCTGATGCTTTAGGAGAGTTGGAATGGAATGCACCGTCAGTTGGACTGGTAACAGCGGCACCCGCTCCGGCATGGGCTTTGTGGCCGAAACCGGCAGCGGCCATGTGCTGATGATGGACGGCGCGCCCGACGCCGCCAAACCGGAAAACGGCGGCCAAAACCTGGCGCCCCGGCCCATGGAAACCGTGCTGGCTGGCACCGGTGGCTGCACCGCCTACGACGTAGTGCTGATTTTGAAACGCGGCCGCCATGCGGTGCAGGCCTGCAGCGTCAAGCTCACGTCCGAGCGCGCCGCCACCGAACCCAAGGTGTTCACCAAAATCCATATGCACTTTACCGTCACCGGCAAAAACATCCCCGCCAGCGCGGTAGAGCGGGCGGTTGCCATGAGCCACGAAAAATACTGCTCAGCCACCATCATGCTGGGCAAAACGGCTGAAATCACGACCAGTTTTGAGGTGAGCGAGGCTTAAGCCTAACGAACACATCGGATTTGGGCGCGAATACACGCTTGGATTGGTTTGCAAACGCTAAAATGCATGAAACTTCAATGAAATACCATGCCTACTTCCGCCGCACTGCGACCGAGCACCGAAGCACTTAGCGCAGTTGCCCAACTTTCATCGGCGCTCAAAGCCGGCAAGGTTTACCGGCGCGAAGACTTGGCACGCCTGAGCACGGCAGTGGACCGGCACCTGCGCGAACTGGTCGATGGTGGCCAGCTGATAAAGCTGGCTCAAGGACTGTATTACTCACCCAGGCAATCGACTTTTGGCCCGCTCCCGCCTTCCGACGACCAGCTGGTGGAGGGGTTTTTACGGGACAAAGAATTTCTGGTTTTTTCTCCTTCAGCCTACAACACTGTCGGCCTGGGTACCACCCAGCTCTACAACCGCACACTGGTGTACAACCACAAGCGCCACGGAGTTTTCCAGCTCGGCAACCGTCAATTTGATTTCCGGGTAAAGCCGCGTTTTCCTAAGATGCTGACTGCGGAATTTCTGTACGTGGACTTGCTCAATAACTTGGACGAATTGGCCGAGGACCGCAAGGCGGTACTCGAGCAGGCGCTGCTCAAGCTAGCGCACTTGCACCCCACGCGCCTTCAGAAGGCGGCGAAAAGCTTCGGCAATTTGGCAACACGCAAGCGCCTGCGGGAGTGGGCTGGTGGCTGAGTTTTTGCACCAGCGGCGTGATTTCGCCCAACTCCTCGCCGTGATTGCCGATGCCCGAGGGCTCGACCCCATGCTGGTCGAGAAAGATTATTGGATCATGCACGTCCTTTGGGGCTTACAGGCCCAGGGCATGCAATTCGAGTTGAAAGGCGGCACATCGCTGTCCAAAGGATTTGGCGTTATTCACCGCTTTTCCGAAGATATCGATATCCGCATCGAGCCACCGATCGATATGCAGGTCGCGACGGGCCGCAACCAAGATAAACCCGCCCAAATAGCGTCACGCCGCAGTTATTACGATGCGATGGCCCAACGCATCAATATCCCCGGCATTGAAAGCGTAGACCGGGATACCTTTTTTGATGATGAAAAAATGCGCAGTGCCGGTATCCGCCTGTCCTACACGCCACGCACCGCAGGCCTGAAGGGTGTGAAAGATGGCGTGTTGCTGGAACTGGGTTTTGACGACACCGCGCCTAACCGCCCCGTCACCATCTCCTCCTGGGCATGGGACTTTGTCTTGGATCGGGGCATACAAGTTTTTGACAACCGCGCTATAGGCGTGCCCTGCTACGCGCCGACGCACACTTTTGTCGAAAAGCTGCAAACCATTTCCACCAAATACCGGCGCCTTGCACAAGGCCAAGGGTTTCCCGCCAACTTTTTGCGGCATTACTACGATGTCTATTGCTTGCTAGGGCTGCCAGAGGTTCAGGCATTTATGCAGGAAGAGGCCTACCAAATCCGTAAGCTAGAAAGATTTCGCTCCGGCGATGAATTGCTAATCGCCAACAACGCCGCCTTTACCTTGAACGATCCGCAGCAGCGCGACTTTTTTGCCCGCGAATATCGCAAGTCATCTGCTCTCTATTACCAAGGGCAGCCCCATTTTGATCAGCTACTCGCCAGAATATCGGCGCACATCAGCTCGATGTGAGCGTGATGTGAGCTCGGGGCGGTAGCGAAGTCGCCTTCCAGAAAAACATCCATCCGGTCGCGCTCGGACAAAGCTTTGAGCCCTTAAGGAAAGCCGCCCACCTCAAACCCGCTGCGCCACCGTGGTCATCACTTTGGCGGCGGCGCGCATCAGGCTGCCGACAAAGCGGGGCAATTGCGCGGCTCCAGCCAAGCTGGCCTGGCGGGCGTGGCCAATTTCGTCGTCGCGCATTTGCGCCACGATGGCGCGTGATGCGTGGTCCTTGGCGGGTAATTGCTGCAAATGGCTGTCTAGGTGCGCGCCCACCTGGTTTTCGGTCTCCACCACAAAACCCAGGCTGACCGCATCGCCCATACGTCCGGCCAGGAGGCCCAGGCCAAAGGCGCCGGCGTACCACAGCGGGTTAAGCAGCGAGGGGCGGGCGCCCAACTCTTGCAGGCGCTGCGCCGTCCAGGCCAAATGGTCGGTCTCTTCCTGGCAGGCTTTTTGGTAATGCGCGCGCAAACCGGCATTCGGCGTGGCCAGTGCCTGGGCGGTGTAGAGCGCTTGCGCACAGACCTCGCCCACATGGTTGACCCGCATCAGGCTGACTGACAGGTTTTTCTCGCTTGGTGTCAGCTCGGTGTCCTGGTCCGCCACCGTGGGGCAGGGCTTGGAGGCATGGGGCTGGGCAAAAAGCGTACGCAAGGCCGTGTCGCAGGCAATCAGCAGTTGGTCGGTGGTGGAGTGCATAGGGCGAGCTTAGCCCAAATGGGGCACGCACCCGGGTGCGCGGGCCAAGGTGTTAGGACAAGCCCTTCGCAAATACTTACTACTAGGTTTCAAGGGTAAACCCTAGGTTTACTGGCGGATTACCTAAAGTGTCACATTTACGCAACATAGAGTGCGGGTAAATACCCCTAATTAAACCCACTTGCCTTGGCATACGCCTGGGCCTCTGCTCCAATAGGCGTAGCTTTCTGAGTTTCAGCGGGCATCAGCAGACGTCAGAGGCCTCTGACTGCTGGGTTTTGTACTACTTTGGAGATTATCGAAATGAAAAAAACACTTATCGCATTGGCTGCTCTAGCGGCTACAGGTGCGTCTTTCGCGCAAGCCACTATGTCCGGCAACCTGGGCTTTAGCTGGCAGCAAAGCCCCGTAGTGCACGCTTCTGGTCAGCACGTGCAAGGTTTTGCAATGAACGACGGTGAAATTTACATCACCGCAACAGAAGACATGGGCGCAGGCTGGAAAGCTACCGCACGCGGCGGCTTCACCATGCGTGGCCGTGGAAACGGTGTTGCAGACCGTGACGGCACGATCTCTTTGACAACGCCCGTAGGTGTTGCCACTGTAGGTTCTTTGCGTGCTTGCGGCTCTATCAACGCACAAATGTCTGGCGCTGTGACCGGTACGGTATACAGCTCTAACGAGTCCAATAACTTCGTACCGCTGGACAAGTGCTCCATCGTCAACGCGGCTATATTTTCGACCAAACTCGCCAACGCTACGGTAAGCGCGACCTATGGCGAGTTTGAGGCTGGCGCTACCGCGACGAACTCCAATGAGCGTGGTAACTCCAACGGCATTACTTTCACGGCACTGGCCGCTGAGTACCCCATGGGCCCAGTAGTTATCGGTGGCGACTGGACAGCTTTCAGCGCGGTAACGGTTTACACCTTGGCAACAGCGGCAACCGGTACTACGGCAACGGCTACTGGTTCAGCTCTGGTCCCTGCCAATGGCATCAACCGCTACCGCATGTATGCCAAGTATGACGCTGGCGTTGCGAAATTCGCTGCCGGCTACCAGATCAAAGACCTCGCTTCCGACCAGTATTTGGTTTCTGTTGCCGTGCCTTATGGTAACTTCACCTTTGGTTTGGATTACATGGGCCGTGGCGAGCAGACCTATGTTGCAAAAGATGCGGCTGAAGCTGGTATGGCTTGGATACTTTCCTCAGCGCGTACGGGTGACAAAGCATCGTCTGCATTGGGCTTAGGCGCTACTTACAACCTCAGCAAGACAACCAATGTGAACGCCAGCTACATCACCTACACCGATGCAGGCGCGAACAGCAAGTACGCAGCAGGTACAGCGGCCTCGGCACTTGGCACCAATGCTGCTGGTACTACCGCAGCCCAACTGGATACGGAATACCGTATCCGCTTGACGAAATCCTTCTAATCTTGCCGCTGGCCTCGTGCCAGCTTTGGAGTAGATAGACAAAGCCCCGTAGTTTCGACTACGGGGCTTTTTTCGTTCCGCCCAGCATGGCTAGGTGCTTTCAGCCCTTCGCAGCAATGCGCACCAGAGCGTTGTACTTTTGCAACGAAAATAGAAGCAAAACCGACTCAAGTTCCAATTCCTGTTGTTTGCCTGACACATAAATGGTGTAATCAAAACATCAATTTGTGAAATATGAGTAATTTGAAAAAACATCTTCATACCAATCAAATTGTTAAATTCGGTATCGAGCCTGTGGCCGTACCGGTATGTCTTTTCAACTTTAGGAATTAAGAAATGAAAAAAACTCTGATCGCATTGGCCGCTATCGCTGCCGTGGGTAGCGCTTCTGCCCAATTTTCCGTTGGCGGCAAGCTCGACGTAGGTTACTCCAAGGTCGGCAGCGCCGATGGTTCGGTTAAAAGCGGCGTTTGGGAAGCCAGCCGTTTGGTCGTCAAGGGCGATACAGACCTGGGCTCTGGCCTCAAGGGTAGCGCTTACCTAGAAGGCGGCGTTGGTGCTGATCTTTCGACCGCATCATTCAGCGGTTTTGGCCGCCAAGCTTTCGTAAGCGTTGCTGGTTCTTTCGGAAAGATCGACGCGGGCGCTATGTGGTCTCCCATTGACACCGCAGTGTGGTACGCCGACGCTTTGGAGTACAACGGTTTCAGCGCGATGAGCACTGGCTTCTACAACTCCGACACGGGTAACAATGGCCAAGCCAATGTTTCCGGAGCTATCCAGTACACAACGCCTGAAATGAGCGGCGTAACCGTTCAGTTGATGGCTGCACCTGGCGCCGGCGATGCGGCTCACCAAAATTACATGGGTGGCGGCGTTAACTATGCAGCAGGTCCTTTGTTGATCAACGCTGCAATGCAGACCTACAAAACTGCTGCTTCGGCAACTTCTACCTCCACCGTGGCCGCAGTGCAGTACAACATGGGTGCCGCGACCTTGATCGGTGGTTATGCCAGCAATGACACCGGCACTAAAAAGGAAAGCGGCTACAACATTGGCGTGAAAGTGCCTGTAGGCGCTGACTATATTGCTGCTGCTTACTCGTCCTACGACGCCGGCGCTGGCGCAAAGACTGGTTTTGGCTTGAACTACATCAAAGCCATGGGCAAAACGACTATCGGCTACCTTGGCTATAGTTCTGTTGATTCGGTGAACAAAACCGGCGCTGGCCTGCGTTACAACTTCTAATTCCCCTGCTGGCCTTGTGCCAGTGTGAGAGTTGTGAAAGTTCAAAAGCCCCGCTGTAGCAATACAGCGGGGCTTTTTCGTTTGAGCTTTACATTGCCCTACGGGCACCAGGCCCGTTAGGTGATCAGAAGCTGTAGCGCACGCCAGCTTTGATAGTCGTGCTGTCTTTCGCGGTGGCAGGTTCTTTCATCATGGACGACACAAAACCGCCATACAGGCGCGTTTGTTTATTCCACTCTTTGACCAATGCGGCCGCCAAGTAGCTGTTGGTATCAGCCACTTTGACAGAGTAATAGCCCAGTTGCGCGGTCATGCCGTCGCCAAGCGGGATGCCAGCACCCAGATCCCAAGAAGTTTGTTTGTTGGCTCCGCCGTTGTCTCCGCCTTGGAGCGCGGCATACAGCGTTGCAAACCCTGCGTTGTAAGCGCCGGCCAGGTTCCAGCCGGTGGTCGTCACGCTAGAAGCGGTCACTTTTGAGGACTCAAAGGCGGCATCAAGAGTGAAAGGACCGGTTACATAATTACCGCCCACGCTGAAATAAGTGCCGGCCGAAGTATTGTCAGCGGCCGTTCCCGAATACATAGCGCTGGCAGTGAAGCCATTCATATTGGGCGTCTTGTACAAGACAGAATTGCTCTGCCAGTAGTGGTCTGCCTGCACGCTTCCAAAATAAAAGGTGGAAAAGCCGTCGTACTCCAGGGGCTCATTCCAAAAAGAGGTGGAGTAGGGCGTGAATTGACGGCCCAAAGATATAGAACCAAACGAGCCGCTGACACCGGCCGAGGCGCCACGATTGCCAAGGCTGGTGGCAGTCGCGCCATCAGCAGCATTCAAACCGGTCTCAATCATGTAGGAACCAGTCAGTCCGCCGCCCAGGTTGGTACTTCCTTTGACGCCTAGACGGCTGGTGCTGTAGCCGCCGGAGCTGACCTGTGCATCCTTATCGGTGACCTTACTGAAGCCCAAATCAACCACGCCGTACAGCGTCGATTGGGCAGAAGCGGCGCCCACGACAGCAAGTGCTGCCAATGCAAACAATGTTTTTTTCATCTTAAATCCCTGAAAATTGTTAAAAAAATTATGTTCTTTAAATAGAACACGATAGATTGAACCACGGAGGATTTAGGCGCCGCAATGAAAAAAGCGTAAATGTAATTATTAAATTAAAAACAGTTGTATTAATGCAACTTAACGATAGCCGGCAAAAAAGAGGCAAGCCCCGTTGGCGTCTGCAGGTGCCCGGTCGCTTGAAGCGGGTGTCCGCGCCGCCATCCGCAAGAGCGCGGCACTGCGCTGTTAGGTTCGGGCCGTTTTGCGGTTGGCGCAGTCTGGCTTGGTGCAGCTGGCGTAAAGGCTGAGCGCGTGGTCGGTGATGGCAAAGCCTTTGGCTTTGGCAACCGCGTGTTGGCGCTTTTCGATTTCGGCGTCGTAAAACTCTTCCACCTGGCCGCAGTCCAGGCAGACCAGGTGGTCGTGGTGTTCGCCCTGGTCCAGCTCGAAGACCGATTTGCCGCCTTCAAACTGGCTGCGCTTCAAAATGCCGGCTTGCGCAAACTGCGTTAGCACGCGGTACACCGTGGCCAGGCCCACATCGGCGCGTTCTTGCAGCAATACCCGATAGATATCTTCGGCCGACATATGACGCTGGCGGCTGCGCTGGAAGACTTCCAATATCTTCAGACGCGGCAGCGTGGCCTTGAGGCCGGTGCTTTTGAGTTCGTCGATGTTGCTCATGCGTAAAGCAGGCCTTACAGGGGCGGGGCTACAATGCCGCGATCTTACTGCCGCATGCAAACCATGATTTTTCTACCCACTTTGCGCCGTTTTGCGGCCCTGTTTGCGCTTGCCGGGGTGCTGTGTTTGGCAGCGGGCTGCAGCAGTTTGGACAAAGCCAGTAATTCGGTAGCCGGCGTGCTGGAGCCCTACCGCATGGAAATTGTCCAGGGCAATGTGGTCAGCCGAGAACAAGTCGCCGCCATTCCCAAGGGGGCTAGCCGGGCCCAGGTGGCCGCCGTCTTGGGCACGCCATTACTGACCAGCGTGTTTCATGCCGACCGCTGGGTGTATGCCTTTAGCCTGTACCAGCAGGGCAAGCCTGGTCAGTTGCGCCAAGCTACCGTCTTTTTTAAAGGCGACAGCATGGAGCGCATCGAAGCCGATGCGCTGCCGACCGAGTCCGAGTTTGTAAGCACTTTGCGCACCACGGTGCAACTGCCCCCACCCAAGCCTATGCAAGCCAGCGCGGAGGCTCTGGCCAAGTTCCCGGCGCCTGCGCCCAAGGCGGCAGCGCCTGCGCTGCCACCGGCACGCACTAATTACCCGCCGCTGGAGCCCTAGGCTCGCCGCTGTAGATAAAGTTAGAAAGCGCACGCATGACGCACGCGATAGCCATTGCCGGTGCCTCCGGGCGCATGGGACAGATGTTGGTGGAAGCAGTGCGCGCCGCTGATGATTGCCACCTGGCCGCAGCGTTAGACCGTGCGGACAGCCCCGCTATCGGCCAAGACGCTGGCACCTTTGGCGGGCAAAGCACCGGTGTGCTGATTTCCCCGGATCTGCAAGAGGGCCTGGCGCGCAGCAAATTTCTGATCGACTTCACGCGCCCCGAGGGGACCATGGCGCATTTGGCCGTGTGCCGCCGCCTGGGCGTGGCCATGGTGATTGGCACCACTGGCTTTAGTGAGGCGCAAAAAGCAGAGATCGCCGAGGCGGCCAAGGATATCCCCATCATGCTGGCGCCCAATATGAGCGTGGGTGTGAACGTGACCCTGAAGTTGCTGGAGTTGGCCGCCAAGGCCATGGCCACGGGTTATGACATCGAAATCATCGAAGCGCACCACCGCCACAAAGTGGACGCCCCTTCGGGCACGGCCCTCAAAATGGGCGAAGTGATCGCCCAGGCGCAGGGGCGCACTCTGGCCGACTGCGCGGTCTATACCCGTGAGGGCATTACCGGCGAGCGCGACCCATCGAGCATCGGTTTTGCCACGATTCGCGGTGGCGACATTGTGGGCGACCACACGGTGCTGTTCGCCGGTACCGGCGAGCGCATCGAGATCAGCCACAAATCATCGAGCCGCTCCACCTATGCCCAGGGCAGCTTGCGCGCGGTGCGTTTTTTGGCGGGCAAGCAAAACGGCATGTTCGATATGTTCGACGTGCTGGGTCTGCGCTAAGCAGGGTTGCGCATGTTCGAAGGCGACGCAGTGCATAAAGCGGTAGCGGGGCTGCTGCTGCTCATGTCCTTGGCCAGTTGGTCGATCATTGTGTGGAAAAGCTTTTTCCTGCGCAGCGCGCTGGCGGGCTTGGAGCGCGGCATCGCGGCCTTTTGGCAGGCCCCCGATGTGGAGCAGGCGCTGCACAGCGTGCCCACTTTTGACCGCGCCGCGCTGCTGATACCCTTGATTGAAGCGGGGCGGCGCCAGATGCGCCAGGACGCGCAGCCCCGGCTGGCGGCCCAAGGCGCTAGTGCCCAGCAATTGACGCGCGTGCTGCGCGATGCCTTGCAAGCGGGCGTGCGCCGCTTGCAGTCCGGGCAGGTCATTTTGGCCAGTGTGGGCTCGATGGCGCCGTTTGTCGGGTTGCTCGGCACGGTGTGGGGTATTTACGGGGCTTTGGCGACGATCGCGCAGGCCGGGCAAATCAGCATTGCGCAAGTGGCCGGCCCGGTGGGCGAGGCCTTGATCATGACGGCTGCGGGCTTGGCGGTGGCTATTCCGGCGGTGCTGGGCTATAACCTGCTGGGGCGGCTGATTGGGCGTATCGAGGCCGACCTAGAGGGCTTTGCCCGCGATGTGCGTGAATTGCTGGTCTACCAAAGCCAGGCGACCGCTTATCTGCCCGACGGCGCCTTGGACTGAAGCCCCAGCCATGGCTTTCGGGCGCCTCCAAGCCAAGCGCAGCGATGCGCCTATGAGCGATATCAATATGACACCGCTGATTGACGTCATGCTGGTGCTACTGGTGATTTTCATCATCACCGCACCCATGATGCTCAGTGCTGTCAAGGTGGACCTGCCCAAGGTCAACGCTGCTGCCAGCAGCCAAAGCGATGCGCAAGCCCTGGCGGTGACCATCGACCAGGCCGGCGCCGTCTATGTGCAGGAGCAGCGTTTGCAGGGCCAGGCCTTGCAGCAGGCCTTGCAGCAAGCGGCCCAGCGCAACCCGGCCACCGAGGTGCAACTGCGCGCCGACGCTGCCGTGCCCTATGGCAGGGTGGTGGAGTTCATGGCGCTGGCCAATGCAGCCGGTTTGAGCCGCATTGGCTTTGTGACTGAAAAGCCGCGCTAAGGGCTTGGACGCTGGTTGGTGTGCACCTTGGGCCGCCTGCGCAGGCTCGGCGGCTTGCGCGCCTAAAATGCCTGTTGCCTCCAAGCCCCTACCCCAATGCAAGACAAGTACCAACACATCGCCATAGAGCAAGCCGCCCGTGACCATTGGGCGCAGCCTTTGTGGAACGGCCACGAGGCCTACCGCGTGAATGAAGACGCCGGCAAAAATAAGTTTTACGCCTGTTCCATGCTGCCCTATCCCAGCGGCAAGCTGCACATGGGCCATGTACGTAACTACACCATCAATGACATGCTGACGCGCTATTTGCGCATGAAGGGCTATAACGTTTTGATGCCCATGGGATGGGATGCATTTGGCCTGCCGGCCGAAAACGCCGCCCTGAAAAACGGCGTGCCCCCGGCGAAATGGACTTACGACAACATTGCCTATATGAAGCGGCAGATGCAGGCCATGGGTCTGGCCATCGACTGGAGCCGCGAAGTAGCGACCTGCGACCCGAGTTATTACAAGTGGAACCAGTGGCTGTTTTTAAAGATGCTGGAAAAGGGCGTGGCCTACCGCAAGACCCAGGTAGTGAACTGGGACCCGGTAGACCAGACGGTGCTGGCCAATGAGCAGGTGATCGACGGGCGCGGTTGGCGCACTGGCGCGCTCGTAGAAAAGCGTGAGATTCCCGGGTACTACCTGAAAATTACCGACTACGCGCAAGAGCTGCTGGACCATGTGCAAACCGGCCTGCCCGGCTGGCCCGAGCGCGTCAAGCTGATGCAGGAAAACTGGATCGGCAAGAGCGAAGGTGTGCGCTTTGCTTTTCCCCACAGCATCCAAGATGCCAGCGGCGCATTGATTGGCGAGGGGCGCATGTATGTGTTCACCACGCGGGCCGACACCATTATGGGCGTGACCTTTTGCGCGGTGGCGCCCGAGCATCCCCTGGCGCAGCATGCGGCCTTGACGAACCCGGCGTTGGCAGCGTTTATCGAGGAATGCAAAGCCGGTGGCACCACCGAGGCCGAGTTGGCAGTCAAAGAAAAGGCCGGTATGGATACGGGCCTGACGGTGACACATCCCTTGACCGGGGAAGCGGTGGCGCTGTGGGTGGGCAACTATGTGCTCATGAGTTATGGCGATGGCGCGGTGATGGGTGTGCCTGCGCATGATGAGCGTGACTTTGCTTTCGCTTTGAAATATGGCTTGGCGATTCGACAAGTGGTGGCTGTTGCCTCTTCTGCTTCCTCGGGCGCGGCTGCGTCAAGGCCTGCGGATCGTGAAGGTGCTTCCTCTTCTGTTTCGGGGGCGGCCACGCCAAGCCCTACGCCGGGTTCCTCCTCCGCAGGCTCAATGTCGTCACCCGGCGCAGGCCTTGGCGCGGCCGCGTTGCAGGCTGGCGGGGCCAATGCCACGGCTGGCCCTGCATTTTTGGCTTTTGACGCGGGCGTTTGGCAGGATTGGTACGCGGAAAAAGGCGCGGGGGTGGCGGTGCAGTCGGGTAAGTACGACGGGCTGGGCTTCAAGGCTTGTTTAGATGCGGTGGCGGCTGATTTGGCGGCGCTGGGGCTGGGCGAGAAAAAGACCACCTGGCGGCTGCGCGACTGGGGCGTGTCGCGCCAGCGCTATTGGGGCACGCCGATTCCTATCATCCACTGCGAAGAACATGGCGCAGTGCCGGTGCCTGAAAAGGATTTGCCGGTGGTGCTACCGCTCGATTGCATTCCGGATGGTTCAGGCAATCCGCTGCACAAGCACGAAGGTTTTCATGCGGGCGTGACCTGCCCGGTGTGTGGCAAAGCGGCGCGGCGCGAGACCGACACCATGGACACCTTTGTCGATTCGAGCTGGTACTACATGCGCTATTGCGACCCCACCAATAGTGATGCCATGGTGGCCGAGGGCGCGGCCTATTGGGCGCCTATGGACCAGTACATCGGCGGCATTGAGCACGCTATCTTGCACCTCTTGTATGCGCGCTTTTGGACCAAGGTGATGCGCGATTTGGGGCTGGTGCAGGTCGATGAGCCTTTTACCAAACTACTCACCCAAGGCATGGTGCTCAATCATATTTACTCGCGCCGCACCGACAAGGGCGCTAAAGAGTATTTTTGGCCCCAGGATGTGGAGCATGTGCACGATGCGAGCGGCAAAGTCATAGGGGCTCGCCTGATCAAAGCCGTGGGCGATTTGCCTGTGGGTACGGCTATCGACTACGAGGGCGTGGGCACCATGTCCAAGTCCAAAAATAATGGGGTGGACCCGCAGGACTTGATCGAGAAATACGGCGCAGATACCGCGCGGCTGTACACCATGTTCACCTCGCCGCCAGAGGCTACGCTGGAATGGAACGACGCCGGCGTGGAGGGCAGTTACCGCTTTTTGCGCCGCGCTTGGAATTTTGGCTTTAAGTTGTCGACACTGGACTTGGCAGACGCGCACGCCACGCTGGCCGCAGCTGGTGGACTGGCGGCGGTGGCTTTTTCCAAAGAGGCCAAGGTGCTGCGTTTGGAAATGCATACCGTACTCAAGCAAGTGGACTACGACTACCAGCGTATGCAATACAACACAGTGGTCTCGGGCGCCATGAAGATGCTCAATGCGCTGGAAGACTTCAAGGGCCAAGACACGTCCGATGGCCGGGTGGCCTTGGTCGAGGGCTTGGGCGTTTTACTGCGCGTGCTCTACCCGGCTGCGCCGCATCTGGCGCACGCGCTGTGGGTGGAACTGGGCTATGCCAAGCAAGGCGGCGATTTGCTCGATGCCGCCTGGCCAGCAGTGGACGCCAGCGCGCTCGTACAAGATGAAATTTCGCTGGTGCTGCAAATCAATGGCAAATTGCGTGGCGCTTTGCTGGTGCCATCTGCGGCATCGCGTGAAGCGATTGAAGCCCTAGCGCTGGACAACGCGACGGTGCAAAGTTTTGCCCAAGGCGCGGCGCCGAAAAAGATAGTGGTCGTACCTGGCCGTTTGGTCAACGTGGTGCTCTAGGCGCGGTGCATCGTATGTCGCAAGTAACACGTCGTACTTTGGCCGCTTGGATGGCGCTTGCTTTGACTGCAGCGCTGTTGCAGGGCTGCGGATTTGCTTTGCGCGGTGCGCCTAACTATGTGTTTGATACGGTCGCCGTCACGCCCGAGCGCTCCGGTGGTGTGGCGGCCGAATTGTCGCGCTTGCTGGGTAGCCGGGTGCGCCCGGCGACGACACCTGCGGGCGCTATCCCACCCGATGCGATGGTGGAAGTATTGAGCGAAACGCGCCAAAAGGTAGTGGTCGGTTTGAACGCGGCGGGCCTGGTGCGAGAGTTTGAATTGCGCCTGGCGGTGCGCTTTTCGGTGCGCACGCCGCAAGGCAAGGTCTTGATTGAACCGACCGATATTCGCTTGGAACGTAGCGTGAGTTTTAATGAGGCCACGGTTTTGTCTAAAGAAACCGAAGAGGTGATGCTCAACCGCGATATGCAAACCGACGCGGTGCAGCAAATTGTGCGCCGCCTGGCGGCGATCAAGTCGCTCGCGCCTTAAGGCTGGTGCGCCATGCAACTAGCGCCTTCGCAACTGGGCCGGCATTTAGAGCGCGGGCTCAAAAGCCTGTATACCCTGCACGGCGATGAGCCGCTGCTGCAACAAGAGGCCCTAGACGCACTGCGCGCCCATGCGCGCACCCAAGGCTTTACCGAGCGCAGCGCACACATGGTCTCAGGCGCGCATTTCGATTGGAGCGAGGTACTGGCCGCCGGTGGCAGCATGAGTTTGTTTGCGGACAAGCAAATTATCGAAATTCGTATCCCTAGCGGCAAGCCGGGCAAAGAAGGCAGCCTCGCCTTGCAACACATTGCCGAACAGGCGCAAGGCAATGATGCGGTCCTCAGCATCATCTTGCTGCCGCGCTTAGACAAAGCCACCAAAGCCGCAGCCTGGTTTGGCGCGCTAGAAAACTGCGGCGTGACGCTGCAAGTGGACCCGGTGGAGCGCAAAGACCTGCCGGCCTGGATTGCCCAGCGCCTGGGCGCACAAGGCTTGCGCGTGGCGGCGGGCGAAGAAGGTCAGCGCACGCTGCAATTTTTTGCCGACCGCGTCGAAGGCAATTTGCTCGCTGCGCACCAAGAGGTGCAAAAACTCGCCTTGCTGTTTGCGCCCACGGTGCAAAGCGGCGGCGTGTTGAGTTGGGAGCAAGTAGAGGCGGCGGTGCTTAATGTGGCGCGCTACGACGTGTTCAAGCTGAGCGAAGCGGTGCTGGCCGGGCAGCCGCTACGGGTGCAGCGCATGCTCGAAGGCTTGCAGGCCGAGGGCGAGGCCGAGGTGTTGGTGCACTACACCCTGGCCGAAGACATTCGTGCCTTAAAGCGCGTCAAAGACGCCATGGCCCAGGGCCGCCCGCTGCCGCTGGCCCTGCGCGAGAACCGCATCTGGGGCAATAAAGAGCGCTTGTTTGAGCGTGTGCTGCCGCGCATTAGCGCGCTGGAACTGGCGCAATTGCTGCAGGCAGCGCACACGGTGGACGGCATCATCAAAGGCCTCAAGCAGCCCGATTGGCCCGCCAGTGGCTGGCAGGCGCTACACCGCCTGGCGCTGGACTTGTGCCGCTTGGCGGCGCCGGCTAAGTCTGTCTCCTGGCGCGCTGCAAATGCCAACACCTAAGGCATCCTTTGTGCGCTCCGCCATGCATTGCTGAAACTACACTTGGACTTGCGTGAAAATCCAGTCATGAACACCTCTGTTGCCAACCCCATCGAAACCGCGCACCTATTGGGCGCGCAGGCCAAGGCGGCGTCCAGCGCCATGGCACGCGCCAGTGCGGCGGATAAAAACCGGGCGCTGCTGGCCCTGGCGGCCTTGCTCCGCGAAAACACACAGGCTTTGCAAGGGGACAACGCCAAAGACCTAGGGCGCGCTATGGCTGCCGGCCTGGCCGCACCGCTGGTGGACCGCCTGCGCCTGACGCCTAAAGTGCTGGAAACCTGTGCCCTGGGCTGCGAGCAGTTGGCCGCCATGCCGGAAATCATTGGCGAAATCACCGGCCTGCGCCAGCAGCCCAGCGGCATCCGCGTGGGGCAGATGCGCGTGCCCATCGGCGTGTTCGGCATGATTTTTGAGAGTCGGCCCAATGTCACTATTGAGGCCGCTAGCCTGTCTATCAAAAGCGGTAATGCCTGCATCTTGCGCGGTGGCTCGGAAGCCATCGACTCCAACAAAGCGCTGGCCTTATTGGTCGGTAAAGCGCTGGCGCAGGCCGGTTTGCCGACTGACGCGGTGCAATTGGTGCAAACCACCGACCGCGCGGTGGTGGGCGAGTTAATCGCCATGCCGCAGTTTGTGGATGTCATCATCCCGCGCGGTGGCAAAAGCCTGATTGAACGCATTAGCCGTGAGGCCAAAGTGCCGGTGATCAAACACCTGGACGGTAACTGCCACACCTATGTGGACGACCCCTGCGACATCGCCATGGCGGTGACGGTGGCGGACAACGCCAAGACGCAAAAATACAGCCCTTGCAACGCCAGCGAAGGCCTGTTAGTGGCGCGCGGGGTGGCGAAAGAATTTCTATCCCACATTGGCGCTGTTTATGCTGCGAAGGGCGTAGAAATGCGTTGTTGTCCGGAGGCCAAGGCCTTGCTTATCGACGTGCCTGGCGCCCATGTGCAAGACGCCACCGAGCAGGATTGGTTTGAGGAATACCTGGCGCCCATCATCAGCATCAAAGTGGTCGATGGGCTGGACGCGGCCATTGCCCATATCAACCACTATTCCAGCCACCACACCGATGCCATCCTGACCCGCGACCATATGCACGCGCAGCGCTTTTTGCGCGAGGTGGACTCGGCCAGCGTTATGGTTAACACCAGCACCCGGTTTGCTGACGGTTTTGAATACGGCTTGGGCGCTGAAATCGGTATTTCTACCGACAAATTCCACGCCCGCGGCCCGGTAGGCATTGAGGGCCTGACCTCGCTCAAGTACGTGGTGCTGGGGCAAGGGGAAGTGCGGGCTTAATTCACCGCCGTAGATGGCTGCTTAGCGGCCAAGTTGGAGAATTTTCTCTGCCTGATGTCGCTAAGACCGCGTTGCACTTGAATTTTTAGACAAGCGCACCATCTCTGTCAAGTTGGCCTGACAGAATCGGCCTTAGACTTCGCTTCAAAATCGCCCACTATGGTCCCCCACCTCGTCACAGCCCTGACCGGCCCAATCAATGAACTGGAGCAACGCTTGCTGGACACCATGCCGGCCATTGAGCGCTGGTTTCGGCTGGAGTGGATGGAGCACACGCCGCCCTTCTATACCTCGGTGGATGTGCGCAATGCCGGCTTCAAGCTGGCGCCGGTGGATACCGACTTTTATCCTAGCGGCTGGAATAACCTGACCCCCGAGATGCTGCCGTTGGCTGTGCAGGCGGCGATGGTGGCTATTGAGAAAATCTGCCCCGAGGCGCGCAACCTGCTCATCATCCCCGAGCACAACATCCGTAGCACTTTTTACCTGAGCAACCTGGCGCAGCTGCAGCGTATTTTTCATATGGCGGGGCTCCATGTCCGCATTGGGTCGATCAGCCCCGAGATCAAGAAAAGCACGGTCGTTGAATTGCCCGGCGGCGAGAGCATCACTTTAGAGCCGGTGTTGCGCAACAAAGGGCGCATTGGCGTCAAGGACTTTGACCCCTGCACCATCTTGCTGAACAACGATCTGGCGGCGGGCATCCCCGGTATTTTGGAAGACTTGCACCAGCAATACCTGCTGCCGCCCCTGCACGCCAGCTGGGCGGTGCGCCGCAAAAGCACGCATTTCGCCTGCTATGAAGAAATCGCTAAGCGCTTTGGCAAGCTCACGGGCATCGACCCTTGGCTGATTAATCCGCTGTACGAAAGCTGTGGCGATGTCGATCTGGCCGATGCCAAGGGCTTGGCTGCGCTGAGTGCGCGGGTGGACTCCACTTTGAGCAAAGTGCGCCGCAAGTACAAGGAGTACGGCATCAAGGAAAAGCCCTTCGTCATCGTCAAGGCTGACAACAGTAGCAGCGGCATGGGACTTATGACGGTGCGCGAAACCAAGCAGTTGCCCGAACTGGTGGCGCGCACCCAGGCGGCCCAGCCTCAGGACGGCGGTTTGCGCCAGTTGATCGTGCAAGAAGGCGTGCTCACCCACGAGCGCATGAATGATGCCGTGGCTGAGCCTGTGGTGTACATGATGGACCGCTATGTGGTGGGGGGTTTTTACCGTATCCACGCCGACCGCGGCGAGGATGAAAACCTGAGCGCTCCGGGCTCTTTGTATGTGCCGCTGGCCTTTGGGCCTAGCACCCAGCTACCACAGCTGGGCGTGCGCCCCGGTGCCAGCGAGCCCAATCGTTTCTACATGTATGGCGTGGTGGGCCGCCTAGCGATGCTCGCCGCCAGCTATGAGCTCGAAGCCACCGATCCATTGGCCGACGAAGGCGAATAGCCAAGCGGGCGGGAGCATCGATGTGTCGCAGCAGCGACTTTTATTGCTGCGTTGCAACATATTTTCGGTTTAGCGGCCAGTAGCAGGCTGAAAACGGCATTTGCCGTAGCACAATGGTGGCCCTCGCGACAACCGAATCCGCGCCGCTGATGTGGCCGGTGCAACTTGTGTCTTCACAAAAATCATCACTCACGGCCATGACCGTTGGCGCCATTGGCGTGGTCTACGGCGATATCGGTACCAGCGTCCTGTACGCGCTCAAAGAGGTGTTCGGCTCCGGGCATGTACCCCTCACTCCAGACAATGTGTACGGCATCTTGTCCATGATTTTTTGGACGCTGACCATCATCGTCTCGCTCAAATACGTGGTCTTGGTGTTGCGCGCCGACAACGCGGGCGAGGGGGGGCTCATCGCTATGCTGGCCTTGGCCTCGCAAGCGGTCAAGGACAAGCCGGCCTTACGCGCCGTGCTGCTCAACGTCGGTATTTTTGGTACCTGTTTGTTTTACGGTGACGGGGTGATTACCCCAGCCATCTCGGTGCTGGGAGCGGTCGAAGGTCTGGAGGTGATTTCGCCGCGCTTTGTGAAGTACGTGGTGCCTTTGACCTTGGTAATTTTGTTCTGCCTGTTCTGGGTGCAAAAGCGTGGCACGGCGGGCATCGGTAAATTTTTTGGCCCCATCACTTTGGTTTGGTTTACGGTTATCGGCGCTTTGGGCGTGTTCCATATCGCCACCAACCCGGCTGTTTTGTTGGCGATCAGTCCCCACTACGCAGCGATTTTTATCTGGGAAAACCCTGGCGTTACCTTCATCTTGCTAGGCGCAGTGGTCTTATGTGTCACAGGTGCCGAAGCCCTCTATGCCGATTTAGGGCATTTTGGTAAAAAGCCGATCCGTATTGCATGGTTTGCGGTGGTCATGCCATCGCTGACCCTGAACTATTTCGGCCAGGGCGCTTTGCTGCTGGCCAACCCAGCGGCCGTGAAAAACCCGTTTTACATGATGGCGCCGGACTGGGCACTGATACCCTTGGTGGTGCTGGCAACAGCCGCAGCGGTGATCGCGTCGCAGGCCTTGATCACCGGCGCCTTTAGCGTGACCAAGCAGGTGATTCAACTCGGTTACTTGCCGCGCCTGAACCTCATCCACACCAGCGCGCGTGAGGCCGGGCAGATTTACATTCCATCCGTGAACTGGGGCTTGTTTGTGGTGATTGTGCTGGCGGTGGGCATGTTCAAGTCCTCCAGCAATCTGGCGGCGGCCTACGGCATTGCGGTGTGTACCGACATGCTGATTACCACCATCTTGACCTTTTTTGTCATCCGTTACCGCTGGAAATACCCGCTGGCCTTGTGCCTGCTGGCCACTGGCTTTTTCTTCGCGGTGGATTTTTTGTTTTGGGCCTCCAACTTGCTCAAGCTCTTAGACGGAGGCTGGTTCCCCTTGGTCATTGGCGCGGTGATCTTCGTGCTCATGGGGACCTGGAAGGATGGACGCGCTTTGCTCAACTCCAAAATCAAGGCGGATGCGCTAGATTTGCGCGGGTTTTTGGACTCTGTATTTATCAGCCCGCCCGCCCGGGTGGACGGCACGGCAGTGTTTCTGAGTGCCGCAGTGGGCACGGTGCCCAATGCCTTATTGCATAACTTGAAACACAACAAGGTGTTGCATGAGACCAATTTGTTTGTAACGGTGCGCAACCATGAGGTGCCCTGGATCGGTTTGGACAAGCGCATCGAGATCGAGCGCCTGGGCCATGACTGCTGGCAAGTGCTGATTCACTACGGCTTTAAAAACGACCCCGACGTTCCCAAAGCCTTGCAGCAACTCAAAGGCAGGGGCGTGGCTTTGGACCCCATGTCCACAAGTTACTTTTTGTCCCGTGATACCGTGGTTCCGGTCTTCGGCGAGGGTATGGCGCCTTGGCGCGAAAAGCTTTTCGCACAAATGCACCATAACGCCAGCAGTGCCGCTGACTTTTTGAATCTGCCCAATAACTCGGTGGTCGAGATGGGCTCCAAGATAGAAATTTAGGCCCCCGTGCAATTTTTTAAAGACCTGAGTTGGTCCACTTTTACTGCCGGTTTTGTGGCGGTGTTGGTGGGCTTTACCAGCTCTATCGCCATCGTATTTCAGGCCGCGCAGGCCTTTGGCGCGACGCAGGAAATGTTGGCCTCCTGGGTCTGGGCCATCAGCATCGGCATGGGTCTGACGACGGCCCTACCTTCCCTGATGTTGCGCAAACCCGTGATGGTGGCCTGGAGCACGCCGGGCGCTGCGGTATTGGCTAGCGCCGGCTTAGCGGGTGGTTTCACCATGGGCCAAGCGGTAGGCGCGTTTATGGCGAGTGCGGCCTTGATCGTGCTGATCGGCGCTAGCGGCTGGTTTGAGGCCTTGACCAAGCGCATTCCGCTGAGCATCGCCAGCGCCTTGCTGGCAGGTGTGTTGGCGCGCTTTGGCATTGCGGGTTTTGCTGCCGCGCAAACTGCCCTGCCGCTGGTCTTGCTGATGCTGATGACGTATTTGCTGGGCCGGCGTTTTGTGCCTTTGTATGCGGTGCCGTTAACGCTTTTATTTGCTATTTTGTTTGTGGCAGGGCAGGGGGAGTTTGCCAATGTGGTGATTCCGACGGGCCTCACATGGCCGGTGTACGTTGCGCCTGAATTTACGTGGTCGGCCATGGTCAGTCTGGCGCTACCCTTGTTTGTGGTGACCATGGCCTCGCAAAACATGCCCGGGGTAGCCGCCATCAAGGCTTGCGGATTTGGTGATGAGCGGGCCAACGGAGGAGACGCCGGTTTGCCGATCTCGCGCATCCTCACCATGACCGGCGTCGCGACCCTGGTGTTTGCGCCCTTTGGCGCGTTTTCGCTGAACTTAAGCGCTATCACCGCTGCCATGTGCATGGGCCCGCAATCGCATCCAGACAAGGCGCGCCGCTATACCGCTGCAGTCTGTTGCGGTCTGCTCTATATTGCCCTGGGCCTGTTTGGCGCCACCATCATGGCCATGCTCAGTGCTTTTCCGCACGCCTTGGTCGTGGCTATCGCCGGCCTGGCCTTGATGGCCACGATCGGCAACGCGCTGGCCAGCGCTTTGCATAAAGAATCAGACCGCGAAGCGGCCATGGTGACTTTTTTGATTAGCTTGAGCGGCGTGGTCATTGGTGGCGTAGGCTCAGCCTTTTGGGGTTTACTGGCCGGCAGCCTGGCGTTGGCTGTGCAACACTACCGACCACGCAAAGCTTAGAGCGCAAGCGCCTTCACTTGGCGCTTGGCCGCTTTCCCAGGCTGGTGTCTGAACCCAGGCTTAGCATGTCATCCCGGAGGATTTTTTTGATGCAAATATTGTTTGTCGCCGACCCGCTGGAGTCTTTTCAGACCTATAAGGATTCCACTTTTTCTATGATGCGCGAGGCGCAGCGGCGCGGCCACCAGATTGCCGCTTGCGAGCCGCGACACTTGCTGTGGCAGCAAGGCGGCGTGGTGCAGGCGCCTACGCGGCGTATCACGCTGACCGGGCAGAGCGAGCACTGGTTTGAAGAGCAGCCAAGCACGGTGATGGCTCTGCACAGTTTTGACGCCATCGTGATGCGCAAAGACCCGCCTTTTGACAGCGAATTTTTTTACGCCACACATCTGCTGGAGCAAGCCGAGCGCGAAGGCGCCAAGGTGTTTAACAAGCCGCGTGCGCTGCGCGACCACCCCGAGAAGCTGGCCATCATGGAGTTCGCGCAGCACATCGGTCCCACGCTGGTGACCCGCGATGCGCAGGCGGTACGCGCTTTCCATGCCGAGCACCAGGACATCATCTTGAAACCGCTGGACGGCATGGGTGGCATGGGTATTTTCCGCGTCAAACCAGATGGACTGAACCTGGGTAGCATCATCGAAACGCTGAACCGCGAGGGCGCGCAAAGCCTGATGGTGCAAAAGTTTTTACCGGCGATTGCGCAAGGCGACAAGCGCGTGCTGGTTATTGGCGGGGTGCCGGTGCCTTTTTGCCTAGCGCGTATTCCCCAGGGCGGCGAGGTGCGCGGCAACCTGGCGGCCGGTGGCCTGGGTGTGGCCCAGCCCTTGAACGACGCCGACCGTGCTATGGCATTGGCGATAGGCCCGACCCTGGCGGCACGCGGCCTGTTGCTGGTGGGCTTGGACATCATTGGCACGCACCTGACCGAGATCAATGTCACTAGTCCGACCTGTTTTCAGGAGATTAGCGACCAGACCGGCTTTGATGTGCCGGCCATGTTCGTTGATGCGCTGCAGGCTGCTATGGCCGCCTAAAGTATTGCGGCGATCCCTAGTCGCGCGGCTCGCTCCAGAGCTTGCCGCCGGTGGCCCAGTTGTCAGCCTTGATGTCGGTGATGATCACGTCTACCGAGCCGGGCGAACCGCCCAGCACTTCAACGCTGATGCGGGTAATTTCTTGCACCAGTTTTTTCTTTTGTTCCAGGGTGCGGCCTTCAATCATTTCTACATGGTAGGTGGGCATAGGTTTCCTTTGCATGGGGCTGGGGTCGAGGTACGGGGGCTTTGGCCCCGGCCTTGGGGCGGCAGTTTAGACTGCGGCATGCTTTCTCTTTGGAAAAATTTGTGCTGCCGGCATTGATTCGCCAAGGCTTGCGCGCGTTGGGCCAGCACCCGCGCCATAGCGCTTTGTTGGCCGCTTTGGTCTTGCTGCATGCGGTGGTGGGTGGCTTTATCGGCCTATCGGTGGACGAGGCGCATTACCTTTTGTATGCCTACCACCCGGCGCTGAGTTATTTTGACCATCCGCCTTTGGTCGGCTGGGTGCAATGGCCCTTGGTGGTCGTGGATGCGCCAGTCGTCTTCTTGCGCTTAGTGCCCGGACTCTTCTGGCTGGGAACCGTGCTGGGCGTGTACCGGCTGGCCGAGTACTTGCAAGGCCATAGCAATTTCGGCCACGCCGGGGACGCCGGTTTGTGGTCACTGGCTGCGCTTGCATTGGCGCCTTTGCTGCACGTGCTGGGAATCGGCTTGGTGCCCGATACCTTATTGATGTTTTTCACCGTCTTGCTGATGGGGCAAACCTTGCGCCTGATGCAGTCTGACGGGCTGGCCTACCGTGGCGACTGGTTGCTATGGGGCTGCCTGCTGGGGCTGGCGGGCCTGAGCAAATACACCGCCATTTTTATGGCCTTGGCATCAGGCTTATGCCTTTTGTCCGCCCACGGCATGCGCATATTGCGCACGCCCTGGCCCTGGCTGGCGGTGTTGCTGGCGCTGCTGATGGTCTCGCCGGTGCTGGTGTGGAATGCGCAACAGGACTGGGTTTCTTTCCGTTACCAAGGGCAGCATGGCGCGGGTAGCGGTTGGCACTTGGCCGACGTGGCGCGCTTCGCTCTTTTACAGTTGCTGTCCTTCGGACCTTTGCTGCTCTGGGGTTTGTGGGGACATAGCAAGCAGGGGGTGTTGCGCCTATTTTTTGGCTTGCCTTGGCTGGTGCTGGCCTATTTGGCAGGCGGGGGCAGCAGCCTGCCGCATTGGACTGCACCGGCTTGGGTGGCGCTGGCGCCTTTTGCGGGTGTAGCCTTAGCACGCTATCGCTATGGCCATGGCGACCGAGGCCGTCAGCGCCTGCGCGCGCGGGTGTTGGCCGTGCTGGTGCTGTTGCAAGGGCTGGCTTGCGCCGCATTGCTGTGGCTGATGTTGTCCGCCGGTGCGCCGTTTTTTGCGCGTACCTGGGGCAACACTGCGGTAGGGGCCAACCCGTTTGCTGAACTTTACGGCTGGGACCAAGCCGGTGCGCGCGCAGCCAGCTTGGCGCAGGCGCAGGGCCTGTCCAGCGTGTCGGTACAGAACTGGACGCTGGCCAGTCGCTTGGCTTGGTATGTCCGGCCCCTGCCGGTGCATGTATTGGCTGGAGGCTTTAACCAGTTTTCGATCTGGGCAGGCGATTTGCCCGTGGGGGCAAGCACCTTGCTGGTGGACAACTCTTTGCTGGCTTTTGAAACACCCTTGGGGCCACATGGCTTTGCCGATTGCCAGTTGCTTGACACTTTGGACGCCCGCCAAGGCGGCGCACCGGTGGCACGCTTTAGGTTTTACGCTTGCCAGGGCTGGGCTGGCGATCCGCAGCCGCGCAACCGGCAGCCCGGTCCATGAGCGCGCGTTGGTGGCTGCCGCTGGTGGCCTTGGCCTTGGCGGCGCCTCTGTGGCTGCATTGGTGGGAGCCCACGCTTTTCTTGACGATCAACCAGGCCTGCGCGAGCGTGCCGGCGGTGGTCTGGGCAGCACTGTCTTTGGGTGGCAATGTCTGGGGCGTGCTGGCTTTAACTTCTCCTTTGCTGGTCTTTGCGCCGCGACTGATATGGGCTTGGTTGTGCGCCGTACCAATAGGGGCGGTCTTGGCACGCATCGGCAAAGAATGGCTGTTTAGCCCGCGCCCGGCCGGGCTGATTGAGCATGCGCAAATCCGCATCGTCGGCGAACCGATGGAGCTTGCCTCTATGCCCTCGGGCCACACGCTGACCGCATTTGCGGTCGCCGGCAGTATTTATTTTGCGATCGAAGCCGAGCGCCGCCAGCGCTTTGTGTGGCTATGGTTACTGGCAGCTTTGGTGGGCTTATCGCGCATGGCGCTGGGCGCGCATTGGCTGGGGGATGTGGTGGTGGGCGCCTGCCTGGGGGTCTGGGCGGCGGCCATCGGGCACCTGCTTTGGCAGCGGCTGGGGCCTGGGGTTTTTACGCCTCGAGGCTGGCAGATGCGTGCCCTGGCCGCCGTGTTGGCGCTGACCTTGTACCCCATACTGGATACGCCGCTCGACTACGATGAAAGCCGCGAGCTGCAATATGGGCTGGCGCTGGTTTTGGTGCTGGTTTTGCTGCGTTTTGCCCGCCAGCAGCGCAGGGAAAATTGAGCCACGACTACAAAAATAGACTGCCGCGGCGGCTGCGCCTGCACGCGCTGTCTTTGCGATGGCAGGCACCTAGCGCCTGGCGTTGATCGCCCTCCTGGCGTTTTATCTCTCGCCTTATTAGGCCTGCCAGACCTGGTGGTGGCGGTCTTGTATCGGGCTTAGACCAAAAACAGCGGCAAGCCGGGACTTGGATTTGACGGTGCT
Organism: Rhodoferax sp.; assembly: GCA_040400575.1. Lineage (GTDB taxonomy): Bacteria > Pseudomonadota > Gammaproteobacteria > Burkholderiales > Burkholderiaceae_C > Allorhodoferax. The sequence goes on from JBBAPX010000011.1 coordinate 86,442, forward strand.
TGGCTCGATTTTTCGCCCTAGGCCGGGCTTTTTATGCGGCTCACTGCCGCCTGCCAGCTTTAAAACCCGGGAAAAGCCGCTATCATTAGCACTCGCTGGGGTTGAGTGCTAACAAAACCGCCCCACCTATCTGTTGCAGTCCCCTTTCACAGCAAAGGCGGGCCGCCTGATTTTTTCAATTGTCGTTTCTAAACCTAGGAGATTCCTCATGAAACTGCGCCCATTGGCAGACCGCGTGATTGTTAAGCGCGTCGAAAGCGAAACCAAAACCGCCTCCGGCATCGTCATTCCTGACAACGCCGCCGAAAAGCCCGATCAGGGCGAAGTCCTGGCCGTAGGCCCTGGCAAGCGTAATGACAAAGGCGAGTTGGCCGCCCTGACCGTCAAGGTCGGCGACCGCGTGCTGTTTGGCAAGTACAGCGGCCAGACCGTCAAGGTCGATGGCGATGAATTGCTCGTCATGAAAGAAGACGATTTGTTTGCAGTGGTCGAAACCAAGTAATTTTGCGGAACAGACCGACTGACGCGCACAGCGCACAGTCGCTCTGTCCTCAAATGATTAATTAATTTAGGAGTTAAAAATGGCAGCAAAAGACGTAATTTTCGGCGGCGAAGCCCGCGCACGCATGGTTGAAGGCGTGAACATTTTGGCCAACGCGGTCAAAGTAACTCTGGGCCCTAAGGGCCGTAATGTGGTTCTGGAGCGCTCTTTCGGCGCCCCCACCGTGACCAAGGACGGCGTGTCCGTGGCTAAGGAAATCGAACTCAAAGACAAACTGCAAAACATGGGCGCGCAGATGGTCAAGGAAGTGGCTTCCAAGACTTCTGACAACGCTGGCGACGGCACTACCACCGCTACCGTGTTGGCCCAAGCCATTGTGCGCGAAGGCATGAAGTACGTGGCCGCCGGCATGAACCCGATGGACCTGAAGCGCGGTATCGACAAGGCAGTCACTGCCCTGATCGTCGAGCTGCAAAAATCTTCTAAAGCCACAACCACGACCAAAGAAATCGCCCAAGTCGGCTCTATTTCGGCGAACAGCGATTCCAGCATTGGCGACATCATCGCCAAGGCCATGGATAAAGTGGGTAAAGAAGGCGTGATCACCGTGGAAGATGGTAAATCGCTGGACAACGAACTCGACATCGTCGAAGGCATGCAGTTTGACCGCGGCTACCTGTCGCCTTACTTCATCAACAACCCCGAAAAGCAAGCGGCTTTGCTGGACAACCCTTTCGTGCTCTTGTACGACAAGAAAATCAGCAATATCCGCGACTTGCTGCCCACCCTGGAGCAAGTGGCTAAAGCTGGCCGTCCGCTCTTGATCATTGCTGAAGACGTCGAAGGCGAAGCCCTGGCAACTTTGGTGGTCAACACCATTCGCGGCATCTTGAAAGTGGTCGCCGTCAAAGCCCCTGGCTTTGGTGACCGCCGCAAAGCTATGCTCGAAGACATCGCCATCCTGACCGGCGGCAAAGTCATCGCTGAAGAAATCGGCCTGACCCTGGAAAAAGTCACTTTGGCTGATCTGGGTTCTGCCAAGCGTATCGAGGTGGGCAAAGAAAACACCATCATCATCGACGGTGCTGGCGCTGCTGCTGACATCGAAGCGCGCGTCAAGCAAATCCGCGTACAAATCGAAGAAGCGACCAGCGACTACGACCGCGAAAAACTGCAAGAGCGCGTGGCCAAATTGGCCGGCGGTGTGGCAGTGATCAAGGTCGGCGCTGCGACCGAAGTCGAAATGAAAGAGAAAAAAGCCCGTGTGGAAGACGCCCTGCACGCTACCCGCGCTGCGGTGGAAGAGGGCATTGTGGCCGGTGGTGGTGTAGCTCTGCTGCGCGCCCGCCAAGCTGCTGGCGCTATCAAGGGCGATAACGCCGACCAAGAAGCCGGTATCAAGCTGGTGCTCAAGGCGGTTGAGTCTCCCCTGCGCGAGATTGTGTACAACGCCGGTGGCGAGCCTTCCGTAGTGGTTAACGCAGTGTTGGCCGGTAAAGGCAACTACGGCTTTAACGCTGCTAATGACACCTACGGTGACATGATCGAAATGGGCATCTTGGACCCCACGAAAGTGACCCGCACTGCTTTGCAAAACGCAGCCTCGGTAGCCGGCCTGATGCTGACCACCGAAGCCATGATTGCGGAATCTCCGAAAGACGACGCTCCTATGGGCGGCATGGGCGGCGGCGATATGGGCGGCATGGGTGGAATGGGCGGCATGGGTATGTAATACCCAGTCGGACTGGCGCGGCCTGCAAGGGCTGCGCTGCCACACAAACAAAATCCCCGCAGGATGCTAGTTCTGCGGGGATTTTTTGCTATTTCTCGGGAAAGCACCTGCAATGACAGCCAGGCCCCGATGTTAAAACCACTATTTATTTAAGGTTAAATACTGGGCACCGTTTTTGGGATAAAATCAACCTACCAACCAATAGGTAACTATTTTTCAATGTCCATCCGCTCTGACTTATCCCCTTCCGCAACGCGCATTGCCGATGCCGCGCAGGCCTTGATACAGGATGTGGGTTACAACGGATTTTCGTTCGAACACATCTCCCAAGCGGTGGGCATGCGCAAAGCCAGTGTTCACCATCATTTCGCTTCCAAGTCTGATTTGGGTGTGGCGGTGGTGCAGCGTTACAACAGGCAGTTTGAAGATGCGCTGCGGCAAATTTTGACCTTGGTTAAATCTGCGCCCGAACGATTGCATGCTTATGCGGACTTGTTTGAAAATACATTTGGAAGCAAGCAAACCCTATGCGTGTGTGGCATGTTGGGATCAGAATCGAATTCGCTTGATGCAGCCATCAACCGGGAAGTCAAACGGTTTTTCCAATTGAATTTGGCTTGGCTCACCGACGTGATTGATGAGGGCTTGACCAGCGGCACTATGCAAAGCCGGTTCGAAGCCAGGGTCGTTGCGGAAACTTTGCTTGCAGTTCTAGAAGGTGCGATGCTTGTCGGCCGTAGCCTTTCCGCCCCATTGGGGCCGCGTCACACCAGCGATGTGTTTATTGCAAGCATGGTGCGTTAGTCGATTTTTTAAATGCTTTACCTACCGTTTAGAAGGTAGGTAAAGAAAAAGGAGCAGCATCTGTTGATTGGGTTCAACAGATGGCGCAAGGGAGGGCTGCGGGAAATGGTTCTCGCGTCCATTTTTTAGAAGTGAATCCGCAAAAGCGGGAAGGGAGTTTTTTATGATCACAGGTAACAAACAAAAACGCGTTTTATTGGTCATGTCCTCGGTCGACGAGATGGGCATCAGTGGCAAGCACACAGGCACTTGGTTCACCGAGTTGGCCGCGCCTTATTACATATTGACCGAAGCTGGTTACGAGGTGGTGCTGGCGTCGCCTGATGGCGGCCAAGCCCCGATCGATTGGTTGAGCATGAAAGCGCCATTCACCACCGAGTACACCCGCCGTTTTTTGAGCGACGAGGTAGCTTTGCACGCGGCCAAAGAAACCCGCAAATTGCGCAACATTGACTACAACACGTTTGATGCGGTGTTCATTCCCGGCGGTTACGGCCTGCTGTGGGATCTGGCCCACGACTCACACCTGATCAAGTTGATCCAAGACTTTTACACCAGCAACCGCCCCATCGCCATGGTGTGCCACGCACCGGCGATTTTGCGCGACGTGAAGTTGCCTACTGGTGAATACTTGGTGAAGGGGCTGAATTTGACAGGCTTCAAGAACGATGAAGACACCGAGATCGAGTTGCTCAAGCACTTGTTGTTCTCCTTAGAAGACGAGCTCAAAGGCCGTGGTGCCAAGTACCAAAGCAAAGCCAACTGGGAAGCCAATGTGGTGGTGGATGGTCCTTTGATGACCGGTCAAAGTCCTGCCTCTGCGCCACCTTTGGCTGAAGCCTTGGCCCAACGTTTGAAAGCCTGATAGCAGGCGATGAGCCCCAAGGTCACAAGAAATTCAGGACAGATGACTTCGGGGCTCAATTTCAGCAAATACCAAGAACGAAATAAACCATAAAAGGCTGTGGTGATGACGAAAAAAACACTGGTGATAGCAGGAAGTAGTGGCGGCTTGGGGCAGGCTTTGCAAGCGCGTTTCAGTGCGGGTGGGTACCATGTAGTGCCCGTATCCAGACAAGGTGAGGGTCATGCCCACGCAGACTTGAGCGATTCGCGCGCCACTGCCGCGTTGTTTGAAAACTTAGACCCCAGCAAACCTTTGGTCGGTGTCATTCATAACGCCATGCAGTTTCACCGTGAGTCTTTTTTAGCCACCACGCCTGAGATATTCGAGCAAGTCTGGCGATCGATCACGCTGACTGCGGTAAACGTAGCGCAGCAAGCCATTCCCCTTTTGCGTGCGAACGAGGGCGGTTGTTTGATTTTTAGCGGTGCCTCGGGCAGCGTGCTTGCAGGGCCTTTGTTCTCGGCCTTTAGCAGCGCCAAATTCGCCTTGCGCGGCTTGGCACAAAGCCTGGCGCGTGAACACAGCAGTGAGGGCATCCATGTGGCACACACCATTTTGGACGGCCTGATTTGGTCAGACAAAACCCAGCAACGTTTTGCCGACGCACAAGCGGCGAGCAGCATGGCAGCCGCCGATTTGGCGGAGGTGTATTGGCAACTTTTTCACCAAGCGCCCAGCGCTTGGACCCATGAACTCGATCTTCGGCCGATGTCGGCCAAGGTCTGAAAGGAGCATCCCTATGTCTTACCCTATTGTCGTCATTGGTGCGGGCTTAAGCGGCCTGTATGCCACGCGTTTGCTGCAGCAAGCCGGTCACAAAGTGTGGCTCATCGAAGCCGGCGAGCGCATCGGTGGGCGTGTTTTGAGTGTGTCTTCTAAAGCCTCAGGCCATCGGCTGGATGTGGGCCCTGCTTGGTTTTGGCCCGGCATGAATCCGCGCATAAGCCGCTTGCTTCAAGCGATGGGTTTAGCAACCTTTCCACAACACAGCAGTGGAGCCACCGTGGTCGAAGGGCAAGACGGCAAACTGTACAAACACCAAAGCGCTTGGGAGCAGTCACCTGCGTCTTACCGCATCGCCGGTGGTACACAAGCCTTGACCGACGCATTGCATGCCGCGTTTGACGACACGGTCCACCTGAAAACACACACGCGTGTAGTGGGCCTGAAACTGCGTCCGCATGCGGTTGAACTTGAGCTCGAAGATGTCAGCGGTCGCTGGAGCCAACTCGCGGCGCAGGTGGTGGTCACCATCCCGCCGCGCTTGTGGGCACAAGATGTGGCGCTAGAACCCGCTTGGCCCGATGCCATGACCAACGCAATGCGCGCCACCCCCACGTGGATGGCAGGGCAGGCCAAGTTTGTTGCCGCTTATAGCAGCGCGTTTTGGCGTGACGCAGGCTTGTCCGGCAACGGCATGAGTCACCGGGGCCCCCTGTCTGAAATCCATGACGCCTCCGATGCCACGGGTAAAGAAGCCGCCCTGTTTGGTTTTGTGGGTGCATCGCCCTCTTACCGGGCGGGTATCGGGCCGGAGCAATTGAGGCGCCATTCCTTGGCGCAACTCGTGCGCATGTTCGGCCCGCAAGCGGCCACACCAATTTGGCACGAGTTACAAGACTGGGCGCAAGAACCCTTGACCGCCGCCAAGGAAGATACGCGACCCTTGTCTCACCACCCGATGTACCAAGAAGCTGTGGTGCCGCCCGAGTGGCGCGAGCGTTTGTTTTTGGCGGGTACCGAACGCGCGCAGGACCATGGCGGTTATTTGGAAGGTGCGCTGGAATCGGCGGAACTGGCGGTCGCCGAACTGCTCAAAAGTCCGACCCTACAAACGCCGCAGTCTTTGGTTCTAAACAATTGAAAGCACCGAAACGAAATGAAACTGAATGCTGATTTGAACCGCAAAGCCGTGGTGCACGCCGCCCAACTCGATTGGCTGGCTTCGCCCATTGCCGGTGTGCAGCGCCGCATGCTGCACCGCTTGGGCGAGGAGGTGGCGCAAGCCACCAGCATCGTGCGCTACGCGCCGGGCAGTCAGTTCAGCGCCCACACCCACAACGGGGGTGAGGAATTTTTGGTGCTCGAAGGGGTGTTCCAAGACGAGCATGGCGACTACCCTGCAGGCAGCTATATTCGCAACCCGCCGCGCAGCCGTCACACGCCAGGCTCTCAACAAGGTTGCACGATTTTTGTCAAGCTTTGGCAGTTCGACCCGCTAGACCGCAGCCACATCATTGTGCACAGCGACAAACTATCGCGCATAAACGATGCCCTGCGCTCAGGTGTGCGGGTATCTCCCTTGTACGAGGACACACGAGAAGATGTGCGCATCGAAGAATGGGCGCCCAATGCCTTGATTGAATTGCCACTCCCAAAAGGGGGTGAGTTCTTGCTGCTGCAAGGCGGCTTTACCGAAGACGGCCAAGCGTTTGCCACACAGTCGTGGCTGCGCTTGCCCCCTGGTAGCCACTTAAGCGCCCAGACCGGTAAGCAGGGCGCCAAAGTCTGGGCCAAGTTACACCATCTGCGCGAAATGCCCGCGCCGCCGAGCGCATGAATATGCCAGTCTCATTTTTCAGCATAGCCGTGGGCACACTGGCTTGGGGGCAGAGCTGGCAAGCGGCATCGCTGTTGTGGCCGCTGCCGCTTTGGCTGATCAGCTTGGCCAGCGCTTTGGGCGTGTTGGTGTGGCTGGTTTTGCTAGCGGCGTATGCCTATAAGACGTGGACGCAGCCGCAGGCTGTGTGGGGTGAATCCAAGCATCCCGTGCAGTCGGCTATGACCGCCTTGCTACCCGTATCAAGCCTGTTGGCAGCCATCACGCTCAAGCCATGGCTGCCCGAACTGGCTCAGGGTTTGTTGGTCTTGGCCTTGGTTGCGCAGTTGCTCTTGGGGCTGTGGTTGACGGGACGATTTTGGCAAGGTGGTCGTGCGCCTGAGTCTATCAATGGGTCGATTTACCTACCCAGTGTGGCGCAAAATTTTGTGGCGGCTACCGCCTGTGCCAGCTTTGGCTACGCCACATTGGCTGGACTGTTTTTTGGCGCTGGCTTGTTTTCTTGGTTGGCTTTGGAGTCCTTGATCACTGGCCGCGCCGCCACATCGGCTGCAATCGAGCCAGCGCAACGCCCTTTGCAGGGTATACAACTGGCGCCACCCGTGGTGGGTGGACTCAGCTATTTGGCCTTCACCTCTGGCCCGCCCGACTTGTTGGCTCTGATGCTGTTGGGTTATGGCCTGTACCAGGGCTTGCTGGCTATTCGCCAATTGCCCTGGACATTACATGCCGCGTTTGCGCCCAGTTATTGGGCGTTCAGCTTCGGCGTCATGGCCATGGCAAATATGGGTTTGCAACTGTGGGCCCGCGCACCCGAGGAGGTGGTGTGGCAACTGCTGACGCCTGTGTTGTTTGTTCTTGCCAATGGGGTGTTTGCCACGCTGGCTTGGCAGACCATCAAGCTGGGCTTGCAGGGTCGGCTGCTGCCCAAACCAAGCAATTAGATAAACCAAGGAAAAAATGACATCCATGCAAACCAGTGCCCCCATCGACACAAGCCAAGACCTGTGCTTACAACTATCGTTTGAAGCCGATGTCGCCCTCTTGCACAGCTCCGCCCGCCCCCAGATGCCAGCGCTGCGCATCGACTTCAGCCATGCGCGCATGGAAGCACTTTTTTTCCCGAACGGGCAATTGCGTCCTGCCCATTTAGAGCGCGCCATCGAGTGGGTGGAAGACCACATCCAAGCAGCGCAAGCGGATCGGTACCAGGGCGCAAAGTTGTGCACCCACGAAGCTGATTTGCACACTTTGGCCAGTGTGGCGGGCGTGTCTGCAGGGGACCAACGTGTGCTGCATGTGGATGCGGTGGAGCAGACCTTTAGCCGTTTGGTACTACAGGCCATGGGACAAGCGCCTCATCAAGAGGCCCTGCCCGACAGCGCACGGTTTTTTGCGAGTGTGGTGTTTGTGCGTGAGTTGATGCATCACCTGCATTTCCTGCAGATCTTAGTTTTGAGTGGTCATTGCGAAGCAAATCCTTGCCGATCGATTGAACGAAGTAAACACCACAATAAAAATCACATTTAAATGTTGTTCAAACAGCATTAAAATGTTAGTCACATATATCTACCCCGAAACAATAGATATGCGCGTCGATTTAATGATGCGACATGTTGCTTTTCGACGGCCTATATTGACCACGAAAAAACGTGATTTGAAGCGTAACAATTGATATTGTTTCCGCTGAAAATTACAAAAAACCCCACCGTTTCCAGCCTTCAAGGCGCCGTAAGTCCGTGCATACCGTCAGTTTAGGAACACTGCGTTCGCTCATTCTTCGAATCTCTATTATGTCAAATACCCCCGTCAATACCGTCCTCTTGGCCGAAGACGACCGCTTATGTCTTGAACTGCTACAAAGAGTCTTTTCTCAAATGCCGGAGCCATGGCAGATACATGCTGCACCAACGGGAATTGGTGCATTAGCCTTGCTTGATGCGCCCCACTCACCTAATCCATTTACATTAGCGGTCATTGATATCGGGCTGCCTGACATGTCGGGCATCGAGGTGATCGCGCAAGCACATCAGAGAGCGCCCAAGCTTCCGATTTTGGTGTCTTCGAATATTCAAACAGAGGTCACTTTCTTGGAGGCAATCCGAGCCGGGGCGCATGGCTATTTGCTCAAAAGTGACTCCGACGTGGCACTTGTCAATGCCATTGAACGCGTATTGCGCGGCGAGTTCCCTGTCAGCCCGGCTTTAGCGCGGTTTTTATTCAAAATGGCGGGTGGACCAGCGGCAACACCGCCGTCCAACGCCGCGTTCAAATTGTCGTCCCGAGAGCAAGAACTATTGCAAAACATCGCTAACGGCAAAAGCTACATCAGCTGCGCCGAAACCATGCATATTTCATTGTCCACGGTGCAGACCCACATTCGAAATATTTACCGAAAACTGGAAGTACGCAATGGACGCCAAGCGATCAACAAAGCAAAGTCAGCAGGTTTGATTAGGATGTGATGCGTCGGCCTGTATTTTTTTTGATTGCTTGGCTTGCTCTGGTGTTGCTGCCAGGCGGCTGGGCCTATGGCTTGCTATCGTCTGCGCCGGTGCAGCATTTAACTTCTGCGCAGATGCAGGTAAATGGTATTCAAGAATTCGTGCGCTTGCCACACGAGTTCAAATCAGAAGAGTTTGAGGGCAACCGGGCTATCTACACCCTGCAAGTGGATTTGGACCATGTTCCAGCAGAGCCCTTAGCAATTTACATACCCAAACTATCGTTGGCAGGCCAGGTTTTTGTCAACGGCCAGTACCTGTGGGCCTGTGGACATGGGTCCCTAGAAAAATTGCGTTGCATGCATAGACCGCAATTAATCTCAATACCCGCTATCTCTTGGCGGGTGGGATACAACGAAATTCGTGTTGAGATTTTTGCCGACACTACTGAAATCAATGGTCTGTCCTCAATTTGGGTAGGCGACGCCAGTGTGTTGCGACAGGACTTTTTCCAGTGGCGCCAATTAATTGCAGTTGACTTATTGATCGCGGTGACCTGGATTTCTGGATTCTTGGCCGCTTTGGGTTTTGGCGCGAGCCTTGTACTGCGCCAAAAACCAATCTATTTTTGGTTTGCCACCGCCACTTTGAGCAATGTATTTGCGAACATATTTTCTTTGATGGACTTTACGATTTTCGATCCGCGCGTGTTTGCATGGCTGGTCGGTGCAAGTCGCTTCCTCTCTGTGACCTTAGGTTTTTTGACCTACCTCGCATGGTTTGAAAAACTCAGGCCTGGAATCAGAAATGGAATTCTCGCTTACACCGCGCTAGCTATTATTTTGATTGGCCTAGCGAACACCAACAGAAGCTTGCTGGCCCTGCTTTACCTACCCTTTTTTATTGTCGCACCCATACTCATCTGGTACATGTTCAACTGGAGCTCGAAATCAAAAAACGTTTCTCATTGGATAGCATTATGTTCATTCCTCATTGTTTTTGCGGTAGGGATTCACGACTTGAGCAAACTCATGGGTTTTTATGCGTTCGAAAACATTTTTCTTTTGACCTTTGCTGGCAGCGCTGTTTCAGTGGCACTCGGTATCACCGCGATAGGCGTATTGGCGAGCGGATTGAGAGAATCCGAAATGCTGCGTTCGACTCTTGAAGTAAGGGTGGTTGAACGCACACAAGAATTGGCCCAAACACACGCGACTCTATTAAAGTCAGAAGTTGAGCGAGCCCAAATCCAGGGGCGTGAACTGCTATTGAGAGATGTGCATGATGGTTTTGGCTCCCAGTTGCTGACAGCAAGCATGTTGGTCAAGGCCTCCAAACTAACACAAGAAGAAATGGAAACTCTACTGCAAGAGTGCATTGATGACCTTTACCTCGTAATTGACATTTCCAGCGCTACGGCCGAACAATTTTTTGACATGATGCTTGATTTCAAAACTCGCTTTAGTCGCCGAGTTATTGGTGGCCAAGCACGTTTACATTGGGATTTTCAAAAAGGGCATTGGCCTCAAATTTCAAAAACTACCGCTTTGCACATGCTGCGCATTCTTCAAGAAGGAGTGACTAACGCGCTCAAGCACTCCAGATCCACCAATATCTGGATCACGGCCAGTTTCGACCATTCAACCCAAATTTTGCGTTTGAAAGTTGTGGACGATGGCACCGGCATGACTATGCAATCTGCCCTTGGCCGAGGAATCCACAATATGTCTAAGCGTGCGGGCATCCTGGGCGGTGAGTTGACGATTACGGACGCCCGGCCAGGTACCTCCGTTGAACTTCAAGTAGGCATCACGCAGGCCCACTTCTAGGCCAGTCAAACTGCTGGGGTCCGCACAAGAAGGCGGACCAGTTTGGCGAATACAACGGCCGGTTCCCGGTGACGGTGGCTAGGGGGTGCGCACGCTCAACCGCGGCGCAAGAGACGGGCTTCAGCGTAATGCAATTTCGCCCCCCCAATTCTGACCGCGGGCACCCGGTTCAAATTCTCAGCGAATCAAAAACATTCGACCTGCTGAATGCGCCGAGTCGCAAAACACATTTAAATAGTATTCCATGCGATGAATTGTCAAGTTAGATTCCGAGGCTAAATAATTTGATAGCTAAAAGTATAAGCATGCCGCAAACAGAAATCATTGCCACATTATCCTCGGGCGTCGTAAAGCATCAATATCAAAGTAAGTCCATGGGGGTCAAAACTCAGCCCGCAACTCGACCAGAAATTTTGCAAGATGGGGCAATCCCGGCAATCCCGACATACGCGCTCAGTGCCATAACCATACCGCAGCTGTTGGCGTTGGCACTATCGCAGGTGGCTGCGTTGAACCCCGTTGCGGCCGCTACGTGGACAACTAAAAAGATCAAATTTAACGAATTTCATTTTTCAGCGCCATCTTTTCATGAAAAATTAGCCTGCGTTTGGGGGAAGAGGTTTTTAGCCAACTTAGTCCTTCTAATTAGCGGCCAAAGTGTCCATCGTTTGCTGGTCCTGCTCATGGGTCTGCCCCTGTTTTTTGGCAACGTCCATGGGCAGACTACGCTTCAAATTGAGGCGCTGGGGCGGGCTTACAGTGCCACCCAACCCTTGGCCCACGGCTTAACCCGTTTGACTTTTTTTCGCCCGATCGATGATTTAGGCGCCAAAGCGGTCAGTGTTTACATCAACCAGGCCTACCACACCTCTTTGATCAAAGGGGGGTACTCCTACGCATGTATCAAGTCTGGCGCAATTGACATTGGGCTTCGCCGCGTAGAGGACACATCGCTCGCACGCAACCCCGTACTTTGGGAGGAATTACGGCTGCAAAGCGGCTCGCAACTGTTCTTGCGTGTTAGCGATCAGCCTGGCACAACCATGCCTTTGCAAAATCTGGCCGCCAGCCAGGCCACCAGCGAGTTGTTGCAGACCCGCTTACAGTTACACACGCTATCCCGGGTGGCCTTTGTGGTGCCGTGTACGGAAGAGACTTTGGAAGTCGCGGCACCGGTGCAGGACCTGCCTGTCGCGATACCCAGTCCAGTACTTATCGCGCCCTTGCCGGCGCTTGCAACCTTGCCCTTAGTGCCTGCGCAGGCAGTGATACAGACTATTGAGCCGCCACAGATCATCACTTTGACCTCTGACGCGCTGTTTGCCTTTGGTAAATCAGGGCTTGGCGATATGTTGCAAGCGGGGCGTGCAGCCTTAGACAACGTGGTACGCCGCGTCACCGGTGAGTACGCCAGCGTGGACAACATCAGAGTCTTAGGTCACTCAGACCTCATTGGTCGCGCAGACGAAAAGCAAACCATTTCTGCGCGGCGGGCGCAAACCGTACGCGACTACCTAAGCAGTCACGGTCTGCCGACCACCCGCATCCTCAGCGAAGGCCGCGCCGATACAGAGCCCGCCGTCCCGGGCTGTGGGGTTAGCCCAACGCCCATCAACATTTTGTGCAACCAGCCTAACCGCCGCGTAGCGATCGAAATCTCGGGTATTCGCCGCTGACCCAAGCCAACGCGCTCTCCTTTCATAGTTCTATATTTATCGAGTCTGAAGCTAATGTCTAAAAAATTCAAATTGCTATCGTTGGCCGGAAAAAACCAAATCAATCAAACCGTCGACATCACCCAAGGTGCAGGTGCACAAGGCAAGCCCGTGGTTATTCAGGCCAAGGCGGGTGAGAAATACCAGTTGGTTGATGTTGAAACCCAATTGGCGCCACAAACTATTCGTGCCAAGCGGGTGGGAAAAAGCTTGCACGTTTTCTTTGAAGACAGTGAACAAGCTGACCTCATTATCGAAAGGTACTACGACGAGATAGGCGGCTACAACGGCTTAATAGGTCAAGCAGAAAACGGTGAACTGTATGAATACATTCCCGAAGACGCCAATCCCGCCGGACTGGTACCTAATTTAGCCGATGATGGCAATTTGGTTGGTATGGCCTTGGGCGAATCGCAAGAGATGGGGCCTGCTGCACTTCCGCTGCTGGTTGCCACAGCAGGTGGCTCAGGGTTGGGTCTAGTAGCGGCTGGTGTAGGCGGCGCCGCATTGGTTGCCGGTGCAGGTGGTGGCGCCAAGGGAGCGACACCGACGCCGCCAACAACACCTACTGGTCAAACAGGCACACTGGCTCCTGTAAGTGACACAGGGGTCATTGGCGATAACATTACTAGCAACAAAACTCCTTCCTACACTGGCAAAGCCGACCCTGGCAGCAAAGTTGAAGTCACCGTCAACGGCAAGACCTACAGCAACACCGCGGACGCCAATGGCAACTACAACGTCATCGTCACAGATCCTTTGCCAGACGGAACCCACACGCCACAAGTCAAAGTGACCAACACTGCTGGGCTCAGCAGCACTGCATCCGGTACACCCGTCACCATTGACACAACAGCCCCTACAGGCCAAACCGGTGAACTAGCACCAGCCAATGACAGTGGCGTTTTGGGCGACAACATCACTAACGTCACAAAACCAACCATAACGGGCAAGGCGGAGGCGGGAGATAAAGTAGAAGTCACCGTCAACGGCAAGACTTACAGCGCTACAGCAGACGCTAGCGGCAAGTACTCGGTCACCGTGACAGATGCGCTGCCGGACGGCACCCACACACCTAGCATCAAAGTGAGCGATGCGGCGGGCAACGCCAGCACAGCGGCAGGCACAGCTTTCAAGATCGATGCCTCCGCGCCGCCAACGCCAACCAATGCGCCGACCGGGTACGACGACGATGTGGGTCTCGTGCAAAACGCCAACAGCACAGCCCCTATCACCGATGACAGCACACCGGGCATCAACATCGGCAAGAACCTTGTCGATACACCTAAGCTGTATGTCGATGGCAAACATGTCGATGCCACATACAGCCCTGCAACCGGCACGCTGACCCCTAAAGTGCCACTCTCTGACGGGCCCCATCAAATCAGCTACAGCCTGAGTGACGTGGCAGGAAACGAAAGTGGTCGAAGCCCGGCGCTGAGCCTGATCATTGATACTTCAGCACTGAATCCAGCACCTGCAGGCGCCCCGGCGGCCCCTTCGATCATCAACGTGCTCGATGACCAGGGCAGCATCAAAGGCAACGTGGCCAAGGGCAGCGGCGTGACGGACGACACCAAGCCTGAGATCAAAGGCACCGGCGGTGCGGGCGACACCATCAGTGTGTTTGACGGCGCCACCTTGCTGGGCACCACGGTTGTGGACGGCACAGGCGCTTGGAGCTTCACACCCGCTGCCGCCTTGGCGGGCGGGTTGCACAACGTTACCGCCACAGCCACCAATGCGGCGGGCAACACCAGCGTGCCCACGGGCAGCTATGGCTTTAGGGTGGACGCGGCCTTGCCCGCGGCCCCCAGCGCGCTGACGCTCAATGATGACGTGGCCCCGCAAACAGGCCCCATCACCCCAGGCGCAACGACGGATGACACGACCCCCACCTTCAACGGCAAGGGCGAGCCCGGCGCGACCATCAACATCTTTGACAACGGCGGCAGCACCCCCATTGGCACCGCAGTGGTGGACCCCAGTGGCAACTGGAGCTTCACGCCCACCACGCCGCTCTCGAACGGTCCCCACAGCCTGACGGCAGGCCAAGTGGATCCGGCCGGCAACGTGGGCCCCTTGAGCAGCCCGATTGGCTTTACGGTGGACACCAGCGCAGTGAGCGTGCCCACGATCACCAGCGTGACGGACAACCAAGCGCCGGTGACCGGTGCGGTCAGCCAAGGCGCCAGCACCAACGACACCATGCCTGTACTCAGCGGCACGGCGCCTGCGGGCAACACCGTAAAGGTGTATGAAGGCAGCACCTTGCTGGGCAGCACCACGGCTGATACCAATGGCGCTTGGAGCTTCAAGCCTACAACGGCGCTCAGCCCAGGCGTGCACAGTCTCACAGCCACGGCCACCAACGCCGCTGGCGTCGAAAGCGCGGCCACGCCAGCGTACAGCTTCACGGTGGATACAGCAGCGCCTGCAGCGCCGGTGATCAGCGCTGCAGCGGACGATGTGGGCACGGTGCAAGGGGCCTTGGTCAGCGGCAAGAGCAGCGACGACACGACCCCGACCTTGACCGGTACGGGTGAGGTGGGAAGCACCATCAAGGTCTTTGAAGGCACAGTGCTCTTGGGCACAGCGGTGGTGGACGCCAACGGCAACTGGGCGATAACGCCAGCGAGCCCACTGACAGAGGGCACGCACAGCTTGACGGCCACCAGCACCGATGCGGCCGGCAACACCTCTGCGCCCAGCGCGCCCTTTAGCTTCACGGTGGATGTGACACCGCCTGCGGCCCCTGCACTGAGCAGCGTGGTGGACGATGTCGGTGCGGTCAGGGGCGATGTGGCCAACAACGCCGCCACTGATGACAACTTACCCACTTTGAGCGGCACGGGCGTGGCGGGCAACACCATCCAAGTGTTTGATAAAGGTGTGCTGCTGGGCAGCGCGCTGGTGGACAGCCAAGGCAACTGGAGCTTCACGCCCGCCACCCCCCTGACCAGTGGTGAGCACGCCATCACCTTGAGTGAAGTCGACCCCGTCGGCAATGCCAGCGCGCTCACGCCAGCGCGCAACTTCACGCTGGTCTCCGCAGGCGCGCCAGCAGCCCCCTCGATCATCAACGTGATCGATGACCAAGGCGCGATCAAAGGCAACGTGGCCAAGGACAGCGGTGTGACGGACGACACCAAGCCCGAGATCAAAGGCACCGGCGGTGCGGGCGACACCATCAGTGTGTTTGACGGCGCCA
>JBBAPX010000011.1:102245-102560 GCA_040400575.1 Rhodoferax sp.
GCCCAGCGCGCCCTTTAGCTTCACGGTGGATGTGACACCGCCTGCGGCCCCTGCAGCGCCCACCAGCTACGCAGACAACGTGGGCGACGTTCAAAACCCCAACAGCACAGCACCTACAACAGACGACACCAAGCCGGGCCTGAACATTGCCCCCGGCTTGAGCGACACGCCCAGTTTGTACGTGGACGGCGTCAACGTGCCTGCCACGTATGACCCTGTCACCGGCACGCTCACGCCCACGACGCCACTTGGCGAAGGGGCACACACCCTGGCCTACACGCTGACCGACCCGGCAGGCAACGAAAGCGCCAAGAG
>JBBAPX010000012.1:0-102467 GCA_040400575.1 Rhodoferax sp.
ACCTGGTGCGCGATGCCAGCGTGCTGAGCCACGCGGTGGCGGCTTGGTTGGAGGCCTTGGCGGCTGAGCTTAGGCCGGCCTAAGGTGCCTTTGCGCTGACGCGCTGTATCCATGCGATGGCTTGCAGGCATTTAAGCAGGGCCACGGCTTCGGGACGCGCCGCGCTGCAAACCCGCCAGCCACGGCCATTGATAGGGATACGTACCGGCTGCTAATCAAACCATTGTCGGGCAAGGGAGACCGCAATTTACTGGCGCTCAAGCGGCAAGCAGGCAAAAGTCCCGCCGACGTTATTGACCCCAGACGCTAAAAAATCGACCGGTTGTTTTTCAGCGAAATGGTGTCAAAGTAGCCCTTAAACGACTCTTCGGTAAAGCCAAACTGTGCCAAGGCCTTGCCAAAAGCTTGCTGCTCAGAGAGTTCTGCACGACCATCCGATAGTAAAGAGTCTGCCATGTTAATCAACAGGCAAAGCTTTTGCTCGGTATTTAGTAGGGCTGCGGCATCGGTCAAAAATTGTTCGTATTTCGCGCTGCGCAGGTATTTCAATGCAGTTTGAATCAACTCCTGGTCGCCGCCAACCACAGAGCGCAGTTGTCCAATCTCTTCCTGCTCGATTTGACCGTCCGCGCCCACCATGAATAGCAGACCAACCGCTAGCGCTAAACGCGGTGTCAGTGCAGGCGGCGTAGTTTTGAAAGCGTCGAAAAGTCCCATAAGGTGCTCCTAAAAATTTTGAATGTAGCGCATCAAAGTGACAGCGCAGGCAGCGGGGCCGCGCACTTTTCAGAGCTGACACCGCGCCCTGATCTTTGCTGCGCGCCATACTGACGGAAAAAACTAACATAGGTGTAACACGTGTTTGATAAATTCGATTTTACTAATTTTTTTACTTCAAACGGATTTTTATGAAAATTGAGTCATCTCCAGAAATCAAGGCACTCAGCCGCCGAGAATTCATCGTCACGGTCTCGTCCGTTTCAGCCGTTGTCGCCGCTGGAGGCGTGCTTTCTGGATGTGGTGGTGGCGACCCACTCCCAATTGAATTCAATTACGGGGTTGCAAGTGGAGACCCCCAAAAGGATCGCATCATCCTTTGGACCCATGCCAAATACCAAGGCCGCGTGGAGCCGGTCGACCTCACCTACCAGGTTGCCAACGACTCGGCATTTATGTCCGTCGTCAGCGCAGGGCAAGTGGTCGCAAGTGCCGACACCGGCTATACGGCCAAGGTAGATGCAACAGGCTTGGCTGAGGGAAAAACCTACTTTTACCGGTTTTTTAGCGGAGGCAGCATTTCTGCAGTTGGGCAAACACGTACGCTGCCCGCTTCCAGTGCTACAGAGGTGACTTTTTCGGTCTTCTCATGTGCAGACTATCCACTAGGCTATTTCAATGCCTACGCCGAAGCCGCCAAGCGCGATTCGGACTTTGCGATTCACCTTGGTGATTACATCTACGAATACGGTACTGGCAGCGCGCCAACCGAAAAAGTGATCCTCGACCTCAAGCGTTTTGCCGATCACACCAAAGAAATTTTGACTCTTGAGGACTACCGCAAACGCCATGCGCTTTACAAATCGGACCCCGATTCAAAGGTTTTTCATGCCAAGATGCCCTTGATCGCTGGCTGGGATGACCACGAAGTCTCGAACGACAATTACAAAGATGGCGCGCAAGCCCATGATCCTGCAACCGACGGAGATTATGTTGCTCGTCGCACCGCAGCCCTGCAGGCCTACCATGAGTGGATGCCGATTCGAACGGGCGCGGACAAGATGAAAATTTACCGCAGCTTTGACTTTGGGAGCCTAGTCAGTCTGCACATGCTGGAGACTCGTAACATCGCCCGCGACAAACAAATCGCCATCACAGAGCTTGCCGGCTTGGCAGGTCCTGACAAATATGTCAGCGCTCTCAAAGAATACACACGTGCTGATCGCCAGATGCTGGGGGCAACTCAGTTGGCTTGGTTGCAACAACAAATGGGTACATCCAAGGCGACTTGGCAGGTCTTGGGCCAGCAGGTGCTGATGGCGCGGATGGAGTCTCCTGCTTCAGTATTGACTAAGCTCAACGGCGATTCGCGTGATCCGAATGCGCAGGCAGATGGCTTGGCGGCCATCACCGCATATTTGACTGCAAAGGGCAAACGCGCTGCTGGTGCCCCGCTGAATTCCGTTGAAACTGATTTATTGGACCTTACGAAGAACCCTAAACTGGGCTACAACTTGGATGCCTGGGATGGATATATTGCGGCACGTGAAACCGTACTGGCCACGGCGCTTCAGTTGAACAAAAAACTGATTTCCCTGGCTGGTGACACGCACAATGGATGGCACAGTGACCTGACACTGATGGGACTCGCCAACCCATCTTTGGCCAATGTAAAAGTCGGAGAAGAGTTTGCCACACCCGGCGTGTCATCGGGCGGATTTGAGGAGTACTTACCCGCGTTCACACCCGCACAAGTTAAGTACTTGTTTGAAAACATCGTCGATGACCTTCGCTGGATGGACTCTTCCCGTCGTGGTTACTTAAAAATGACCTTTACCACCGCCCAAGCGAAGGGGGAGTGGGTTTTTGTCGATCAGGTGCTTAGCCGTACCTATTCCGCAAGCATTGGGCATACGGCCCCCTACCGAACGGTTAAAAAGGCCACAACTCCCGATTGAGCTGCGCCCTTTGCGGGGCGCTCCCATTGCAGCTTATGGCCTATCGTGGTTGGTGCTGGCCGGCAACAAAACCGTGCGCAGCACCATATCCACAATCAGCGCCTGGGCCGCCGCAAAGTCGGCTTCGTCGAGTGCTTTCTTGCCAAGCACTAGGCTAATCTGGCTGCTCCAGTCGGCATAGACTTGGGTGGAGGCCCATAGCAGCACCATCAAGTGGCGGCCATCGACCTGGCGGCACAGGCCGCGCTCGGCCCAGCGGTTGAAGATAGCGACATCGGCGTGCAGCGCCGGGATGACCCGCTCGGCAATTTCGGCCGCAAATAAGGGCGTGCCTGAAATCACTTCGTTGGCATAGACACGCGAATCGTCCGGGTGCTCACGCGAAAAGCGCAACTTGCCCGCGATGTAATCGCGCAGCGCCTGCTCCGGGTCGTCGGGGCGCTGGCTGAGCGCATCCATATAAGAAAGCCACACATCTAGCACCCCGTGCAGCACGCGCCGGTACAAAGCCTCTTTGCTGGGGAAGTAATACAGCAGGTTTTGCTTGGACGCGCCCACCGCCTTGGCAACATGGTCCAAGGACACGCCACCGAAGCCGCGTTGGGCAAACAAGCGCTTGGCCGCGGCCAGGATGTCTTGCTCCAGCTTTTCCCGCGCAATACTGACCTTGACTGGTTTCATACCTGCATTGTTTCACCATTGGTACGGGTCTTGCTGTGTAAATCGCTAGGGTTTTTACCAATTGGTAAAACAAATTTTCTCCACTTAAATACATGCGATCGCGCAAAGCGCTAGGTTTAACAGTCTAGAAGCGCGACATCGGATGGAAAACCTGCAACCGGAACCGCCACTATGCACACAGACTGCTCCACCCCCGGCATCGCCGCCGGACGCCTTAGCGGCGCGGACCTGGCGCGCAATTTTTGCGACGCCCACCCGCCCATGAACCTGGCGCAAGCCCGCATCGAGGCGGACCGCTGCTATTACTGTTACGACGCGCCCTGCCAGACCGCCTGCCCCACTGGCATAGACGTACCCAGCTTTATTCAGCGCATTGCCGACGGCAACCTGCGCGGCGCGGCGCACACTATTTTGGAAGCCAACCCGCTAGGGGGCATGTGCGCCCGCGTCTGCCCCACCGAAGTGCTGTGCGAGCAGGCCTGCGTGCGCAACACCCAAGAGGACAAGCCCGTAGAAATAGGCCAATTGCAGCGCTACGCCACCGACCACCTGATGGCCCATCCTGGCAAGCCCTTGTTCACCCGGGCTGCGCCGAGCGGCAAGCGCGTCGCCGTGGTCGGCGCCGGCCCGGCCGGTTTGGCTTGCGCCCACGGTCTGGCGCGTCTCGGGCACGAAGTGGTGCTGATGGACGCGCAGCCCAAGCTAGGCGGCCTCAACGAATATGGTCTGGCCACCTACAAGACGGTGGACGACTTTGCACAAAAAGAAGTGCAATGGCTGCTCTCGATTGGCGGCATAACGGTGCGCCATGGCACCGCCTTGGGGCGCGAGGTGCACCTCGATGGGCTCTGCACTGAATTTGACGCCGTGTTTTTAGGCCTGGGACTGGGCGGGGTGAACAGCATTGGCATCGCCGAACCCCAGACCACCGGCCTGCGCAACGCAGTGGAATTTATTGCCGAACTGCGCCAAGCCAAAGACCTGACGCAAGTGCCAGTGGGTCGGCGTGTGGTGGTCATCGGCGGCGGCATGACTGCCGTGGACGCGGCTGTGCAGTCCCGCAAACTGGGGGCGCAAAGCGTCACCATGGTGTACCGCCGGGGCGGTGCCGACATGGGCGCCTCTGGCCACGAACAAGCCTGGGCGCTGGAAAACGGCGTCCACATCGAGCATTGGGCCAGCCCGCTGCAAGTGCTTAGCGAAAACGGCCATGCCTGCGGCGTGGAGTTTGAACGCACACGCATGGTCGATGGCAAGCTGCAAGGCGGTGGCGAGCGCTTTGTGGTGGCGGCCGACATGGTGCTCAAAGCCATCGGCCAAACCATGGTGGCCCAGCCCCTGGGCAGTGCCTTGGAATTGCAATCGGGCCGCATACGCACCGACGCCCTGGGCCAGACCTCGCACCCCAAAGTCTGGGCTGGCGGCGACTGCCGCGCGGGCGGGCGTGACCTCACGGTGGAAGCCGTGGAACACGGCAAAGTCGCTGCGCGCGCCATCCATGCCACCTTGTTTGCTGCCCCCGTGACTGCTTAAGTCGCCCCAGACACCCTATTTGGAGAACACACACCATGGCCGACCTCAGCACCGTATTTGCAGGCATCCGCAGCCCCAATCCCTTTTGGCTGGCCTCTGCGCCGCCTACCGACAAAGCCTATAACGTCAACCGCGCTTTCGAAGCCGGCTGGGGCGGCGTGGTTTGGAAGACTTTGGGCGAAGAAGGCCCGCCCATCGTCAACGTCAGCGGCCCACGTTATGGCGCCCTCCATACGCCCGATAGGCGCTTGATCGGTTTTAACAATATCGAACTCATCACCGACCGCGATTTGCACATCAACCTGCGCGAAATCAAAGAGGTCAAACGCAACTGGCCGGACCGGGCTATGGTCGTATCGCTGATGGTGCCCTGCGAAGAACAAGCCTGGAAATCTATCCTGCCGCTGGTGGAGGACACCGGCGCTGATGGCATTGAATTGAACTTTGGCTGCCCGCATGGCATGAGCGAGCGCGGCATGGGCGCTGCCGTGGGCCAGGTGCCTGAATACATTGAAATGGTCACCGCCTGGTGTAAGCAGTACAGCCGCCTACCGGTCATCGTCAAGCTCACACCCAATATCACCGACATCCGCAACCCGGCGCGCGCCGCCAAAAAAGGCGGAGCCGATGCGGTCTCGCTGATCAATACCATCAACTCCATCATGGGCGTGGATCCGGACAGCCTCGCCATGAGCCCGTCCACCGGTGGCATGGGCTCGCACGGCGGCTACTGCGGCCCAGCAGTCAAACCCATCGCTTTGAACATGGTGGCCGAAATCGCACGTGACACGCAAACTGCGGGCTTGCCGATCTCCGGCATTGGCGGCGTGGGCACCTGGCGCGACGCATTGGACTACCTGGCCCTGGGCGCAGGCAATGTGCAGGTCTGCACTGCCGCCATGGTCTATGGCTTCAAAATTGTGCAGGAAATGCACAGCGGCTTGTCCAACTACATGGACGACAAAGGCTTTAGCAGCGTTTCCCAGATCGTCGGTAAAGCCCTGCCCACCGTCTCGGCCTGGCAGTTCCTGAACCTGCAACACATCACCAAAGCCGTGATCAACCAGGACAGCTGTATCCAGTGCGGCCGTTGCCATATCGCCTGTGAAGACACCTCGCACCAGGCCATCACCGCCAGCAAAGACGGCAAGCGCTACTTTGAAGTGCAAGAAAATGAATGCGTGGGCTGCAATCTGTGTGTGGTGGCCTGCCCGGTGCCCGAGTGCATCACCCTGCGCGATCTGGCCCCCGGCGAAACCGACCTGCGCACCGGCACGGTGGTCACCGGCGGTCACGGCGACTGGACCCGCCACCCCAATAACCCCATGCGCGCTGCGGCTTAGTCCACAATGGGCCGGGCCAAGCGTTAAAACCCCTGATCACAAACCACGCTGAAGGACTTTTTCTTATGAGCTCATTGCATATCCGTGGCGGCACCGTCGTTAATGCAGACCGCCAATTCCGCGCTGATGTAGTCACCCAAGACGGCAAGATTGTCGCCGTGGGCGAAAGCCTGGCTACCCCGGCAGGCGCTACCGTCGTCGATGCCGGCGGCCAGTACGTCATGCCTGGCGGCATCGACCCGCACACCCATATGCAACTGCCCTTTATGGGCACCGTCACCATGGACGACTTCTTCACCGGCACCGCTGCCGGCATGGCCGGTGGCACCACCAGCATCATCGACTTCGTCATCCCCGACCCGCAGGAAAACATCCTTGAGGCCTACAAAAAATGGCGCGGCTGGGCGGAAAAATCGGCGGGCGACTACAGCTTTCACGTCGCTATCACCTGGTGGAGCGAGCAAGTGCGCAAAGACATGGGCACTTTGGTGAACGAAGAAGGCATCAATAGCTTCAAGCACTTCATGGCCTATAAAAATGCCATCATGTGCGACGACGAAACTCTGGTCAACAGTTTTAAACGCGCCCTGGAACTAGGCGCCATGCCCACCGTGCACGCCGAGAACGGCGAGCTGGTCTATTTGCTGCAACAAACCGTGACCGACATGGGCATCATGGGCCCTGAGGGCCACCCGCTTTCGCGCCCGCCCATGGTCGAAGGCGAAGCGGCCAACCGCGCTATTGCCATTGCCGATGTACTCAACGTGCCCATCTATGTCGTGCATGTCTCGTGCATCGAATCCGCCGAAGCCATTGCCCGTGCCCGTGCACGCGGCCAGCGCGTCTATGGCGAAGTGCTGGCCGGCCATTTAGTCATCGACGACAGCGTCTACCGCGACCCGGACTTCGCCACCGCTGCCGGTTACGTCATGAGCCCGCCCTTTCGCCCCAAGGCCAACCAAGAATTTTTATGGCGCGGCCTGCAATCGGGCAATCTGCACACCACTGCCACCGACCATTGCACTTTTTGCGCCGCGCAAAAAGCCGCAGGAAAAGACAACTTCGCCAAGATCCCCAACGGCTGTGGCGGCGTGGAAGAACGCCTGGCCGTGATCTGGGACGCCGGCGTCAACACCGGCCGCCTCACGCCCTCGGAGTTTGTCGCCATCACCTCGGCCAACACCGCCAAGCTGTTTAACATTTACCCGCAAAAAGGCAGTGTCTCGGTAGGCGCCGACGCCGACCTGGTGGTCTGGGATCCGCAAGGCAGCAAAACGCTGTCTGTCAAAACCCAGTTCAGCAAAGGCGACTTCAACATCTTCGAAGGCCGCAAGGTGCGGGGCATTCCTAGCCATACGGTTAGTCAAGGTAAGTTGGTGTTTGTACAAGGCGACTTGCGCGCTGAGCGGGGTGTGGGGCGCTATATCAAACGCCCGGCGTTTAATGCTAACTTTGCGCCCATGGCTTTGCGGGCTGAGGCTTTGAAGCCTACGGCTGTGGCACGTTGAAGCTTTTTGCTTTGCGTCGCATGTTTACTTTCATGAGTTCTGGCAGAGCCTGGTTTTGCCCCCCGCTTACCCGACAGCCCGTTACCCCCGCTGGGGTGAAGAAAAGCTTTTTTGTCCCCCGCTTCCCCCCCGCCCCTTCACCCCCTCGGGGGGTGAAGGGGAGCTTGAACAACCAATTGGGTTTTTTTGGGCCGGATGGGGGTGTTGGTGCCGGAGGCTGCGGCGTGGGTTTGTTGGCCCAGATGGGTAAACCTGGCAGTCGTAGTCAATGGATTGGGACTTGGTTCGGATGCGGCTGCGGCAGCAGCGCGCGCGCAACGGGCAGCGTGACTGCAAGCGTGTGCAAGGTGAGCGCAGCGAACGAGCACACGCAGGCTTCTTGGGCCATTGGCCGTGCTGAGCAACGCAGCGGCGCACGGAAAAGGGCGGGCGCTTGTTTGAGCGTAGCGAGTTTGCGCCCGACCCCGGGTGGCGCGAGTAGCGCAAGGTACCCCGCAGGGGCACGGCCTTGGGCTCGCCTTTTCTTTGGCTACTTTCTTTTGGCGAAGCAAAAGAAAGTAGCTCGGCCAACAGGCCGAAACCGGTATTTATAACTTCACCAGGAGCAAAAAAATGAGCAGCACCACTATCGACATTTCCCAAGTCCGCATCAACGGCGAACGCCTCTGGGCCTCCCTCATGGAGCTAGCCCAAATCGGCGCAACGCCCAAAGGGGGTGTCTGCCGCCTGACCCTGACCGACCTGGATAAACAGGGCCGCGACTTGGTAACCCGCTGGGCGCGTGAAGCCGGCATGAGCGTCACCATCGACAAAATCGGCAATGGCTTTATGCGCCGCCCCGGCCGTAACAACAGCTTGCCGCCCATCATGACCGGCAGCCATATCGACACCCAACCCACCGGCGGCAAGTTCGATGGCAATTACGGCGTGCTGGCTGGCTTGGAAGTAGTGCGTACGCTCAATGACTTGGGCATAGAAACCGAAGCACCTATTGAAGTGGCCTTCTGGACCAACGAAGAGGGCTCGCGTTTTGTGCCGGTGATGATGGGCTCAGGCGTGTTCGCCAAAGCCTTCACGCTGGAGCACGCCTACGCAGCCACCGACACCACCGGCGTGTCGGTGAAAGAAGAGCTAGCGCGCATTGGCTACATCGGCGACCAAGAGCCGGGTGACCACCCGATCGGCGCGTACTTTGAAACGCATATTGAACAAGGGCCGGTGCTCGAAGACAACGACGTCACCATCGGTGTGGTGCAAGGCGTGCTCGGCATACGCTGGTTTGACTGCACCGTCACCGGCATGGAGGCACATGCCGGCCCCACGCCTATGGCGCTGCGCCGCGACGCCATGCAAGTGGCCACCCACATCATGCAAGAGGTCGTGGCTTCGGCCCTGCGCCATGCGCCGCACGGACGGGGCACCGTGGGCATGGTGCAAGTCTTCCCCAATAGCCGCAACGTGATTCCGGGCCGGGTGAAGTTCAGCATCGATTTGCGCAACTCCACGGATGCCCTGGTGGACCAGATGGTGGAAGAAGTTAAAGCCTTTGCTGCGCGCAAAGCTACCGAAACCGGTTTGGACGTGAAGATTGAAATGGTCTCTAGCTACTCGGCCATCGGCTTTCATGCCGATTGCATAGACGCAGTGGCGCGTGCGGCTAAAAAACTCGGTTACTCGAATATGCCCGTGGTCTCCGGCGCCGGACACGACGCGGTCTATATGGCCAAGCTGGCCTCTAGCGGCATGATTTTTATTCCCTGCAAAGACGGCATCAGCCACAACGAGGTGGAGGACGCCAAGCCCGAACACATCACCGCCGGTTGCAATGTGCTGCTGCACGCCATGCTGGAGCGGGCCGGTACCTGATGGACTCGAATTTCTAAAAATCAAGGGGCATAAGGCCCTTGTAAGTAGCGTTGGAAATACGCTGGTTTTGCTAGTGTTTAACTATGGAGTAACTATGTCACTGAAAACTTCTCGCCGTCACACCCTGGCCTTGGCCGCTATCGCAAGCGTGCTCTTTGCCGCGCCCGGCCTGGCCATGGCACAAGCCAAACTCAAGGTTGCAGGTATTTACACCGTGCCATTCGAGCAGCAATGGGCCGGACGCCTGCACAATGCTTTGAAGGCAGCCGAAGCGCGCGGCGATATCGAATACAAAGCCAGTGAGAACGTCTCCAATGCCGATTACGAACGCGTCATGCGTGAGTACGCCACCGCCGGCAACAACCTGATCGTAGGTGAAGCATTTGCTGTCGAAGCGGCCGCCCGCAAGGTGGCAAAGGATTTTCCCAAAGTATCATTCCTCATGGGTTCGTCAGGCAAGCCGCAAGCGCCTAACTTCAGCGTGTTTGACAACTACATTCAAGAGCCAGCCTACCTGTCGGGCATGATCGCTGGCGGTATGACCAAGAGCAACAAGATCGGCATGGTCGGCGGCTTCCCCATCCCAGAAGTGAACCGCTTGATGAACGCCTTCATGGCCGGTGCTTTGGAAGTCAATCCCAAGATCGAATTTAGCGTGAGCTTTATCAACAGCTGGTTTGATCCACCCAAAGCCAAAGAAGCTGCTTTTGCCATGATCGACAAAGGTGCCGATGTGATGTACGCCGAACGCTTCGGTGTCTCTGACGCCGCTAAAGAAAAAGGTAAGCTGGCTATTGGCAATGTGATCAACACCCAAGCCCAGTACCCGGACACGGTTGTGGCCTCCGCGCTGTGGCATTTTGAGCCTTCGGCCGATCGCGCCATCAAACTGGCAAAAGACGGCAAGTTCACCGCCGAAGATTATGGCCAATACTCGATGATGAAGTACAAAGGCTCATCGCTCGCGCCACTGGGAACTTTTGAGAAAAAAGTGCCCGCTGACATCGTCGCCAAAGTGGCTGCCAAAGAAAAGGCTATTTTGGAAGCTAAGTTCACCGTGAAGGTAGACGACAAGCAACCAAAATCCACCGCCAAGTAAGCACACCGTCCGCTTAATGGCACTAGCCAACACACTCCGCAGCCCGGAGTGTGTTTTTTTATGACCGACCGCGTTCTTTCGCTATCCAACATCAGCAAACGTTTTGGCAGCCTGGTGGCCAATGACGAGATCACGCTCGATCTCAAAGCGGGCGAGATTCTCGCGCTCTTGGGGGAAAACGGCGCGGGTAAGTCGACCTTGGTGTCGATTTTGTTTGGTCACTACACCGCCGACACTGGCCACATAACGGTGTTTGGAAAGCACCTGCCTGCGGGCGATCCCAAAGCGGCGTTGGCAGCGGGCATTGGCATGGTGCATCAGCACTTCACACTGGCTGATAACCTGAGTGTGCTGGACAACGTGATGATGGGCTCCGAATCGCTGTGGCAAGTGCACACGCGGCGTGCAGCGGCACGCGACAAACTAGCCCAAGTAGCAGCGCGATTTGGTCTGGCTGTAGACGCTGACGCAAAGGTCGCCAAGCTTTCGGTGGGCGAGCGCCAGCGCGTCGAGATTCTCAAAGCCCTGTACCGGGGCGTACGCATTCTGATTTTGGATGAACCCACCGCCGTGCTCACACCCCAGGAAAGCGAGTCGCTGTTTGGTGTGCTGGCGCTCATGGTGGCCCAAGGCCTGTCCATAATTTTCATCAGCCACAAACTCGCCGAAGTGCTGCGCGTATCCGACCGCGTTGCAGTGCTGCGCGCAGGCAAACTGGTAGCACAGGCCGATGCCCGCAACACCACCCAAGCGCAATTAGCGCAATGGATGGTGGGCCACGCTGTCAGCCCTCCGCAACGCCATCCGTCGCTGCACACCGGACAAGCTGTATGCGTGCTCCACGAGGTCAACACTGCGCCAGCGCGGGAGCGGCTCGATCGCGTATCGCTGACGCTGCACAGCGGCGAAATCGTGGCCATTGCTGGTATCTCTGGCAATGGGCAGGCGGCGCTGGCCGAAGTTTTGTGCGGCACGCGCCGCATTGCGGGTGGGCGCATTGAATTATTGGGTCTGCCGCTGCCGCAAGCGCCTTCCCAGTTGGTGGCTTTGGGCGTGGCGCGCATTCCTGAAGACCGCCATGGTGTGGGCTTGGTTGGTGATTTACCCCTCTGGGAAAACGCCGTCTCTGAGCGCCTGCGCAGCCCCGCGTTTTCGCGGGGTTTATGGGTGAAGCGCCGCGCAGCACAAGACTATGCCAAGGCCGTCATTGCGCGCTTTGACGTACGTGGCGGCGGGCCTGCTACGCCTGCACGCTCGCTTTCCGGGGGCAATATGCAAAAGCTGGTGCTGGGGCGAGCCTTGATGCACCCAGGCAGCCTGCTCGATACCGATAAGCAAAGCTTCATACCGACACTCATTGTTGCGCACCAGCCCACTTGGGGCTTAGATATTGGGGCGGTGGCCTATGTGCAGGAACAGCTTATTGCTGCGCGCGATGCTGGCGCAGCAGTGTTGCTGATTTCGGATGACCTCGATGAAGTGCTCACACTGGGTGACCGCGTGGCCGTGATGCACGGCGGACATCTGAGCCAAGCCAAGGCCGCGCTGGATTGGAGCCGCGAATCCATAGGGCTGGCGATGGCCGGCGCAGAGGCAGTGGCCCGTGCAGCTTGAAAAACGCCAACATAGCTCGGCCTGGGCCTTGGTGCTGGCACCGATGGGCGCAGTCGTGTTCACCTTGTTGGTCAGCGCGCTGCTGGTGCGTTGGGCCGGCGCACCGGTGGGACAGACTTACGTATTGCTGCTACAAGGCGCCTATGGCTCGGTGTTTGCGCTGAGCGAAACACTGACCCGCGCCATACCGCTGATGCTCACCGGGCTGGCAGCTACGGTGGCCTTTAAGGCCCGGCTATTCAATATTGGGGCCGAAGGCCAACTTTATGCCGGCGCAATGGCGGCGGTTGCGGTGGGCGGCATGCACGATGGCACCGGCCTTGCATTGCCCCCGGCGCTGTTGTTTTTGTTGATGCTGTTTTGCGCCGCGCTGGCAGGGGCATTGCTGCTTCTGGGGCCCGCGCTCATGAAAGCCCGCTTGGGGGTGGACGAGGTAGTGACTACCTTGTTGTTGAACTTCATTGTGTTGCTTCTGGTTTCGCTCATGCTCGACGGCCCAATGAAGGACCCGACCGCCATGGGTTGGCCTCAAAGCGTGGCGCTGATGGGGGACCTAGAGCTGGCCAAACTCATTCCCCAAACACGGGTGCACACCGGATTGCTGTTGGCCATCTCGCTGGCAGTGGCGCTCTGGGCCTTGCTGAAGTACACGGTACTGGGTTTTGATATCCGCGCCCTGGGCGCCAACCCCCGCGCCGCCGCGTTTTCAGGGGTGCCGGTCACGCGCACCATGGTGGCGGTGGCACTGCTATCGGGCGCACTGGCCGGACTGGCCGGCGCCATAGAGGTCGCTGGACGCACCAGTTATCTGACGCTGGACATGTCGCCGGGCTATGGCTATAGCGGTATTGTCATCGCTATGTTAGCGGCGCTGCATCCATTAGCAGTGGTCGTGGCCAGTGTGTTTGTAGCGGGCATGCTGGTAGGCGCAGACAGCATGAGCCGGGCCGTGGGCGTGCCCACATTCATTGCCGATGTGATCGTGGCCGCGTCCCTGATCTCGGTATTGGTGGCCACCTTGCTTACGCAGTACCGGATGCGCTGGAAATGAGCGAGTTTTTAGACATCCTCAGCAACCCGGCGTTTTGGGTGGCCGTGTTGCGCATTGCCACGCCACTGATTTTGGGTACGCTGGGTGTGCTGCTGTGCGAGCGTGCGGGCGTCTTAAATTTAGGAATTGAAGGCATCATGGTCGCCGGAGCCTTTACCGGTTGGTTGGCCGTTTATTTAGGTGCGGGGCTGTGGGGCGGCGTGTTGGTGGCTGCAGCCACTGGCGCGGTGCTGGGCTTGTTGCACGCGTTTCTGACCGTGGTGCTGGCGCTATCGCAACATGTATCGGGCCTGGGCATTACCTTGCTGGCCACTGCGCTGAGTTATTTTGGCTACCGCGTGAGTTTCCCCAAGGTGTCCACACCGCCGACTATCACGCCCTTCCAGGAAATGGACTGGCTTGGGATTCCCATCCTGGCAGAACAAACCGCACTGACCTTGCTGGCCTTGGTCTCGGTGCCCGTGGTGGCCTATGTCCTGTACCGCACACCGGTGGGTCTGGCCGTGCGCATGGTGGGCGAAAACCCGCAGGCTGCTGAAGGACAGGGCGTGTCGGTGGTGGGCGTGCGGACTGGCGCGGTGGTGCTGGGCTCAGCCTTTATGGGCGGGGCCGGCTCCTTTCTCACACTGTCGGCGTTTAACGCTTTTTTCTTTAACATGGTCAACGGACGCGGCTGGATTTGTGTGGCGCTGGTGGTGTTTGCGTCGTGGCGTCCGGGTAAAGCTTTGTTAGGCGCATTGCTGTTCGCATTTTTTGATGCGCTGCAACTTCGCCTCCAACAATCCGGTGCGGCGGTGCTACCCTATCAGATGTACCTGATGCTGCCCTATGTGCTGTCCATCCTGGCACTGGTGCTGGTGGCACGCAAGGCGAGCTATCCGCAAGCCTTGATGAAACCCTACCGTAAAGGTGAACGCTAAATGCTGGACCTGCTGATTCACAACGCCACCCTGCCCGATGGCCGCAGTGCCATGTCCGTCGCGGTGCAAGACGGCCGCATTGTGGAGGTGATTGCCGGACTGCAAGCCCCGGCGCACGAAACGATAGATGCACAAGGCCAGTTGCTCAGTCCACCGTTCATTGATGCCCACTTTCACATGGACGCCACGCTGAGCTACGGCATGCCACGCGTCAATGCCTCGGGCACACTGCTCGAAGGCATTGCCCTGTGGGGCGAGCTCAAGCCGCACCTGACACACGAGGCTCTGGTGGGCCGCGCCATGGCGTATTGCGATTGGGCCGTAGGCAAAGGCCTGCTGGCCATACGCACACATGTCGATGTATGCGACCCGCGCCTCTTGGCCGTCGATGCGCTGCTCGAAGTGAAGCGCCGCGTGGCGCCCTATATCGACATGCAGTTGGTGGCCTTTCCGCAAGACGGCGTGTTGCGTGGCAAGGGCGGTCCGCAAGAGCACATGGACACCTTAAAGCGCGCACTGGACAAAGGTGTGGACGTGGTCGGCGGCATCCCCCACTTTGAGCGCACCATGGCCGACGGCGCGCTCAGCGTCAAGCTCTTGTGCGAACTGGCCGCAGAGCGTGGCCTGCGTGTAGACATGCATTGCGACGAGTCGGACGATCCGCTTTCGCGCCATGTCGAAACCTTGGCGTTTGAGACACAACGCCTGGGCCTGCAAGGCCGCGTCACCGGCTCGCACCTTACGTCCATGCACAGCATGGACAACTACTACGTCAGCAAACTCATTCCTTTGATCGCCGAGGCCGGGCTGCATGTGGTGGCCAATCCGCTGATCAACATCACCTTGCAAGGCCGGCACGACAGCTACCCCAAGCGCCGCGGCATGACCCGCGTGCCCGAGTTGCTGGCCGCTGGCGTGAACGTGTCCTTCGGGCAGGACTGCGCCATGGACCCTTGGTACTCACTGGGCAGCGGCGACATGCTGGAAGTGGCGCACATGGGCTTGCACGTAGGCCAGATGACCAGCCAAGCGGCCATGGCCCAATGTTTTGAAGCCGTCACCTCCCACCCCGCGCGCGCCCTGGGTCTGGAGGGCTATGGCATCGCCGCAGGTTGCTATGCCGACCTGGTTTTGCTTCAAGCCAGCGACCCGGTGGAAGCCCTGCGCCTGCGCGCCACGCGCTTGCGGGTGTACCGGCGTGGCAAACTGGTTGCGCAAGCGCCGGCCAATACCAGCACACTGCACATTCCAGGCCGCCCGAGCAGCACCGCCTACCGCCATGACTCGATTCCGCGTTTTTGATTAAGACTGCTTATTAAATGACCGCTTCCTCCGCCCCCCACCATTCCTCGGTTCCTGCCGTAGAAGTGCGCAAGGCC
This sequence comes from Rhodoferax sp., assembly GCA_040400575.1. Taxonomy (GTDB): domain Bacteria; phylum Pseudomonadota; class Gammaproteobacteria; order Burkholderiales; family Burkholderiaceae_C; genus Allorhodoferax. The sequence goes on from JBBAPX010000012.1 coordinate 15,670, forward strand.
TCCCTGATCTACAACCCCCAACAGGCACCGGTCCACGCATTGGCCGACATTGACCTGACGATTGCGCCAGGCGAGTTTGTCTCGCTCATTGGCCCCTCGGGCTGCGGCAAGACCACGCTTTTGCGCGTGATTGCGGACCTGGAGCACATCACCTCGGGTACGGTGCAGGTCAATGGCGTTTCCCCGCACGAGGCGCGGCTGGCGCGCGCCTATGGCTATGTTTTTCAGGCGCCGGCGCTATTTGCCTGGCGCACGGTATTGGGCAACGTGAAGCTGCCTTTGCAAATCCAGGGCAAAAGCGCTGCACAGTGCGATGCGATAGCCCGCGAACAACTGGCCCGCGTCGGCTTGACCGGTTTTGAAAACAAATACCCTTGGCAGCTCTCGGGCGGCATGCAGCAGCGGGCTTCGATTGCGCGTGCGCTGTCGTTTGAGCCGCGCATCCTGATGATGGATGAGCCTTTTGGCGCCTTGGACGAAATTACCCGCGACCGGCTCAACGAACAACTGCAACAACTCTGGCAGCGCGAGCGGCGCACGGTGGTGTTTGTGACGCACTCGATTGCCGAGGCGGTGTATTTGTCCACGCGCATCGTGGTTATGTCGCCCCGGCCCGGGCGCATCGTGCGCGTCATCGACTCCAGCCTGCCCGACGAGCGGCACCTGGGTCTGCGCGACTCCCCCGAATTTATGGACATGGCCCACCAAGTACGCGAGGCACTAGCCGATGGCCACCACGACTAGCCGGCCCTCGCCCAGTTGGGGCCAACGCGTGTCAGAACAAGGCTTGCCGATTGCGGTGGTGCTGCTGTTCACGCTGGCCCTGTGGTATGCGCTGACGGTGTACCTGAATGCACCCGGCGCTATCGAGCGCGTACTCGATCCCAAGGGCGCATGGACTTGGCAAGACCTGGTCGCCGCCACTATGGTGGCACAGCGCCCGGTGCTGCCTGCGCCGCATCAGGTGGCCTTGGACCTTTACAGCAGCCTAGTGGACTGGCCTGTCACCTCGCCGCGCAATTTGCTGTTCCATGTGGCCGTGACCGGGGAAAGTACTTTGGTCGGTTTTGTGATGGGCACGCTGCTGGGCCTGGTGCTGTCGGTGTGCATCGTGCATTCGCGCACCCTGGACAAAGCGCTGCTGCCTTGGATCGTGGCTTCGCAGTCCATCCCCGTGCTGGCCATTGCGCCTATCGTGCTGGTGATTTTGGGCACCATGGGTTTTTCGGGTGTGGCGCCCAAAGCAGTCATCGCCATGTATTTGTGCTTCTTCCCGGTCACCGTGGCCATGGTGCAAGGTCTGCGTTCGCCCCAGGTGATTGAAACCGAAATGATGCACACCTACGCCGCCACACGCTGGCAGGCTTTGTGGATGCTGCGCCTGCCCGCGGCATTGCCATTTTTGTTTCCGGCGCTGCGGGTGGGCATTGCCGCCGGCCTGGTCGGCGCCATGGTGGCTGAGCTGCCCACCGGCGCGCAAGCAGGCCTGGGCGCGCGCTTACTGACTGGTTCTTACTACGGGCAAACCGTGCAAATTTGGTCCGCGCTGGTGATGTCGGCCTTTGTCGGCCTGGCACTAACCGCCGCCATGGGCGCCCTCGAAGCCTTGGTGCTTGGAAAGCGAAGGCAGGTATGAACGCACCGAGCTCTCCGCCCGATCCGCGCCTGAGCGCTCTGGTAGTGCTGGCCGGCATAGTCAGCGCCTGGGCCTTGTTGGTCTCTTCACTTGCCGACCCGGCCACGCCCAAAAGCGGCAGTTTCTGGGGCGCTAGCCTGGTCGTGGCCTTGCTGGCCATCAGCGGTATTCGTCGCCTGGCCGCTATCGACGGGCCCCGTATATATGCCAGCGCCTCGGCGCTGTTGTTTGGTGCTTGGCTGCTGTATTTTTGGCAATTGCTGACCGTCGCGATGGACGTGCCGCGGGTGCTGCTGCCCGCGCCCAGCCTGATCGCTGCAGCCTTTGGCGAGCACATGGGCACATTGCAAAGCGACTTTGTACAAACCGTGGTGCGTGCCGTGGCCCTGGGCTGGGTGCTTGGCTCGGGCCTGGGCTTTTGCGTGGGCATTGCCATCGACCGCATGCCGTTCTTGCAGCGCGGCCTGCTGCCGCTGGCCTCGCTCACCAGCACGATTCCCCTGGTCGGCGTAGCGCCGATTGCCGTCATGTGGTTTGGCTTTGAATGGCCGTCCAAAGCGGCGGTGGTGGTGCTGATGACCTTCTTTCCTATGCTGGTCTCCACCCTGGCCGGGCTGCGCGCGGCAGACCGCCTAGAGCGTGAGCTGATGTACAGCTACGCCGCCAGCTACTGGCGCACGCTGTGGTCGCTGCGCCTGCCCACGGCCCTGCCCTTCCTCATCTCGGCGCTCAAGGTCAATGCGACACTGGCGCTGATTGGGGCTATCGTGGCCGAGTTTTTCGGCTCACCCACCTCGGGCCTGGGTTTTCGCATTTCCACCGAAGCCACGCGCATGAACATGGGCCTGGTCTGGGCGGCGGTAGCGGTAGCGGCCATCACCGGCTCGGCGGTGTATGCCCTGCTGGTAGCTATCGAAAAGCGCGCCGCCTTTTGGCACCCCTCGGTGCGAGGTAAAAAATAATGGCTGCGTTCAATTGTTTTCTTGTCCGGGTGGACAAGACTGCGTCCCCGGCTTACCCTTCGCGGGCGAGCTGTTTTTCCCCTGTGTCCTTAACCCTAGGAGTTTTTCTATGAAGATGCGTTTGAAACTAAGCACCACCCTGGCAGCGGCCCTGCTGTCGATTGGTGCGGTCGCAGCCCATGCGGCAGACAAAGTGACGATTCAGCTCAAGTGGCTGCCGCAAGCCCAGTTTGCCGGCTACTACGTGGCGCAGGCCAAGGGCTATTACAAAGATGCAGGCCTGGATGTCACCATCAAGCCGGGCGGCCCTGATATCGCGCCTACGCAAGTGATCGCTGGCAAGCAAGCCGACATCGTGGTGGACTGGATGCCCTCGGCCCTGGCCGCGCGCGAAGCTGGTGTACCGCTGGTCAATGTGGCCCAGGTGTTCAACCAGTCGGGCCTGATGCTGACCTGCAAAAAGTCCAGCGGCGTGAGCACACCCAAAGACCTAAAGGGCAAAACCCTGGGCGTCTGGTACGGCGGTAACGAGTACCCCTTCCTCAACTGGATGACCAAGCTGGGCTACAAAACCGACTCGGACATCAAGATCTTGAAGCAAGGCTTTAACGTCGACCCGCTATTGCAAAACCAGGCCGCTTGTATCTCCACCATGATTTACAACGAGTACTGGCAAGTGGTGGACGCTGGCGTCAAGGAAAGCGAACTGGTCACCTTCTTCTATGAAAAAGAAGGCGTCGCTTCGCTGGAAGATGGCCTGTATGTGCTGGAGTCCAACCTGAAAGACCCGGCCTTTGTGGCCCGCATGGCCAAGTTCGTGAAGGCCAGCCTCAAAGGCTGGAATCACGCGGTGAAAAACCCCGCTGAAGCGGCCAAGATCGTCGTCGCCGGCGACACCTCGGGCAGCGCCAACGAAGCAGTGCAAAAGCGCCAAATGGAAAACGTGGCTAAGTTGATCACCAACGCAGGCACCGCCAAGATGGGCTACCTGGAGCCCGCCGCTTTCGAGCGCACCGTCAAAGTGCTGCTATCTAGCGGCAGCTCGCCCGTGATCAAGAAGGACCCAGGTAAAGCGGCTTATTCGCACGCTATCTGGGAAGCTTCTACCAAGTAAGTACTTGCTAGGCTGCAGTCCGGCCGCAGCGATGCGGCGGGACTAAGCGTTGATGTTCCAGCAAAGCCCGATCACGCAAGTGGTCGGGCTTTTTTGTAGCTAGGCAAATCCAATAACCATTGGATAGTGAGCGAGAACGTGGCGAACTTGGAGCGCTATTCAAACGTCGGCAACGCAGGTTTTGCCGTTGGTCTACCTGCAGACACCCAGGCATCAAAGCCGCCAGCAATGGAGCTCACCTTGAGGTAGCCCATAGCGTGTAACTGCACAGCGGCCAAGGCTGCGCGGCCACTGGTCTTGCAGTACACAACGATATTTAAGTCCCGAGCGGCGAGCTCGGGGCTGCCACTCATCTTGAATTCGAGTAGGCCGCGCGACATGTGTACAGCGCCTGGCAAATGGCCTGCCGCGAATTCGTCGGCCTCGCGCACGTCGATCAACAGGTCTGCATCGCGAACGGCATCATCAGCCTGGACAATGGAAATTTCATGGATTTGGGCTTTAGCCTGGGCCACTAGGTCGTGCGCATTTTTCATGGGTTTTATCTTTCGAAGAAATTGGTTAACGTGGTTTCAGGCGAAGCTGATTGCTGTCATAAACCTCTATTACAAGCGCAATCCCTTGGCCCACGCTCTGGGTCACGGTACAAAAGTTTTCAAACTGCTCGAGCACCCGGTCCAAATGTTCTAGGGACGCGGCAGGCACGCCTAGGGTCAGCACCGCACGGATTTGTAGCACACGCAGGCGACCGTCCATATTGCGCCCCACTTGTGCGTGAACATCGCAGCGCAGCGGATCAGGTTTTTGCTTGAACTTGCGCAGCGCAAACAAGAGCGAATCGGCCAGGCAGTTGCCCACTGCCGCCGCTAGCAACTGAACCGGCGATGGTCCCAATCCGCTACCCAAAGGCGCGGGCTCGTCAGCGAGCAAGGGCGGCACTAAGTCCCCGAAGCTGACTTCAAATTGGTAATCCTGCTTTTGGTGCAGGCTGATACTTACAAGGGATTCGCTCATGGTTTTTTCCTATAAGGCAGAACATTGCGGGTTCAGGCGTAAACGCACTACGGCTCTTCTAGTGCGGTTTTCTCTCGGCCAATCGGACGATGCCAAGTGCTTTAAGGACATATTTTTCGTACACCGGCTCCGACGTACCTTTGCGGATTTTGCGCATGAAATATTTCTCAAAGGCAATCTTGGCGAGGTGCACCCATTTCCCTTTTTTGAACCAGTTGACATTGCGCGGCGGAATTTGCGGCAGCGCGACGAAGGCCGCGCCGGTGTCGCCCATGTCGGCCAGGCAGATCGCGTTCCACGTTCCCTTGGCGTGCGCTGGTTTTCCAGCTAACTCATCAGCAATGTTGTGGCAAATAGCTCCCACCATGCTCTCGATCATGTAACCGGTCTTGGGCGTCCCAGTGGCTACAGGCGTTACCTCCACCGGGGGAATGGCCACGCAGACGCCCGCTGAGAAAATGTTTTTGTAGGCGGTGCTCCGCTGAAACTCGTCAATCAGCACAAAGCCACGCGGGTTGCACAGTTTTGGCACCGCGGCAATGGCGTCGACGCCCTTGAAGGCCGGCAGCATCATGGACAGCTTGAAGCCCAATTCATGCTCTTTATAAACATTGCCCAGATCGTCTAGCTGGGTTACAAACATCTTGCCTTCTTCGACCTTGGTGGTTTTGGCGTTGGTGATCCACTTCATATCCCGGTTGCGCATTTCGGACTCGAGCATGGTTTTGCTATCACCCACACCGCCTAGGCCCAGATGACCGATGTAGGGCTCGCTGGTCACGTAGGTGATTGGCACTTTGTGGCGCAGCTTGCGTTTGCGCAGGTCGGTATCCAAAATAAAGGCGAACTCATAGGCCGGGCCAAAACAGCTGGCGCCCGGCATGGCGCCAATGACCAGGGGACCCGGGTTTTTGAGGAAGTTTTCGTAATCCGCCCAAAAAGCGTCTGCGTGGTCCACCGTGCAAATGGAGTGCGTGAACCCGCCGCCTCCGTGAGAGATCGGACCGGCGCCCGGCACCTCAGAAAATGATAACTTGGGACCGGTGGTGATCACCAGATAGTCATAGGCCAGATTTTGGCCGTCGCCCAAAGTTACGGTGCTAGCGTCGGGGTCAATGGAGCTTACCGGCTGCGCAATGAAGCCAATCCCTTTGCGTTCGAGGTAGGGCCTGATGGGCAGCGTAATATCCTCGCGCTTTCGCCAACCTACGGCCAGCCAGGGGTTACTCGGAACAAACTGGAAGTAGTCGACCGAATTGACAACCGTTATCTTGTGTTCTTTGGGTAGCAGATCGCGCAGCTCGTAGGCGGCTGGAAGGCCGCCGATGCCTGCGCCAACGATGATGATATGGGCCATAGTTTTGCATCCTTTTCGGTAAATTTCGAGCCCTTATCGCAACCACTGTCCCGCTACCAGGCGCAGGTCTTGCGGGACCAACGGGCCTGTCAGCGCTTGGAGTTGTAGTTGCCCGATCAGCAGTACGTGCCTGGCTTGCTCCAGGACCAGAGCGCTGCTACCGGCGTCATTGAGGGCTTGCAATAGTTCCAGGGTGTTGCGGTCACCTACCTGAAGGCCCAGGCGGGTTGCGTCCAGTCGGGCTAAGCTGGCGTCATAGGCCGCTTGCAGTGCTGCCAACCGGGCGGGGCCGTTTTGCTGCTGAAGCCAGGCGACCAATAGGCTTTGACGGGTGCTTTGCTCGACCGCTTCCAGTTCGGCTTGTGCCTGGTCGCGTAGGTGCAGGGCCTCTTGCAAGCGCGCCTCGCGCATACCGCCGCTTGACAAGGGCATGGTCCATTGCACACCGATCAGGCCCTGGGTGGCGCTGTTGCTAGCGCTACCGTATGCACCATCACCGCTAATGCGGTCTTGCCCGAGGTTTGCCACCAGGTCCAGACTGCTGCGCGATGTTGCGCTGCTTTTGACTATCTCTTGTGCCGCGATCTCCACACGCAGTAGGTGCAGCCTTAAACCGATGTTCCTGGCCTGCGCCTGCGCTTGCAATGCCTCCAAAGTGGGCATTTGCGGCGCTGATGACTGCTGGGCTAATGTGGCCAGTGGCTGCAAGTCCTTGGCTTGCATTTGGGTTTCGGGTAGACCCGTAGACTGAGCCAGCACGCGCTGCGCCAGCGTCAATGCGCTTTTTGCTACCAGCACTTGGGCTTGTAGTTGCATGGCGCGCTGGCGTGCTTCATGGGTATCGGTAATGGGTTTGTCACCAAGTGCAAAACGGTCTTGCGCTTGGACCCAGGCGCCCTGGGCGGCTTGGTGTTGGTGCTCTAACAAGGCCAGCGATTTGTGCGCTAGCACCACGTCCAGATAGCGGGTGGCCGTTTGCAGCATCAGGGTGTTGTGATCGGCCTGGAACTGCAAGTTGGCCATGTCCGCGCTCAGCTCTAATTGGCGGCCTTGCGCGCTGCGTTCACCGCTAGTGAGGGCTTTGCGTGCAGACAAAACCCAGCGTCCGCTTAGGCCTGCTTGCACCGAGGTATTGAAGTCCACACCACTGGATGCGGGCTGTCCAGGCGCTGCAAAGTGTGCGCCCGTGCTGCCCGATTCGGATAAGCCCACGCCCCCACCTACGATCAGCTGCACACTAGGGCGCCATAGTGCGGTGGCTTGCTCGCGGCGCGCAGCACCAGCCTTAGCGGCAGCTTGGCTGACGGCTACTTGTGGGTCTTGCGACTGTGCCGCTTGCCAGGCCTCCAACAGATCCAGCGCATGGCTGGCACCAGCGTTGCCTAGCAGGGCCAATAAGAGCGCGCTGGTGCGTAAAACGCAATAGGTTTTCATAGTGGGGCTCCGGGACTCAGGTGGGCCTGCAGCCAAGCTTTGAGGTCGTGCGCCGACATCGCACCAGCAATACGGGCTTTTTCTTTACCGCCTTCAAAGAGCAACAGGCTGGGAATGCTGCGGATGTTGTACTTGGCGCTGGCCATCGGCGCGGCGTCGGTATCGACTTTGGCAAAGCGCACCAGCGGCATAGCGCGCGCCACGTTTTCAAACTGCGGGGCCATGGCTTTGCAAGGGCCGCACCAGGCAGCCCAAAAGTCCACCACCACGGGTAGCTCGGTGCCGCCGATAAAGCGCTCGAAGGCGGTGTCGCTTATCGCCATGGGCGCTGCGGGCAACAAGTCCGCGCGGCAACTGCCGCAGGCCAATACGTTTTGCAGCGTGTCAGGGGCGACGCGGTTTTTTGTGCCGCAGTGGGGACAGACCAAAAGCATGGGCTCACCTTTCTTCAAGCACCGGCGGGAAAACCGAGTTTGCGCATGATGGTCTCCATCAGGCACCAGCGCGAAATGGCGCTCTGGGCCAGGTTAAGCCCCACAAAGGCGGTAAACGCCAGCCACCATTCACTCACAAAAAATATGCTGCCGGGGATGCCTAGGGCCAGGGAGCCCATGATCAGAACGCCAGCTACCAATCGAACCATTTGCCATGAGTACATATCAAACCTCTTTTAAAAAAATCAAAAACTAAACTGTGGTCTGCACCTGCGCCAAGGTCTCGGGGTGCTTGTAGTTGGCGGCGTAGTACAGGGTGGGGATGACCACCAAGGTCAGGATGGTGGACACAAAAATGCCCGAGATCAAAGAGATGGCCAGCCCATTAAAGATGGGGTCATCTAGGATGAAGAAGGCACCTAGCATGGCGGCCAGCCCAGTGAGCATGATGGGCTGGGCGCGGGTGATGGCAGAGCGCACTACCGCTTGCTCCAGCGGCATGCCCTGGCGCACCAGCAGGTTGATAAAGTCGACCAGCAGTATCGAGTTGCGTACGATGATGCCCGCCAATGCGATCATGCCGATCATGCTGGTGGCGGTGTATTGCGCACCCATGATGGCGTGGCCCGGCATCACGCCGATGATGGTGAGCGGTATAGGCGCCATGATGATGAGCGGCGTCAGGTACGAGCCAAACTGCGCGACCACCAACAGGTAGATCAGCACCAGCCCCACGCCATAAGCCGCGCCCATGTCGCGAAAGGTTTCGTAGGTAACTTGCGATTCGCCGTCCCACTTCAGGGCGTAGTGGCGTAGCGCGTCGGAGGGTTGGTGAATGAAGTATTCCTGCAAAGCGCCGCCCCCGGGCGTGGGGATGGCGGCAATAGCACTACGCATCTGAAACACGCCGTACAAAGGACTGTCCAGCGTACCGGCCATGTCGGCTACGACCATGTTTACGGGTAACAAATCTTTGTGATAAATCGGTTGTTCGCGCAGCGTGTCACTGACAGTGACCAATTCACGGATGGGCACTTGCGCGCCACTGACCGCGCGCACGCGCAGGCTGAGCAAGGCGTCCAGATCGCCCTGGCTTTCGGGGGGCAGTTGCAGGACCACAGGCGCTGGGTATTTGCTGGCGTCATGCAAGTAGCTGGCCGCTTGCCCGGCGAGGCCTGTACGCAAGGTAGTGACGATGGCTTGCTGCGATACGCCCGCTTGCGCGGCTTTGCGTCTATCGACTAGCAGCAGTTTGCGCGGCGCATTGGCGATGCTGCTGTCGTCCACATCGACAATACCGGGAGTGCTTTCAAACACGGCGCGCACGGCCTGCGCCACTTGGCGCCTGCCTTGGGCCTCTGGGCCATAGATTTCAGCCACGATGGGCGATAGCACCGGCGGGCCGGGTGGCACTTCCACCACTTTCACATTGGCGCCGTAACGCTTGCCAATGGCTTGCAGCGCCGGACGTTCGCGCGTGGCGATGGCGTGGCTTTGCGCGCTACGGTCATGCTTATCCACCAGGTTGACCTGGATGTCGCCCAGCTCGGCCCCGGCGCGCAGGTAGTACTGGCGCACCAAGCCGTTGAAATTGATGGGTGCGGCCGTGCCGGCATAGGCTTGGTAGTCGGTCACCTCCGGGACGCTGGCCAGGTGCGCGCCTAGATCGCGCAACACGGCAGCGGTTTGCTCCAGTGGCGTGCCCACGGGCATATCGACCACCACCTGAAATTCAGATTTATTGTCAAAGGGCAGCATCTTGAGCAGTACCAGCCCGGTGGCTGGCAAAGCTACCGATATCGCAATGAGCACCGCCACCGCGAGGCCCAGTAGCCTGCGGTTGCGTGCGCCTGCTTGTGCGTGCAGCAAGGGTGCGAAGACACGCTCAAATACCGGCTCCAGCAGCGCGCTCAAGCCACCTGGCGCATGGGCAGGTGCGCCCGCACCTGCGGGCGGCGAGGGCTTCATCCAGATGCGGGCCAACCAAGGCGTGACCATAAAGGCGATGGCCAGAGACAGCAACATGCCCATGCTGGCGTTGATGGGGATAGGGCTCATGTAAGGGCCCATCAGACCCGATACAAAGGCCATGGGCAGCAGCGCGGCAATGACGGTGAGCGTGGCCAAGATGGTGGGGCCGCCGACTTCATCAACTGCGCCGGGGATAAGTTGCGCCAGAGTTTTGTGCGGAAACAATTGCTGGTGGCGGTGGATGTTTTCTACAACCACGATTGCATCATCGACCAAAATACCAATCGAAAATATCAGCGCAAACAGTGACACGCGGTTCAGCGTAAAGCCCCAAGCCCAAGAGGCAAACAGCGTAACGGTCAGCGTCAGCACCACGGCCACGCCGACGATCGCCGCTTCGCGACGGCCCAGCGCCAAAAATACCAGGAGCACCACCGAGGCAGTGGCGAACAATAGTTTTTGAATCAGCTTTTGCGCTTTGGCATTGGCCGATTCGCCGTAGTTGCGGGTTTGCACCACTTGCACGCTGTCAGGCACGATGGTGTTGCGCAATTGGGCCACGCGCTGCATCACCGCATCGGCCACGTCAATCGCGTTTTCTCCGGGCTTTTTAGTGATGCTGAGCGTCACCGCCGGGTATTGCCCGCCGCCTTGCGCCTGCGATTGGCCGTGCCAGACATAGCGGCTAGGCGCCAGCGGGCCATCGCTGACCTGCGCCACATCACGCAAAAAAATCGGGCGGCCCAGTTTGACGCCAACCACCAAGTCGGCCACGTCTTGCGCCTCAGCCAAAAAAGGGCCGGCCTCGATAGCCAGGGTTTGGTTAGCGCTTAAAAGTTCGCCTACCGGCAAGCCCAGATTGGCCGATTGCAGCGCGCTTTGCAAGTCGGCCACGGTGATGTTGGCGCCCGCCATGCGCGCCGGGTCTAACGCGACCAGCACGGCGCGCCCCGGGCCGCCCAGGGTTTGCACTTCGCGGGTGCCGGGCACGCGCTTGAGTTCGACCTCCATGCTGTGCGCAACGCGCTCCAGATCGAAGGCGCCGGTTTGCGTGTCATTGCTAAACAGCGTGAGGGTGACGATAGGCACATCGTCAATGCCTTTGGGCTTGATGATGGGCTCGAGTACGCCCAGGTCTTTGGGCAGCCAGTCCGCGTTGGAGCGCAGGGTGTCATGCAGGCGCACCAGCGCTTCGGTGCGTGGCACGCCGACTTTGAACTGCACCGTCAGCACCGCCAGACCGGGGCGCGAGAGCGACATCACATGCTCGGTGCCCACCATTTGCGAGAGCACTTGCTCGGCGGGAATGGCCACCATTTGCTCCACGTCGGCCACGCTAGCGCCGGGGAAGGGAATCAGCACATTGGCCATGGTGACGTTGATTTGCGGCTCTTCCTCGCGCGGCGTAACCAGCACCGCAAACGCGCCCAGCAGCAAAGCCAACATGGCCAGTAAAGGCGTGATGTGCGCGCGCTGAAACAAGGCCGCGATACGGCCGGAAATACCTAAATGGGCTTGGTTTTTCATGTCACTTGGCCTGCGCTGCGGCTTGGGGGTCGGTGGCCACGCGCTCGCCAGCGCGCAGGCCGCTGAGCACTTGGACCTGCTGGCCTTGGCTGCGGCCCAGGCGCACTTGGCGCAGTGTCGGGTGGCCCTGGGCATCGACCAAATAAACAGCTGTCAACTCCGCGCGGCGCAGCACCGCGCTGGCAGGCACAAACAAGTGTTCCGCGCTTGCTGATGCGGCGCGTGCGGCGGGCAACCAGACGCGCACAAAACTACCCGGCAAAGCGCCGGTAGTTGCAGGTAATGGAAAGCGAATTTGCGCGCTGTGGGTGGCCGCATCGACTTGCGGCAGCACGGTGATGCCGCGCGCTTGCATCAAACCTTTACCGTCGGCGCTATGGGGCAGCTCAAATTGCGCGCCTTCCAAACTGGCGGGCATGGCGCTATGGGGCACAGCAGCGCTTACCCGCAATTGCGAGGGATCGTAAACAGTGACTAAGGGGCGTCCAGGCATGGCCATGTCGCCCAAAGTGACGGGCAGCTCGCTCACGATGCCTGAAAACGGCGCGCTGATGACGTAAAAGCCTTGCTGGGTTTGCACCACATTGGTCTGCGCTTGCAAAGACTGCACTTGCGCTTGCGCCGATTGGAATTGCGCTTGCGAGCGCTCCAGCGCTGCCTGGCTGATGTATTGCTTTTGCAGCAGTTGCTGCTGGCGCTCGAACTCTTTGGCGGCCACGGCCAGGTTGGCTCGGGCAGCGTCCACCTGCGCTGCGTTCGATTGCACCACCAGGGCGGCGGCGTGTGCGTCGATACGCAGTAACTCCTGCCCGGCGCGCACCCGGTCGCCTACTTGCACGGCTATGCGCACAATGGCGCCGGCCACTTGCGCGGCCAGCGTGGCCTGGCGCACCGGCTCGACCACGCCATCGACACTTTGCATATCGGCGCGGGTGCTGCTGCCCACTTCGCTAGTGGCTAAGCGTGCAGGCTTGGCCGCCATGGCTACGGGCTCAGCAGCCAGACTCGCCAAGGGCAAGGCGCTGCACAGGGCCACAGCGAGAGCAAAGCGGCGGGGTAGCGCCAAAGGTATGGCCCATGCGCCAACAAAAAACGTCAGGGACTGGTTTGAAGTTTTCATATTTAACTATTTACGTAATTAGCTAAATAATACACTAAAATGAGGCGTACGCACTGCGCCACATCAAGAAAACACTTTTAAACCCTGCGCACAGAACGCCCGTCTATGGAAAATCTCCCTCCAGAAGCCCTGCTCGATGTAGCCGCCTACTTTCAGGCGCTGTCCGAGCCCACACGCCTGCAATTACTCAACATCCTGCGCGAGGGCGAGCGCAATGTCGGAGAGCTGGCACAGCTGTGCGGCACTACGGGGGCCAATGTGTCGCGCCACTTGAGCCTCTTAACCAAGCACGGCATGGTGCGCCGCGAAAGCCGGGGCACCAGCGTGTACTACTCGATTGCCGACCAGTCGGTGTATGACTTGTGCGAACTGGTTTGCGGCAATATCGCCCGCCAGATGCAGCGCACCCAGGAAGCACGCCAGGCGTTTACGCGCACCGACTGAGCGGACTAGCCCAAAGGTCCAAGGCATGCCATGATGAGGGTATGACACATCCCAGCCATCCGCACGACCACGATGATGACCACCATCACGACCATGACCATGACCACGATCACGCCTCGGAACTCTCCGAGGCGGCCATCCGCGTACGCGCTTTAGAAACCGTCTTGCTGGCCAAAGGCTATGTGAACGCTGATGCTTTAGACCTGATCGTCGAAACCTACGAAACCAAAATCGGGCCGCGCTGCGGGGCGCAAGTGGTGGCGCGGGCCTGGGTAGATGCAGATTACAAAGCGCGCCTGCTCGCCGATGGCACGGCCGCCGTGGCCGAGTTGTCTTTCTCGGGCCGACAGGGCGAACATTTAAAGGTGGTGGAGAACACCGATGGCGTACACAACATGGTGGTGTGTACGCTGTGTTCTTGCTACCCATGGCCGGTGCTCGGCCTGCCGCCGGTTTGGTACAAGTCCGCGCCCTACCGGTCGCGCGCGGTGTTGGAGCCACGCGCGGTGCTGGCCGACTTTGGCCTGACGCTGCCACCGGATAAAACGGTGCGCGTTTGGGACTCCACCGCCGAGATGCGCTACTTGGTCTTGCCCCAGCGACCAGCGGGCACAGAGGGTTGGACTGAGGCGCAACTGGCCGAACTGGTAACGCGCGACAGCATGATCGGCACGGGCGTGCCCAAGACGGCGCCGTCGTACGCGCCCGGCGCTGCAAGCGCAGCTGGAGTCAACGCATGAACGGCCCGCAAGACCTGGGCGGCATGATGGGTTTTGGGCCGGTGTGCCCAGAGGCGAATGAGCCGGTGTTTCATGGGCAATGGGAAAAGCGCGCACTGGCGATCACGCTGGCCAGCGCCGCATTAGGCGAGTGGAATTTGGACATGGGAAGGCACGCGCGCGAGTCGCTGCCGCCGCATGTGTACCTGGGTGTGTCTTATTACGAAATTTGGACCCGCGCCCTGGCCCATATGCTTGACGAGCGTGGAATGGTTACCCAGCAGGAAGTGCAAAAGGCGCAGATGCTGGTGCCGCCAGTGCCGACCAAAAAACCAGCAGCGACGGCTGCGCAAGTGCAAGCGGCCTTGGCCGCGGGCAGCCCCTATGACCGCAAGGCAAACCAGCCGGCGCGCTTTGCACTGGGTGATGTGGTGCGCACCCGCGTGATGCACCCGGCCACGCACACGCGCTTGCCGCGTTATGCGCGCGGCAAGACGGGCAAAGTGGTAGCGGTGCACGGCGCTTTTGTTTTTCCCGATTCGCACGCCCACGGGCAAGGCGAGCAACCCGCCTGGTGCTACGGCGTGCGTTTTGGCGGCACCGAGTTGTGGGGCGCGGATGCAGACCCCACGCTGGAGGTGATGGTCGATTGTTGGGAACCTTATTTGCTGGAGACCGCAGCATGAGCGCGCCCGCCGAGATGCTGGCGCTGGTACCCGCCCTGCCCTGCGACGCCGAAGGTCCGGTGTTTCGCGAGCCCTGGGAAGCCCAGGCTTTTGCCCTAGCCATTGATGCGCATGCACGCGGTCTGTTCAGTTGGCCCGAATGGGCCGCCGAACTGTCGGCGCAAATTAAAGTCGCGCAAGCGGCTGGCGATCCGGATACCGGCGAGACCTATTACCGCCACTGGTTGGCCACTTTAGAAAGCCTGACAGTACAAAAAGGCGCCGCCAGTCGGGCGCAACTGGAAGAAGTGCAAGCCGCCTGGGACCGCGCTGCCAAAGCTACGCCGCACGGGCAGGCGGTGGTATTGGGGGACGATGCGTTGGCGGGGGTGGGTTTGTAAGAAAACCACTTTGCCCCATCCGCAGCCGAACGGCCTCCTAGCGTCGGACTAGAACAAGCCCACCACTTTGCCGGAATCGTCGATATCGATATGGTCTGCTGAAGGCACCTTGGGCAGGCCCGGCATGGTCATGATGTCGCCGCACACCATCACGATAAATTCAGCACCGGCAGCCAAGCGCACTTCGCGGATGTTGACGGTATGGTCCGTGGGTGCGCCACGGCGTGCAGCATCGGTGGAGAAGGAATACTGCGTCTTGGCTACGCACACCGGGTAGTGGCCGTAACCGGATTCTTGTAGGCGTTTGATTTCGCCGCGCACTTTGGCATCGGCATTGATGTCGCTGGCGCCATAGATTTTGGTGGCGATGGCTTTCATCTTGTCCCACAAAGGCATGTCGTCTTCGTAGACAAATTTGAACCCGGTGTTGTTCTGCTCAACCTGAGCGACCACCGCACGCGCCACCTCTTCGGCACCTGCGCCGCCATCAGCCCAATGGCGCGCCGACAGCACCGGTACGCCCAGGTAAGCCAGTTTGTCTTTAAGCAGCGCAAACTCAGCCGGCGTGTCCGCGGTGAACTGGTTCATGGACACGACGCAAGGCAGGCCGTAATGGTTGCGGATGTTGTTAACGTGGCGGTCCAAGTTGGCAATGCCGCGCTCCAGCGCTGGCAGGTTTTCTGTGTTGAGTTCTTTGAGGTCGCAGCCGCCGTGGTACTTGAGCGCGCGGATGGTACCTACCAGCACTACGGCTGAAGGGCGCAGGCCAGATTTACGGCATTTGATGTCGACAAATTTTTCCGCCCCCAGATCAGCACCAAAACCGGCTTCAGTGACTACATAGTCGCCTAATTTAAGAGCCATCTTGGTGGCCAGCACCGAGTTGCATCCGTGCGCGATATTGGCAAAGGGGCCGCCGTGGATAAAGGCCGGGTTGTTTTCCAGCGTCTGCACCAAATTGGGCTTGAGCGCTTCACGCAGCAGCACCGTCATAGCGCCGTGGGCCTTAAGGTCACGCGCGCACACCGGTTTTTGGTCGCGGGTGTAGCCGATCACGATATTGCCCAAGCGCTCTTTCAAGTCCTTGAGGCTGGTAGCCAAACAAAAAATAGCCATAACTTCCGAGGCCACCACAATGTCAAAACCGTCTTGGCGCGGATAGCCGTTGCCCGGGCCACCCAGCGACACGGTGATGTCTCGCAAGGCACGGTCGTTCATGTCCATCACGCGCTTCCAGGTGATGCGACGCACGTCAATACCCAAGGCATTACCGTGGTGAATATGGTTATCGATCAGCGCGGACAGCAGATTGTTGGCCAGGCCGATGGCATTGAAGTCGCCGGTGAAATGCAGATTGATGTCTTCCATGGGCACCACTTGCGCCATGCCGCCGCCGGCTGCGCCGCCCTTCATGCCAAACACCGGGCCCAGGCTGGGCTCACGCAGACAAATAATGGTTTTCTTACCGATGCGGTTCAGCGCGTCGCCCAAGCCCACGGTGGTAGTCGTCTTGCCTTCGCCCGCTGGAGTGGGGCTGATAGCGGTGACCAAAATCAGTTTGCCGTCGGGGCGGTCGTTCAGGCTGTCCACGTACTCTAGAGACACCTTGGCTTTGTAGCGGCCATAAGGATCAAGCGCATCGTCCGGAATACCCAGCCCCGCGGCGATCTGGCTGATGGGCTTCATGATGGCCTTTTGGGCGATTTCGATGTCTGAAAGCATGGGATTCTCCGTTTGTTGTGCAAAAGTGCTGCTCCTGCGTACTACAGGGGCGTAAGCGCAAAGTGGTGTGAGGCAATGTACGTTTGCTCTCCCGGCCGGATGGCCGGTTTAGCGACCCGCCATTGTCACGCGGCGACAGGCCCTAGCGAAGCGCGCAATCCGAAGAATTGGCGCGCTCGGCCAACAAGCGCTGTACGGCCAGGCGGCACTGCGCTGCGTTTACGGCGCGCATGCCATCGGGAAGGCATTGGAGGATGCCGGTTTCAGACACCACAAAGTCCATGCGCACATCATGCGCCTGTGGGTCCAGGGTATCTATGCGCGAAAGGTCAAATGCGGTGGCAATACACACCGGTTTACGCGCCATTGCCGCCAAGGTGCGGTCGAAGTAGCCGCCGCCGTAGCCCAGGCGGAAGCCTTGCGCGTCGATCCCCACCGGGGGCACTAACAGCACATCGGGCAACAGGACATCGGTGTCGCGCGGCACGGGAATGTCATACACGCCTTTGTCCATGGCCACGCCCGGCCACCAATGGCGAAACTCCAAAGGCAAGCCCGGTCCACGCACCAGGGGCAAGGCGCTGCGCACGCCTTGCACACGCAGGCGCTTGGCCAGCGGACGGGCATCAAACTCTGCCCGGTAGGGCCAGCACAAGCCCAGCACGTATGGCGCTTGTAAATCTAGCGCTTCGTTGAGCAAAGCGTTGATGGCTGCACTCCAGGCCGCGCGGTCTTGCGCCAATGCGGCGCTGCGTGCCGCCAGCAAATGCGCGCGTTGCTGTTTGCGCCAGGCATGCGCCGCTTGGCTTAAAGCCATGGCGCATGCGGCGCAGCATCAAGCCGCATAGTCCGCCACTGGCACGCAGCTGCAAAACAGATGGCGGTCGCCATAGACGTTGTCCACGCGGCCCACAGCGGGCCAGTATTTTTGCAAAAGTAAATCGGGCAGCGGGAAGGCGCCCAGCTCGCGGGTGTAGGGCCTGTCCCAATCGCTGTGCACCACGCTGGCGGCAGTGTGCGGTGCGTGCACCAAGGGGTTGTTGTCACGCGGCCAGCGGCCTTGTTCCACCTGCGTAATTTCTTTGCGGATAGCGATCATGGCATCGATAAAGCGGTCCAGCTCTTGGCGGGTTTCGCTTTCAGTAGGCTCGACCATCAGCGTACCGGCCACAGGGAAGCTAAGTGTGGGCGCATGAAAACCATAGTCGATCAGGCGCTTGGCCACGTCTTCGGCGCTCACGCCCGAGCTTTCTTTGAGCGGGCGCAGATCCAAAATGCATTCATGCGCCACCCTCCCGTTGGCGCTGGCGTAGAGCGTGGGGTAATAGTCATGTAAACGGTGGCTGATGTAATTGGCCGCCAGGATGGCTGCCTCGGTGGCATGGCGCAAACCGGCCTCGCCCATCATGCGGCAGTACATCCAACTAATGGGCAGCACCGCTGCATTGCCCAGAGGCGCTGCAGAAATACTACCAACATGCGCACCGAGCGCACCTGTGCTGACATGCCCCGGCAGATAGGGCACCAAGTCTTCTACCACGCACACCGGCCCGACACCGGGGCCGCCGCCGCCGTGTGGAATGCAAAAGGTTTTATGCAAATTTAGGTGGCTGACATCGCCGCCAAACTCGCCCGGTGCAGCAACCCCTACGAGTGCATTCATGTTCGCGCCATCGACGTACACGCGGCCGCCGTGGCTATGCACCAAAGCGCACAAGTCTTTCACCTGGGTTTCGAATACGCCATGCGTGCTGGGGTAAGTGATCATGACGCAAGCCAGATTGGCGCTGTGCTTTTCGCAATGTTTGCGCAAGTCTTCCATGTCCACATTGCCCTGGTTGTCGCAGGCAGTAACGACTACTTCCAGCCCCGCCATCTGCGCACTGGCCGGGTTGGTGCCATGCGCGGAAGACGGAATCAGGCAGATGTTGCGGTGCCCCTGCCCGTGCGCTGCCTGGTAGGCGCGGATAACCAGCAAACCGGCGTATTCGCCCTGGCTGCCGGCATTGGGCTGCAGGCTGATGCCGGCATAGCCCGTAGCCTGGCACAAGCAAGCACGCAACTGTTCGTCCAGCATGGCGTAGCCCTGTAACTGCTCAGCGGGTGCGAAAGGGTGTACCTGCGCGAACTCGGGCCAGGTGATGGGAATCATCTCGCTGGTGGCATTGAGCTTCATAGTGCATGAGCCCAGCGGAATCATGCTGCGGTCCAGCGCCAAATCTTTATCGCTTAAGCGGCGGATATAGCGCAACATACCGGTTTCGGAGTGGTAGCTGTTAAACACCGGATGCGTCAGAAAGCTGCTGGTGCGGCGCAGGGCCGCGGGAATCATGGAGCCGGGTGCTTGCGCCAATGCGTCCCATTGCGGCAAGGCCTGCCCGTCTTTTGCAAAAACGCCCCATAGCAAAACCACGTCCTCACGCGTGCTGGTTTCGTCCAGCGAGATGCCAATGCACGTGCCGCGCAACATGCGCACATTGGCGCCTGCGTCTACCGCTTTAGTGGCGATGGCGTGCGCTGCGGCAGCGCTGCCGGTGTCTATCGTCAAAGTATCAAAAGCACTGTCGTACAAAGGCGCGCAACCCAAGCTAAACAGGCCTGCAGCCAGTGTGGCGGTGTAGGCGGCAATGCGCTGCGCGATGCGCGTGAGGCCAAGCGGTCCGTGGTAGACCGCATACATGCTGGCCACTACCGCGGGTAGGACTTGCGCGGTACAAATATTGGAGGTGGCTTTTTCGCGGCGTATGTGTTGCTCGCGGGTTTGCAGCGCCAGGCGGTAGGCCGGTTTGCCGTGCACATCCACACTGACCCCCACCAAACGGCCCGGCATGGAGCGTTTGAATTCGTCACGGCAGGCCAGGAAGGCGGCGTGCGGACCGCCAGCGCCCATGGGCATGCCAAAGCGTTGTGTGCTGCCCACCACAATGTCGGCGCCCATTTCGCCAGGGGGTTTGAGCAGCGTCATCGCCAGCAAATCCGCGGCCATGATGACGGCCCCACCCCTAGCCTTGTAACGGTCAATCCATGGGCGGTCATCGCGCACTACGCCGTCCAATCCGGGGTATTGCAGCAGCACGGCAAAGCTTTCGCCTTCAAGCGCCTGAAGACCTTCGCAGATACGCACTTCAATTCCAAGTGGCTTGGCACGCGTACGGATCACCGCAAGCGTTTGCGGCAGCACCTGGTCATCCACGTAAAAAATGTTGCTAGCGACCTTTACTGAGCGGCGTGCCAGTGTCATAGCCTCGGCAGCTGCCGTGGCTTCGTCCAGCATAGAGGCATTGGCAATCGGCATGGCCGTCAGATCGCACACCATGGTTTGAAAATTCACCAGCGCCTCCATACGGCCTTGGCTGATTTCGGCCTGGTAGGGCGTGTAAGCGGTGTACCAAGCAGGGTTTTCCAGGATGTTGCGCAAAATCACGCCTGGGGTGTGCGTGCCGTAATAGCCTTGGCCGATAAAGCTTTTGAGCACCCGGTTGTGCGCGGCCATGGCGCGCAATTCGGCCAGTGCCGCCGCCTCGCCGATGGCTGGGGGCAAATCCATAGGCGCGCTGCGCCGGATATTGGCAGGGACAATGCCTGCAATCAAGCTCTCTCGCGAGGCTTCGCCAATGACCGACAGCATGTGCGCCTCGTCCTGTGGTGACAAACCGATATGCCGGGCGACAAATTCCTGCGGGTTTTCCAAGGCGCTCCAGGAAGTGGCGGTAGATGGTGGCATAGCGGCTTTCCTTGTAAGCAGGACACGGCCTGCGCTGGCAATGGGAAGATCAATACGGTCAATACGGCGAAGGCGCTCAGGCCGTCATGGCCTTGTAGGCGGCTTCGTCCATGAGCGCGGTGAGCTGGCCGGGGTCGCTCAGGCGCACCTTGAAAAACCAGCCTTCGCCTTGCGGGTCGGTATTAGCCAAGGACGGGTTGTCGCGCAAGGCTTCGTTCACTTCGACGATCACGCCCGAGACCGGCATGTACACATCGGCAGCGGCTTTGACCGACTCGACCACGCCGGTGACATCGCCTTGGGTAAAAGTCTTGCCCACTTCGGGCAGTTCGACAAACACCACATCACCCAGCGCGTCTTGCGCATGGTGCGTGATGCCAACCACGGCACTGCCGTTGTCATTGGAAACCCATTCATGGTCAGCGGTATAGAGGAGGCTCATAAATTATCCTTTTTGGGCAGTAGATGAAGTTAGTGACATGGTGCAATCGAAATAGGCTAAACAGCCCGGCGGTAACGATGGGTAACAAAAGGCATGGCGCAGACCAGCATGGGCACGCGCTTGCCGCGTACCAGCGCAAACAGCGGCGTGCCTAGTGTCGCGCAAGCGGGGCGCACATAGGCCATGGCAATCGGCGCATCCGCGCTGGGCGCTAAGAGGCCGCTGCATACCGTACCGGCATTTTGGCCTTGGGCGTCTTCCAGCAACACGGGCTCGCGCACCGGTATGCGCTCTAGCGCACGCAAGCCCACGCGCAGGCGACCCGCGCCCTGCTGCATCTGCGCAAACAAAGCCTCAGCGCCCAAAAATCCACCGGCGCGGGCGCCGCCTGGGCGACGTACTTTTTGAATCGCCCACATCAGCTGCGCCTCCAAGGGCGTGGTGGCTGCGTCCATGTCATTGCCGTGCAGGCACAAACCGGCTTCCAGCCGCAGTGAATTACGCGCGCCCAAGCCGATGGGCATCACCTCGGGCTGGGCCAATAAAGCATCGGCCAGCACCCTGGCCCCGTCCTGGTGCAGTGAGATTTCAAAACCATCCTCGCCGGTGTAGCCGCTACGCGTGATGTAAAGCGCATGACCTTGCCAGTTGAAGCTTGCGCCATCCATGAACACCATGGCATGCACGCCGGGTACAAGGCGCTGCAATGCCGTAGCTGCTGCCGGACCTTGCAGCGCAAGCAAGGCGTGATCGGACATGGGGGTGACGGCGCATTGCGTACCCATGTGCGCCTGGATGTGGGCGATGTCGGCCTGCTTGCAGGCGCCATTGACCACTGCAAAAATACCGTCCTCGCGCAAGCTGAACATCAGGTCATCTAGGATGCCGCCTTGCGCATTGAGCAGCATGCCGTAGCGCTGGCGGCCTGGCGCAAGACCGATGACATCGACGGGCACCAGTTGCTCAAAAGCCTGCGCCGCCTGTGCGCCAGAGAGCAACAGCTGGCCCATGTGGGAGACGTCAAAAAGTCCAGCATGGGCGCGGGTGTGCAGGTGTTCGGCCAGTACTCCCGCGGGGTATTGCACTGGCATGCTGTAGCCCGCAAACGGCACCATGCGCGCGCCAAGCGCCACATGCAAATCGTAGAGCGGGGTACGTAGCAAGGGCACAGCAGGCGAGGTGGCTTTGGATGCAGACAAGCAGGACTCCAAACGAGCAGCCTGCCAAATGCAGTGCGCAATGCGCAAGGCAAGCCGGGAACCCTGTTGTCCGCTTTACCTGAGAGATTCAACGCCGACACCTGCCGGCGCATTGCCCCTTCGGTGGACAGCTGCTAAGAGCCGCCTCTCTCCAACAGAATGATTAGTCAGTCCTTTTGCCTGAGCGTTCAGCCTTCGGCGGTCTTGCGACTCTCTCCTGACCTGCGCATTCTAGTGCCCGGCCGTCTTAGCCGCGCAATGGGAGTTGGCCTTAGCGCAAATTTGATCTGAGCCTGGTGACCAACACTTGTGCCTGGCGCAAGTTGGGGGCGCTGACGGATCGCAGGGCCACTGCACGCACCAGGGCCATACCCTATGAAGCAAGCATTCGGGCAGACGCCTTGCTAAGCTTTAAAAAAAGACATAGGCCGCGTTTAAGCAGCGGCAAGCAGGCCTCGCTTGCGCAGCATCGGTTCGACCGCCGGCGGGCGGCCACGGAAAGCGACATAGGCTTGCATGGGCTCTTGCTGATTGCCAGCTGCATACACATGGCGCAATAGCGACTGGCCCAAGGCTGGGTCTAGTACATCGCCTTTTTCCAAGAAAGCGTCGAAGCCATCCGCGTCTAGCACCTCGGCCCACATATAGACGTAATACGCTGAGGCATAGGCATTAGAGGAAAACAGATGCGAAAAATGCGGCAAACGGTGGCGCATACCAATGCCTGATGGCATCCCTAATGTATGCAAAGTGTCGCGCTCAAATGCTGGCAAATCCAGCGTGTCCAGGTCAAGGCGTTGGTGCAAGTCCAGATCCACCAAGGCGGAGGCCAGGTACTCGACGGTGGCAAAACCTTGGTTAAAGGTTTGGGCCGCCAATATTTTCTCGAGCAAAGCCTGACCCATGGGCTGGCCACTTTGGTAGTGGGTAGCAAAGCGTTGCAGGATTTCTGGCTGCAGCAGCCAGTTCTCGAAAATTTGGGATGGGAACTCGACAAAGTCGCGCAACACGCTGGTACCCGAGAGGCGCCGAAAACGGCATTGCGAGAGCAGACCATGCAGGCCGTGGCCAAACTCATGAAAGAGTGTGCGCGCATCGTCCAGACTTAGCAAGGTGGGTTCACCTATGGCGGCCTGTGAAAAATTATTGTTGTTCACCACAATCGGGCGTACCGCGGTGGGCAGTTCGCTTTGGTCACGATAAGTGCTCATCCATGCGCCTGAACGCTTACCGCTGCGGGCAAAGTTGTCCGCCAAAAACACGCCCACATGGCGGTTGTCGGCATCACGCACCTCCCAGGCTTTAACGCTATCGTGGTAAGCGGCAATGTCACTGCGCGGCACAAACGCCAAGCCAAAGAGACGCCCGGCCACATAAAACATGGCCTCGGTCAGGCGCTCAAGCTGCAAAAATGGTTTGATCTCTGCTTCGTTGAGCGCATACGCACGCTGACGCACTTTCTCGGTCCAGTAGTGCCAGTCCCAAGCCTGGACGTCTTCGCTGGCCCAGGGCTGACCGGTTTCCTCGCTGGCCAAGACAGCCAGGGCGGCGCGCTCGCCTAGGGCTTTGCGCTGCGCCGGCTCCCAGGCACGCATCAATAAGTTGCGCACGGCGCCATGGTGACCAGCCATAGTGTCGGCCAAGGCAAAGTCGGTGAAATGCGCGTAGCCCAGCAAGCGCGCCTGGGCTAGGCGCAGTTGCAAGATCTCGCGCATCAGCGGCCGGTTGTCGTGTGCGCCCTTATGCTCACCGCGCGCGCACCAGGCCTGCCAGATGTGCTGGCGCAGGTCGCGCCGCTGGGAAAACATCATGAAGGGCGTGATGGACGAACGCGACAGCGTGATGACGTGGGCGTCCGCGCCTTCGACGCCCCGCTCGGTAGCCGCCTGGCGCGCTGCGGACACGACAAAGGTCGGTAGTCCGGCCAGTTCCTCCGGTGTACGCAGCACCATCTGGAATGCTGACTCGTCGGCCAGTACATTCTGCGAAAACTGGGTGAAGCAGCGGGCCAGGCGCTCGGCATTGGCGGCAAATTCACTGCGTTGAACAGGGGCCAGGCGGGCGCCAGCACGCTCAAAGTCCAAGAGGTAACGCGACAGCAGGCGCTGACTTTGCCCGTCCAGCGCGGCGCTGTTGCGGGCGACGGACTCGATGCGGGCGAACAAGCCGGCGTGTAAAAAAAACGCAGCCTGGTGGGCGGCAAGCCGGGGGGCAATTTCGCGCTCTAAGGCGCGCAAAGCGTCAGAGCTGTGCGAGGCCACCAAATTAAAAAACACCGAGCGGCAGCGCGCCAGCAACTGCCCGGCCGACTCCAGCGCCAGCAAGGTGTTGTCAAAGTCAGGGGGCGCCGGGTTGGCCGCGATGGCCTCGATCTCGGCCCGGTGGGCGGCAAAGGCAGCATCAAATGCCGGTAAAAAATGCTGCGGCGCAATAGATGCGAAAGGCGGCACTTGGAAGGGTGTTTCCCAGGGGCGTAGGAGGGGGTTGTTAGCATGCGTCATCAGTCCACTGTAATGGATGGCGCTCGCCACGCCCCGGCTAGGCGTCCAAAAGCATGCGCTGCGGCTTACTTTATGATGCCCGCTGCCTTGGCCCCGTAACCGGAGACCCACCCTCATGCTGCGTTTGGTTTTGCCCGCTATGCCAACCCACTGGACCCACCGCTGGGTTGCCGCGTGGGCTTGTAGCGCTGCCATGTTGTGGGGCCATGCCCAGGCCGGCACCAATCCTGCCGATCCGGCCAAGGTACTGCACCTGGCCTTCCCCGTTGCTGAGACGGGTTTCGACCCGGTGCGCGTAAGTGACCTGTACTCCAATATCGTGAATTTGGGGATTTTTCAGCCCCTGGTCACTTACGACTGGATGGCCCGGCCCAGCACCATCGTCCCCGATGCCGCCGAAGCGCTGCCCGAAATCACCGACGACGGCAAGCTGTACACCTTCAAGATCCGCAAAGGCCTGTACTTTTCGGCCGACGCCGCATTCAAAGGCCACAAGCGCGAACTGACGGCGCAGGACTTTGCCTATACCTTGCTACGCCATATCGACCCCAAAAACAAGTCCCCTCGGGTAGCAGACCTGGAAGACAAGATTGAGGGCTTTGCAGCCGCCCGCCGGCAGGCGGCCAAAGAGGGCATGAATTACGACCAGCGCCACCCCGGCATTTATGCCAGTGACCGCTACACTTTGCATATTCGCCTAGTGCGGGCTGACCGCAATTTCCTGACCTTGCTGAGCGGCCCCAGCGCCGGCGGCATGGCGCGCGAGGTGGTGGAGGCGTACGGGCCGGAGGGCATCATGGCGCATCCGGTGGGCACCGGGCCGTATATGCTGGAGAGCTGGGTGCGCGGCTCCAAAATTAAGCTGCGCGCCAACCCGACTTACCCTGGGTTTACCTGGAACTTTAAACCTGACCCACAGCACGCGCAGGATATGGCCATTGCCGCACGCCTGCAGGGGCGCAGCATGCCGCGAATAGGCCGCGTGGAGATCAGCATTATTGAAGAGCCCCAGTCCATGTGGCTGGCATTTAGCGGCAAAGAAATTGACATCGTTGAAATGCCGCCCAGCTTTATCGAGAAAGCCCTTAACGGCCAAAACCAATTACTGCCTGAATTGGGCAACACAGGTGTACAGATGTACCGCACTGTAGAGCCGGACATCACCTACCAGTTCTTCAATTTGCGCGACCCCGTCATAGGCGGCTACACGCCCGAGAAAATCGCACTGCGCCGGGCCATTATCTTGGGTTACGACGTGGACGAAGAGATCCGCGTGACCCGCAAAGGCCAGGCCATCCGAGCGCAGCAAATGGTCTCTCCCGTGATACCCGGGCACGACGCCGACTACCGCAGCATCGTGCGCTTTAGCCCGCTGCAGGCTAATGCGCTGCTGGACCAGTTCGGCTACAAAAAGGATGCGCGCGGATTCCGTATGCATCCGGATGGTAAGCCTTTGGTTTTTTCCATTCACTCTCTCACATCCTCGGACTATCGTGAACGTGATGAGCTGTGGAAGAAATCCATGGACCGCCTGGGCATACGCCTAAAGATTAAAAAGGACAAGTTTGCGGAGCTACTGAAGCAGGGCAAGACCTGTTCGCTTTCGTCTTTTGGTTTGGGCTGGATCGGCGCTTCAGAGGCGGAGTTTGTGATGGGACTTTTGTCCTCCAAAGCCATCGGACAGAGCAACTACGCGTGCTTTGAAAACGCGGAGTACGACCGTGAATTTGAACGCCTGCGAATCCTGCCC
This sequence comes from Rhodoferax sp., assembly GCA_040400575.1. Classification (GTDB taxonomy): domain Bacteria; phylum Pseudomonadota; class Gammaproteobacteria; order Burkholderiales; family Burkholderiaceae_C; genus Allorhodoferax. Next base: position 41,806 of record JBBAPX010000012.1, read on the forward strand.
GATGGACCGGAGCGTACCCAGGTGTTGCGCAATTTGTACCGAATTATGGAAGTCTATGGCGTACTCGGCCTGAGTTCGACCCGTATTCGCACCCGCCTGAGCCAGACCTATGTGGATGGCTACCGCGCGCACCCCTTGGTGAGCAACGGCTGGCAGTTCATGGACATTCGCCCAAGCTCGGGCGGGGAGAAATAAGTATGCCTGCCTACGTCGCACGGCGCCTGTGGCAAATGTTGCCCACCATGGCGGGTGTCATCTTGCTGGTTTTTTTCTTATTTAACTGGGTGGGCGGCGATCCGGCCTATGTACTTGCTGGCCTGATGTCCAACCAAGAGCAAATCGAGAGCATCCGCACCGCGATGGGCTTGAACGAGCCGCTGTACGTTCAACTATGGATTTTTGTCAAACAGGTAGCCACTTTTGACTTCGGCGCCAGTTGGACCACGGGCGAGCCAGTGGCACAGCTTTTTGCTTCGCGCCTGCCGGCCTCGCTAACCTTGATGCTGCCCTTGCTGGTCATAGAGACCGTGGTTTGCCTGGTACTGGCGGTGGGCTTGTCCTGGGTGCGCGGCTCGCGCATGGACCGTGGAGTGATGGTGTTTTTTACGCTGCTGATGTCGGTGAGCATTTTGGTCTTCATCATCCTGGGCCAGTACCTGCTGGCCTACCGCTGGGGCCTCTTTCCGGTGCAGGGCTGGGGTGACGGTCTGTGGAAAAACCTCAGTACTTACGCGCCTTTGCCGATTCTCCTAGGCCTGCTGGTGGGCGTGGCGCCCCATACCCGCTTGTTTCGCACCTTTGTGCTGGACGAGGTAGACCAGGACTATGTGCGCACGGCCCGCGCCAAAGGCCTGTCCGAGGCACGGGTGATGTTTGTGCATGTGCTTCGCAATGCGCTGATTCCGGTCATTACCTTTGTCATTTCCAATATTCCCGGCTTGTTACTAGGGGCCTTTTTGCTTGAGCGGTTTTTCGGCATACCTGGCGTGGGCCGTGAGATTATTTTGGCGGTGGAGCGCAGTGATTTTCCAGTAATCAAAGCGGTCACGGTGTATGTAGCCCTGGCTACCATGGTGTTTAACCTGATGGGAGACTTGCTCTACCGTTTGGCCGATCCGCGCGTGCAGTTGCGCTAAAGAGCCGCCATGACATTTTCCGTACACCCCGACAACGCCGTTCAAGCCAGCCCCGGCGCTTGGCGTTTAGCCTGGCAGCGCTTTAGTGCCGACCGCGTTGGACTGTGGAGCGCGTGCATCGTGCTGTGTTTTTTGCTACTGGTCGCGTTAACGGCCACGGGCCTTATTGCAGCCGACTGGGAAAAGGAGGTGGCCATCGGCCACGCCCCGCCAAGTTGGGTGAAGAGCGCAAGTAGTGAGGGCGCTGGCCCGTCACGGCCGCTGCCAAGCGTGCTCGACTACACCCCCAGCCGTGCCGATGTGACCGACCCGATTGCCAAGGAGTGGGCGCAGGCGCAACGGGCGGTCAAGCCGGCGGGTGAAAAGCCCAACGTCCTGGCCACGCACCTTCCTATGGGGGCCGACAAGTGGGGGCGCGATGTACTGAGCAAAACCATCAAAGGCGCAGAGACCAGTGTGCTGGTGGGCCTGGCTGCAGCGCTAGTGGCCACCGTGCTGGGCGCCTTGCTGGGCGCGGTATCGGGATGGTTTGGCGGCTGGGTGGATGACTTGAGTAACTGGCTGTACAACGTGTTTCACGCCATTCCGGGGATTTTGCTGATATTGGCCATTGCGGCGGTGCTCGATACCAAGGGCAGCGCGGCAGTAGTGGTCATTTTGGGCTCGACCACCTGGACCGGCATATACCGTCTGATGCGCGGCGAGTTTATGAAGCACCGCGAGCGCGAGTACGTGCGCGCTGCGGACGCTATTGGTGCCTCCAATATGCGGCGCATGTTTGTGCACATCCTGCCCAACGTCAGCCATGTGATCCTGGTGCAGTACTCGCTGCTGACCGTGGCCTGTATCAAGGCGGAGGTAATCTTGTCCTATCTGGGCTTTGGCGTGCCGGTGGACGGTGTCTCCTGGGGCACCATGCTCACCGAGGCGCAAAACGATTTATTGGTCGGCATCTGGTGGCAGCTGCTTTGCGCCACGCTGGCCATGTCTTTGTTTGTCACCGCCCTGTCCTTGCTCACCGACGCCCTGCGCGATGCGCTCGACCCCAAAGTCGTGCAATAAGAGGCCCGCCATGACCACTTTGCTTTCGGTTGAACAACTCACGGTGGACTTTGTCAGCGCCTCGCGCCCTGCGGTGCGCGCTGTCGATGGCGTAGGGTTTAGCCTGAAAAGCGAAAGCACGCTGGCCCTGGTGGGCGAGTCGGGCAGTGGCAAATCGGTAAGCGCCCTGGCGGTGATGGGGCTTTTGCCCAAACACAGCGCACGCATAGGCGCGCAGAGCCAACTGCAGTTTCAGGGCCAATCGCTGTTGGACCGGAAACTGGCTGATTGGCAGCGCATCCGTGGCAAGCACATGTCCATGATCTTCCAGGACCCGATGAGCTCGCTTAACCCGGTTTACAGCATCGGCTTTCAGTTGGCCGAGATGCTGCGGGTACACGAGGGCATGGGCCGCAGGCAGGCGCGCAAGCGGGCGCAGGCTTTGCTTGAGGAAGTCGGCATCCCCGAGGCGGCGCGACGCTTGGACGCCTACCCCCATGAGCTCTCGGGTGGCCAGCAGCAGCGCGTGATGATCGCCATGGCGCTGGCCTGCGAGCCCGCGCTGCTGATCGCCGATGAGCCGACCACTGCGCTGGACGTGACGGTGCAGCGCCAAATCATGCAACTGCTGGCCGAGCTGCGCAAGCGCCGCAAAATGGCCATGCTCTTCATTACCCATGACCTGGGTCTGGTAAGCGAAATTGCCGACGATGTAGTGGTGATGCGCCACGGCCAGGTGCGCGAGGCGGGCCCCGTACAACAGATTTTTACCCGTGCGCAAGATGCCTATACCAAAGCCTTACTCAGTTGCCGCCCCAGCCCCGAGCGCCTGGGCCAACGCCTCCTAACCATCGACGACTGGATGCAGTCCGATGCCGCCAGCGCCCCTGTCCAGACTCTGCCGGTCCAGCGTGAAGAGCCCCCTATGCGAGCGGCTAACGACGAGCCCCTCCTCGAAGTGCGCAACCTGCACAAAGTGTTTGAGGTGGGCGGCTCCTGGTTTGGCAAAAAGCAGTTTGTGGCGGTCCAGAATGTCAGCTTTTCCATGTTCAAGGGAAAAACCGTCGGCCTGGTGGGCGAATCGGGTTCGGGCAAAACCACGGTGGGCCTGGCCATGCTGCGCCTGCTCCAGGCCAGCGGCGGCGAAGTGCTGATGGGCGGGCGCAACCTGCTGGCGCTGTCGAAGGCCGAATTTTCGCCCTACAAAAGACATTTGCAAATCGTTTTCCAGAACCCCTACGCCTCGCTCAACCCGCGCTTCACGGTGGCCGAGGTCTTGGACGAACCCATGCGCTTGCACGGCCTGGGTGGCGACGCCGCGGGGCGCCAGCGCATCGCGCAGCGTCTGCTCGACCAGGTGGGCATGCCCGCCAGCAGCATGGGGCGCTACCCCTTCGAGTTCTCGGGCGGGCAACGCCAGCGCATCGCGATTGCGCGCAGCCTGAGCTTATCGCCGCAGGTGCTGGTGCTCGACGAAGCGGTCTCGGCGCTGGATGTGTCAGTGCAAGCGCAGGTGCTCAATCTGCTGAAAGACTTGCAGGCTGAGTTGGCGCTGAGCTATTTATTTATCTCGCACGACCTGGACGTGGTCCGCCACATGGCTGATACGCTGTTGGTCATGCACCAAGGCAAAGTGCTTGAGCAAGGTGATGCTGCCACTTTGTATTCCCAGCCGCAGTCCGATTACACGCGCCAGCTCTTGGACGCAGCACCGCGCGTCCAGTTTCGACCGGCGGCTTAAACACCAGGTAGCGATTGCCGTTTAGGGCCGGGTGCCGGTTGCGGCTTTGTTTTTGGCGGCGGCAAAATCACCCGCGTAAACGTGCAAAAGCTGAGCGGGCGAGATCCACCGGGCCATTGCGGCGTTCACCTCTTGCACACTGCTGGCGGCCACCTGCAAGTACAGCTTGTCATAAAAGGCCATATTGCGCCCGATGCGTCCATTGACCAATTGCAACTGGGCCAGGGCGCTGTCCTGGGCCCAGGCAGTCAGGCGCTGCTGATCCAGGCTTTTCTTCGCGTCCTGCAATTCAGCTTCAGTGATACCGCTGGCAAGCAACTGGGCCAGTTCCTGGGAAACGGCCAGCTCGACCTTGGCACGGTTTTCGGGCGCAAAAATCGCCCACAAAGTCAGTTGCCCGGATGGCTCGAAGGCCGACACCCGCAGCTGGCTGCCCGCGCCATAACTGATGCCTTCTTGCTGGCGCAAACGCTCGGGCAAGCGCGATTGCGCGCCGCCGCCAAAAATTTCATTGATCAGCAAAAGCGCCGCGTAGTCGGGCATGGTGTCTTGCGCTTTCAGTGGTAAGGCGGCCATGTAAACAGCATTTGCTTTGTCCGGCGTTTCCAATTGCAAGGTAGCTGCATTGGGCTCGGGCGCTACCTTTCGCAGACGCTCAAAAGCCACTTTGCCCGTCCAATCGGCAAACAGCGCAGGGGCGGCAGACTGTGCCCATGCCGGATCAAAATCACCAGCCAATGCGAAGTGTGCCGAGGCGGAGCCGGCCAACTCAGCATACGTGGCCTTGACCTGCGGCAGGCGCAGGGCTTGAAGATCCGCAATAGTCTCCTCAAAGCTGCGGGCGTAGCGAATGTCCTTGCGCCCAAAGTTGTTGAGGCGACTCGCCAAGGCGTTGGACGCCAAAGCCTCAGGGTTGCTGCGCTGAGATTTGATAAAAGTCAGATCCTGGCTGCGAGCCTGCTCAAACTCAGCCTGCGAAAACGTGGGCACGCGCAAGATGTCGCGCAGCAAGGGCATGAGCGCGGGCAAGCTGGCGCGCACCGTATCAAACTGCAGCACCAGGCTTTGTCCTTGCTGGGTGACCGACAGCTTGGTTTTGAGTAGGTCCAGCGTGCTGCTGATATCACTGCGGCTGCGCTTTGCGGCACCGCGTGTGAGCAAGCTGGCCACCATCTCGATGGCACTGGCACGCCCGGCGAGCGATTTTTCGTCCCCCATCTCGAGCACGATCTGGCCCGAAACCGTCTGGCCGCGCGTCTTTTTTGGAATTAACACTAATCGCGCACCACCGGGCAGCGTAGTACGCAAGGTCCGCTCTTCGATCGTCGCAGGGGTGAGCACAAAGGCTTCGCCCTGGGCCACAGCAGCCTTGCCTTGGTAATCGGACAGCATATCGGCCAGAACGGGCGTCGGCGGAATGAGGACGCGCTTGGCCAGGGCTACCGGCACGAACTGGCCCAGCGTGCGGTTACTGCTTTGCAGGTAATGCTGCGCCACGCGTTGCACATCAGCCACCGTCAGCGCTTCAATGCGATCGCGTTGCAGGAAAAACAGGCGCCAGTCGCCCTTGGCTATGGCCTCAGACAATGCGATGGCTAAGCTTTGCGCGTCGTTGAGCGTGTTGTCGATATCGCTGAGCAGCGTAGCTTTTGCGCGTGCCAATTCGGCTGCAGCGATCGGTTTACGCGCCACACCTTCGAGCTGCTCCAACATGGCCTGGCGTGCCTGCGCCATGGAGTGGCTTTTGTCCAGTTCCAGCCAGAAAATCATACAGCCTGGCTCAGCAAAGTCCAGCATCCATGCATAGCTTTGCGAAGCCTTTTTACGCTCCACGAGTTCAGTGTGCAGACGCCCCGCGGGCGGCGAGGCCAAGATCTCGCCCAAAGCGAATAGCGCTGCGGTATCTGGATGCGCTCCAGCCGATACAAGGTAAAGCACCGCTAACCAATAGCTGTCCGCCACGCGGCTCACCGTGAGCTCACGCGCACCGTCGCGCGGCGCCTCGCGGGTATAGGTCGGCTCCAACACCCGCGCAGGTCGCGCAATAGGGCCAAAGGCCTGCTCCACCATAGACAGCGCTTGCGCGATATCGAAAGCCCCAGCGACCACCAAAACTGCGTTATCCGGTTGGTAGTACTTGCGGTAAAAATTTTGTAAGTTCTCGATCTTGACGTTTTCCACATCGCTGCGCGCACCGATAGTGTCTTTCCCGTAGTTGTGCCAGTCAAAACTACTGGCTAGCATTTTTTGCATCAGCACGCTTTGGGGACGGTTTTCACCAGCCTCCATCTCATTACGTACGACAGAGAACTCTTTATCCAGGTCGGCACGCGCAATAAAGCTGTTGACCATACGGTCGGCCTCCATCTGCAATACCCAACGCAAATTACTTTCGGAAGCAGGAAAGGTTTGGAAATAATTGGTACGGTCGGTATAGGTCGTACCGTTGAAATCCATGCCGCGCTTACCCAGCGCAGTCATGATGTTGCCCTGGCTGGGGGTGCCTTTAAACACCATATGCTCCAGCAAATGCGCCATCCCGGTTTCGCCATAGTTCTCGTGGCGGCTGCCTACTAGGTAGGTGATGTTCACCGTCGTCGTGGGCTTGGAGGCATCGGGTGCCAGCAGCACCCTCAGGCCGTTGGGTAGCAGGTATTCGGTGATTCCCTCCACACTGCGCACCCGTTGCGCCACGGAAACAGCAGAGGCATCCGTAGTGAGGGCGCTGACCGAAGTCGCCATGCTCAGACCGGTGACGCATACCCAAAAGGTGGCGGCGGCTCGCTGGGCCCAAATACCAAATTGCATAGAAATCTCTACTTTCTAGGGTGTGGCGCCCGGCGCGCCCGCTTTAACAACATTGTCATTGGAATTACGGTCGATACGCATGTTGAAGGGGTCCACCCCCACAAAGGCGGGCGCCCTATCGGTCACCAGACGCACCTCTTGGCTACCTGAGTGCAAGGCCACGCGCTGCAAGGCCAGCACCGCCTGCGGACCATAACCTTTCTTGGCGGGCTCGGCACTGAAAGCGCCTATTTCGAAAGTTTCCGCCAAGGGCGCTTCGGTTTCCTTGCCCTTGCCATCGGCGTAATACTTGCTCGCTTGCACGGTAAAGCGAACGTCAAATTTGCCGTCGGTACGCACTTGCACGGTGGGGCTGCTGACTTTGAGGTCGTAGAGGGTGATTTTTTCAAACAAGTCGGCGATCAATGCATGCTGACTTGGCTGCACCTCGGCGCGCAATAGACGCAAAAAATCGGTACTCGAGGGGTACGGCGCGGCCTTGAAAGCAAATTGCGCCAGTAGCTTTTGCAGCGCACGGTTGACCGCCGCTTCGCCCACCTCCTCTTTAAGCGCGTACATAGCCAGGCCGCCTTTTTGGTAATGGATGTAGCCCTGATTTTCAACACGGTACAGCGGCAACTCCTCTAGCACCTCGCCGCCCCGGCTGCGCAAATAGCCATCGAGCTCATATTTCAGAAATTTGCGGATTTGCTCGCGTCCGTACAACTTCTCCATGACCAGCAATGCGCCGTACTGAGAAAAGGATTCGCTGAGCATTGTCATGCCCTGCTTATCCGCGCCGATGACTTGGTGCGCCCACCATTGGTGCGCGACCTCGTGGGCGGTGACATATGTGACCAAATCGATCTTGCTATCGCGCGACTCCTCTTTGAAATTTTGGATAAAGCCAACGGACTCCGAGTAAGGCACCGTGTTAGCAAAGGACTGGGCAAAGGAGGCATAGGCCGGGAATTCCAAAACCCTTAATTGCCTGAATTGGTAGGGCGAGAATTTCTCGCTAAAGACATCCAGACTGACCTTCATAGCGTCGAGCATGCGCTGCACATTGTGGTCATGGGGGCCATGGTGATACACCGCCAGATCGACGGTCTTTCCACTCGGGCTTTTCCACAGATCGGTCTTGACGGTGTAACGCGCCGACTGCAATGAAAAGAAATTGTGGATCGGTGCTTCGGTACGGGTGACTAAGGTGCGCCGACCATTGGCCGTAGTGTCGCTCACGGTGTAGCCCGGTGCCACGGGTGTTTGGTCTGCGTCAGTGCTCAGGGTGATGTGCGCTTGCACCCAATCACTGTCATGGCGCAAATAGTGATGCGCATTGGCCTGCTGGTCTTCTAGCTTGGCCTGGCGCAGCTCGGCGGGTAGGCCCTGCTTGCGCCGCTTGACGCGGTCTTGCAAAAACGCTGCCCTGCTCACACCGATCAGTGGCGCGACTTCAAAGTTATTCAGGAAGCTACCGTTCTCCACGATGCGGGTTTGGTTGCCCTCGTTTTTGAAGGCTTTCTGTTCCAGTGTGTTTGAAAAGCTTAGCGTGCGCCGCTCACCGGCCGCCATGGGGCTGCTAAGGACATAAATGCGGTAACCAAACCGGGGGAATTCTTTTTCCAGCTGTGCACCGTCCATGCTCAAGGCGTAGTGCTTTGCATCAGGGTCAAACTGGACATGAAAATGGCTCAAGGCCACACCGCTGCGGTTTTCCAACACATAGCTGCCTTGGGTTTGTGCCCGTTGTTGCCGCGGATACAAGTCGACTTGCAGCTTCACCTCGACGATGGTGGGTTGGGGCAGGCTCTCAAAGCCAAGTAATTGCTTTTCCATATCCGCGGCGAGCGCCTCGCGTTCGTCGCTTACCTCGTAGCGGTTGAGCACATTGGTGTTGTAAAAAATCCAGGCGCCCGCACCCAGCCAGATGCAGGCTGACGCAGCCAATACCCAAAATACACCGCCCCGCAATCGACCGGATAAGCGGCGCATGCGCGGCAGCAATGAGGTATCTACGCCGCGGCGCCACATCAGATGACTGAGCACCAGCAACATACCCGCAAAACCAAGCCAATACAGCTGCATCCAACTGCGGCCGATCCAAAAATGGCCGGAACCGTTCATATCCGAAAGCGGTACCGCCATGCTGCTACCGTAGTTGTACAAATTGTGCTCAAAGCCCATGTTGACCAGTACGATGGTCGATACAAAATACAGCAGCATCACCGCCCAGCCACTGAATTTGTTGGGCACCAGCGTTTGTACAAAAATGGCCAGCACGGCCAGTAAAAACGCCTCCACGATATGCGGGGCAATAAACCATGCCACATAGGCCAAGAGTTCAAATTCGGTATAGCCGTGAAAGGTCTGAAAAACGATGCCGCCCAGCACCGCGACCACAAAGGTGGCCAGCAAAACACCGCCAATGGCCAGCACCTTAGGCAGCATAAAGGTCCAGTCGGGCGCAGCGCTGGCACCGACAATTTCGTGCATGCGGCGGTCGCGATCGCGCCAGACCAATTCACCCGCGTAAAACACAGCGATGATGAAAATAAACAAGTTGTAAGCGCCGCTGAGCGCGCCGATGATGTTGCGGGTGACAGGGAAAAACTCCACCCCGCGCTGATCCACGGTACCCGTCATAGCACCCAAAGCGTTGAACAAACCCAACACCAGCAACACGATAAAGGCCGGGCTGCGCAGCACATAAGCCAAATCAAAGCGTGCCAATGCCAGACACTGCGCAAAGGCGACCTGCGGCCCGGCGTCGCCTACTGGTAGTGGGCGCTGGATGGGAGGCGACAAGTCCAGAGATGTGCTTGCTGTCGATTTTTTTCCGGGGGCGTCTGCCGCCCTATCCAATCGAAAAATCGCGTAGGCCAAAGTTAAAAATACCAGACCAATGCCACCCCAAAGCAGGCGGTTATACAAAATCAGTCCGGTCATCTCCGGCAATTGCGTATTGCGCTCGGCCGCCGTCCAGTAGCGCGTTACCTGATTGAGCGCGGTCATGCCAAAAGGATCGGTCCAGGCCGATACCGCGTCCCAAGCGGGATCGCGCAGCATGATGCGCGAGGTAATGAACAAGACCAAAAATGCAATGACGCCGATAAACGTCCACATCAGCGAGCGCGTGGCAGTGGCCAAGGCAAAGAAGGCCGCTGCTGTCAAGAACAAGGTAGGCACGGCGAAATACAAAAACGCCAGGCCATAGTGCTGCAATACCGTGGGACCCAGCGTTTCAGGGTCAATCCAGGGCATCAGGCTGCCTACCAGCATGCCCAGCGGCACCGAGGCCATGACCGCCAAAGCGGCAAAAAACGCACCGCTAAAACGCCCCATCAAATAATCGAATTTTCCAATCCGCGTACTGCGCACCAGCGGCGCAAAGCCGGTCTCATCGTCGCGAATAATGACGTTCGCGACGAAGGCAGTGACCACAAACAGTCCAAACAAATTGAGTACCGCAATGGTTTGGGCAATGGCAAACGGTGCATTGACATGCACATTGCCGCCCGCACCGATGCGGATATTTTCAGAGGCGACACTGCCAAAGGCCAGCAAGAAAAACAAGGCGAAAGCCACCACAAACAGCGGCGAACGCAGCTGGTAGCGGACTTCAAAAAGTGCGATAGCGCTCCACATGGCGGGCTCAGGCCTGGGCCGCAGCAGGGGCGGCCGCACCAACAGCTTGCCGGGCTGCAACCACAATGGAAAAATACAGGTCTTCCAAGGAACCCGTCACTGGCGTGAATTGCGCATCGGGGGCACTGTCGGCCAGTACATGGATGACGGTTTGGCCTGCACGCAGCCGGTTGGCAATGACCGAATGGTGCTGGCGAAACTCCTCCAAGGCACCGGTTGCGATTTCGCGGCGCCAAACCCGACCCTGCAAACTTTGCACCAGGGCTTCGGGCGCGCCTTGCAAAAGTACCCGCCCGCCTACGATGATGGCCATTTGGGGACACAGATCAGAGACATCGTCAACGATATGGGTGGACAAAATCACCACCACTTGCTGGCCAATTTCTACCAGTAAATTGTTAAACCGGTTGCGCTCCTCCGGATCCAAGCCGGCGGTGGGCTCGTCCACAATGATCAGCTTGGGGTTGCCAATCAAGGCCTGGGCAATACCAAAGCGCTGGCGCATACCGCCCGAAAATCCGGCAACGGCTTTTTTACGCACATCCCATAAATTCACTTTCGCCAACAGGCTTTCCACCGTGTCTTTGCGCGCGCCGCGCCCTGTAATGCCTTTGAGTACGGCCAAGTGGTCCAATAAATCATAGGCGCTGATACGCGGATAAACGCCGAAGTCCTGCGGCAGATAGCCCAGAACCTGGCGCAGTTTTTCGGGCTCACGTACCACGTCGATGTCACCAAAGCGGATGCTGCCTTCGCTTGGCGTTTGCAAGCTGGCAATACAGCGCATCAGGGTGGACTTGCCAGCGCCATTGGGACCCAGCAGACCGAACATGCCCTTTGGAATGTGTAAATCGACGCCATCGAGCGCTTGGGTGCCGTTGGCATAGCGATGCGAAAGTTGACTGAGTTCAAGCATGGGGAAAGCCCTTATTCATGAAATGCGAAGCACATTGTGCGCTTTGTGGCCTTGCAGGCCAAGGTCTAAGCGACCCAATGCAGAAAAGCGGGAATGGACTGCAAAAAAGACTACCCGGTCCGCATGCCGGGTCAGTGCACCGCATTGCTGCGCAAGGCCCGTCCCACATAAGCCAATCCGGCCGCCGTCACCACCAAGCCTACCGCACACGGTAGCAGCCATTGCCAGAGCGCTATGGGCTCGGCGCGCAAGACATGCAGCATCAAAGTTTGTTGGGCCAAGGAGGGCACCAGGTAGTACCAATCAGGCTCGGCAGCGTCATTGAGCAAAGACACCAAGGGCAAAAGCATAAACGTCACGAGCACCAGGGAGTTGCCCGCCTGGGCTTCTTTGATACTCTTGCCGCGCACCGACGTCGCCATGAGTATTGCGGATACGGCACCGGCAAAGGGCAGGCAAATGAGGCCAAACTGCATGGCATCGGACAGGCCAAAGCGAAACAATGCCTGCAAAGCATCGCTGCGGATCAAAAACTGGGCCGGAATAAAACTCAGACTGGTGAGCAAGGCAATCAAGGCGGCCAGCAGGGCAACTGCGCCCCATTTGCCGAGCGCAAGCGCCCAGGGCGAGACCGGGTTCATCATCAATGGTTCAAGCGAGCTGCGCTCGCGCTCGCCGGCCGTGCTGTCCATTGCGGCGCCCATGGCACCGGTCAGCACCGCAATCAGAACGTATAAAGGGATCAAGGAGCCGGTCAATTGTGCCGCGCGCGCACTGGCATCGGCCATGTCATGCTCTTGCACTTCCAGCGGCTTGAGGCTGGTCACGCCAACGCCGCGTACGACCAGCGTCAAGGCCACGCGCTCTTGGGCATAAGCCTGTATAAGCTTGCGGGCTACATCGCGCGAGGTGCTGGAGCCACGGCTGCTGCTATTGGCATAAATTGCGATGGAAGGCATCTGCAGGGTCTGTAATTGCTGCTCAAAATCCGGCGGTACCACGATGATGGCATCCTCTAACTGCCCGGTAGCTAGCTTGTCCATCGCATCGGCGGGCGGCGCCTTGATGGTGTAGGCCTGGCGCTCAATGAAGTTTTGCAAGTCCGGCGCATATTGCAGGCCCTGAAGGTAGATTTCGCGCTTGTCTATGCGGCTCTCTTTTTCGCTCGCCAAAGTGGAGACCAGCAACAAGACCAGAGGCCCTTGCACTACGCTGAGCAATAGCACCATGCGCAAGGTGCGCCGATCGCGCCATGCGTCTTTGGCCTCTTTGAGAAAAACTGCGACCCATTGGCCCAGCGCGCGCGACAGGGGTGAACGGGTCATACCACTCGCTCCGCGTCTGCCGTGAAAGCGAGCTTCACAAAGGCGTCTTCAAAATCCGTTTGACCCGTCTGCGCCAGCAAATCGGAAACGCTGCCATGCGCTATGTTGCGCCCCCGGGCCACCACGACCACCTGATCACACAGACGCTCGACCTCTTGCATGATGTGGGTGGAAAACACAATGCATTTGCTCCCGCCCGCTGGAGAGCATAAAAACCGAAGTGTCTCGCGCAGCGCTCGCGTAGCCAGCACATCCAGCCCATTGGTGGGCTCATCGAGAATGATGTTGTCCGGATCGTGCACCAATGCCCGGGCCAATGCGGTTTTGACGCGCTCGCCTTGGCTAAACCCCTCGGTGGTGCGGTCCAGCAAAGAACGCAAGTCCAGCAGATCGGCAAGTTGCTCGGCGCGGGCCTGGGCGGCCAGGTCCGACAGTCCTTGCAGTCGCCCGAAATACACCACGTTTTCCCGTGCGGTCAGGCGCGGGTACAGGCCACGCGCATCGGCCAGGATACCCATGCGCGCCTGCGCCTTGGCGCGCTGCTGCGTGACCGACAGGCCATCTACCTCCAAGCGCCCGCTGTCAGGGCTGAGCAAACCGGCCAACATGCGCAAGGTGCTGGTCTTACCTGCGCCATTGGGGCCGAGTAAGCCGGTAATCTGGCCATTCGGGGCGTGCAGACTGATGTCGCTGACCGCCTGCACCCAGACCTGTGGTGTGCGCGCAATCCGCCAGCCTTTGCGCTGCCAACCTGCGCCCGTAGCGGGTGCCGCAAAACGCTTGGCGACGTGGTCAATCAGGATCATGGTGCGCTACCAAAGCTAGGCTCGACGGGGCGCACAAAAGCCAGCGGTCGCGGGATCGATTGGGCGCAACTGGCATCGATGGCCAGTGCTTTAGCGTTGTCGGATGCTTGGATAAAGGCCGTCAACACCTTGCGCATGCAGGCATGGGACAAGACGCCATGCCCCGCCTGCGGCACGACGACATGGCGTGCCAAGGGGCCAAGCGCCTGCTGCACGCGCTGTGCATGGCGCGGTGGTGTGACCGGATCGAGCCCGCCACTGAGTAACATGCTGGCGTGCTGTGTGGCAGGGATTTGGTAGAAATCCGCCGGCACTGCACCTTGTGGCCAGTCGCGGCAAGCTGCGCGATAGTGTGCTTGCGAGTCGGTATGGGGTGCGCTGGCGGTTGCCACCGCTGGCATACGGGGGTAGTCTTCGGCGCAGACCACGCCCAGGTGCATGCCCATGGCAAGCCGCATGGAGGGTGCTCCATCTTGCACGGCGCTCGACAGCCCGGCCAAGCCTTCAAAATGCCCACGCGCCGCATCATGCACGGCCTGGGGTAATGCGGCCGCCAAAGCCGGCGTGTACAGCGCGCCGCGCACGGCACCCATGACCGCTTCAGGCGTTACGCGAACCGTGGTCGCTTGGCCGGTCATGGGGTGCGCCAGCGTCACGGCCTTGGGTAAGTTTTTCCAAAGCGCATGCCAGTCGGCTAACAGCGTGGGGAAGGCTTTTTGACAATGGCTTTGGGCGCTGCAACTGGCCCACAGGGCATCGAGAGCGGCCTGACTGTCCGGGCCGATCGTGGTGGGCAACACCATGTCAGGCGGGGCCACACCGTCAAGCACGCTGCGCCGCACATGGGCGCCAAACTGGCGCATATATTCCAAGGCAGCACGTGTCCCGTAAGACGCGCCGACCAGATTGATCTGCTCTGCTCCCAGCGCTTGGCGCACCGCGTCCAGGTCTTGCATGGCTAGGTTCGTAGTGAACAAGCCGAGGTCGGCAGGCGCCGCGATGTAGGGCAGGCGCTCCAGCGCGGCGCGGCATCGGGCCAGTTCCTGGGCTTGCGCGTTCGCCGAGGGGAAGAGGGGCATGGGCGCGTTCGGACACATTAGCGGCGCCGACTGGCCGGTGCCGCGCTGGTCCACCAGCACCAGGTCGCGTTGCAGCAGCAAACGTTCGAACAAGGGAAAAACCGCAGAGGCCAAGTTAATCGCACTTTGGCCAGGGCCGCCAGCGAGCAGAAAGACCGGGTCTGGCTTACGATTGCGCGACACTGAGCGCAAGACCACAAAGTGCACACTGATTTGCGCCCCGTCTGCGCGCGCTGGATTGAGCGCGCGCACTATGTGCCCACAGCGCGCCTCGGTTTTGATGCCCGCGACGCGGCAGGCGATGGTCGGGTCTGCTACCGGCAGCTCTGACGCGCCGCTAAGGAGAGGCAAAGCCAAAAACAGCAATGTAAGCCAAGGCCGAAAAATAGCGCGATTGCAAGAAATGTTGGACGGCAGCATGGCGAATTCGGGCTTAGAAATGTGCTTTGCGATCTCGCTGGAAAACCTATCCAATGCGCTCAGACTGCGGACCGTCGGCGCAACCGGGAAGAACCGGCCAGTACGCTACGCCACATAAATCGCAGCAGCAACAAAGTAGCCAGTGCCTCAAGAAGGGTTACCACCACCGACAAGGCCGCATGATGACGTAGGCTGCGCGCCCGAATCTTGGCGCGCATACGTTCGCTCGCATTTTCAATGCTGTCGTAAAAACTCGGCACCAAGAGCAAAGTCAGAAAGGTCGAGGTAATGGTTCCACCGATGATGGATACGGCCAGTGGCTGGTAAAACTCGCCCCCCTCACCCAGCCCCAGCGCCACCGGCATCATGCCCGCGATCAGCGCAAAAGTAGTCATCAAAATCGGACGCAGGCGCACCCGGCCAGCATGCATCAAAGCTTCCTCACGATTGACGCCACCAGCCTCTTCTTTGCGCGCCGCATCGAGCAACAAAATCGCATTCTTTGCCACCAGACCCATGAGCATGATGATGCCGATAAAGCTCATGAGATTGAGCGTGCCGCCGGTCAGTAACAACGCAATGACGACACCAATGAGTGACAAGGGCAAAGACAACATCACACCCAAGGGCGCGGTGAAAGAACTAAATTGGACGACCAAAATCAGGTACATCAGCCCGATGCCACTGACCAGGGCAATCAGCATTTCGGTGAACAGTTCTTTTTGGTCTTGCCCGGCACCGGCCAGTTCCAAGCCATAGCCCGGCGGATAGTCCATGGCCTGTGCCAGTTTCAGCGCATCAGCAGTCACCTCCCCGTTGGAGCGGCCCTGCACATTAGCCGCTACCGTTACGACGCGCTTGCCGTCACTGTGCGAAATCGTTGAGGGGGCTTTGCCCATAGTGATAGTGGCAATTTGTTCTAGAGGCACCAGCTCGCCGGTGCCAGCGATCGCAATGGGCAAGCGCTCAATGTTTTCCCGCGACAGTCTGTCGCTGGGATGCAGGCGCACGGCCACGTCGCGTGTCTCTCCGGTTGGATCTACCCAGTCGCCCACCTCCACGCCCGCAAACGCGACGCGCAGGGCTTGGGCCGCATCATTGGCCGAGATGCCCATGGAGTTGGCCAAGCCCCGGTTGAGCTCTATGCGCAATTCTTTGCTTGGGTCTTGCTCGGACAGGCCAACGTCCACGGCGCCAGGTACCTGGCGGAGTTTTTCCATAAATCGGTTGGTGATCTCCAATAAGCGGCGCGAGTCCGGTCCCGTGAACTCGATTTGCACGGGTTTGCGCGCACCATTGCCCAGGTCGTCAAACACCGTGAATTCAGCGCCAATGAGCGGTCGGATTTTCTCGCGCAATTCGACGGCGACTTCTTTGGCGCTACGGCGGCGGTCTTTGCGCGGGCCAATGTCCACATAAATACGCCCGCCGCTGGGGCTGATATTGCTGTTGGTCTCGCGGGCCTCGGGCAGCGTGCGGGAAATCTCGGCGGCCCTCTCCATCTTGAGGCGCGCGTACTCGAGTGAGGAAGAAGCGGGCGTGCGAACATCAATCATCAGATTGCCCGAATCGGCTGCAGGCAAAAAGGCCGACCCACCAAAGCGCATATGCAGTGCAATGGCGGCAATCAATGAACTCAGGGCGATCAGCGCCATAGCGCGCCGGTGGTGCAGCGCCCAGGCGATCACGCCGGCATAGCGATCCGACTGTCGGTCAAACCAGGCATTGAAGACTTCCAATCTGCGCCCCACCGGACCTTTAGGCGCACTGTGGTGATCTGGCGGATCGCCCCAATAGGCAGACAGCATGGGGTCCAAGGTGAAAGAAATGATCAGACTGACCATGACCGAGCAGGCCACCGTCAAGGCGAAAGGGCGAAACCACTCGCCGGCTCCTCCAGGCATAAAGGCCACGGGCAAAAACACAGCAACGATGGACAGGGTGGTTGCTGTCACCGCGAGCCCAATTTCGGCAGTGCCTTCCAAGGCGGCGGTGCGCCTATCCGAGCCGCGCTGCATGTGGCGCACGATGTTTTCACGCACCACAATGGCATCGTCAATGAGCACGCCAATAGCCAGCGACAAGCCAAGCAAAGACATGAAATTGAGCGTAAATCCGCACAACCAAACACCGATAAATGCGGCAATGACCGAGGTGGGCAGGCTCAATCCGGTAATCAAGGTGGAGCGCCAGGAGTTCAAAAAAGCGTATACCACCACGATCGTCAGCCCAGCTCCGAGTACCAGCGATTCGATTACGTTATTGAGGCTGTTCTGCGCGTCTTTGCCGCCATCGCGGGTAATCTCCAGCATGGTGCCGGGGTTGTCCTTGGCCAGTTGCGCGTTGAATTCTTTGGTGGCTTCGCGCACGGCCTTGGCTACCGACACGGTGCTGGCATCGCGCGCGCGCGTAACGAATACGCCCACGTTGGGCTTGCCGCTGCGGGTGCTCAGGCCATCGGGTTCGGCAAAACCGTCTTGCACCGTGCCCAATTGGCCCAGTCGCACCAACTGCGCACCCATGCGCTTGACCACAATTTGCGTAAAGTCTTGCGGTTCGGCAATGCGGCCAACCAGGCGAATACTTTCGCTTTCATAGGGGCCGCGCAGTTTGCCCACAGGGGCATTGGCGTTTTGTGCTCGGATGGCATTGACCACCTCACCCACCGATACGTTGTATTCGCGCAGCTTTGCCGAACGCAGCAACACCGAAAGTTCGCGCTTGAGCGAGCCTGAAACCGTTACTGTCGCCACGCCGGGTAGGCCGCGCAACTTGTCGGCTAGCACGTCTTCTGCGAGACGCGATATCTGGGCATGGCTTTGGCTGCTACTCGACAAGGCCAGATTGATGATGGGCTGGGCATTCGGGTCATAGCGGCGGATTACCGGCTCGCGCATCTCAATGGGTAGCTTGTAGCGCACCGAGGCAATCACACCGCGAACCTCGTCGGCCGCTTCGATCATGTTTTTGCTAAATGCAAACTTCATATCAAAGCGAGCATTGCCTTCAGCGCTCGTGGACCAGACATTCTCCACACCCGCCACGCTTTGAAGTGACTTTTCCAAACGGTTAACGATTTCACGCTCCACCGTATCGGGCGAGGCACCCGGATAGGCGATAGCGATAAAAAGACCAGGGTTTTCGATATCGGGGAACTGGTTGACGCGCAATTTATTGAGCGCCATCAGGCCCAGGGCCATCACCCCTAGAATGAGCACCACCGTTGCAATCGGGCGGCGGATGCTGAAATCCGATAAAAACATGTTTATGGCCCCGATGCCGCAGCACTAGGCTTGGCCGGCGCAGGTGCCGGTACCGGTACCGGCACCATGCTAATGGCCTGACCGTCTTTCAGGCTGCTTCCCGGATTGCGCAGCAGTCGATCGCCGGTTTGAACACCGGCCTGTACCGCATACCGGCCGGTGCGGGCATCACGGGCGCCTAAAGTGACCGCTACTTTATGCACCGCGCTGGCATCGACCCGCCAGACAAAACTGGCATCACCCAGGCGCTGCACCGCCGATTCATCAACCACCGGGCCACTCGGGGCATTGGCGCCACTGCTGATATAACCTTCGGCAAACAGGCCGGCCACGCGTGGGCGTGCCGGGCCGGTAAAGCCAACCAGCACTTCAAGTTGGCGTGTCGCCTCATTGGCCGAGGGATCAATACGGGTGACCTTGCCTTCGAAGCTCTCGTCGCCATAGCCATTGACGCGAAAGCGCACCGCTTGGCCCAACTTCACGCGTCCGGCCTGGTCAGCCGAGACGCGGCCTACCAAGCGCAGGCTGGTGGGATCGATGACCTTGAGCAGTTCTTTGCCAACAGAGGCGGTATCGCCGGGTGAGGCCTTGCGCTCGCCGATCACACCATCAAATGGCGCACGCACCTGGGTGCGCTGGAGCTGTTGGCGCGCCAGCGCAACGCGCGCGTTGGCGCCAGATACCTCGTTTTGCGCGGAGTTAGCACGAATTTCGGCATCATCGATGGATTGCAGAGTCGCCATACCGCTGGCGCGCAGGGTTTTCAGGCGCTCTAGATTGCGCTTGGCCTGCTCCCACTGAAAGCCCGCATTAAGGGCGCTGTCTTCGGCGGCATTGAGGTTGTCGCGAATGGCTGTTTCGTCGAGACGAACCAGCAAATCACCCCGGCGCACCACATCGCCGTTATCTCTGAGCACCTCGAGCACCACGGCCGAGGCCTCGGCGCGCAGGTCCGCCTTGCGCTCGGCGGCGATCGTGCCCGAAATCGCCGACCCGGCGCCAGTTGCCCCGTCCGATACGATGAACAGGTCTTCAGGCGCAACGAGCACTGGCGCTGCGGGAAGGCCGACCGCCGCAGTCGAGTCAGGCGTCTTTTTACAGGCAGCCAAACTAATAGCGACGAACAAAAGTAGGAGAAGGCGTTTCATAATTTTGGACTCGCTCAAGAGGAGAACTCAGGCTTTTACTGGCACGCGAGCCGCGCTGTAACCGCGCTGGGCATATCAATTTCGATTTTCACCGGATTCTAGGGTAGTGATGCCCCCCCCTGCGGACCATTCATTTTGGACATCGAAAAAGGGAGGCGTGCCTTAGCTTGTATGCCAAAATTGATGGCAGTCGGTGCAACTTTCGCATCCTTCCCTCGAAAGAACCTCTATGCGTCTCCCCTGTCATGCGGTCCTACTGACCTTGGTCATCGCAACAAATGGGCTATTTACGCCCTTTAGCGCCCAGGCTAGCACGCCCAGTAGCTTGTACACACAGGTCGAAGGCGTGAGCGAATATCGCTTGCCCAATGGTCTGCGGGTCCTGCTCGCCCCCGATGCCTCCAAGCCAACCACCACGGTGAACATCACCTATTTAGTGGGCAGCCGGCATGAAAACTATGGAGAAACCGGCATGGCGCATTTGCTGGAGCATCTGGTGTTCAAGGGCACGCCCTCGCGCGGCAACATCATGCAAGAACTGGGCAAACGAGGCATGCGCTTTAACGGCACTACGTCCTACGACCGCACCAATTACTTCGAAACCTTTGCCGCTAACGACGACAACTTGCAGTGGGCGTTGGAGATGGAAGCGGACCGTATGGTCAATAGCTTTATCGCACGCAAAGATCTGGAGACCGAGTTTTCCGTGGTGCGCAATGAAATGGAAATGGGCGAGAACAACCCCCGGCGCACCTTGTGGAAATACATGGTGGCCACGGCTTATGACTGGCACAACTACGGCAAGTCCACTATTGGTGCGCGCAGCGATGTAGAAAATGTTCGTATTGAAAACTTGCAAGCCTTTTACCGCCAGTACTACCAGCCGGACAATGCAGTTCTGATCATTACCGGCAAACTGGATGTGACCAAAACCCTGGCGTTGGTGGAGCGCTATTTCGGCGTCATCGCCAAACCGACACGCGGCCTGCCCATCACCTACACCCGCGACCCCGTGCAACAGGGTGCGCGCGAAGTCAGCGTCAAGCGCACAGGTGATACGCAACTGGCCGGCATGATGTACCACACCGCAGCGGCCAGCCACCCGGATGCGGTGGCCATGCAAGTGCTCTCCGAGATATTGGCCGACACGCCCAACGGGCGCTTGCACAAAGAATTGGTAGAGAAAAACAAAGCCGTGTCGATAGCGCCTTGGAACTTTATGCTCACCGAACCTGGCTATATCCTATTCATGGCAGAGCTAGGCAAAGACCAATCCATCCCCGACTTGCGCGCTGCAATGCAAGTGGCTTTGGAAAATATCAAGTCTCAGCCGGTGACACAGCAGGAGTTGCAGCGCGCCAAAACCAGCCTGATGGTCGGCTTTGACGACACCATGAACGACCCGCAGCGACTGGCGATGCAGTTGTCCGAAAGTATTGCGCGCGGCGACTGGCGTTTGTTCTTTTTGGAGCGCGACCGCCTGGAAGCGCTGACCGTGCAGCAAGTGCAAGCAGTGGCGGAAAATTATTTCAAAGAAAGCAACCGCACCTTTGGCCAGTTCATCCCCACCGCCGCGCCCGAGCGTAGCGTCCTACCCGAGCCAGTGGATATAGCGGCACTCCTAGCCAAGTACCAGGGCCGTGCAGCAGTAAATGCGGGCGAAAACTTTGATGCCAGCCCCGCCCATATCGGCAAACGCACGCTACGCAGCACGCTGCCCGGGGGCATGCAGCTGGCGCTATTGCCAAAGACTACGCGTGGTCAAACCGTGAGCGGCCAATTGCAACTGGACTTTGGCGATGCCCAGTCGCTGCAAGGCCAGGCCACCGTATCTGCGCTGACGGCACGCATGCTGACGCGCGGCGCTGGTTCGCTCAGCCGCGCCGCATTGAGCAGCCGCTTAGATGAACTCAAAGCCAAAATCAGCGTGGACGGCGGAGGTGCCAACGTGAACATCAGCTTTGAGACGGTGCGCCAACACTTGCCGCAGGTGCTGGACCTTGTGCGCGACATTGCGCGCGCGCCCATGTTGCTGCCTGCCGAGTTTGAGCTGCTACGCAAGGAACGCATTACCCAGATCGAGTCGCAACGCAGCGACCCGCAGGCCATGGCCTCGCAAGCCCTGCGCAAGGCGCTGGATAACTACCCTGCGGGCGATGTGCGCAAGGTCTTAGACTTTGATGAAATTCTGGCCAATTTGCGCGCTGCCAGTGTGCAGGACGTGAAGGGTTTTTACCAGGCTTTTTACGGCGCCAGTAACGCCAAGCTGGCCATGGTGGGCGACTTCGACGCCGCTGCAGTACAAACCCAAAGCCAGGCCCTATGGGGCGACTGGCGCAGCGCAAAGCCCTATACGCGCCTGACCAAAAACGCCTATAGCGCCAAGCCTGCACGCATGATGCTGGCGGCACCGGACAAACCCAATGCCATGTATTTAGCGGCCTTGCCGCTGAGCCTGCGCGACGATGCCCCCGACTTCATTGCTTTAGCGCTGGGCAACCGCGTGCTGGGCGGCGGCTCCAACAACCGCTTAGAAGAGCGTCTGCGGCAAAAAGAAGGCATCAGCTATTCCGCCGGCAGCCAGTTATCGGCCAGCAGTTTTGAGCCGGTGGCCGATTTGATACTGGTAGCTATTCATGCACCGCAAAACCTGGCACGCTTGCAGACCGCCGTACGCGAAGAAACTGAGCGCCTCGTACGCGATGGGGTAAGCGCACAAGAGCTAGCCGATGCAAAAAAATCGATGCTCGAAGCAAGCAAAATTTCACTAGCGCAGGATGGCGCATTAAGCGGCACCTTACTAGGCCAACTGACTACAGATCGCACCATGGAATACACCGCGCAGCGTCTAGCAAAAATAGAAGCGGTCAGCCTCGAAGAGGTGAATGCAGCGGTACGCAAGTACATGGACTGGAGCCGCTTGGTACATGTACACGCCGGTGATTTTTCGGGAGCGGGTAAAGCGGCTACGCAGTGACACTTTTCTAACACTGCGCCAGGCCAAAGTCGATGGTAATCAGCGCTCAATAGGTACTTCGCTTGGCGCTTCGCGTCCCACCTTGAAAAAGACGCCCTGCGCAATGAAGACCCCAACGCCCACAACCAGCGCGGCAGCGGCCTGGGCCCAGCTCCATGCGCCGCCCAGCGCAAACAAAATCAGCATCACATAAAACGGTGTCGCATTGATATGCAGGGACGATAAGGCAATGCCCAAGTGCCCTACCGAGCGTATCCACAGCACCTGACTGATGGCCAGTCCGCCAATGGAAAAAATAGCCAAGGCACCGAGCTCACGCCAACCCAGCGCAGCCCATTGAGGCGCCGGCGCACCGGCCAATGCGGCTACGCAGGCGGCCACGGTAGT
The DNA here is from genome assembly GCA_040400575.1 of Rhodoferax sp. Lineage (GTDB taxonomy): Bacteria > Pseudomonadota > Gammaproteobacteria > Burkholderiales > Burkholderiaceae_C > Allorhodoferax. The sequence continues at coordinate 64,480 of JBBAPX010000012.1, forward strand.
GACCACCGCCGCGCCCGTCAAGGTGACCGTGGTACGGCCTAGGGGGCTTAAGTCGGGAAAGGAAGTCACCGTCATGCGCGAGCCCAAGGTATAGACCAGCACCGAGGCAAAACTCATGAGTGCGCCCAAGCCCAAGGCGAATTGCTGATTACCGCCTTCGAGCGCCATCACACCGCCAAGCAGACTGAGCGCCACGCCGATCACCAAGCCCCGGCTGAGTTTGCGGCCATCGAGCAGCACTTCGATGGCGATGCCCACCACCGGCATAGAGGCCGAAATAATCGCCACCGTAACGGCATCGGTCATACCCTGGCCGACCACCATCAAAAAAGCCCCTAGCCCGATGGTGGAGCCGCCGACGTAAATCCCGCTCCACCAGGGCGCCTTGCGCAGCGCCTCTGCGCCTTCAATCAACCACCAAAAGGGCAGCAAACAAGCGGCTGCCATCAGCATGCGCGCCGCTGTCAAGGGCAGCGGCGGTACCTTGCCCAGTAACAGACTGGCAGCGGGAAGGCCCATTGCCCAAACCAACATGGACAACATGCACGCCGCATTGGCAGCCCATGCGGAAGAGGGAACAGGGCTGGATGGCATATTTGCTAGCGTGCTGGGCGCAATTTAGGTTGGCGCTACGGACCGACGGCACTTTTCTCGCCATGGTTCCCGTAGGCCGCGCTATTGTGCTTGAGTGGCCTGCCACTCATTTGCAGGCCGGATAACTTGTTAGTCCCAGGCTGCGGCAAAGGCAATCAGCATCAGGCCCAAGGCCCACACGAGCGGGTCCCGCGCCAGGCCCTGGCGGGCTTGGTCACGTGCGTAGGCAAGTCGGCGAGCCCGGCGCAAGGCACCGCGTTGGGCCAAGGCGGAACGGGCGATCGATAGTATGGACATGGCGGCTTCTCCTATTTCGGCGGACTCAATTTCACTTACTATTGTTTCAACTCGGAGATAGCCACTACTTAAAGACAGGGTAATCGGTGGGTTTAACGCAAAAACACAAGGAAAAAAAATGCTAGCCAACAAACTATTTGATCGCTGGCCCATCATTATTCCCATTGCCAGTGCAATGGCTTTGTATAGCGTAATGAGCGCGTCGCTGCCTGGCCTGCAAGCCCTGTGGCTGGTGCTGGCCCTGTTGCTGGCGGTGATTGCTTCGGTGCACCATGCCGAGGTGATCGCCCATCGGCTGGGCGAACCCTTTGGAACACTGGTGCTGGCCTTGGCCGTTACGGTGATTGAAACCGCGCTGGTGCTGTCTATCATGCTGGCCGGCGCCAAGGCCAGCGCTACATTGCCGCGCGACACGATTTATTCGGCAGTCATGATTGCTTGTAATGGCGTGGTCGGCATTTGCCTGCTACTCGGCGGTTTGCACCACAAAGAGCAGTTGTTCCGCATCGAAGGCACCGGCTCGGGCTTTGCCGCGCTAGCTACGCTGTCGGTCATGGTGCTGGTCATGCCGCTCTACACCACCAGCTCACCCGAAGGCACTTACACCGATTCGCAACTCATTTTTGTAGCGCTGTCCTCGCTGGCTTTGTGGCTGGTGTTTGTGTTTATCCAAACCGTGCGCCATCGCGACTATTTTTTGCCCATGGAAAGCGCAGGCGATGAATCAGTGCATGCGCAGCCGCCTGGTCCGGCCCAGGCACGCATCAGTTTTTTTCTTTTAGTGCTGTCTCTGGTGTGCGTAGTCGGCTTTGCCAAACTGCTATCTCCGGCCATTGAATCGGTGGTCAAAGCTTACCAAGCGCCGGCAGCAGTGGTCGGTATCGTTATCGCACTGATTGTGTTGCTACCCGAGACCTGGGCGGCCATCCGCGCGGCACGCGCCGACCGCCTGCAAACCAGCATGAACCTGGCCATTGGCTCGGCACTGGCCAGTATCGGTCTGACGATTCCCTTGGTGGTACTGGCCTGCGTGTTGCTGCACCTGCCTCTGACGCTGGGTCTAGAAACCAAGGACGTAGCGCTGCTGGCACTGACCTTTTTGGTCGGCAGCATCACCCTGGGCTCGGGCCGGACCAATGTGATGCAGGGCGCTATCCACCTGGTCTTGTTTGCCAGCTTTCTATTTCTGACCCTGGTGCCCTGACAATGCGGGCGACCTGCGACGCGGCGCGCCTAGGCCCTTAGCATGCAAAACCCTTGACGGAGATGGCCCATGGAACCCACTATTGAAACATTCACCGCCCAAGCCCTGGATGAAGGCTTTGATGAAATTCTGGTGCGCGAATGGGCGCCAGGCCTAGAGCTTGATACCCATACCCACGCCTTTGCCGTCAGTGCCCGCGTGGTGCGCGGCGAGTTCTGGCTAACGGTCGATGGCAGCACACGGCATATCGCGGCGGGCGAAGGCTTTCGGCTGGCGCGCGATGTACCGCATGCCGAGCGCTATGGCCCGCTAGGCGCCACGGTGTGGGTGGCGCGGGCGAACTGAGCGCCTTTCATTTTCAAATGCAAACCATCCCGGTCGGCCCCCACACCATGCTCACTCCAACCAAGCAGCGGGTGCTTGTACTCGGAGCTACCGGGACGATAGGGCAAGCTACGGTGCGCGCCTTGCTGCGCCAGGGCCACGAAGTGGTCTGCCTGATACGCCCCCACGCCGGGGTAGGCGGCAAGCAGCAAGTGCAGGACTGGCCAACGCGCTTGCCCGGCGCGCTGCTGCGCACCGGCGACGCCACCGACTCGCAGTCCCTGCGCCGCGACGGCTTTGCTGGCGAGCGCTTTGATGCGCTGGTTTCCTGCCTGGCCTCGCGCACCGGCAATCCTAAAGACGCCTGGGCAATTGACCACCAGGCTCACCTGCATGCGCTGCAAGCCGCACAAGAGGCGGGTGTCCAACACTTTGTATTGCTGTCTGCCATTTGTGTACAAAAGCCGCTGTTGGAATTTCAGCGCGCCAAGCTGGCCTTTGAAGCGGCCTTAGTGCAATCGGGCATGCGCTATTCCATTGTGCGGCCTACCGCCTTTTTCAAATCGCTGTGCGGGCAGATTGAGCGGGTACGCAAAGGCAAACCGTTTTTAATTTTTGGCGACGGCCAGCTGACTGCGTGCAAGCCGATTAGCGACGAGGACCTCGGCGACTATTTGGCCCATTGCCTGGGCGACAGCAACTGCCACAACCGCATCTTGCCCATCGGCGGACCCGGCCCAGCCATCACGCCGCTGCAGCAAGGCGAAAAGTTGTTCGCCTTGCTAGGCAAGCCAGCGCGCTATAGCCATGTACCAGTGGGCATGATGGATGCCATCATCGGCGCTTTGGCACTGCTGGGCCGCATCATCCCGCCCCTGGCCGATAAGGCCGAGTTCGCGCGCATTGGTCGCTACTACGCCACCGAATCCATGCTGGTCTGGGACGCGCAGACTAGCCGCTACGATGCCGATGCCACGCCGTCTACCGGCAAGCAAACACTCTGGGACTGCTATGCGACACTAGTTCGTGAAGGCGCATCCCTGGAGCGTGGCGACCACGCGGTTTTTTAAGCGGGGCACTGTGCTGAGTTCTGTGACATCCACTGCCAAGCGCACCATGGAAAAACAGCCTCATCACGGGGCGCATCGCGACTTGGCAATCCCTAGACATCGACTTTTACAGCCTACCACCATGAACCTGATCACCCACCGCCTGGCGGCATTACGCGCCGAAATGGAAAAACACCAGCTCGACGCCTGGGTACTGCCCTCTTCCGATCCGCATAACTCAGAGTACATGCCGCTGCGCTGGAAAGTGCGGGAATACATCTCGGGTTTCACCGCCTCGGTATCGACCATGGTGGTACTCAAAGACAGCGCCTTCATCTGGGCAGACGGGCGTTACTGGTTGCAGGCCGAACAAGAATTAGCGGGCACGGACATTGACATTGTGTATTTGGGCAAGCCCGATGTGCTGCCCTGGAATCAGTGGCTGGCCGAGACCCTGGCGCCGGGCGCACGCCTGGGCTTTTATGGTGCGACCATGATGGTCAAGGCCATGGCCGATATTGAAGGCACGCTTCAATCCAAAAATGTCAGCCTCATCACCGAGCATGATGTCGTTGATGCGGTCTGGACGGACCGGCCCGGCTTTCCTATGGAGCCGGTGTTTGCACATGCGCTGGAATATGCAGGCGAGAGCGCTGCACACAAGCTAAACAAAGTGCGGGCCGAAATGCGCAAAGCGGGTGCGCAAGCGCATGTGCTCAATGCGCTGGACGATATCGGCTACTTGCTCAATCTGCGCGGTAGCGATGTGCCCACCTCTCCTTACTTTCACGCCTATTTGGTGCTGACCAATGACCGAGCAGTGCTGTATGCCCATCTGGCGCGGTTTAGCCCTAGCTTGCGCGCCAGCCTGGCCGAGCAAGGCATTGGACTGCAAGACTACGATGGTTTCTTTGCCGGCCTAGGTACATTGGCCGGGCAGCGTGTGCTGGTGGACCCGGCGCAAAGCAATATGCTGACCTTTGCCACCTTGCGCGCGCAAGGCTGCACACTCGTGGAAAAGCGCGCGCCCTCCGTGCTGCTCAAAGCGGTGAAAAACGAGACAGAAATCAGCCACTGGAAAAACTGTTTTGTGCGTGACGGCGTGGCTATGGTGCGCTTTTTACGTTGGTTTTACGAAAACGTGGGCAGCGGCCAACTGACCGAGCGCATCGTGTCCGACCGTATCGACGGCGAGCGCGCAAAACTGGATTTGTTTCGCGGCCTAAGTTTCACGTCCATACCCGCCTATGGCTCCAATGCAGCCATGATGCATTACGGCTTGAAAGACGGCGTAGATACAGCGGTCCAACCCGAAGGATTTTTTCTGCTGGACTCGGGCGGCCAGTACGACGATGGCACTACTGACATCACACGTACCTTTGTCTGCGGTTCGGTGAGTGAGGACCAGGCGCGGCATTTCACGCTGGTGCTTAAAGGCATGCTGCGTTTGTCCGCGGCTATTTTTCTGCACGGCACGCGCGGCCTGCAACTCGACGTGCTGGCACGCCAGGCGCTGTGGAACGAGGGCGTGAACTACGCCTGCGGCACCGGCCATGGCGTGGGCTTCTTCAACAATGTGCACGAAGGCCCGCACAGCATCAGCCCCGGCATGATCGACCAAGCTATCCTGCCCGGCATGGTGGTCACCAATGAGCCCGGCGTGTACCTGCCCGGCCGCTATGGCATACGCATAGAAAACATCTTATTGTGCGAAGACCACACGGCCACCGAGCACGGTAAGTTTTACCGCTTCGACGCGCTCACCCTCTGCCCCATAGACACCCGCGTGGTGCGCAAAGACTTGCTAGGCATGGAAGAGACTGCTTACCTGAATAACTACCATGCCACTGTGCTGGAGCGCCTAAGCCCGCACTTGCAAGGCGAAGACTTGCGCTTTTTGCAAGAGGCCTGCGCGGCAATATAAAGCGTGCCAAGGCGCCAGCGACGCGTGTCGGGAGATCGCGCCGGAGGCGAGTGCTGCACGTACAGACCCATGGCCGCACTCAATAATTGAAGCCGCTGACCGCAGCAACAGGCTTGCGGCTAGCAATGCGCCTTATTGCACCAACGCCACCGCCTGATCGACAAATCGATACACCTCAGCCGGCGTGATGCCATTGGGGCCTTTGGTTTTTTTGTCCCGCGTCTGGCCGGTGCGCACCACTACGAGTTCTAGCGAAGGCACCACGATGACGTACTGGCCTTGGTGACCCTGTAAAAAATAAAACGGGTGCTTATACGTCCAATCCATCCATAGAGAATGTCCGTAGTAGGGCTGCAAATCAGGCTTGCGGATACGCTCTACAAACGCCTTATCCAGCAAGGCCTGGCCATTCCACTGCCCGTCTTGCAACAGTAGTTGGCCGAACTTGGCAAAGTCGCGTGCCGTGGCAAAAATGCAGCAGTAGGTACGCTCCATGCCGCCTTCACTGCCTTGCCGGTCCAGCGTGTAAACCGCATCGCTTTCCATACCCAGCGGCACCCACAGGCTGCGCGACAGATGCCCGCTGATGGTCAGGCCCGGCTCCTTGGCCTGCAAAGCGCGCTTGAGGAAAACGCCCAATAGCTGGGTGCTGCCGCTGCTGTACTCGTACTCGGTGCCAGGCTCACGCTCAAAGCCTTGTCCGAGCACCAGTTTTTCAGCATTTTTGCCATAGTACAAATCGGTGGTGATATTGAGCGGTAGGTAGTAGTTCTCCGTCCAGTCATGGCCGGACTTCATGCTGGAGAGTTGCGACACGGTGGCCTTTTGACCGCGCGGGTCTTGCGCGTATTCGGGCAAGCGCTCGGTCAAGGGTGCGTCAAAACTGCTGATCAAGCCCTGCTGCGCAGCTTGTTGCACCTGCAAGGTGGTGATGGTTTTGGCCATGGAAAACGAGTTGGTGCGGCTTTGGGCGGAATAAGCGCCGAAATACTGCTCATGCACCAAAGCGCCTTTTTGTGCCACCACAAATGCTGCCGTACCGTGCTGCTGCAAATAGGCTGCCATGGCCGGGTCCAAAGTTTTTTGGTTGTAGCGCGCGTCCTTGGGCCAGGCCTGGGGCGCGCCTGTGGCAATGCTGCTTTGCGCAAAATTGTTGGCGTCGTCAATATGCGCGGTGCTATGCCCCTGGAAATAGGTGCTGGACAGGGCTTTCCAAAAATAGCCATGGCCGCCTAGCTGAATCGACAGCGCCAGCGCGGCCAGTACCAACAGTAGGCCGTAAAAGAATTTTTTCATGTTGTTTCCTTGTTTCGAGGGATTCTAAGCAAGGCCTGGCAGCGAGTGTGGGGCGGCAAGACTATCAGTGGAAATCTCGGCTGCCTGCGGATAAATCACCCAACCAGTCCGTCAAATCCACCAGGCGCTTGGCTATCAAGTGGCGTACCTGGCCGCCGCTGTCTTCGTCGCGCTGCCAGACGCCATAGACGGCCAACAGACGTGCCCGCAATAGCTCGGTGCGCTGTTTGTCTTTCAGGCTTTTCCAGACGATGACGTTGATGCAACCCGTCTCGTCTTCCAGGGTCACAAAGACTACGCCTTTGGCGGTTTGTGGTTGCTGGCGCATGGTGACGATGCCGCAGGCGCGCACCAAACGGCCATGCGGCAAGTCGCGCAACTGCGCGGCGCTCAGCAGGTTTTTAGCTGCCAGGCGTGCGCGTAAAAACGACAGCGGGTGGCTGCGCAAAGTAAGGCCGGTAGCCGCATAGTCAAACAGCACTTCCTGCGCTTCATGCGCTGCGGCTAAGACCAGCGGCTTTTCATACACCGGTGCACCTTGCAAGAGCGCGGGCGCACGGTGCAGAGCCGACGCGTCCCATACCTGCTGGCGGCGGTGGCCGCTAAGCGATAGCAAAGCGTCTGCGCTGGCCAAGGCTTTGAGGTCGCCCGCGTCCAGCACACAGCGCAAAGCCAAGTCCTCGGTACTGACAAAAGCCCCATGCCCGCGTGCCGCACTGATACGCAAAGCCACGCGCGCATGCAAGCCCGCCACCATGCGCAAACCCAAACGGATGGCCGGTTGTAAATTGGGTTCTGACCCCAATTGTTCGAGGGAGCAATCCCAGTCGCTGTGGCTCACGTCTGCGGGCAGCACTTCGAGGCCGTGGCGGCGGGCGTCTTGTACCAATTGGCTGGGGCTGTAAAAGCCCAGCGGCTGGCTGTTGAGCATGGCGGCCAGAAAGCAGGCGGGTTCGTGGCATTTAAGCCAGCAGCTCACATAGACCAGCAGTGCAAAACTGGCGGCATGGCTTTCGGGAAAGCCATATTCGCCAAAGCCCTCGATTTGTTTGAACAAGGCATCGGCGTAGTCTTGCGTGTAACCGTTGGCGACCATGGCGCCGACCAGGCGATCGTAAAAATGCTGTACCCCACCCTGGCGTTTCCAGGCGGCCATGGAGCGGCGCAGGCTGTCGGCTTCGCCACCACTAAAGTTGGCCGCTGCCATGGCGATTTGCATCACCTGCTCCTGAAAAATCGGCACGCCCAAGGTGCGTTTAAGCACTTCTTGCAAAGCTGCGCTGGCGTATTGCACCGCTTGCGGGTTGGCGCGTGCCTTGAGGTAGGGATGCACCATGCCGCCCTGAATGGGGCCGGGCCGCACGATGGCCACTTGCACCACCAGGTCGTAAAAACAGCGGGGCCTGAGGCGCGGCAGCATGCTCATTTGCGCGCGACTCTCGATCTGGAAAACACCCACGGTATCGGCCTGGCAAATCATGTCGTAGGTCGCCGGGTCTTCAGCAGGAATGTCTTGCAGGCGCAGCGGTTTGCCGCGCCATTGGCCGATCAAGTCCAGGCAGCGGTGGATAGCACTGAGCATGCCCAAGGCCAACACATCCACCTTGAGCAAGCCCACGGTATCTAGGTCGTCTTTGTCCCACTGGATGATGCTGCGATCAATCATGGCTGCGTTTTCTACCGGCACGATGCGGGTGAGCGGGCCTTGCGTCAGCACAAAGCCGCCCACGTGTTGGCTCAGGTGGCGCGGGAAGCCTTGCAACTGAGTCGCCAAGTCAAGCCACAGTTGCAGGCGGCGGGATGGTGGGATAGCGAAGTCAGGTTCCTCGCCATGCGCCTGAACGGCACAGCGCTCAATCGCACTTTGCAAGCGCTCGGCCAATACGGTGCGGCCGTACATGCCGGGATGCTCTTTGGCCAGCGCGTTGATCAGGGCTTCGGGAATTTGCAGCGCGCGCCCTACATCGCGCAGCGCGCTGCGCGGACGGTAGCGGGTGACCACGGCGGTAATAGCGGCGCGCTCTCGGCCATATTTGGCATAGATGTATTGGATGACTTCTTCGCGCCGCTGGTGCTCAAAGTCCACATCAATATCGGGCGGCTCGTCGCGCTCACGCGAGATAAAGCGCTCAAACAGCACACTCATGCGCGAAGGGTCCACCTCGGTCACGCCCAGGCAGTAACACACCGCCGAATTGGCCGCCGAGCCGCGCCCCTGGCACAAGATGCCGCGACTGCGCGCAAAGCGCACGATGTCGTGCACCGTAAGGAAGTACATCTCGTACTTCAGTTCGGCGATCAGCGCCAACTCATGCTCCACCTGCGCGCGTACGTTCTCGGGCATGCCTGCGGGGTAGCGAACCAGGGCGCCTTCTTCGGTGTAATGGCGCAACGTTTGCGCCGGGGTCTGCCCCGGTAACACCGCCTCCAACGGGTAGTGATAACGCAAGCTGTCTAAGGAAAAATGACAGCGCTTGGCAATCTCCAGCGTGTTCGCTAAGTGCTGGGCATCAAACAAACTTGCCAAGCGCGCGCGGCTGCGCAAATGCCGCTCCGCGTTGGCCTGCAAGCCGCGCCCGCACTGTGCTACCGGCAGGCGCAAACGCACAGCGGTGATCACATCGTGCAAAGGCTTGCGCGAGCGCACATGCATTTGCACCGCGCCCACGGCCACCAGCGGCAGGCCGCTCAGGTGTGCAATCTGGCGCAAGCGCAAAGTGTGCAGCGCGTCCTGCGCACCCAGGCTGCGCGTCGCGCCTAACCACACGTGCGCGCCATAGCACGCACGCGCAGCCGATGCAATCGCGCAGGCTTTTTCCATAGGCAAAGCAGGCGGTAAAAGCAAAATAATCTCATTGCCCGCCAGGCTCGGCCAGGCCGCCCAGCCGCCTTGCGCTGGCTGCCAATGCAGCGCGTACTGCCCCTTAGGCGCGGCGCGGCGCGCGCTGCTGATGAAGTCGCACAGATTGCCCCAGCCTTGCAAATCATGCGGCAAAGCGACGAAGCGAAAACACGCTTCCCCGTCTAAGGCTGCGCCGGATATCTTTTGCGGCCCCTGCCCCACCAATGGATCAGCAAGGACTGCATCCTGTGTGGTCGGCCTTGTAGGAGCACGATCACAGCGTGGCTTTGCTTGCGGCGCGGCCCAGGATGCGCACACACCAAACTCAGCGCCAGGTAGCAACTGCAATCCGCCCGCCCGCGCCGCCTCGTGCGCGCGTACCACCCCGGCCACTGAGCACTCGTCCGTCAAGGCCAGCGCCGCATAGCCCAAAGCCTTGGCCCGCGCCACCAACTCCTGCGGCAGGGACGCGCCATGCTGAAAGCTGAACGCGCTCATGGCATACAGCTCGGCATAGGCGGGGGACGGGGCGATGGGCACAGAGACTTCCTTTAAATACTGTATAAAAATACAGTATAAACAAGCTGCTTTGAAACTGGCGTCGCCCTTAGGATCGATAGCTGCAAGCCAGAAAACACCATGAACCTACCAGCGGCTCCAAGCCCTTCCCAAACCGCCCCAGCCCCCGTAACCCTAGGCCAAGCCTGGCCGTTTTGGCTGAAGGTGGGCTTTATCAGCTTTGGCGGGCCGGCCGGGCAGATTGCACTGTTGCACGAGGAGTTGGTGGAGCGGCGGCGTTGGATTTCGGACGCGCGGTTTTTGCATGCGCTCAATTACTGCATGGTGCTACCCGGCCCGGAAGCGCAGCAGTTGGCCACCTACCTGGGCTGGCTCATGCACCGCAGCTGGGGCGGCATCGTTGCGGGGGTCTTGTTTGTGCTGCCCTCGCTGTTTATCCTGATCGGTCTGTCTTGGGTCTATTTGACTTTTGGCAGCACGGCGCTGGTGGCAGGGCTGTTTGCCGGCATCAAACCTGCTGTCACAGCGATCGTGCTGCAAGCGGCCTGGCGCATCGGCACGCGCACGTTGCGCCACCGATTGTTGTGGGTGTTGGCTGCCCTGTCCTGGTTTGCGCTGTATGTGTTGCAAGCACCCTTCCCAGCCATCGTGCTGGGCGCGGCGCTCATAGGCGCCATCGGCGGACGCTTGGCGCCGCAGGTGTTTCAGGCGGGCGCCAGCCATGCAGCCAAGGCTGGGCCGCACGCGCCCGCTTTGATTGATGACGACACCCCCACCCCCGCACATGCGCGTTTTACGCTGGCCGGTTTGGTGAAGGTGCTGGCCTTGGGGCTCATGCTATGGCTGCTGCCCATGGCACTGCTGGTGCTGACGCAGGGCTGGGAACATACGCTGACGCAAATGGCCTGGTTTTTCACCAAAGCGGCGCTGCTGACTTTTGGCGGCGCCTATGCGGTGCTGCCCTATGTGTACCAAGGCGGTGTAGAGCAGTTCGGCTGGGTGACGGCGGCGCAGATGATTGACGGCCTGGCGCTGGGCGAGACCACGCCGGGGCCGCTGATCATGGTGGTGGCTTTTGTGGGCTATGTGGGCGGACACACCCAAGCACTGCTAGGCCCGGACCATCTGTTTTTAGCCGGTGCGCTGGCCGCCACGGTAGTGACCTGGTTTACTTTTTTGCCCTCGTTTGTATTCATCCTGGCCGGCGGGCCTTTCATCGAATCGACGCACCAAGATGTGCGATTGAGCGCACCACTCACTGCCATTACTGCCGCGGTGGTGGGCGTCATCGTCAGCTTAGCGCTGTTCTTCGGTCAGCATGTGTTCTGGCCGCAAGGCATGGACGGACGCTTTGATGTGGCCTCTGCTGTCATAGCCGCAGCCGCCGCGCTGGCGCTGATCCGGTTTAAGCGGCCGGTGGTGCAGGTGCTTGCCGCCTGTGCGCTGGCGGGCTGGGCTTTGTCCTTGTTGCATTAGCGACACGACTGGCTTGAAGCACTACAAAATCTCAAGCAAACAAGCCATGTAAATACCAGGCGGCCCCTTGCTCCTGGGCTAGGCCTAAACGCTCGCGATAAACCCAGAGCAAACCCTGTCCGGGGCTGTGGGCGATGTAGTAGTCGCGCTGTACTTGCGGACCCGTATCCCAGGCCAGTAGCTCCAAGCGCTGCGGTCCGGCCAGCAAGGTCAGCGGGCCGTCCCATTGGGGCAAACCATCGGCCCCGCAGGGCAGGCTGTGCACCTGGGGCAACAACCAAGTGGGATAAAGCGCCTGCGCTGCAACGCTGCTGGCTTGCGATATGGCGCGGGCGCCTAAGGCCATGCCAGTTTGCGCTGCAACGCTGCTGGGTCGTCCTATGTCGGTTGACACCACGGCGCTTGCCGGCGCGCCCAGCGCTTGCCAGGTCTGCATGCACTCGGGGCGATGTTCATCTTGCAAGGTCACGGCGCGCACGCTGTCAGGTCCCAGGCGCGCAGCCACGCGCTCCAGCAAATGGTGCAGGCTGTCGCCGCTGCGCAGTTCATCGGGCAAGAGGCTCAGGCTGTGGCCGCGCAGTGCGCAGGTTTCTAGCGTACGCAGGCGCAAATACAAAACCGGGGCTGGCAGCGTGACCTGCGCTAAGTGCTCGGCCAGCAGACGCTCCAGGTGGCGTGGGTCTTGGGTGGGCTCGGCGGTGCGCAGGTGCAGGCGGCCATAGCCATCGCCCTGGTGCCAAGCGTCCCGGTAGCGGGCATTGGCACGGCGCGCATCGAGCTGCCAACGCAACTCCAGCGCCAGCACCCCGTGCTGCCGGGCGCGCAGCCACAGTTGCAACTGAGCCAGCAAACGGCGTACGCCAAACAACATGGCGGCGGCCGATTCGACCTGCGCGGCCAGTTCCAGCGGCGCATCAAACACCTCGGGCAGGCGCAGCCAGGCATAGACCTCGGGCGCAGCACCATAGGCCTGGTCCAAAGCAGCCAACAGGGGCGCGCCAAAGCGGCGGGCCACGCCACCACGCGGTAATGCGCGCAACTGGCCCCAGGTGGTGCAACCCAAACGCTCCAGCGTGGGCAGATGCGCCTGTGCTGCGGCCAGGGTGTGCAGGGGCAAGGCATCGGGCGGCAGTGGCGGATCGGCCAATTCGCCCGCCTGCTGCAATGCATCGCAAGCCAGGCGCGCCAGCGCGAGCAAAGCGCTATCGCCATGCGCGTACTGCATGGGCAGGGGTGCGTGGCCGGGCTGCAACAGCGCCTGCAGCAAGGCCATGCGCCCGCCAAACAAGCGCTCGCTAGCCGAGATTTCCAGCACCAAGGACTGCTGCACTTGCGCCACCCAGGGCGTAAATTGCAAGCTCCACCAGGCCAGAGCAGCCAGCGGGTCGGCCCAGGCCGCAGGGCCTGAAAGTTTTGTTCCCGCATCCGGGGAAGTAGCGCCGCACAAAGCGCTTGCCAGCGGCAGGGCGACTAAGGGCGCACAGCCATTTGCACCGGCATCACGGCCAGCGTGATGCGCGTCTTGCGGACACACAGCCAGCCAGTAGGGCTTCATGGCGTCGCCCTGCGCGGCTGCAAGACAGCGATATGCGCTGAACTGGACTGCGCTAGGGCTGCCTGCGGGCTTGGGGCAGACTCTGCTGCAGGCGCCGGCTTGGCGCTGGCCAGCACGCGCAAAAGTGCTACTGGGCGTGCCGTCAGATGCAGGGGCCCGGTCAGTGGCGGGCCGCGGCGCTTGAGGATGTGCAGCGAAAGCGCCGCGCCATCGGCCAAGTCCAGCAGCAAGCGAAGCACGGCGGGCGAGGCCTGGGCCTGCGCGGCGCTGGGGCGCAGCACGAAAAGCAGTTTGTGGTGTTCTGCAGCGGCCCACTGCAAACGACGCAATTGTTCGGGGCGCACCTGCGGCAGCCAGGCCAAGACCGCATCCACCGCCGCGCAGCGCAGCGCCTGCTCGCTCAGCCACAGGGCGGCTGTGTCCTGGCCATCCGGCGCGCCCAGCCAGAGCAGGCGCTGGGCCTGCAAACCCTGGGCCTGCAAGGCGGGCGCAAACGGCAGGTAGGGCGGCGCCACCAGTACCACCGGGCCGCTGCCACAGCGCGCCAGCGCGGGCAATAGCAAGCGCCATTCGTTATGCACACCCGGGGCTTGCAGCAATTCGGTCAGCGCACCCACCGGCCAACCGCCGCCGGGCAATTGGGCGTCCAGCGCCGCATCGCCGCTGGACAAGGTCTGCACACGCGGTGCAGCCAGCGCATCGGCCCGCCAAACGTCGGCGCGCAGCAGCCCCGGCGCAGTGCGATCGGGCAAGTCGGGACTCGAGGCAGGCAAGGCAGACATGGGCTAAAAATACTGTAAATAAATACAGTATATGGCAGCTTGACGCGCTGCGCTGCCTCCGCGCTAAGGGCTTTGGCTGAAATGGCCAATCCCTAAGAAACATCCTATGCACATCACCGCCACCGAAGCCAAAAACCGTTTTGGCAGTATTTGTGCCCTAGCTAAGCGTGCGCCCGTGTTTGTCGAAAAAGCGGGCCAGATTGACACCGTCATCCTTTCAGCCGACCAATACCGCGCTTTGCAAGCCAACCAAAACCAGGCCAGCCCGGCGGCGCGCAAAAAAGAATTCGAATCCGAATTTGGCGACTGGATTGCAGCGCAAAACACATGGGTCGAAAACCAAGGCATTCCGGGTGCCGACTTACGCCCTTGGTAAACCGCCATGGCACAGTTTGACGTTTACACCAACCCCAGCCACAGCGCTGCACAAGGCATTCCTTATGTGGTGGTGGTGCAAAGCGATTTGCTCGACGCCCTGGCCTCGCGCATGACGATTGCCTTAGCCTCGGTCACTTTTGCCGACAAAGCGCCGGAAAAGCTTTGCCCTAGCATCACGATCAAGGGCGAACAACTGCGTGCATTGGCGCACTATGCAGCGCCCTTACCGACACGCAGTTTGCGTCAGGTGGTGGCTAATGTGGCCTCGCAAGCCAGCACACTGATGGCTGCCATGGATGTGGTGATCGCCGGGGTGTAGAGAGCGCCCGCGTCAAGCCTTGAGAATCTCGTTGCCAATCGCCGGCCAGCGCTTGCGCATATGTACCCAGGCCACCAGCCCAATGCCCATCATGCAAATCGACGTCGCAGCCAGCGCGACCGCTGAATGCATCACCAAAGGTGAGATGACACCGGCGACGACGGCATTGGCCAGCGAGCCGATAAAGCTTTGCAGCGAGGAGGCCATGCCCCGCCGTTCAGGGTACAGGTCCAGCACCAGCAGCGTGACCACCGGCACCATCATGGCCCAGCCGAAAGCAAAAATTGCTACCGGAAACAAGGCCCAGCTGACATGGGCGGTGAACAGCACATTGGCGACCAAATTGACCACGCCGATGCACAGCATGATGACAAAGCCGTTGCGGATCTGGCGCTTAGGGGTGATGCGTCCGGCCGCGCGCCCGCTGACCCAGGCCCCGGCCATGATGCCGCCGATGGTTAACAGAAAAAACCAAAAAAAATGCTGCGGTCGCAAATGGAGCACCTCACCCAAAAACACCGGCGCACTGAGCACATACAAAAACATGCCGTTAAACGGAATGCCGCTGGCCAATGCGAGCGACACAAAGCGCGGGTCCGAGCCCAGTTGCCAATAGCCGGCCATCAAGTGCCGCACTTGAAAAGGCTGGCGCAAGCTGATGTGTAGCGTCTCGGGCAAGAGCCGGTAATTAGCGATCCACAAGACCACGCCGATCGCGGTGAGGAACCAGAATATCAAGTGCCAACTACCCCAAAGCAATAACTGGCCACCGATCAGCGGCGCAATCGCGGGGGCAATGCCGAAGTAAATCGTGATCTGGCTCATGACTTTTTGCGCTTGCGAGGGCGGGTACATATCGCGCACTACCGCACGTGCCACCACAATGCCTGCGCCGGTGGAAAAGCCCTGCAGTGCACGGAAAAAAATCAGCTGCCCGATGCTTTGCGAAAGCGCGCACCCCATCGAGGCCAGGGTGAACACCGCCAAGCCCCAGAGCACCACAGGACGACGGCCAAAGCTGTCGGAAATCGTTCCGTGAAACAGCGACATAAATGCAAAGCCAAACAAGTAAGCCGACAAAGTCTGTTGCATATGCAAAGGCGTAGTGCCCAGCGAAGCAGAAATGTCAGCAAAAGCCGGTAAGTAGGTATCGATGGAAAACGGCCCCAACATACCCAGCACCGCCAGCAGCACCGCAAAAGCCCATTGGGGAAGACGCCACAGCGATTGGGCGTCAGGATGCATTGCAATGGGGTGATGAGATCATCCCCCATTGGAACATGGCTTACCGAATACCTTGTGAGGCTAGCATCTGCTGGACTTTGCCACTACGCAAAAGAAAGAGATAGCGATAGGGTAATAACCAAGTCTGCCAGGCCCAGACCGGGCGCTGGTCGTTGTGGGCATAGGCGCTGGCTTCAGGAAAGGGCAGCGCAGCCTGAGTTTGGTGGATGCGCCGGCGTACCGGGGGACGCGATTGGCGCGCCTTGGCAATAGCCGTCTGGTACGCCGACAAGCCCTCTTGGCTGTGCTCGGCCAGAACGGTGCGCTGGTGCCCAAAAAGACTTTGCAATTGCGGATGTTCGAAAAAGAAAGGGACGATGGTCAGCGGTCGCAAGTAAGCAGCTAAAGCCAAATCGGCCATGGAAAAAGTATCGCCCACTACAAAGGCGTGCACCCCTAGTCGTCGTGCCAAAGGCAGCAAATAGTTTTCCAGCGCTTCATATAAATGCAAGGACTCCGATTCATGAAATGCGAAGCGCTGACATAAAACCATTCCAAGAATATGCCCGGTCACCCATCGCACGCCAGGCAAGGTAAAAAATCCGCCAGCTGCACGGCCTAAAAATAGCGTGCTCAATAGGCCGGGGCACTCCAGGATGACTTGCGTATAGCCAAAACGGCGCGCAAGTAAACCCAATTTCGTGTCCAGCTCAACAAGCATGGCGTCTATCGCCTGCTGATGACTAGCGTCCCCCGGATAAAGGGCTTGCACTTGCGGATAGTGTTTGCACAGGTAGCGCAGAACAGGGGTGGAGTCCATCACAAATTCTCTGCGCGACGCATCGAAAATGGCGGGTACCGTGCGCCTTTTCAGGTGCAGCGGAAGGGAGAAGGCAAGTAGCTCTTTTTTGCTAAATACATGTATGTCGCACATCTGCCAAGGCAATGCGGCATACGACAATGCCAAACGGATTTTTTCGCAGTAATGCGACCAATGCAGTTCGTAAAGCGTAATCAATTTGCGTGCTCCCTTAGCGCGCATTATGAATTTCTTTTTGGAAAGTGTTTCCCTAAAAATATCCGCCGGGTGAAAGCCGACGCCTAATGCCTTCAGCTTGTGTGCGCCTGCAAACCGTGCCAGCCTTCGCCAGCCATCCAGGCTGCGAGTAGCAGCATCAAGATGGTGGAAATATAGGGCGCCTTAGCGGCCCAAGCCCCAAAGCCGGACCAGCGCCTCGTCGCCTGCCCCACACTCCAAGCAGCCAGCACGCCCGAAGCCACCATGGTGAGCGCCAGGCCCACGCTAAAGCTCAGCACCAGGGTGGCTCCCAGCGCGACTTGTTTGAGTTGCAGACACAGCAGAAGCACGGTAATAGACGCCGGACAGGGAATCAAACCGCCGGTCAATCCGAAGACCAGAATTTGTCCATTGGTGGCATGGCCTGAGGCAAATCGTTGTCTGATCTCCTGCGCATGCGCTCGTGCATGGGCATCCATGCCCTGCTCTGCATCCGCGATGGATGCGCTATGGGTGTGCGTCGTGGCCTGCGCGTGGCTGTGGCTGTGGCTGTGGCTGTGGCTGTGGCTGTGATCGTGATCGTGGCTGTGCTTGTGCGGATGCGCATGTCCTTGTTCCCGCACATGTGCATGGGGCAATCCATGCAGCCAAGTGCGGTACGCCATCCACAGGGCGGTGGCGGCGATCAACACAGCAGACACCAGTTGCAGATAGGGCTCGCTTTGCGCGGCGTCCCACTGCCCGCCGAAATACAAGCCGCCCATAGCCACCGCCCAAACTATGGCCGTATGCGACAGCGTGGCCGCCAGACCCAGCAAGACCGCCTGTCCTACCGTGCCGCGCACCGCGATGATGAAGGCGGCCATCATGGTTTTGGAATGCCCGGGCTCTAGGCCGTGCAGCGCTCCCAGAGCAATAGCGCTGGGGATAAACCACCAGACACCACCGTTGCCTTGTTGCAACAATTGGACAAATTCGTTCATCCCCTGGACTATAAGCTTGGATGTAAACCTAGGGTAAACCAGTAGATTTATTAGCACTCTCTGAGTTTGAGTGCTAATATTCAGGCTTCAGACTGAAGGAGTCCTCAATGTCCCTCGCAATCGCCTCGAATACCGCTTTGGCTCCGGCCAACCCTTGGTCTTTGGTGCCGCCGCTTGGCAACCTGGACGCATATATCTCGGCCGCCAACCGGCTGCCGATGCTGACGCTGGAAGAAGAACAGCGCTTTGCGCGCCAGTACCGCGACGACAACGACCTGGAAGCCGCCGGTAAATTGGTGCTTTCGCACCTGCGCTTGGTGGTGTCGGTAGCGCGCCAGTACCTGGGCTATGGTTTGCCGCATGGTGACCTCATCCAAGAAGGCAATGTAGGCCTGATGAAGGCCGTCAAGCGCTTTGACCCCGACCAGGGCGTGCGCTTAGTCAGCTACGCGCTGCACTGGATCAAGGCTGAAATCCACGAGTACATCCTGAAAAACTGGCGCATGGTGAAAGTGGCCACCACCAAGGCCCAACGCAAACTCTTTTTCAATTTGCGCTCCATGAAGCAGCGCTTTAAATCCGACGATGCCGCCGCTGACATGGCCACCCACCGGGACACCTTGAGCCCGGCCCAAGTGCGCGCCATGGCCGACGAACTAAATGTCAGCGCCCAAGATGTGCTGGAAATGGAAACCCGGCTTTCGGGCGGCGACGTCTTGCTCGACCCGATGGCTTCGGACGATGGTGAAGAGGTCTATGGCCCGATTTCTTACCTGACCGATAGCAACCATGAGCCGTTAGCGGTAATCGAAGCGCACCGGCGCGATGTATTGGCCTCGGACGGTATTGCCAGTGCGCTGGAGGTGCTCGATCCGCGCAGCCGCCGCATCGTGGAGGAGCGCTGGCTCAAGGTCAACGACGACAACAGCGGTGGTATGACGCTGCACGAGTTGGCAGCCGAATACGGCGTGAGCGCCGAGCGCATCCGCCAAATCGAAGTGGCAGCAATGAAAAAAATGAAAACCGCCTTGGTTGATTACGCTTAATCAGCGCAGGTTCTTTATTTCAGCAACTGTGCGATATCCGCTGCCAGCACCGGCGCGCCGCTGCCATAGCGGGTGAACAAACGCAACTGGCCTTTGGTGTCGAAGATATAGCTACCGGCCGAATGGTCCATCGTGTAGCTATCTGCGCTTTTTCCTGCTACTTTTTTGAAATAGATTTTGAAGTCTTTGGCAAGCAGCGGCAGTTGCTCTGGCGTCGGACGCAATGCCAAAAACATAGGGTCAAAGTTAACCATATAGGCTTTGAGTAACTCCGGCGTATCGCGCTCCGGGTCCAGCGTCACAAACAGCGCCTGCAAGCGCTCACCGTCAGCGCCCAGTAGTTTTTTGACCTGCGCCAGTTCGATCATGGTGGCTGGACATACGTCTGGACATTGGGTGTAACCGAAAAACATCACCACCACTTTGCCCGCAAAATCGCTAAGACGGCGCATTTGACCGTTGTGGTCGCTCAGTTCAAAACCTTTGGCGTAATCAGCCCCGGTCACGTCCACCGAACTGAAATTAGGTTTATTGGGATTGCAAGCAGCCAGTAGCAATGCGGCGGCGCCCAGGCCCAGGCGCATCACACTACGGCGTTGCAAGCTGCCCGCCGTTTCAGGGAAAGCGTGGTGTTTCATAAAAGGTAATGGTCCAGCAACAAAGCAGCGAACAAGGCGCTGAGGTGAATCAGCGAAAAGCGAAAAGTAGCGCGCGCCAGGGTGTCTGAGTAGTTACGCAACAAGCGCCAGGCATAGACACAAAACCAAACGCTCAACACCACGGCTGCCGCCAGATACAGCCAGGAACTCATGCCGTACATAAAGGGCAGTAGGCAGGCGGCAAACAACACCCAGGTGTAAAGCAAGATATGCAAGCGGGTGAATTCACTGCCATGGGTTACGGGCAGCATGGGCAGGCCGGACTTGCGATAGTCCTCCACCCGGTATAAGGCCAAAGCCCAGAAATGCGGTGGTGTCCATAAGAAAATAATCAGAAACAAAATCAGCGCTTCGGGTCCGACATCGCCTTTCATCGCGGCCCAACCGAGCACCGGTGGCATAGCGCCGGAGGCGCCGCCGATGACAATGTTTTGCGGCGTCAGGGGCTTGAGAATGACGGTGTAAATCACCGCATAGCCGACGAAGGTGGCAAAGGTCAGCCACATGGTCAGCGGGTTAACCCAGAAAAACAAAATCGCCGAACCGGCAATGCACAAGAGCGCGGAAAAAATCAGGGTTTGGGTGTTACTCAGTTCACCGCGCGCGGTGGGCCGCCAGGAGGTGCGCTTCATCTTGGCGTCAATCTGCTGCTCCACAATGCAGTTGAAGGCAGCAGCCGCGGCCGACACCAGCCAGATGCCCACACATGCAATCGCCGCCAGGCGCACTTGCGTCCAATCCGGCGCGCCAGGCACGGCCAGCACCATGCCGATGAGTGCACAAAACACAATCAGTTGAATCACCCGTGGCTTGGTCAAGGCGTTGAACTGCCGCACCACGGACATGGTGGGTAGCCAAGAGGGAATGCCGGCCGATGAGGTCATGTTGCTTGTCTTAATGTTGTTGGCAAACCCACGGGGCTGTTCACTGTCACACGGCTGACGGCTAGCAACCACACCAGGCATACCAGCATGGCACCGGCGCCACCGGTGTGCAGCACAGCCGCCAGCAACGGCCAGCCCAAGACCACATTACTCAGGCCGGTGACCAATTGCAAGGCCAATAGCAATCCCAATAACTGCATCGATCTGCGCAGCGCCGAGTAAACACGTAACTGCCAGAGCACCAGGCCGATCACCAAAACGAGGCCAGCTGCCATCCAGCGATGCACCATATGGATAGCAGTTAGGGCCTCAAAGCTGAGGGGCTGGCCATCAGGCTGCAAGCCTAGAGGGCGCCACAGCGTAAAGCCCTGCGCGAAGTCCATGGCCGGCCAATGGCTGCCTTGGCAAGTGGGGAATTCCATGCAAGCCAGTACTGCGTAATTGGTACTCACCCAGCCGCCCAGCGCGGCCTGCAGCAGCAGTGCCGCCAGGGCCAGCCACAGGCCGACTCGCATGGATGGCGCGATAGCCTGCACTTGCCGCGCACCGGCCTGCAGCCACTGCTGCGCGGCCTGCCATGTCAGCAAGCCCAGCAACACATAGCCGCCTAACAAGTGCATCGTGACAATAGCCGGAAAAAGTTTCATGGTGACCGTCAGCGCGCCAAAGCCACCCTGCACACACACCCAAACCAAAGTCGCTAGCGCCCAAGCGGGATGGATAGGTGCACGCTGTTGCACAGCCTTAGCCTTTCGATGCTCGCGCCAAGCGCTTATCGCCAACAGCACGATCAACATACCCACGCCCGAAGCGAGGTAACGGTGCAGCATTTCGATCCAGGCCTTGCCATGTGTGACAGGGCCTTCGGGGTTGACCGTCTGTGCCAAGGCGATAGCACCCTTGGCGCCGACCGGACTGGCATGGCCGTAGCATCCAGGCCAATCAGGACAACCCAAACCACTGTCGGTCAAACGGGTAAATGCGCCGAACAAAACTAGATCGAAGGTCAGAAACAACGTGGTCAGAGTCAAGGCATAGTGCCAGCCTCCGACCTGACGGTGGCGCCCACTCCATAGCAGGTAGGTCAGGGGTATGGCAGCTACGGCCATGCCGATGAGCACCAGCTGACCCAGTGGCGAGAGATTCCAGAGCGCGGTATCCATAGTGTTCGCTGTGAAGGCTTAGCGCCCGGGCGTGTCCCAAAACGCAGAAGCACGTAGCAGGCGTTCCATATCACGCTTGGCTTTGGGTGCCTTGTCCACCCCGATGTGGGCGGGAAAACGCATCATCCAGTTGCCCAGTGGATCGACCACATACAAATGGTCTTCTAAAGCCATGCCTGGCTCAGGCTGCAGCCAGGTTTGCAATTGCGCAGTGGGCACGCGCAACACGGTGGCGGTGCCCAGCGCGGGCAACAAACTTGGCGCAATAGCCGCCTCATCACTGACCAGCCACACCCAATCGACACGGTCTTTTTCTTTGCCCACACCTTCGCGCAATTGGCGCTGCATGTACAAATGGTGCTGGCACTGGGACTGGCAGTCACCGCCGGCCACACTAATCAAGAGCCACTGACCTTTAAGGGCACGCAAATTGGTCTGCTTACCGCCCATCTCCAGCGCCTGCATGTCCGGCAATGCGCGCTGGGGGTCAATCAACGTACCGAAATTCTGGCGCCCCTCAGGGCGCACCAAGTAATAGGTGACATACGAAGCCACCACGGGTGCAGCGCACACCAGCAATACCAAGAGCATCTTCCAACGGCCCATGCGGGTATGAATAGCGTTTGCAGCAATGTCCTGCGGTGCGGGCATGGAATGCACGGTCAAACCCAGCGGCTGGTCGCTTGAACTGTCAGAGGGGGCCATGGTTTGCAATATCCAGGGAAGTGGCCGCGGGGCGGCGAAAAAACTGAAACCACAGGTACAAACCCGCTATCAGCAATGACAACGCAAACCATTGGAATGCGTAGCCGTAGTGCTTTTCAATACCGAAGTTGACCACCGGCCATTGCCGACGCAGTCCCTGGCTGGGCGGGCCCGACTCGCGCACCGTGAACGCTTCCAGCGGCAAACCGGTTTGGCTGCGGTATTGTTCCAAGTCGAGATTTTGCCGTATCGGCCCTTCACCGGGTGCGCCGGGGGCATAGAGCTTGGAGGGCGCAAGGGCAATGTCACCATCGACCGCGACCATGCCAGCAGGCGTTTGCACCTCGGGCAAGCGCTCGCGCGCTTCAAAATTGCGCGGCACCCAACCGCGTTGCACCATCAGCACCTGGCCTTGCGGCTCCAATCGTAAAGGCGTGAACACGAAAAAGCCCACTTTCGCGTCCATTTGGCGGTTGTCCAAATACACCGTGTGGTCGGGCAACCATATCCCGTTTAGGCGCGCTGGGTGGTACAGCACGCCGCTCTCTTGCATACGGCCTAGGGCAGCTAATGCGAGGACTTGGGCGTTATCTAAAGGAGCCTTACCGGCTTGCGCCTGGATGGAGGCCTGCAAAGCTTCTTTTTGCGCGGCGCGGTCCAACTGCCAAAAACCCAGCGCCAGCCCCAGCGTGCTAAAAAATACAGCTGCAGCCGTTACGCGGTAGAACTTCGGGTCGCGATTCAAAAGATAATCCTGTACATGAGTTACTTTGTTGCCCTGGGCTTTTTAGCCGTCATTGCCAGTTTGGCCACCGCCTTATTTTTTATGTTGCGTGGAGGCAGCGGGGGACCCACCAAATCGCGCCGGATGGCGCGCGCATTAGCAGTACGGGTAGGCATTTCTATTTTGCTCTTTGTCTGCATCCTTTTGTCCTGGCAGGCGGGCTGGATTCAGCCTACCGGCATACCCCCTGGCGCCTAACGACCACGCAAGCAGCTAGCCTATAAACAAAAAGGCACCCCATGGTGCCTTTTGCGCTTCTGGATAGGCTTATAACCAGTACACCAAGATGTATAAGCCTAGCCAGACCACGTCCACAAAGTGCCAGTACCAAGCAGCGCCTTCAAAGCCGAAATGGCGCTCCGGGCTGAAATGACCTTTTTGCAAACGCAGGGTGATGAACAAGAGCATCAACATGCCCACGAACACGTGAAAGCCATGAAAACCCGTCAGCATATAGAAGGTAGAGCCGTAAATGCCAGAACTAAGCTTCAAGTTGAGCGCCGAGTAAGCATGGTAGTACTCATAGCCCTGAACGACCAAGAAGGTAGTTCCCAAAAGCACGGTCAGCCACATAAAGCGGATGGTTTTGCTGCGATGGCCTTCGATCAGCGCGTGGTGCGCGATGGTCAAGGTGACGCCCGAACTTAGCAACAAAGCCGTGTTAATGGTGGGCAACCAGAAGGGGCCCATGGTGGTGAAGGGTTCAATGATGCCGGCTGGCGATGCGGTTACACCGGCCGCCAAGCTGGGCCAGACCGCCTTGAAACCAGGCCACAACAAGGCGTTGTCCAAGCTGCCCAGTGCAGGTACGGAGTGCGAACGGGCCCACCACAAGGCGCTGAAGAAAGCGCCAAAGAACATAACTTCAGAGAAAATAAACCAGCTCATGCTCCAACGGAAAGACAGGTCAATTTTGCGTCCGTATTGACCGGATTCGCTTTCGCGCACCGCCTCGGCAAACCACTGGAAAAGCACATAACTCAAAAACACCATGCCAAAAACAAAGGAGTAGCGGCCCCAGCCCACGCCGTTGATCCACTGACCCGCACCCAAGATCACGAAGAACAAAGCCAGCGACGCCATGAAGGGGTGACGCGAAGGTTGGGGAACAAAATAATACGGTTTTGCGCCGTGTGCAGTGCTACTCATTTCAGCTCCATTTTTCCAAATACAACTCTAATAACGCAGTGCTATCGCCTGCGCTTATTTCCCGACCACCCAAGTTGCCAAGCCAATCAGACTGACGACCAAAAACAATACCGAGATAACGCCCGCCAACAAGACATGCAGCGGGTTTACCTTGGCCGCATCCTCCTCAAAACCAACACGACTGCGAATCCCAATAAATGACCAGGCCACGGTTTTGAGACTGCGCAACAGCGATGGGCGCGCAACATCGCCAGCGATGGATTTGGCTTCACTCATGAGCCCAAGACCTTTGTTGCAACAGTAGCAATCGGCGCGGGTGGAATCTTGCCACCGACCTCAAAAAATGTGTAGGACAGCGTGATGGTTCGCACATCTTTGGACAGCCTGGGATCAATCACAAATACGACTGGCCAGGATTTCTTTTCACCCGCTTCCAGGGTGTATTCGTTAAAACAAAAACACTCCAATTTGTTGAAATGCGCTGCCGCTTGTTGCGGCGCATAACTGGGGATAGCCTGCGCTGCCATGCGTCGGTTCTGCGTGTTCTGGAATTCGTACATCACCGTCATCATTTCACCGGGATGCACTTCCAAAGAACTTTGCGCCGGCTTGAACTGCCAGGGGCCTCGGCTATTGGCGTCAAACTCCACCGTGATGGTGCGGCTGGTATCGACCTGCGTGTTGGCGGGAACTTTGGCCTTTTCCCCCGGAACGACCAACTCGGCCAATGCCAGGACGTTCACTCCAGTCATCCGGCAGATGGCGTCGTAGATCGGGACCAAAGCATAACCAAAGCCAAACATGGCCAAAACCACCACCGCCAGTTTGCGCAACATGGTGGAGTTATGAAAACGCGGGTTCATACGCAACTTAGTGACTCAGCAAAACCATTTTGACAAATATGCCAATGAAAAAAACCACCGCCACCGAGGCAAGGCTCAAGGCCATGCGCAGGTTGGCTTTTTTCTGTTCAGGCGTCATACAGTCAGTCGATGATTTATGGCTTAAGCGAGAATCTTATTAGCCGCAGCATTGAGCTTGGGTGGCGTCTCAAAGGTGTGGAAGGGAGCCGGCGAAGGAACTTCCCACTCCAGGCCTTCTGCACCTTCCCATGGGCGCTGGGGTGCTTTTTCACCGTGCCCAAGCATCGCGGGCAAGACAACAAAGAAGAAGAAATACACCTGCGCCAAGCCAAAGGCAAAACCACCTACTGAGGCGAGCGCGTTGAAGTCCGCAAACTGCATGGGGTAATCGGCGTAGCGGCGCGGCATACCCGCCAGGCCCAAGAAGTGCATAGGGAAGAAGGTGACATTAAACGCAATCAGCGACCACCAGAAATGGATCTTGCCGCGTGTTTCGCTGTACATCACACCGGTCCACTTAGGCGCCCAGTAGTAATACCCGGCAAACATGGCATACAAAGAACCAGCCACCAGCACATAGTGGAAGTGGGCCACCACGTAGTAGGTATCCTGCAACTGGATGTCGATCGGTGCCATGGCCAGAATCAGACCGGTAAAGCCACCCATAGTAAACACAAATATGAAGCCTACGGCAAACAGCATGGGGGTTTCAAATGTCATCGACCCCTGCCACATGGTGGCAATCCAGTTAAACACCTTCACGGCCGTCGGTACGGCGATCAGCATGGTCGCGTACATAAAGAACAACTGGCCCGTCACCGGCATGCCAGTGGTAAACATATGGTGCGCCCAAACGATGAAGGACAAAATCGCGATCGAAGAGGTGGCATACACCATCGAGGTGTAGCCGAACAAGCGCTTACGGGCAAAAGCGGGCACGATCTGGCTGATCATGCCAAAGGCCGGCAAGATCATGATGTACACCTCGGGGTGACCGAAGAACCAGAAAATGTGCTGATACAGCACCGGGTCGCCGCCGCCGGCGGGGTTAAAGAAGGTCGTGCCAAAGTGGCGGTCGGTCAGCGTCATGGTAATAGCGCCGGCAAGCACGGGCATCACCGCAATCAGCAAATACGCGGTGATCAACCAGGTCCATGCAAACATGGGCATTTTCATCAAAGTCATGCCGGGTGCGCGCATGTTCAAAATGGTCACGATGATGTTGATCGAACCCATGATGGAAGAGGCACCTAAGAGATGCATGGCAAAAATACCGGCATCCATGCTCGGGCCTTGTTGCAAGGTCAGGGGCGCATACAACGTCCAACCGGCCGCAGGCGCGCCGCCGGGCATCCAGAAAGAACCGACCAAGGTCAGGCCCGCAGGAATCAGCAGCCAGAAACTGAAGTTGTTCATACGCGCAAAGGCCATATCGGCTGCGCCGATTTGCAGCGGAATCATCCAGTTGGCAAAGCCCACAAAGCCCGGCATGATGGCGCCGAACACCATGATCAAACCGTGCATCGTAGTCAGCGAGTTGAACAACTCAGGGTTGACAATTTGCAAACCGGGCTGGAACAGTTCAGCGCGGATCGCCAGGGCCAAAATACCGCCCACGATAAACATCGTGAAACTAAACAGCAGGTACAGCGTCCCGATATCTTTGTGGTTGGTCGCATAGACCCAGCGCCTCCAACCCGTCGGGGCATGGTCATGGTGGTCGTCATGGGCGTGATCGTGGTGGTCTAAAACTGCGCTCATACGGGTTTCCTTCTCAAGACTTCAATAGTTAAATTCAATAGCAGCAAGCGGGACTGCGCTTATTTGCGCAAAGCAGCTACGTCCGCCGGTTGCACCACTTGACCGGTCTGGTTGGACCAGTGGTTTTTGGTATAGCTGATAACCGCCGCAATATCGGTGTCGCTCAGGGACTTCCAGGCCGGCATAGCCCCATTATTCTGGCCGTTGAGTAAAACCATAATTTGCTTGGCCTTGTCGGCATCACGTATCACCGCTGCGCCATCGAGCGCCTTGATGGCGCCGGCGCCTTTGCCATGCGTCTGATGGCAGGCTACGCAGTTTTGGGCATAGACTTTTTCACCGCGTTGGGTGATTTCAGCCAGGGTCCAGACTTTGGAGGGATCGTCCGCCAAAGCAGCGATTTTTTTCCTCTCACCATCAACCCATTTGCTGTAGTCCTCGGCTGATACCACTTTCACATGGATCGGCATATAGGCATGCTCTTTGCCGCATAACTCCTGGCATTGGCCATGGTAGTCGCCGATTTTCTCGGCACGGAACCAGGTATCACGCACAAATCCGGGGATCGCGTCTTGCTTGATACCAAAGGCCGGAACCGCAAAAGCATGGATCACGTCATTGGCAGTGGTAATGATGCGGACTTTTTTGTCCACCGGCACCACCAGCGGGTTGTCCACTTTGAACAAATAGTCATCCACTATCTCACCCTTTTTGGGGCCACCGTTATTGGACATTTCACGCTGATCGGCATCCAAAGTAGAGACAAAGCCGATGCCTTCGCCTTCGCCTTTGATGTAGTCATAGCCCCATTTCCACTGCATGCCAGTGGCTTTGATGGTGAGGTCTGCGTTGCTGGTGTCCTTCATCGCGACCACCACCTTGGTGGCCGGCAAGGCCATCAAAATCACGATGATGAAGGGAATAACGGTCCAGATAATTTCGACAGTAACCGACTCATGGAACGCGGCCGGCTTGTGGCCCCGCGATTTGCGGTGTTTCCAGATGGAATAAAACATCACCGCAAACACCGCGACAAAAATCACCGTGCAAAGAATCAGCATGAACCAGTGCAACCATTGCTGCTCACGCGCTATAGCGGTCACCGCAGGGGGCAGGTTCAACTGAAGTACCGCGGGTCCACCGGGCAGGTCATTCACGGTTGCGGCCAGGCTCAGAGACCCTGTGCCAAGCCACGCGCCTGCTGTCGCCAACAGTGAGGCTGGTTTATTCCAAATGCTCTTCATCGTTTTCACTTTCAATGCCTCAAAGTTTGCAAAATTACTATGTCACGGGGCTTACACGGCGCTTTGGCCCATGCGGACGGCGCGGCGCAACTCTTGCGCCAGGGCCTCACGCCGCTCGGGCCGCACGTAGCGCCCCACCTGTATGGACTTACCCTGGCCCGACACTGCGATGAGCGAATGCTCGCCACCCAGCGGCTCGATCCTGACCCATTGCCGGTGAAACTGTGCCCGCTCGCGCACGCCAGCGGTCTCATGCTCCACCACCACTTGCAATCCGTCCACCACGATGCGCTCCTGATCAAGCACATGCCTAGAAAAAATCAAAAAACAAATACCGACTGCCACTGTTTCCAAGGCCGCAAAGGGAAGAACCAAAAGCGCTCCCTGCAACCAAAAGAACAAGCCAATGCACAAAGAAACCAAACTCAGCGACGCAAAAAAAACCAGCATTTGGGCCGGTGTTAGCGGCGCATGGCGGCGCAAAACCCACTCAAAACGAGGATTTTTCGCATCGGCATCGAGGGAGTAACTGAAGCTCACGCAATTAAGAGTTGATGGCACGGCCTCAACCGCAGGGCCGTAAAAGGATAAAAATTAGGTCAATAAAACGTGTCAATTGTATTCCATGCCTCTGTGACGCAGGACTTGCAGCGCCCCATGCAACCGAGTGTCCAAAGGGCTTCTCGAGGCATCCCCTGGCTCATCAGAGCTTTGGGGCGCGCAAGCGCTCCCGCATCTGCTCCAAGGGGATCAGGGTTTGCGCCTGAACCGCCATGCGCGGCGCAGGTTTAAAGGCATGGCCGTAAATAACTTCAAAAGTCAGGCTTAAGCGCCCACCCTGGGCGGGGTCGGCAAGCTCGGCGGCAATGGCATGGTGCAAGGCGCAATGCCAGGCACGCCCCCGCAAAGCGCCAAAGCGATGGGGGTGCAAATTGCGGCCCAAACCACGTAACTCGGCCAAAAGCGTCCCAGGCGAGGAAAAAGACAGCGTGATGCGCTCCATATCCATCACCGGCTCCGCAAAACCAGCCTGTACCAGCATGTCGCCCCAGTCATGCATATCGGTAAATACATGGGCAGGGGCCGGCCAGCCCTGGCGGGCATAGAGATCCCGCAATTGACGCAATGTATCTGGGCCCAGGCAGGAAAACATCAAAAAGCCATCGGTTTGCACCAGGTCGTGCCAGCGCTGGATCAAGGCTTGCGGATCCAGGCTCATGTGCAAAGCCATATTGGCCCAGAGCAAATCCACGGGCGCGGCGGGCGCCTCAAAGCGCGTCGGGTTTCTCCATCGCTGGGTTGACCACCAGGGCAGGCGCAGGGCTGTGCGGGCCAGCGCCAAGGCTTGTGGCGGCTCCTGGTGCACAAAACTGGTGGCCGCGGGGTAACGCCGGCGCAACAACGCGTGAGCCTGAACCCCACCGTGCAGTGCCTGCCAATGCAGCCAACTGCGCGGCCGCTTGAGCATCCATTGCAATCGGTCCTCCATGCGCCGCGCCACCTCTTCGTGCAACCAGGGCGATGCTGGTTGGCCCGTCAGTCCCTTCGCAGCAGTCAAAGGCCATGCGGCCCAGCGCCTTGCAGCTTGGGCATCGATGGTGGGTGGGCGTTGGTTGGTCATCAAGCGAAAAAAAGGGGGCGGGGAGGCAGACGAGGCCAGATAAATAAGGCAGACAGCCCGCTGGGTAGGGGAGCGGCGCCAAGGCCCAATCCGGCTTGGCGGCAGTATATTGGCAGCATGTTTATTGCCTTGCTTCACGGGCTAACGGCGCGCCTGCCGAGCCGCTGCGCGGTCTGCCATGCCTGGCCCGGCCAGCCCCTGTGCGAGGCCTGCATCGGACTTTTTGCCCAGCCCAGGCCACGCTGCAAGTGCTGCGCGCTGGTGGTCGCCGATGCCACTCGGCCTTGTGCCGCCTGCCTGGCAGCGCCCGGCCCGCTGGATGCGGCTTTGGCCGCCGTCAGCTATGGCTATCCCTGGGCGGATGTGGTGCAGGAATTCAAATTCCGAGCGCAACCGGCCTGGGCACGCCATTTAGCGGTACTGATGCGCAGTGCTCCCTGGGTGGAACCGGCGCTGGACGCTGCCCACTGGGTGCTACCCATGCCGCTTTCAAAGCAAAGACTGCAAAGCCGGGGCTTTAACCAAGCCTGGCTGCTGGCCCAGGCTCTGTCGCCCGCCAAGGCGCGCGCGCAGTGGCTCTTGCGCATTCGCGATACACCAGCGCAGAGCAGTCTGGCAGCCAAAGAAAGGCTCGCCAACGTGGCCAAGGCATTCGCTATCGACCCGTTGCGCCAGCGCGACCTAGAGGGGAAGGACGTGCTGTTGGTGGACGATGTGATGACCAGCGGAGCTTCTTTGCGCGCCGCCGCCCTGCCCTTGCGCCAGGCGGGGGTGCGGCGCGTCACCGCGCTGGTCTTCGCCCGCGCAGAAAGTACGGATTAATCGCGGCACCAGCGCCTTGGGGCCGGGCGACAATGCGGGCATGTTGCATATTGTTTTGGTACATCCGGAAATCCCGCCCAACACCGGCAATGTGATTCGCCTGGCCGCCAATACCGGTTGCAGCCTGCACCTGATCGAGCCGCTGGGGTTTTCCATGGACGACAAACACATGCGCCGCGCCGGCCTGGACTACCACGAGTACGCCAGCGTCCAAAAACACGCCAGTTGGCAGGCCTTTATCGATGCAACAAGCCCTGAGCCCAAGCGCATGTTCGCGCTGACCACGCGCGGCAAGCGCAGCCCTTATGCGGTGCAGTTTGCCAAAGGTGACTGGCTGGTGTTCGGCTCAGAAACCGCAGGCCTGCCGGAGGCAGTGCGCGCCAGCTTTGACTCCAGTCAATGGCTGAGGCTGCCTATGCAAGCGGGCCAGCGCAGCCTGAATCTATCCAACGCGGTGGCGGTGACCGTGTTTGAAGCCTGGCGACAGCTGGGTTTTACCGGGGTTTAGCCGTAGAGGCGGGTAATCGATTCGGCCACACACACCGGCTTGGTGGCGCCTTCGCACTCGGTTGTCACTTCCCAAGTAAATTGGTAACCGCCTTGGTCGATGGCATCCGCCACCAGCAACTTAATTTGCGCCCGCAAACGGCTGCCTACCGGCACCGGGCCGATAAAACGCACCCGGTTAAGGCCGTAATTGACGCCCATGCGCACCTGGTCGATGTGCATAGCCGATGCAAAAAACAGGGGCAGCAGCGACAGCGTCAAAAAACCATGGGCGATGGGCGCGCCAAAAGGGCCGGCCTGGGCGCGCACCGGGTCCACATGAATCCACTGGTGATCACCGGTCGCCTGGGCGAACTGGTTGATCTGTTCTTGCGTGATGGTGACCCAATCGCTGGTGGCTACAGCTTGCCCGGCCAGGGCTGCCAGCTGCTGTAAATTTTCAAAATTTCTCATAAAAAACGCTTTTTCCAAAAAGGCACAAACAGACCATCAAGCCTCTAACCACTTGCCGATGGACTTCCATTGCTCGCGATCTTGTTCCATGCGGCTGGTCTGCACGTCAAACACCGTGAGCCCGTTGGCGGCTAGGTGTACATAATTTTGGGTATCGCGCAGCGTACCGACTTTGGGCAAGTGAAGCGATTGGACAAACGCCAACAATTGCTCCGCCGACAGCGTGCGCTCGTCCACCCGCATGGCCACGATGCCCACGTCCATGTTGTCAGCATGACGGCTGGCGGCCAATTCATCGAGAAAACTGCGCGTGGCATAGATATCAAAAATACTGGCCTGCAAGGGCACCAGCACCTTGTCCGCCCACTTGAGCACGTCTTTGAGTTGCCTGCCCGCCAAGGCCGCAGGGGTGTCGAGCACATAGTGGTCCGCACCCTTGGGCGGTTTGCTGAATGCTTCCGGGTCCACGTCCCAATAGCCAATCGGCTTGGCCGATGGCGGGCGCAGCGACAGCCACAGACGCGCGGAATGCTGGACATCCGCGTCGCCAAGCATGACGGAGTAACCGCGCGAGGCCAGGTAGCCCGCAACGTGGGTGGACAAGGTAGACTTTCCAACCCCGCCTTTGGGGTTGGCAATGGCAATACGAGTCATGCGGTGTTACCTTTTTGCGATGGGTTTGCTGGCCAAGGGATGGCAACCATTATGGAGTGCCTTGGCACCGCGAGAATTGCAATTTTGCACTACGCGCTCCTGCGCTCAAGCACTCAGGCAAATCCGTCCCAGACCAGTTTGATACCGGTAAGCAACATGCCGGCATACACCAGGCGGTAAAACACCACTTGGCTGACATGGCGCGCCAGGCGCACACCGCTCCACACGCCTACGGGCGCCAGCGGCAGCAATACCAGGGCGGTCGCCATATTGCGCAGATCGAGCAGACCCAGGTAAGCGTAGGGAATCCATTTGCACAAATTGAGCACGAAAAAGAAAAACGACATGGTGGCGGCAAAAGTCACTGGCCTGATACGCAGCCCTATGAAATAAGCGTTGATAGGCGGTCCGCCAGCGTGGGCCACAAAGCTGGTAAATCCCGAGATAGCCGATAACAAGCGGCCCAACCACACCGGTGGCGTAGCCACGCTTGAGGCTTTCCAAAAAAGGCGTTGGGCTAGAAAGGCCAGGGTCACTAGGCCCACCACCGCCGACACCGCGTGCGGCGGCACCAACTTGAACAACAAGGCACCCAGCACAATGCCCAGCACGCCAAATGGCAGGATGCGGCGCAGCAGCACCGGGTCAAAGTCTTTGCGAAAAGCAGCGCTGCCCAGCACGTCCATCACCAGAAGCAGCGGCATCAAAATCGCGGCCGCCTCGGCCACGGTGACGGACAAGGCCATCATCGGCACCGCCAAAGAGCCAAAGCCTGAACCAAAACCACTTTTGCTCACGCCCAAAAGCAAGACTGCCGGAATGGCCACCGCATAAAAAAACGGGTCGGTAATCAGGGGCCAGGCGTCAAACATAGGGGTGCGATCGCCCTTCGCGGGCCAAAACACCCATGGTAACCTTGCCCTATGTTCAACCCCTCCCAAGAGGATGTGCGCCGTTTTTTTTGCGCGGTGTACGCCAAATCGCTCAGCGCCCAGCCCATGGACGCCATCGAAACCCTGGCTGGCCAATGGATTGCGGAGCATCCTGAGTACCACGCTGATTTACAGGACCAAGAGGCCGCCACCACCCGCGTTTACCCCGAGGGTAGCGGGCAGACTAATCCGTTTTTGCATCTGTCCATGCACTTGTCCATCAGCGAGCAATGCAGTATCGACCAACCGCGCGGCATCCGCCAGGCAGTGGAATTACTGACGCACAAGCGGCAGTCGCTGCACACCGCCCACCACGAAGCCATGGATTGTCTGGGCACCATGTTGTGGGAGAGCCAGCGTGCCGGGCGGCCACCCGATGGGCCGGCCTATATCGACTGCGTGCAGCGCCACGCCACCCGCGACTGAGTACAAAAAAACCGCCCTAAGGCGGTTTTTTTTCAGAGCGCTAGGGTTTAGCGAAAGCGGGATTGGGGCACGGTTTTGAGCGCACCGGGCAAGCTGCCCACGTAGTTGGCCAGTTCTTTGAGTTCGGCATTAGAGAACTGTTTGGCCACGCCTGCCATGATGGCGTTGCCACGGCCCACTTGCGAGTTGGCTTCGGCTTTATACGACTTGAGTGCCACAAACAAATAGTCGTTGTACTGACCAGCGATCAAGGGGTAGCTGGGGTCAATCGGCTTGCTCAGGCTTTCACCATGGCAAGAAGCGCAAGCGCCTTTGGCTATCAGGGCTTCACCGGCAGAACTGCCGCCCGCAGCTTTTTCCAAGGGTTTGGCATTGGCATCCACCCCTAAAGCGCTGAAGTAGGCGGCCAAATCAGCGATGTCCTGGTCCTTGAGGGTGACCGCAATACCACGCATGGTGGGGTGCTTGCGCTCGCCTTTTTTGTAGGCGTTCAGGGAGGCAATAATGTATTTTTCACCCTGCCCCGCAATCATGGGGACCTTGTGCACCTCAGGGAAGCTAGCCTGGTAGCCCACGATGGAGTGGCAGCCCAGGCACATGGCATTTTTCTTTTCACCGGCTTTGGCATCGCCCTTGATGTCCTGTGCAAAAGCAGTTGTGAGGGTCACTGAAGCGACAACAAGTGCGATGAGAGAGCGGAGCAATGGGTTCATTTTGCGCGGACAATAGGGTGAATATTGGTATAAATCGAATCGCGAATTATATCGACCCCACTCCCGTTCCCCCGCCTAGCCATGCTGACCGGCCCCGACCGCCAGGCGGCCATTCGATAAGGGCAGGTTCTGCCGGGCACTTTGACCACTTTAGCCCCAACTTTTTGTCGCGCCATGAAATTTACCGGTTCCAAGAATTACGTCGCCACCCAGGACTTGATGCTGTCCGTCAACGCGGCCTCCACATTGCAACGCCCGCTGCTGGTTAAGGGCGAGCCGGGTACCGGCAAAACCATGCTGGCCGAGGAAGTGGCCACCGCGCTGGACCTGCCGCTGCTGCAATGGCACATCAAATCGACCACTAAAGCGCAGCAAGGCCTGTATGAATACGACGCCGTGAGCCGCCTGCGCGATTCGCAGTTGTCGGACATCGACGGCGGCGAGCGGGTCAAAAACATCCATAACTACATCGTCAAAGGCGTGCTGTGGCAGGCCTTTACCTCTGAAACACCGGTGGCCTTGCTGATTGACGAGATCGACAAAGCCGATATTGAGTTCCCCAACGACTTGCTGCGCGAAATCGACCGCATGGAGTTTTACTGCTACGAAACCCGCGAGCTGATCCGTGCCAAGCACCGCCCGCTGGTGTTTATTACCTCTAACAATGAAAAAGAGCTGCCCGATGCGTTTTTGCGCCGCTGCTTTTTCCATTACATCAAGTTCCCGGACCCAGCGACCATGCAAAGCATTGTCGATGTGCACTTCCCGGGTCTGAAAAAAGAGCTGCTTAGCGCCGCCATGAAAACCTTTTACGAGGTACGCAACCTGCCGGGCCTGAAGAAAAAGCCCTCCACCAGCGAATTGCTGGACTGGCTCAAGCTGCTGCTGGCAGAGGACATTCCGCTCTCCGCCCTGCAAGCCAAGGACGACAAAATGGCGGTGCCACCTTTGGTGGGTGCTTTGCTGAAAAACGAGCAGGACGTCACCTTGTTTGAAAAGCTGATGTTTATGCAGCGCAACAACCGCTGAGATGGCTAAAAAGCCCCGCGTCAATTTTCTGGCCGTCGGCATTTCCGACGCCCTCGGATTTATCGTCGGCTGCCTGGCAGGCTATGGGCTGGGCAAACTCATTGGCATGGACGTGTTGACGCCGGGTTATGACAATTCCAGCTTGGTCGGAATTGTGCTGGTGGGCTTGGGTGGCGGGCTGGGCTTGCAATGGGCGCGGCGCTGGCAGCAAGGGCGCAGAGATAAAGACGAATAAGGAAGACCCTCGTGGCTTTTGTTGAACCTGTGGACCTGTCGGGCTATGGCGTAGCACTCACCCCGCTGGCGCTGGCGCACGAGACTGGCTTGCGCGCCGCCGCCACCGACGGGGCACTGTGGAATTTGCGCGTTACCTCGGTACCCGAACCGGAAAACACCCGGCAGTACATCGAAGACGCGCTGGCCATGCGCGCGGCGGGCCACCGCTTTGCGTTTGCGGTGCTGGACAAGCCGGGCGGCACGGTGATGGGCTGCAGTAGCTACCACGACATATTGCCGGCTGTGAAAAGGGTAGAAATCGGCTACACCTGGTACGCCAAAAGCAGGCAGCGCAGCCACGTGAACACCGCCTGCAAATTGCTGATGATGACCCATGCGTTTGAAACCTTGGGCTGCCATGTGCTGGGCTGGCGTACCGACAATTTTAATTTTGCGTCGCAGGCGGCGATTGAGCGCCTGGGAGCGCGTAAAGATGGCGTCATCCGCGGCCATGCGCTGCGCCGCGACGGCACTATTCGCGATACCGTGATGTACAGCCTGCGCTCGGGTGAGTGGCCGGAGGTCAAGGCGCAACTGCTCTATTCAATGCACAAGCCCCGCTGAGGTAGCCTATGCTGATTGACTTTTTTTACACCCTGCGTTCGGCCAAGCTGCCGGTATCGGTCAAGGAATACCTGACGCTGATGGAAGCATTACAAAAAGGGGTGGTCGGCCCCAATGTGCCGGAACCGGCCAGCGGCGAAGAGGCGGTAGGCTACGCGATTGACGATTTTTATTACCTGAGCCGCACCACCTTAGTCAAAGACGAAAAGCATTACGACAAGTTTGATCGCGCGTTTGCCGCGTATTTCAAAGGTGTAGAACAGATTGCAGACTTCACCAAAGAAATTCCGCTGGAATGGCTGCGCAAAAATTTGGAATTGCAGCTCAGTCCGGAAGAACTGGCCAAAATCGAAAAAATGGGCTGGGACGAGCTGATGGACACGCTGCGCAAGCGTTTTGAAGAGCAAAAGGAACGCCATGAAGGCGGCAGCAAGTGGATTGGCACCGGCGGCACCTCGCCCTTTGGCGCCTACGGACACAACCCGCAAGGCATCCGCATAGGCCAAGACAAAGGACGCAACCGCAGTGCGGTCAAGGTCTGGGACCAACGCGCCTACAAGGACTACGACGACACGACCGAGCTGGGTACGCGCAATATCAAGGTGGCGCTGCGCCGCCTGCGCAAGTTCGCCCGCGAAGGCCATGAGGACGAATTGGACCTGGACGAAACCATCAGCAAAACCGCAGCCAACGCTGGCTACCTGGACATCAAGATGCGCCCGGAGCGGCACAACAACGTCAAAGTGCTGCTCTTGATGGACGTGGGCGGCACCATGGACGACCATATTGCCCGGGTGGAAGAGTTGTTTAGCGCCACCAAGACCGAATTCAAGCACCTTGAGTTTTATTACTTCCACAACTGCGTGTACGACTTTATGTGGAAAAACAACCGGCGCCGCTTTGCCGAAAAGTTTGCGACATGGGACATCATCCGCAAGTACAACAAAGACTACAAACTCATCTTCGTGGGCGACGCCACCATGAGTCCTTACGAAATACTGCAGCCCGGCGGCAGCGTGGAATATAACAACGAGGAAGCCGGCGCCGAGTGGCTACAACGCCTGACCAGCGCCTTCCCTAAATTTGCCTGGATCAACCCCGAACCCCAAGGCGTCTGGCAATACCGCCAAAGCATCAGCGTGGTGCAACAACTGATGCAGCAACGCATGTACCCGCTCACCCTCAAAGGGCTGGAAGATGCGATGCGGATGCTGACGAAATAGGCTTCACCATCCATGCAGATACAAAACTATCGCAGCTAAGCCCCCGCAGCCCATGCTGTAGCGCAATGGCTTGCGGACAATGGCATTTTCGCTTTATCGTTATCCTGCATGAATATCCAGATATCGCCTGTGAAAGCGAATGAAGGTATTCATGGAACCTCTTTGGCGTACATAATATTCAAACCATGGAATTCCGAAATGATATGGCGATCTGAAAGTATTGAATCCGAAGGACGAATATATGGACAATGGATATTCAACAGGAAGCGTAAGAAAATATGCGTTAGCAATATTATTCACAATTATCTTTATTTTTTCACTAAGCGTCCCAGGTCGAAATAAACTCAGCGCTTTGATAGCTCAGTCCTTAATAGATAAATCAAAAGGCGAAGAAGTTAAAGATCCTATATTGAAAAACGCTCTTGCCCTTGGAATGTTAAACGTCTACGTAGAATCCAAAATCGTTGAATCCAATTATTTAATTTTCAAAATATTTACCATACATGATGCCTCTATCGTCAACATGATATGGACGCAAACCGATGACAAAGACGCGATTAAATTCATTGGCGTGGCTGGTCAATTGATCAGCTTAGCGCCAAACTTCGATTATTCCTCGAAACCGAACTTGAAGTCTGAGGTCGTAACCAACAAAGAAACAGAGGTTTACATCGACGTCCCCCCGTTTTCAGTAGCACTTGGTTTTAGAGTCCAGGGGTTAATTTA
>JBBAPX010000013.1:0-98213 GCA_040400575.1 Rhodoferax sp.
ACGGGCAATCTCTACGCGCAGCAATACCAAGTAGGCCAACGTTGACGGGGCCCCCGGAGTTGGCGGGTAGGTAGCACCGAGCTTTTGAGTGATCAAAGGCCCAGAGTAATGGTGGTCACATGCCGGGGCAACCCGGCGTGCACAGAATCCGGCTTATCGGTGGGCTTCACACTTTTTTCGCGTCTTCAGGCCACCAGCGCTTCCTGCGCAGCCTCTGCCTGCGGGCGCAAATGCGCCAGCATATCGGCCACCATGGCATCGAGGTCAAAGCGCGGCGCCCAGCCCCAATCGGCCCGGGCCACGCTGTCGTCTATGGACTGCGGCCAGCCATCGGCAATGGCTTGGCGGTAGTCCGGCGCGTAGTCCACGCTAAAGCCTGGCACTTGGCGCGCAATCGCCTCGGCGAGCTGCGCCGGCGTAAAGCTTAAGGCGGCGAGGTTGTAGCTATGGCGCTCGGCGATGCGATGCCCGTGCGCGTCCATCAGCTCAAGCGTGGCGCGTATCGCGTCAGGCATGTACATCATGGGCAGCGCGGTGTGCGGCGCCAAAAAGCTGGTGTAGTGGCCTTGGCGCAAAGCGGCGTGGAATATCTCGATGGCGTAATCCGTGGTGCCGCCGCCGGGAGCGGTTTTCCAACTGATAAGGCCGGGGTAGCGCAGGCTGCGCACGTCCACGCCGTGGACCCGGTGGTACCAGGCACACCAACCCTCGCCGGCAAGCTTAGAAATGCCATAGACCGTGCCAGGGTCCATGACGCAGTGCTGCGGCGTAAGCGTCTTGGGGCTGCCTGGCCCGAAGGCGGCAATTGAGCTGGGCCAAAACACCCGCAAACGGACCTGACGAGCCAGCTCCAGCACATTGAGCAGACTGCGCATATTCAGGTCCCAGGCCCAAGCTGGGTGCTGCTCACCACGCGCCGACAAGGCCGCGGCCAAGAGGTAAATCTGCGTGACGCCTTGCTGCACTACCAGGCGCTGCAAAGCATCCGAGTCAGTGGCATCGAGGATGTGGTGCGACATGCCTGCAGGCACGCTAGCAGGTGGCGCAGCAATGTCGCTCAGCACGACAGCGCCTGCGCCGTAGCGCGCTGTCAAAGCGTAGCCTAAGTCGGTGCCTATCTGGCCATTGGCGCCGATGATGAGGATGCGCGGGTTCATGCTGCTAAGCCTTCGCCCAAGATGCCCAGTTCGCGACCCGCTTGTGCAAAAGCGGCGGCGGCAAACTCTAAATCTGTGCGGCTGTGCACCGCGCTGATCTGCACCCGGATGCGCGCCTTGCCGCGCGGCACCACGGGAAAGAAAAAACCCACCACATAAACACCCAGGTCCAACAGGCGCGCGGCCATGCGCTGCGCCAGCACTGCGTCGCCCACCATCACGGGGATGATGGGATGCTCGCCTGGCGGCAGGGCAAAACCGGCATCGGTCAAAGCGCTGCGGAAAAAGCGCGTGTTGTCTTCGAGCCTGTCGCGCAAGGCGGTGTCGGCCTCAAGCAAATCGAGCACGGCCAACGAGGCGCCGGCGATCACCGGTGCCAAGGTATTGGAAAACAAATAGGGCCGCGAGCGCTGGCGCAGCAGGGCAATGACTTCTTTGCGCCCGCTGGTAAAACCGCCGCTGGCGCCGCCTAAGGCTTTGCCCAAGGTGCCGGTGATGATGTCCACTTTGCCAAAAACCTTGCGGTACTCAGGCGTGCCGCGCCCGCTGGCGCCCACAAAGCCGCTGGCATGGCATTCGTCGACGCCCAATAAAGCGCCGTACTGGTCGCACACGCTACGCATCACATCGAGCTGCGCAATCGTGCCGTCCATGGAAAACACGCCATCAGTAAACACCAGGGTGTGGCGCACACCGGCCTTGGCCGCCTCTTGCAGGCAGCGCTCCAAATCGGCCATGTCGTTGTGCCGGTAACGCCAGCGCTGGGCTTTGCAAAGGCGTATGCCGTCGATGATGGAAGCATGATTCAGCTCGTCGCTGACGATGGCATCTTGCTCGCCCAGCAGCGGCTCAAACAAACCGCCGTTGGCGTCAAATGCGGCGGCGTACAAAATAGTGTCCTCGGCGCCCAAAAAAGCCGATAGGCGCGCCTCCAGGGTTTTGTGCAGGTCTTGCGTGCCGCAGATAAAGCGTACTGAACTTAAGCCATAGCCGTGGCTGTCCAGCGCCGCATGCGCAGCAGCGAGCACCTGCGGGTGGGCGGATAGGCCCAAATAATTGTTCGCGCACAAATTAATCACCTCGCGCCGCTGACCGTCGGCACCCAAGGTGTGGATATGTGCGCCCTGGGCGCTGCCCAACACCCGCTCCTGTTTGAACAAGCCGGCCTCTTCAATACCGGCCAATTCCTGCGCGAGGTGGAGGTAAAAATCGCTGCTGTTTGCCATGTGGCGCGTCCTTTGACTGGTGTGCGGCGGTCGATTGGTGGACAATCGATTCCACGATGTTCGGTAGTATCGCTATTTGTGCAGTATATCGAACATATTTCGGTATAAAGGAATTAAATGGCCTCCCGTAGTGCAAAAACCACCAGCGCGCCCGCGCGCAGCCCGCTCCCGGCCGAGCCGCCTCGCGTGGGGGACACGCTGGCCGCGCTGCGCCAGGCGCGTGCGCTCTCGCTCGATGAGTTATCCCGCCTGGCCGGCGTGTCCAAATCCATGCTCTCGCAAATCGAGCGCGCCCAAGCCAACCCTACCGTGGCCGTAGTCTGGCGCCTCGCCAACGCGCTCGGTGTGCCGCTGGCCGACTTGCTGCACCAGTCCCCCGCGCCCCAAGCGCCCGCTATCGCGCTGGTGCCCGCCCACGCCACGCCATCGCTGCGCAGCCCGGACGGGCTGTGCGAGCTGCGCATCCTGGGCCCGATCGAGCTGGCGGGTCAATTTGAGTGGTACGCGCTAAGCGTGCAGCCCGGCGGCGCCTTGGAGTCAGAAGCCCACGAAGCGGGCACGCGCGAGCACTTGACGGTACACAGCGGCGCGCTACAGGTGCAGGCGGGGGACGTTCTTCAAAAGCTGCAAACGGGCGAGACCGCGCGCTATGCGGTGGACTGCCAACACAGTATCCGCAACCCCGGCAAAAGCCTGGCCACCGGTTGGCTGGTGGTCGTACATCCGGCTTGAAAGCCGTATCCTTAAAAGCGTTCGTACTGCGCCAGATAGCGCCACTGCCCCGGCGCGACATAGCCCAGGCTGGCGCGACCGACGCGGATGCGGCGCAGGGCTTGGATTTCTAAGCCGGCCAGCTCGCACAGAAACGCGGCCAAACCCGGATGCGCGCCTTTGACCGCCAGGCGCAAGATACTGCGCGCCTCGCTGGCGCTGCCGATGCTTATCTTGGCGACCGGCAAGCGCTGGCGTGGGTCGCGCAGCGCACGCACTATGGAGACGAGCGCATCGGCTTTCACCTCTCCACGCACCTCCACCATGAGCTCGTGCTCCATCTGGGCCATATCTTCTTGCAGTTTGCGCTGCACCCGCCAGTCCTGGGTGAACACCACCAATCCACTGGCGGCTGTTTCCAGTGGCACGCTGGCCTGTAGCTGCTTGAAGTGGCGCAGCAAAGGGCCTTGGCCGCTGGCGTCGTGCGGGCTGTGGTTGGCGGCTATAAGCAAATCGCGGGCAGAACGTGCAAGCGGTGCAGGCGCCTGACGGCTACGCCCGGGGGGCAGTCCCGTCGGGACAACAGCAAGGACTGCCTCGTCTTGCACACCGTCCAGTACGTTCGGCGGTTTATGCAGGATCAGCGTCACTTCGCCCAGCGCCATCAAACTGGCATCCGGGTCCACCGTCACCGTCTGCATCAGCACGCGTTGCTGGGGGATTTCTACCACCTGGCCGTCTACCCGCACCCAGCCGCCTTCGATAGTTTGTTCCGCCTCGCGGCGCGAGCAGCCCAGCATCTGCGCTACGCGTTTGGACAGGCGCTCGCCACCACCAGAGTCGCCGCCACCCGCGCCTTGGCCGGGCCGTGCTGCCGGGGCTGCGCTCATGGCTGGCCGGCTTGGCTTTGCGCTAACAGCTGGATGCGTTCCACATGCGCCAGCAGCGAGCGCTTGGCCACCGGCCACAGGCGCGCATCGACGTCGTCATAAGCCAGTGGCAGCCACTGGTCCGGGTCACCTGCGGGATTGGCCTGCATGACGGCGGCGATCTTGGCCTCGCGCTTAAGGCGGTGGGCTTTGAGATGCGAAATCGCCCCCAGCGCATCGGGCATAGGGTGGCCGTGGGCAGGCAGGATGAAGTCCACGCTGTGCTGCACACAAGCGGCATGCAGCAGGTCCAGCGATTCGAGGTAATCGGCCATATTGCCATCGGGCGGGTCAATGACGGTGGTGCTGCCATTGAGGATATGGTCACCCGAAAACAACATGCCGTCTTGCATCAGCAACAGGCAGACATGGTTGGCCGCATGGCCAGGCGTGTGCAGCGCGCGCAAAGTGTGCTGCGGCGCGCCTGCGGCCTGTAAATGCAATAGCGCGCCATGGGCCAGCGCCTGGTCGGGTACAAAGTGGCTATTGGCCCGCGCGGTCGGCGCAGAAGGCAGGCCCCAGATGGGGGGCGTGTGGTCGCTGCGCTGCGTGCACAAGGCTTGCAGCGGCGCGGCGCCTGGTGCATGGTCGGCATGGGAATGGGTGCAGACAATGGCCTGAATATGGCCGCCGCGCCCGTCGGCATGGCGCGCAGCGTCCCACAAGCGGGCAATGTGATCGCGGTCGGCAGGGCCCGGGTCGATCACGAAATAGCCGGTAGCCGCATCGCCCACCAGGTAACTATTGGTGCCCGGTCCGGTCATGAAACCGGGGTTGGGTGCGGTCAGGCGTTGCAGGTTGGCAAGCAAAGGCACGGGGCGCGCGCTTTGCCATTCGCCGGGTGCGGGCAAGGCGCCTGCGGCATGGTCAAGGATCTGGGAACTTCTGGGCATGGTGGCATTGTGCAGCCAAACACGGGGCTGTCTGGCGGCACGCCTGATAATCGGCGCTATGCGAATTCCGT
The DNA here is from genome assembly GCA_040400575.1 of Rhodoferax sp. Classification (GTDB taxonomy): domain Bacteria; phylum Pseudomonadota; class Gammaproteobacteria; order Burkholderiales; family Burkholderiaceae_C; genus Allorhodoferax. The sequence goes on from JBBAPX010000013.1 coordinate 4,988, forward strand.
TTACCAAGATGCACGGCGCCGGCAATGATTTTGTGGTGCTCGATGCAAGCCGCGGACCCTTGGGCCTGAGCCCGGCGCATTACCGCTTTTTAGGCGATCGCCACTTGGGCGTAGGTGCTGACCAGATTTTGACGGTGGGGCCATCGCCAGCAGCGGGCATTGATTTTGAGTACACCATCCATAACGCCGATGGCAACCAGGTCGAGCAATGCGGCAACGGCGCGCGCTGCTTTGCGCGCTTTGTACGCGAGCAAGGCCTGAGCGATAAAACACGGCTGCGCGTAAAGACCATGAAGGGCGTGATTGAGCCCGAACTGCACGCCGATGGCCGGGTGACGGTGGACATGGGGCCACCTTCGTTTGATCTGCAAGCCATAGGCTTTGAAACCCAAGGTTTAGAGGCCCAAGCTTTGGGCGCTTGGCAATACTGGCCCTTAAGCCTGAGCGATACGATGAGCGTGCGCATAGGCGCGCTGTCCATGGGCAATCCGCATGCGGTGCAACTGGTCGGCGATGTAGACCAGGCACCGGTGGAGACGCAAGGCCCTTTAATTGGGCGGCATGCGCGTTTTGTCCACCAGGTCAATGCCGGATTTATGCAGGTAGTGAGCCGGCGCCAGCTGCACTTGCGCGTGTATGAGCGTGGCGTGGGCGAGACCCTTTCTTGCGGCAGCGGCGCCTGTGCAGCGGTAGTGGCTGGCATACGCTGGGGCCTGCTTGACGCGCTCGTCGATGTGCAGACGCGCGGCGGGGTGTTGACCATCGCCTGGGCCGGTGGGTACATGCCGGTTGTGATGACCGGCCCGGCCACCACGGTATACCGCGGCGAGATTGAGCTACCCGACCATTTTTAACGACTGTCCTTCTTTCAATAAAACTATGAGCACACCCAGCGACCCCAGCCTGAGCAATCCGATTACCGAAGACGACATCGCCAACTACCTGGCCAACACGCCAGACTTTTTTCTGCGCCACGCAGACTTGCTGGCGGCCGTGCAAATCACCAGCCCCCACAGCCACCGCGCGGTCAGCCTGCAAGAGCGCCAGGCCGAGATGCTGCGCGAGAAAATCAAGCTGCTCGAATCGCGCATCATGGAGATGATCCGCCACGGCAATGACAATGTGCTGCTGTCCGACAAGATACTGCGCTGGGCGCGCGGACTCTTGCTGGTGCCGCAGGCGCAAACCCTGCCGGGCATGATCAGCCAGGAAATCCGCGAGCAGTTTTCGGTGCCGCAAGTGGCCCTGCGCCTATGGGGCCTGGACAGCGAGTACGCGGACAGCGCCTTTGTGCAGGGCGTGAGTGATGAAGCCAAACTGTTCGCCTCATCCTTGAACGAGCCTTTTTGCGGCCTGAACACCGGCTTTGAGGTAACGGCCTGGTTGGACAAGCCGGACACCGCCGCATCGATTGCCATCATCCCTTTGAGAAGCGGTGACGCGGGCAGCAGCGCGCCGGCTTTTGGCATGCTGGTGCTGGCCTCGATGGATGCGCAGCGTTTCCATGGCGGCATGGGGACGGAGTTTTTATGCCGTATCGGCGAGGTGGCCAGCGCCGCCTTAAGCCGTTTACGTTAGACCCTCCTGCGACACCGCGCGTGGCCACCGACAGCGAACTGGTCGAACGCTATTTGGAATATGTGCGCTCGGAAAAGCGCCTGGCGCAACGCACCCTAGCCTTGTACGCCCTGGACCTGGGCAAGCTGCAAGCCTTTGCAGCGGCCGCGGTGATGTCGGGTGCCAGCGCTCTGCCCGGCGGACTAGGAGCCAAAAGCGGCAGGGAAGCGAAAAGCACAGACGGCCCAGCGCTGGCACTGTGCGAAGTCAGCCACCACCATATCCGCCGTTGGATCGCTCAGATGCACAGCGGCGGGCGTAGCGGGCGCGGCATCGCCTTGATTTTGAGCGGCTGGCGCGGCTTTTACATCTGGCTGGGCCGCCAGGGCCTGGTCGCCAGCAACCCAGCGCAAGATGTGCGCGCCCCCAAAGCGCCCAAGCCCCTGCCCAAGGCCATGGGCGTGGACGATGCGGTGCAGTTTGCCGATTTCTGCAGCCAAGATAGCGCCTGGTTTGAAGCCCGCGATGCGGCCATGGTGGAACTGCTCTATGGCAGCGGCCTGCGCGTAGGGGAATTGGTGGGGCTGGACGTGCAGCCTGGCCCACAGGCCAAAGGCTGGATCGACCTAAAGGAAGCGCAAGCCCATGTGCTGGGCAAAGGCGCCAAACGGCGCGCTGTGCCGGTGGGCGGCGCAGCCCTGCGCGCTTTAGAGCGCTGGCTGGCCCTACGGGCTAACCCGCCGGGCCCAGCCAAGGCGCAAGCTGCGCTGTTTACCGGGCGCAATGGCACCCGCTTGAGTGCGCAGTCGGTGTGGCAACGCCTACAGCGGCGCAGCCAGTTGGCGCACACCAGCGTACCGGTGCACCCGCACATGCTGCGCCACTCGTTTGCAAGCCATGTGCTGCAGTCCAGCAGCGACCTGCGCGGTGTGCAGGAGTTGCTCGGCCACGCCAACATCAGCACCACCCAGGTCTATACGCGGCTGGATTTCCAACATTTGGCCAAAGCCTATGACGCGGCCCATCCACGCGCCAAATCCAAGTGAGGCCTGGTCAAAATACCATCCCAATATGCTTAGCACGATTTGCGACGTTTTCATCTATTTTTTAGACTTGTTCACAAATATTATTGCTTTCATTGGCTGCCGACCTAAAGCCGTCGAAAACTCTGCTACGGCCCAAGGTGCTGGCTAAGTGCTTGATTTTTATAAGAATGCAAAAATGCTTTTTTTCAAGGCGCCTTGTCGAAAGCCTTGATTTTCCGAGGATTTTGGGCCGCCGAGGCAGGATATCAACAAAGTTATCCACAGATTGCGCGAATAGCGGGTCAATTTGTTTCAAATCAATGACTTAAGGCTATTTTCGCCAGTCTGCTTCAGATGCGGGCGCTAAGCCTGATATTCACTTCACGAGATGAAAACTGCTACTTTTTTACACCTCCGCAGCGGGCACAATCGCCGGGGCGCGCAATGGTCAACATAAGGGCCGTAATGGGGCCTCAATAGGGGCCCGCTAGAGAACGCGTAGGCCAAAGTTATACACATGCTTGCCCCGCCGTGCGCTGGGCAGCCTGACCCTGCTGCGATCCCGTCGCCAAAGCGATAATAATGCTAAGTCATTGATTTTTAACGATTAGTTTTTTTGCTCAATTTATGGGCAGGGTAAAAATATGCTGGTTTTTAGAGGGGGGAAGTGGTTTACACGGGTCCTATCCACAAAGTTATCCACACGATCTGGGTATAAAGCCGTGACCCTAATCAGATCAAGGGCTTAGCCCGTTTTTCTGCTGTTTTTTATGTGCAACACGTCCTATGTTTGATTTTCCCTCGGTTTGGTGCGCCGCGCCGCGGCCCGTATGAGCGCCTGGCTGGCGGTACTGGTCCACACCCCGGCCCATGCCTCCCTGGGCCCGGTGCTGACCTACCGGCACCGCGAGGTACTGCCCGCCGGCACCCTGGTGCGGGTGCCACTGGGCGCGCGCGAAACCCTGGGTGTGGTCTGGGATCCAAGCGACGAGGCCAGTGGCGAAATCGACCCGAGTAAGGTACGCGATATCAGCGAAGTGCTGGACACGGTAGGGCCCCTGGCCGGCGCCTGGCAACAATTGGTGCGCTTTGCCGCGCGCTACTACCAGCGCTCGGCCGGGGAGGTCGCACTGGCCGCTTTGCCGCCGCAGTTGCGCGAGCTGTCCAGCCTGCAGCTGCAGCGCAAAGCGCTGCGACTGCACAAAGCCCTAGGTTTACAGCCGGCTGCTGGCAAAACTTCGCGCGTAAAGGCGCCGCCGCCTGAAAACGCCGGCCTAGCGCAGGCTCCGATGCAAAACAAGGCCCTCAGCGTAGAGCAAACCGAAACCCTGGCACACATAGAGGCGCATAGCGGCCCGTTTTTGCTGTTTGGCGCCACCGGCAGCGGCAAGACTGAGGTGTATTTGCAGGCCGTGGAACAACTCCTGGCGCGCGAGCCACAGGCGCAAACACTGGTGATGGTGCCCGAAATTAATCTGACGCCGCAGCTGGAGGCGCGCTTTGTGGAGCGCTTTGCGCCGCAATGGGGGCCGCAGGCGGTGGTCAGTCTGCACAGCGGCATGACTCCGGCGCAGCGCCTGTCGGCCTGGTTAGCCGCCCACCAGGGCGGCGCGCGCATCGTGCTTGGCACGCGCATGGCGGTGTTTGCCTCGATGCCCGGTTTACGCCTGATTGTGGTGGACGAAGAGCATGACCCGAGCTACAAAAGTGGCGAAGGCGCGCGCTATTCGGCACGGGATCTGGCCGTGTACCGCGGCCGTTTGGAGGGCGCAAAAGTGGTTTTAGGCTCGGCCACGCCCTCGCTCGAGTCTTGGTTTCACAGCCGCCCGGTGGCAGAGGGTGGGCGCTACCTGCGCCTGCACATGCCCAGCCGCATTGGCGCAGTCGGGCGCAGCCTGCCGCTGGTGCGCCGGGTGGACATGACACACCAGGCACGCAATGCGGTGGTGTCCTTGCCCTTGCTGGCGGCGATCAAAGAGCGCATTGCGCGCGGCGAGCAATGCCTGGTATTTCTCAACCGGCGCGGCTATGCGCCCGTGCTCCATTGCAGCGACTGCGGCTGGAAAAGCGCTTGCGGGCATTGCAGCGCATTTCGGGTATTCCACAAAAGCGACCGCACGCTGCGCTGCCACCATTGCGGCCACAGCGAGCGCGTACCGCGCACCTGCCCGGGCTGCGGTAACCCGGATATTTTGACCTTGGGACGCGGCACCGAGCAAATCGAAGAATTGCTCACCGCACTCTTAGCCGATGTGCGCCGCCCCGGCAGCCAAAGCCCAGAGCAACCCGAGGGCGAACCGGTGCGCATTGGCCGCATTGATGCCGACACCACGCGCCTTAAGGGCGCGCTGCAAAGCCAGCTGGCGGCGGTGCATGCAGGCGAGGTCGATGTGCTGGTGGGCACCCAGATGATTGCCAAAGGCCATGACTTCAGGCGCATCACGCTAGTAGCGGCTATCAACCCGGACAGCGCCTTGTTTTCCAGCGACTTTCGGGCCCCCGAGCGCCTGTTCTCGCTGCTGCTGCAGGCGGCGGGTCGGGCCGGACGCGACGCAGCGATGGGCGCGCAGAGTGAGGTATGGGTACAAACCTTTCAGCCGGCCCACCCGGTGTATGCCGCCTTAAAAAACTACGACTACCCCAGTTTTGCACATAGCCAGTTGCAAGAGCGTGAGCAAGCAAGCATGCCGCCTTTTACTTACCAGGCCCTGGTGCGCGCCGATGCGCGCAGCCAGGAGGCAGCCCAGGCGTTTTTAAACGCGGCACGCAAGCGCGCAGGCACGGACATGGCGCAATGGCCGGGTTGGGCGCAGGTGCTCGAGCAGGTGATGCTGTACCCGGCCGTGCCCATGTCCATGCAACGCGTGGCCAATGTGGAGCGCGCACAAATGCTGGTGGAAAGTGCTTCGCGCCATGCTTTGCAAAGCTTTTTGGCGGCTTGGCAGGAGGTGCTGCTGGCCAGTCGCAGCGACCCGGCCTGCAAAGGCCTGATCCGCTGGGCCATCGATGTGGACCCGCTGTCCATCTAATTACCATCTGATAGCCGTTAGCGCAGCGCCGCCTAGCCGGTCATCAGCACCACGGCAGCGGCGAAAGTAAAAAATGCCAGCGCCGTAGAAAGCAAAATAATACGGGCGATGCGTCCGTTATTGGCACCAAAGCGCTCAGCCAGCATAGACACATTGCTGGCGCTGGGCAGCGCCGCCACCAGCACCATGACGGTGAGCGCCGCGTCCGCCAGGGGCGCGCCCATGGCCTGCGCGAGCAAGCCCACCGCCAGCACCAGCATGGGATGGATCAGCAGTTTGATGGCCACCACCGGCAGCACATCGGACCAGGGCACCGTCGGGGCCTGACCTTCTTGGGCCATGATTTGGGACCGCGCCAGCACCGCGCCGATAGTGAACAAAGCCACCGGCGAAGCGCAGTCGGCCAGCAGGCCCAAGGTGGCGTCCACCGGGCCGGGCAAAACCAGGCCGAAGGCGGAAGCCAGAGCGCCGGTCAAGATGGCCCACAGCATGGGGTTGGTAGCCACGCCGCGCAAGGCATTGCGCGCGGCCTGCGCGGGGCTGACGCGTTCTACGTCCGCGCCCGCCGAAGTACCCAGTGCACCCAGGCGCGATAGAGCGATGCACAAAGAAGTGGTGACCACCAAGTCCACCAAAATCGTGACGATCGCTGTACCCGCAGCTTGCTTGCCCAAAATCGCGATCAGCAGCGGTACGCCCAAAAACCCGGTGTTCGGAAATGCGCCCACCAGAGCGCCAAAAGCCGCGTCGTTCCATCCCATAGGCCCGCGCAAGGTGATGGCAATGACCAGGGCCACCACGCTCAAGCCGCACACCAAGTAGGTGATGCTGGCCGCAGGGTCTAGCAACTGCGCAATCGGCGTATGGGCCCCGAAGCGGTAGAGCATGCAGGGCAGGGCAAAAAACAGGACAAACGTATTGAGGCCCGCAATGGCCACCAGGGGAAGCATCTGGCGCCGGGCGGCGGCGTAACCGCATAAAACCAAAGCAAAAAACGGAAAGGTGACTTCAAAAATTTCCAACATGTAGCGATTGTCAAGGCAAATGGCAGATCGACCTGCCGTTAAGATGCGCGGCCTTTTGAGTTTGCCCCTTACCGGCCTGAGCCGACGCCTCGCGCATGTCATCCCCCCACAACGCCATGAATACCGCCCAGCAGGAGGCGGTGAACTATATGCACGGCCCCTGCCTGGTGCTGGCCGGCGCCGGTTCGGGCAAAACCCGCGTCATTACCCACAAAATCGCGCGCCTGATCCAGGTGGGGATGCCGGCGCAAAAAATTGCCGCTATTACTTTTACCAACAAAGCCGCCGCCGAAATGCGTGAGCGCGCCAAAACACTGATAGGCAAAGCCGCGCAAGAAGTGTTGATTTGCACCTTTCATGCGTTAGGCGTGCGCATGTTGCGCAGCCATGGCGCGGTCTTAGGACTCAAACCCAAATTCAGTATTTTGGATACCTCGGATGTGACCAGTATCTTGAAAGACGCCGGCGGCAGCACCGACTCGGCCACAGCGCGCAACTGGCAATGGACGATCAGCGCCTGGAAAAGCGCCGGGCTCAATGCAGAGCAAGCTTTAGCGATGGCAGCCGATGAAGATGAACGCCAGGCCGCCGTCATCATGGGACGCTATGAAGAGCGTTTGAGCGCTTACCAAAGCGTGGACTTTGATGACTTGATCAGCCTGCCGCTCAAGCTCTTGCGCGAGTACCCCGAGGTACGTGCGCAATGGCAGGCTTTTGCAGGCCATGTGCTGGTCGATGAATACCAGGATACCAATGCCACGCAATACGCCATGCTCAAGCTGCTGGTCGGTTGCGAGCCCGATGGCAGCTTAGCGCCTGGGCGGGACGCAGCGCGCTTTACCGCCGTGGGCGATGACGACCAAAGTATTTACGGCTGGCGCGGTGCCACGCTCGACAATCTGCGTTTGCTACCGCAGGATTTCCCGGCGCTGAAAGTCATCAAGCTGGAGCAAAACTACCGCTCCACCGCCGCGATTTTGCGCGCGGCCAATAATGTGATTGCGGCCAACCCCAAGCTGTTCCCTAAGAACCTATGGAGCGATTTGGGCGAGGGCGAACCGGTGCGGGTGGTGGACGCCGATAGCGAAGACCACGAAGCCGAACGCGTGGTGGCCCGCATCCAGAGTTTGCGCGCCGAGGGTACGCTGGCGCAGGCGGGCATGCAGTTCAAAGAGCTGCGCGACTTTGCCGTGCTCTACCGCGCCAACCACCAGGCCAGGCCTTTTGAAAAAGCCTTGCGCAAAGCGGGCATTGCCTACAAAGTGTCCGGCGGGCAAAGCTTTTTCGATCGCGCTGAAATCCGCGACCTGTGTGCCTGGCTGCGCCTGTGGGCCAATAACGATGACGACCCGGCATTTTTGCGCGCCGTCACCACGCCCAAGCGTGGCATAGGCCACCAAACTTTGGGCAGCCTGGGTACCTTTGCCAGCCGTTACAAACTGAGTTTGTTTGAAGCCCTGTTTTCATCGTCGCTGGGCTCGGTCTTGCCCAGCCGCGCAGTGGCCAGCCTGCACGAATTTGGCCGCAGTGTGAACGATTTGCAGTTTCGCGCAAAACACACCGAGGGCGCGGAAAACGCCCTGCTGTTTCTAAAGTCCTGGTTGGCCGACATGGCCTATGAAAAGCACTTGTACGACACCGAGGACAGTCCGCAAATCGCTGCCGTCAAATGGACTAATGTGATGGAGTTTTGCGAATGGATGGCGCAGCGCTGCGGCGGGCAAATGGACGATGAAATCCTGATCACGCAACGCGCCAGCAAAAACCTGCTGGACGTGGCGCAAAACATCGCGCTCTTGTCCACCTTGACCGAACGCGAGAAAGACCAAAACGTGGTCACCTTGTCCACGCTGCATGCCGCCAAGGGTTTGGAGTGGCCGCATGTGATGCTGGTGGGCGTGACCGAAGGCATGCTGCCTTTCAAGATGGAAGAGCCAGGCAAAGCCAAGGCAGATAAAGCGGGCGATGAAGTGCCGGACGAAGCCGCTGCCGCGCTGGCGCATGCCGACCTGGCCACCCGTTTGCAAGAAGAGCGGCGCTTGATGTACGTGGGCATTACCCGCGCGCAACGCACGCTGTCCGTCAGCTGGACGCGGCGGCGCAAAAAAGGGCGCGACACGGTGGCCGCGCAGCCCAGCCGCTTTATTGCCGAGATGGCTTTAGACCAGGCCACCATCAAAGAAGACCCACGCGAAAAGCTACGCGCCTTACGCGAAGAGTTTGCCGCACGCGCAGCGGCGACAGCGGCAAAAAAGAAGCCCGCCTGATGTTTGCGTTGCAAGTCTTGGCAAGACCCCGGTTGCTGTTGCGCGATGTATTTGGCTTTACGGGGACAATCCTTCGCTGTGTGCTTTGCTACTGTACGCGATAAGCCAGGTTTTTTCACTTTTCCATTCACCAGCGGCGCCCCCTTTGTCTTACTTGAGCATCCTGCAGGAAGTATTTGGTTACGATTCTTTTCGCGGGCCACAGCAAGCCATCATTGAGCACGTGGGTGGGGGCGGCGACGCGCTGGTGCTGATGCCCACGGGCGGCGGCAAGTCGCTGTGTTACCAGATTCCCGCAATTGCGCGCCAGCGTGCGGGGCATGGCATCACGGTGGTGATTTCGCCGCTCATCGCGCTGATGCACGACCAGGTGGGCGCCTTGCACGAGGCGGGGGTGAGCGCGGCATTTTTGAACTCCACTTTGTCGGGCGAAGAGGCTTACCAGGTGGAGCAGCGCCTGCTGCGCGGCGAGGTCACCTTGCTGTACGCCGCGCCTGAGCGGGTGACCACTGCCCGTTTTTTGGCGCAACTCGACTCGCTGTTTGAACGCGGACAACTGAGTCTGTTTGCGATTGACGAGGCGCACTGCGTCAGCCAATGGGGCCACGACTTCCGGCCCGAATACCGGGCCCTAAGCGTCTTGCATGAGCGCTATCCCGGCGTGCCGCGCATGGCCTTGACGGCGACCGCCGATGACTTGACGCGCGCCGATGTGCTGGAGCGTTTACAACTGGAGCAGGCACGCGCTTTCATCAGCAGCTTTGACCGGCCCAATATCCGCTATACGATCGTGGAAAAGCGCGAAGGCAGTACCCAGTTGCTGCGCTTTATCGAACGCGAACATGCGGGCGATGCCGGCATCGTGTATTGCCAGTCGCGCAAAAAAGTAGAGGACGTTGCCACTATGCTGAGCCAGGCCGGTATCAAAGCCTTGCCCTACCACGCGGGTCTGGACAGCAAAGTGCGCCAAACACACCAGGATCGCTTTTTGCGCGACGAGGGCTTGGTGATGGTGGCGACGATTGCGTTTGGTATGGGCATCGACAAACCCGATGTGCGCTTTGTGGCGCACCTGGATATGCCGAAAAACATCGAGGGCTATTACCAAGAAACCGGACGCGCCGGGCGCGACGGCCTGAGCGCTGACGCCTGGATGTGCTACGGCCTGCAGGACGTGGTGAACCAGCGGCGCATGATTGACGAAGGCCCAGCCGAGGAAGACTTCAAACAAGTCATGCGGGGCAAGCTCGAAGCGCTGTTGGGTCTGGCCGAAGCCACCGACTGCAGGCGCGTGCGTTTGCTCTCGTACTTTGGCCAGGCCAGTAGCGCCTGCGGCAATTGTGACAACTGCTTGCAACCGCCAGCGGTATGGGACGGCAGCGAAGCGGCGCAAATGCTGCTGTCCACGATTTACCGCATCCAGCAACACAGCGGCATCAGCTTTGGCGCGGGGCACCTGATGGATGTGGTGCGCGGCAAGCGCAGCGAGAAAGTGTTGCAGCACGGGCATGAAAACCTAAGTACCTTTGGCGTCGGCCACGCCTTGAGCGAGTTGCAATTGCGCGGCGTGCTGCGCCAATTGCTGGCGCTGGGCGCGGTCATGGTTGATGTGCAGGCCTTTAACACCCTGGTGCTAACGCCCCAGGCGCGCCCGATACTCAAAGGCGAGCAGGCGGTGCAGCTGCGCCAGTCTCTCTCCGAGCCCAAAGTGGCCAAGGTTAAAGGCACGGGTAGCGCCTCGGCACTGAGGGCGCCGGTGGACCTGGATGCCGCGGCCTTGGCACGCTATGCGGCGCTCAAAGCCTGGCGCGCCGAGGTGGCGCGAGAACACAATTTGCCGGCCTACGTCATCTTCCACGACGCCACGCTGGCAGCCATCGCCCAGCTGGCGCCGCGCTCCATCGGCGACTTGCAGGGCATCAGCGGCATGGGGGTAAAAAAGCTGGAGGCCTATGCCAGCGAGGTCTTGCGCGTGGTGGCGCAGGCATAAAAAACCCCGCTGTGCGGGGTGTAGTGGGTGGTCAGTGGTATTGCCATAGAACTCTGGCGGCTGACTTGATCGGTTTTGCCGCTTTTGGCCGCGCAGCGCGCTAGGCGGACCCACCGGCTTAATGTCGCTGGAAACTGCTTTCATAAGCCAGAGCGGCGCCGCTCAAGGTGTTTTGCAGGCGGGCAATGGCTTTGTGATGGCGCGGGCCTTGGGCAGCGTCTGAGGCGTGTTGGCGGTGGTGTTGCAAGAGCGTCTGCACTTTGGCGCGGCAGACATCGAGTGCACCGGCGAAATTGAGGGCTATGTAGGCCGAATGATCGGCCCGGGTTTGGCGGTATTCGTCCGACCAGTAATTGAACAACTGCCATTGGTAAGTGCCTTTTTCAGGCATTTGGATTGCGGTTCTTTGCATAACAGCCATAAAGTAAAGCCCTTGAGGGCACAAACGCCACAAGGAAAGTGGCGCCTACCTATCACGCGCCAGACCGTTGGGCGGTTGACACGAACTATGGAATAGTTTGATTTCAGCGGTTTTCGCGGGGTGTACCCCGTACGCCAGTGCATGCAGCGCCTGCCGCTTGCCACTAAAATTACGCTTCGCACCCGGCCTCTGCGGCCCTACTTTTGAAAGTCACTGTATGTCCAGCGCTCCTTCCCAGCCCCCTGAAGACCATGAACATGACCCTATCGAAGACATCGTCCCCATGATGCCGATCGTGTTGCCCCTTGGCGGCGCCGTACTCATTTTCTTGCTCGCCTTTATCGCCGTCAGCATGGCCTAACTAGGCCACTTTGCTCTGACGCTTGGCTGCGACGACCCACAGCACACCTACGGCTTTTGTAGTTTTTATGACTTTTGCCTCCCTGTTTTCCCCGCTCCAAGGGCGCCTTGCGGCCCTGCTGGTTGCCCTGTGCTGCGCCGGCAGTGGTGCGGCCAGCGCCGCTGAGACCCCCGCCGCTTGCCCACCTATTTTGCAAAAAAGTTTTAACCGCCTGCAGGACGACGCCCCCCAAAACCTGTGCCAGTACGCTGGCAAAGTGCTACTGGTGGTCAATACCGCCAGCTACTGCGGCTTTACGCCGCAATATGAAGGGCTGGAAAAGCTCTATGCCCAATTCGGCAGCAAGGGCCTGGTAGTGCTGGGCTTCCCCTCCAATGACTTTGGTGAGCAAGAGCCGGGCAAGGGCAAGGCCATTGCTGACTTTTGCTACAACACCTACGGGGTGAAATTCCCGATGTTCGAGAAAACCGTGGTCAGCGGCAAAAGCGCCAACCCGCTGTTTGCCGAGTTGGCCAAAGCCGGTGGCGGCAGCCCGAAGTGGAATTTTTATAAATACCTGGTCGGACGCGATGGCAAGCTCATCGACAGTTACTCCAGCATGACCAAGCCCGACAGCAGTGGCTTGGTCAAAGACATCCAAAAAGCCCTGACCCAGCCCTGAGCACGCCCAGCGCGCTCGGATTTTTGCGGGCACAAGACCGGCCAAAACGGGCGCGAAACAAGCTTTTCGATCTTTACCACGGCTTGAGAGTCATGCGGTTTAAGCATAACTATTACTCGTAACCGGCTTGTAACTTAAGTACCCCTTCCTAAAATCGACTCCCCGCAGGTAGGCCTGCGGCGGTTTGCCACAGCCCCGGTCCGTCGCGCGACCGGGGCTGTGGCAAACCCGATTTTTAACTTTAGGAGTACCTCCCATGAATGCAGCCTCAACGCCTGGACTGGACCTCAAAGCCCCTGCCTATGTGAAAAACCAGCGCCTGATCGCCTGGGTGACCGAAATGGCGGCTTTGTGCAAACCGGCCGCCATCCACTGGTGCGACGGCTCGCAAGAGGAATACCAGATGCTTTGCCAGCGCCTGGTCGATGCCGGCACCTTTACCAAGCTCAATTCGGCCAAACGCCCCAACAGCTTTTTGGCCTTGTCCGACCCCAGCGATGTGGCGCGCGTAGAAGACCGCACCTATATTTGCAGCGAAAGTAAAGAGGACGCCGGCCCCACCAATAACTGGATGGCGCCGGCTGAGATGCGCGCCACTTTGCAACCCTTGTTTGACGGATGTATGCGCGGACGCACCCTGTATGTGGTGCCTTTTTCCATGGGGCCGCTGGGTTCGCACATCGCCCATATCGGCATCGAACTGAGCGATAGCGCGTATGTAGCGGTGAACCAGCGCATCATGACCCGTATGGGCCGTGCGGTCTATGACGTGTTGGGTGCTGACGGCGACTTCGTGCCCTGCATGCACAGCGTAGGCGCGCCCCTGGCGCAAGGGCAGGCTGATGTGAAATGGCCGTGCAACAAAACCAAGTACATCGTGCACTATCCGCAAACACGCGAAATTTGGTCTTACGGCTCGGGCTACGGGGGCAATGCTTTGCTCGGTAAAAAATGCTTTGCGCTACGCATTGCCTCGACCATGGGCCGCGCCGATGCCAGCGAAGCAAGTACTGGCTGGCTGGCTGAGCACATGCTCATTTTGGGCGTGACCAATCCGCAAGGCAAAAAATACCATGTGGCGGCAGCTTTCCCCAGCGCCTGCGGCAAGACCAATTTCTCCATGCTGGTGCCTCCCGCAGGCTTTGAGGGCTGGAAAGTAAGCACCATCGGCGACGACATTGCCTGGATCAAGCCCCACAGCGATGGCCGCATGTACGCCATCAACCCCGAAGCGGGTTATTTCGGCGTCGCGCCCGGCACCAACTACCACACCAACCCCAACTGCATGGCCAGCCTGGACCATGACGTAATCTTCACCAATGTCGCGCTTACCGACGATGGCGATGTGTGGTGGGAAGGCATGGAAAAAGACGATGGCCAATTACCCGCGCATCTAATCGACTGGCAAGGCAAAGACTGGACACCGGCGATCGCCAAAGAAACCGGCGCCAAAGCCGCGCATCCGAACTCGCGCTTTACCGTCGCGGCCACTAACAACCCGGCGCTGGACAGCGCCTGGGACGACGCCAAGGGCGTGCCGATTGACGCATTTATCTTTGGCGGGCGCCGCTCCACCACCGTGCCGCTGGTTACCGAGGCGCGCAACTGGGTAGAAGGCGTATACATGGCCGCCACCATGGGCTCAGAAACCACGGCCGCCGCTGCGGGACAGCAAGGCGTGGTGCGACGCGACCCGTTTGCCATGCTGCCCTTTACAGGCTACAACGTGAGCGACTATTTTCAGCACTGGCTCAATATTGGCGACAAGATGGGCCAGGCCGGGGCCAAGCTGCCGGCGATTTACTGTGTCAACTGGTTCCGCAAAGACGCTGAGGGCAAGTTTGTATGGCCCGGCTATGGCGAAAACATGCGCGTGCTCAAGTGGATGATTCAGCGCATCGAAGGCAAAACCATGGGCGTGGATAACGGCTTTGGCATCAGTCCGGCATTTGACGAAATCACCTGGACCGGCCTGGATTTCACCAAGGCCCAGTTCGCCACTGTCACCAGCTTAGACAAAGGCGATTGGAAAACCGAAATCGCTTTGCACACTGAGTTGTTTAAGCAGTTGGCCTACCACCTGCCGGCACAACTGGAAAACACCAAAGCCAAGTTGGAGCAGCGGCTGGCGGCCTGAGGCCTTATTTACCTGCACCGTGTGCCTAATTTACACCGCGCGAACCCGCGCTTGGTGCATGGAGCGCAGCTTTGGGCAAGGCTGGTCATCGCCACCGCTGGCAGGCGCTGCGCCCAGAGCGCCACGGCAATCGGCGCCAGGATCTGGAAATTATTTTGCAGCAAGCTGAAACATTTATCACGCAAACCTAGGGTTTTCACTAGGTGCAGCGCAAATCGACGATCTCATAATGCCTTTCAGGCGATAAATTCGCGCTTGTTTTTTCAAATATCGATTGGAGCCCATCTTGATTGACAACAAAACCCCACGCCGTCGTAACCTACTTAAAGGCATTGCCATTGCAGCAGGTGCAGTGTCTGCCCCCATGATCGCCAAAGCGCAAACTGGCCCCATCTCCATGCGCTGGCAGAGCACCTGGCCTGCCAAAGACATTTTTCATGAGTACGCCCAAGACTATGCGAAAAAAGTCAATGACATGACCGGCGGCGACCTGAAAATTGAAGTGTTGCCTGCCGGTTCTGTGGTTCCCGCTTTCGGTTTGCTCGAAGCAGTTTCCAAAGGCACACTAGACGGTGGTCACGGAGTTTTGGGCTACCACTACGGTAAGCAAAACGCTTTGGCTTTGTGGAACTCTGGCCCCGCCTTCGGCATGGATGCCAACATGGTGTTGGCATGGCACAAGTACGGCGGCGGCGCTGCCTTGCTGGCCAAACTTTACGCTTCGATCGGCGGCAACGTGCAGTCTTTCTTGTACGGCCCCATGTCCACACAGCCCTTGGGCTGGTTTAAAAAGCCCATCACCAAATCCGCTGACTTCAAAGGCTTGAAATTCCGTACCAACGGTTTGGCGATTGACTTGTTCACCGCCATGGGCGCGGCGGTTAACGCCTTGCCAGGCGGCGAGATCGTGCCCGCGATGGATCGTGGATTGCTCGACGGCGCTGAGTTCAACAACGCCACATCAGACCGTATCTTGGGCTTCCCTGATGTGTCTAAGGTGTGCATGCTGCAAAGCTACCACCAAAGCGCTGAAACTTTCGAGATCATGTTCAACAAGACCAAGTACGACGCGCTGCCCGACAAAATGAAGGCGGTCATTGCCGGCGCGACGGAAGCGGCTTCTGCTGATATGTCTTGGAAGGCTGTGGATCGTTACTCTCACGACTACATCGAGTTACAAACCAAAGACAAAGTCAAGTTCTACAAAACGCCCGACTCGATTTTGCAAGACCAGCTCAAACTTTGGTCTGAAATTTTGGAGAAAAAGTCTGCCGAAAACCCATTGTTCAAGGAAATTGTGGAGTCGCAAAAAGCGTTTGCAGTCCGTGCTGTGAAGTGGGATCAGGACACCAACATCAGCCGTCGCATGGCAGTGAACCACTTCTTTGGTGCGAAAAAAGCTTGATTTTTTAAAACGAGCCTCTTAGCCATCCAGGCGTCCTAGATGGCTGATTTATACTTTTTGGCCATCCGGGCTTCCTGGATGGCTTATCTTTTTATGTGGTTCACCTATGCAAAACCTGCTGCTTTTTATTGACAAAGTCAGCACCTGGATTGGCCAGTTTTTTTCCTGGTTGATTTTGCTCCTGACGTTGATGATTTCTTGGGAAGTTTTTTCCCGCTACTTTCTTGACAGTCCCCATGCATGGGCTTTTGACGTGATGAGCATGATGTATGGCTCGCTGTTCATGATGGCTGGTGCCTACACCTTGTCCAAAAATGGCCATGTGCGGGGCGACGTGTTGTACGGTTTTTTCCCGCCGCGCCTGCAAGCCTGGTTTGACTTGATTCTTTACTTTCTGTTTTTTATCCCAGGTGTGTTTGCTTTGGCTTATGCCGGTTACGGTTTTGCAGCAGATTCTTGGGCCATCAACGAGCATTCCAACGTCACGGCCAACGGCCCGCCGGTCTACCCTTTCAAAACCATTTTGCCAATTGCAGGTGCGTTTTTGCTGGCCCAAGGTCTTGTCGAAATTGTGCGCTGCATTGTTTGTATCCAGCAGGGCGAATGGCCTAAACGTGGCGACGATGTAGACGAGGTCGATGTCAAAAAACTCAAGGAAATGGTCAACGTCAAAGACGAAGACATCGCCAAACTCGATGCGTTATTGACGGCTGGCAAGGGAACAAAATAATGAAAAAAGAAATCTGGTTTGGCCTGACGATCATGGCCTTGGTCGTATTGACGGCCTTTATTTTGTTGCCTGCACCGGCCCAGATGGCCAATGGCCACCTGGGGCTGTTGATGCTGGCCTTGGTAGTGGTGGCGATCATGCTAGGTTTCCCCACGGCCTTCACGCTGATGGGCATGGGCATGATCTTCGCCTGGATCGCCTACAAGAGCCAAAACCCCGCTTTGGCGGTGCAGCAGACTCTGGACTTGATGGTGCAGCGCGCCTACTCGGTCATGTCTAACGATGTGCTGATCTCGATTCCTTTGTTCGTGTTCATGGGTTACCTGATTGAGCGCGCCAACTTGATCGAAAAACTGTTCAAGAGCATGCACCTGGCCATGGCCCGTGTGCCGGGTTCTTTGGCGGTCGCCACCATCGTGACCTGCGCCATTTTTGCGACAGCCACGGGCATTGTGGGCGCAGTGGTCACGCTCATGGGCTTGCTGGCGCTGCCCGCCATGCTGCGGGCGGGTTACAGCGTTCAGTTGTCGGCCGGTGCCATCACCGCAGGCGGCTGTCTGGGCATCTTGATTCCGCCTTCGGTCATGTTGATCGTTTATGGCGCGACCGCAGGCGTTTCAGTGGTCAAGTTGTACGCCGGGGCGTTTTTCCCCGGCATCATGCTGGCCACTTTGTATGTCATTTATGTGGTCATCATTGCCAAAATCAAGCCCAGCATGGCCCCGCCCATGTCGGCCGAAGACCGCATCGTGCCTTTGCCCGCGTTTGCGCAAGTGGTGTCAAAAGACATCAGCAACACCGTGTTGCCCGGCTTGATCGGCGCCCTCAAAGGCAAACGCAATGCGGCTGTGCCATTGGGTGAATTGCTCAATCACCTGGGCATCGCCTTGCTGCCGGCTTTGGCGGTGGCTGCGATCATGGGGACTATTTATTTCAAAGTCACCGCACCCCTGCCGACCGAGGCGGTAACAGGCGTGGTAGCCATGGGTGGTGATTTGGCTGATTCGACCGACGCCGCAGAAGAGGCCTCGAGTGTCAGTGGCTTGGCCGAACCCGAAGCGGGTGGTTTGCAAGCACTGCCGGGTGCGGCCGAAGCAGCCAAAACAGATGCGGCACCGAGCGCAGAGCCGGTCCAAGCGGAGTCGCCTGCTGCCGCTACTGCTGCGGCAGAAGCACCCGTGGCCCAAGCCGAGCGCCAGCCCGCGCCACTGTCTTTTTGGATCGGTTTGGCCAGTTGTGCGGTGGCCCTGGCCCTGTTCTACACCTACTTCAGCTTTGCACGTCTTGAAATCTTCAAGATGCTGCTGGGTTCCTTCTTCCCGCTGGCCCTCATGATTTTGGCGGTGCTGGGCACCATCGTATTTGGCCTGGCCACACCCACCGAGGCCGCGGCCATGGGCTCCTTGGGCGGTTTGCTGCTGGCGGCCGCTTACCGTCGCCTGAACTATGTAGTGCTGCGCGAATCGGTGTACCTGACGGCCAAAACCAGCGCCATGGTGTGCTGGCTGTTCGTGGGCTCTAGCATTTTCTCGGCGGCCTTTGCGCTGCTGGGTGGCCAAGAGATCATCAACACCTGGGTACTGGGCATGGACCTGACGCCTATGCAGTTCATGATCCTGGCGCAAGTGGTTATTTTCTTGCTGGGCTGGCCCTTGGAGTGGACCGAAATCATCGTGATTTTCATGCCGATTTTCATTCCCTTGCTGCCCCACTTTGGCATCGACCCCTTGTTCTTTGGCTTGTTGGTGGCGCTGAACCTGCAGACCGCATTCCTCAGCCCACCGGTGGCCATGGCCGCGTTTTACTTGAAAGGTGTGAGTCCGCCGCACGTCACGCTGAACCAGATTTTTGCCGGCATGATGCCTTTCATGGCCATCCAAGTGTTTGCGATCTTCCTGCTCTACACGTTCCCCGCCATCGGAATGTGGCTGCCAGAAGTGCTTTACAAGTAAGCCGAAACGGCAGCCGATTGCACCAAGGCGCTGGCCGCTGTGCAAGGCTGTCGCCGGGCGCTTTATTTACACGGCGCAAACACGCGCACGGTACATTGGGCGCAGCTTGGGGGCTTAAGCCGTGCTTTGATAGCAGGCATCAGGTCGTCGCCTAAGGTGAAGAAGTTCTCGGCGCCAATGGCGTCAAAAGCGCCGCTTTTTCGCAGCATGGCCAAGGGCTCGTCTTTCATGTGAAAGATGTACAGTCCGCCGCCTAGCGCGCGGCGGCGCTGGGCCTCCTGCGCCAGCCACTGCGCGCCACCGAGGTCCACAAAATTGATGCCCGAGGCCACCAGCAGCACATGCACATGCGCCGGGTTTTGCGCGTCAATAGCTTGCATAGCTTCTTGCAAATGGTTGACCGCACCAAAGAAAATAGAGCCATTGATGCGGACAATTTTGAGCTGCGGACAATCAGGCAGCCCCGTGGCTGCGCTAAAGGCCGGCGGCACCTGGCCAGGCACCGGTTTGACATCGTCCATACCGGGCTGCGAGGTGCGTTTGAGGTAAAGCAGCAATGACAAAGCCACGCCAATGTAAATCGCAAATTCCAGCTGCACCGTCAGGGTGGCCAGCCAGGTTGCGGCCAGCACGGCGAACTCCGAACGGCTGACGCGCAGGATTTCACCGATGTGGTGAAAGTCAATCAAACCCCAGGCCACCACAAACAAAATGCCGGCCATAGCCGCCACCGGCAGGAACTGCGCCAAGGGCGCCAGAAACAGCATGATGAACAGCAAAAACACGGCGGACAAAACCGCCGCCAAAGGCGTTTGCGCACCGGCCTGCACATTGAGGCCGCTGCGGTTGAAAGAGCCGCTGGAGGCATAGCCAGAGAAAAAAGCGCCCGCGATATTAGACAGTCCCTGGCCGATAAATTCCTGGTTGCCGTCGATGCGTTGGCCGGTGTGCAAGGCCATGGAGCGCGCAATGGACACCGCTTCGGTCAAGGCCAAGAGCGCCACCGCTACCGCAATCGGCGCCAGGGTCACAATGGTTTGCCAGTCAAAGTCCGGGCTGGACAGCGGCGGAAATCCGATGCGCAGCGCACCTATGCTGCTTACACCGGTGCGCTCCAGGCCCCAAGTCTGGTTCAGGGCATAGGCCAGCACACTGCCACTGACCATGCCCACAATCATGTGTGGCACGCGCGGCCACCAGCGGCGCGCAGCGACGCAGCACACCACCGTGAACAGGCTGACCGCCGTCACAAAGGGGTTGATGTCCTGCGCCTGTTGCGCCAGGCCTTGCAGCACCGTTGCCACAGATGCGCCGCGCGGCAGCGCAATGCCAAAAAAGTTTTTGACCTGGCTGATGGCGATGAGCACCGCCGCCCCCGCCGTAAAGCCGACCACCACGGTGTGCGATACAAAATTCACCAAGGTGCCAAGCCGCAAGCCCCCCAGAAAAAGCTGGAACACTCCCACCAGAAGAGTGAGCGTCAACACCAGCTGCACATAATGTGGGCTGCCCGCTTCGGCCAGTGGGCTGATGGTGGCAAAGACCACAATAGAAATCGCCGTGGTCGGACCGGAGACCAAATGCCATGAAGAGCCCCACAAAGCGGCGACGATGGCAGGCAGCATGGCCGCGTACAAACCGTACTCCGGCGGCATACCGGCAATCGTGGCAAAGGCCACGCCTTGGGGCACCAGAATCAAGCTGCCAGTCAGGCCGGCAACTAAGTCGGCGCGCAGGCTGGCGCGGCCCATGCGCGGCCACCATTGCAAAAAAGGCAGCCAGCGCTGCAAACCAGAACTCATAAATATACCTTTGCTGTAGGCTTGTGCAGCACAGCCAGAGGGGCCCAAAGTAGCAGAAAACCGCCTAGGGATAAACCCGCGCTCAAGCAGATCGCGGCATGTGATTGTCCTCACAGGGCCGATCCAGAAATTTGCTCGCCAAAGACGGTTCTCCAGCGAAAAGCGCACCATTGTGCTTCAAGTTGCAGCACCATGCTGGTGCCAAACCGCGGTTTTAACTGGCACTATAAAGGCATGCATCTGGCTCTAGTACGAGGGCGATGCAGACGCCAAACTCATAAGCTCATGCACTTGGCTTGCTTACAGGGGCGTAGCATGGGCCTGGTTTCCCCCGTTTATTTACTTGAAAGGTTGATCGATGAAAAAAACTCTCATTCCGGTTATCGCCAAATCCATGATGGGCTTGATGGTCGCTGTAGGCCTGTCCACGGCGTTTGCGCAAGCCAAAAAAGAAGTGACTTTTGCACACCAGGATATGCAGCTTCCGCTGCGCATTCTGATGGACTCTGAGCTAGAAAAAGCAACCGGTTACAAGATCAACTGGAGAATGTTTGGCGGCGGTGGCGAAGTGATCAAAGCCATGAGCTCTGGGGATGTGCAAATCGGCGAAGTAGGCTCCAGCCCGCTGGCCACGGCCACCAGCCAAGGCCAAGACCTGCGCTTGGTGTACATCTTGGATGACATTGCCGCTTCGGACCAATTAGTGGCCCGCAATGGTGCTGGCGTCAACGGGTGGAAGGACTTGGTCGGCAAAAAGGTCGGTACGCCTTTCGCATCCACCGCTCACTACTCCCTGATGGTCGGCTTGCGTCTTGAGGGTATCGATGCCAAAAGCGTCAACGTGATGAACCTGCCACCACCAGCCATCGCAGCAGCTTGGGAGCGCGGTGATATTGACGCCTCCTTTATCTGGGACCCGGTTCTGTCCAAGATCAAGCGTAACGGCAAGGCGATTGCAACCTCCGGCGACATTGGCAAAAAAGGTTATCCAACCTTTGACGGCCTGGTTGTCGATGCCAAATGGGCCGCCCAAAACCGCGACTTCGTGGTTGCAGCGATCAAGGCAATCAGCAAAGCTGACGCTGACTACCGCGCCAATGTAGCCAAGTGGGCTGTGGGTTCGCCCCAAGTCAAAGCGATTGCCAAGTGGACCAAGGCTGACGAAAAAGACGTGCCCGATGCCATGGCGGCTTTTGTGTTCCCTGACACAGCGGCACAAATGTCCAACGCCTGGTTGGGCGGCGGCGCTGCCGGCGGTGCAGCAAAAACTCTGGAAAACAGTGCCAAGCTCTGGAAAGAAATCGGCCGTATCACCGAAGTCAAGCCTGATTACAGCGTGTTTGTCGATAGCAGTTACCTGCGCGATGCAATGAAGTAATCTGCACCAGCCAGGGCGCGAGCCCTGGCCCTGGGGCTGTTTGCCAGCAGAGGGGCAACTTGCATAAAGTTTGCCCCTTTCTTTTTGTGTGGTGGATTTTTACAAACTGTTATGCCTACATTGCAAATCAAAGATCTGACGGTGAATTACGCGGTCAATGGCGGCACGCTGCAAGCGCTGGCCCCCGTCAACCTGGAAATGAAAGATGGCGATTTTGTCGTCGCGTTGGGCGCCTCCGGTTGCGGTAAGACCACGCTGCTCAACTGCATCGCCGGCTTTTTGCCGCCTTCCAGCGGTGAAGTGCTGCTCAACGGCGAACACGTCGAAGGGCCGGGCGCAGACCGTGGCGTGGTGTTCCAAAAACACGCGCTCATGCCCTGGCTGTCGGTGATGGATAACGTCTGCCTGGGCTTGCGCATGCGCGGCATGGGCGCTGCCGAGCGCAGGCGCATCGGCGAAGAGAAGCTAGCGCTTGTGGGCCTTGAAAAATACGCCGACCGCGCAGTCTATGAATTATCCGGCGGTATGCAGCAGCGCGTCGGTATTGCCCGGGCGCTGGCCAGTGATCCGCAAGTGCTGCTGATGGACGAGCCCATGGGTGCGCTCGATGCTTTCACCCGTGAAACCGTGCAAGAGATTTTGCTGCACGCCTGGGTCAAGTCCAACAAGATGGTTTTCTTTATCACCCACTCGGTGGAAGAGGCCTTGTTTTTAGCTACCCGTCTGATCGTGATGAGCCCCAGCCCGGGCCGCATCACCCACACCTATGAGGACGTGCCTTTCTCGCGCCAGTTCCTTGAACATGGCAATGCGCGCAAAGTCAAGTCCGAGCCCGAATTCATCCGCATGCGCGAAGAAGTACTTTCCATCATTCACCAACGCGAGGCGGCCCATGTCTAAGCCAAGCACCCCCGCGCTGAAAACCAGCGCCTTCAAAATCCCGGGCGAAGGCTCGAGCGCCTTTGTCACCACGGTCACGATTGTGGTGATGCTGGTAGCCTGGTTTGTGGTCACCAATATGGGCTGGATCAAGCCAATTTTTCTGCCCTCGCCGCAGGCAACCTACCAGCAGTTTTACGAATACCTTACCGGTATTGCCAATGACAAGCCTTTGTGGTCGCATTTCTGGGCCAGCATGTTGCGCGTGTTTGCCGCCTTTTTTCTGGGGTGTTTAACCGCTATTCCAGTGGGTATTGCCATGGGCATGTCGCGCTTTTGGCGCGGCATTTTCGACCCGCCCATTGAATTGCTGCGCCCGCTGCCGCCGCTGGCGTATTTGCCGCTAATCATCATCTGGTTTGGCATTGACGAGTTTCCCAAGGTGCTGCTGATTTACCTCAGCTGCTTTGCGCCGCTGGCCATGGCCGCGCGCTCGGGCATGCGCAGTGCGTCGCAAGAGCAGATGAACGCCGCCTATTCCATGGGTGCGAGCTACCCCCAGGTGATCTGGCATGTGGTGCTGCCTGCGGCCATGCCAGAAATTTTGGTGGGCATGCGCATCTCGATTGGCTTTGGCTGGAGCACGCTGGTGGCCGCCGAAATGGTGGCGGCCAATGTGGGCCTAGGACAGATGGTTTTGAATGCATCGAATTTTTTGCGTACCGACATCGTGGTCATGGGCATCATCGTTATCGGCTCGGTGGCCTTTGCCTTTGACCTGCTGATGCGCTGGGTCGAGAAGAAAGTAGTACCTTGGAGGGGCAAGATGTGAGCACGCCGCGCGAATTTTTCAAGCCCATCACCGGCTCGGTGATGCCGCGCTTTGCCGGACTGGCCACGCTGATGCGCCTGCCCTATGTGCAAAAAACCGACGCCGAATTTGCCGATGTTGAAATAGGATTGGTCGGCATTCCCTGGGATGGTGGCACCACCAACCGACCGGGCGCACGCCACGGTCCACGCCAGGTGCGCGACATTTCCACCATGATCCGCAACGTCAACCGCGCCAGCGGCATCGCGCCCTTTAGCCTGTGCAATTGCGCCGACCTGGGCGACACGCCGGTCAACCCGGTGGACCTGATGGATTCGCTGGTGCGCATCGAAAACTTTTTCAACGGGGTGTGCAGCGCTGGCATTGCACCCTTGTCCGTTGGTGGCGACCATTTGGTATCGCTGCCGGTGATGCGCGCCATCGTCAAGCAAACCGGCCCCTTGGGCATGGTCCACTTTGATGCGCACACTGACACCTGGGACGGCTACTTCGGCGGCTTCAAATACACCCACGGCACACCGTTTCGACGCGCCGTGGAGGAAGGCCTGCTCGATCCCAAGCGCACGGTGCAAATCGGTATACGCGGCGCGCTCTATAGCGACGCCGAAGACACCTGGGGCCAAGAACAAGGCATCCGCGTAATCGACATCGACGAGTTCAACGCGCTAGGTGTAAAAGCCACTATCGCCGAAGCCCGTCGTGTGGTGGGAACCGGCGCCACCTACGTCAGCTTTGATGTGGACGCACTAGACCCCGTATATGCCCCAGGCACCGGCACCCCCGAAATCGGCGGCATGACCACCTTGGAAGCGCAGCATTTGGTGCGCGGCTTGCGTGGCCTGAATTTGGTCGGCGGCGACGTGGTCGAGGTATCGCCTCCCTTCGATGCCAGCGGCAACACCGCGCTGGTGGGAGCGACCATGATGTTTGAAATTTTGTGTGTGCTGGCCGACAGCATCAAACAGCGCAAAGCTTGACGCCCTAAGCCCGCCACGCTACATTGCGACGCCACTGCGCACAGTGCCAGTGGCGTTTCTTTTTTAGACTATGCAAAGACAACATATCAGCTCCGGCTCGCGCTTTGAATCCGAGATCGGCTACTCCCGCGCCGTGGTGGCAGGCGACTGGGTTTTTGTATCCGGCACTACCGGCTTTGACTACGCCAGCATGGAAATCTCCGAGGACGTGGCCGAACAGACGGCGCAATGCTTCAAGAACATCGCTGCCGCCCTGGCCCAAGCTGGCGCCACTTTGGACGAGGTCGTTCGCGTCAATTACATCTTGCCCCATCCCGCGGACTTTGAAGCATCCTGGCCCGTACTGCGCCAATACCTAGGGCGCGCTCGGCCGGCGGCGACGATGGTGAGCGCAGGGCTGGTTGACCCGCGTATGAAAATTGAGATTGAGGTGACGGTGCTCAAAGGCAGTGGAGTGCGCGATGGCTAAGTCCACTTCGCAGTCCGGGCAGGCCGGCTTGGTCGTGTTTGCCAAAAGCGTAAAAAAGTTAAGTGCTTTTTACGTCCGCACACTGGGCCTGGAAGTGCTGGAAAGTGCGCGCAGCCACCAGCTATTGCGCGGCAATGGCTACGAAATCGTAGTGCATGCGATCCCGGCGAAGATTGCGCGCGAAATAGCTATCGCAAAGCCACCCGTGCTGCGGGAAGACGGCGCGATGAAACCCAGCTTTGTAGTACCCGATTTGCAGGCGCTGCGACTGGCCGTGGTGGCAACCGGTGGATGGCTCAAGCCCGAGGAGCTGGCCTGGACGATTCGTGGGCACAAAGTGCTCGATGGCTGCGACCCAGAAGGCAATATCTTGCAATTCAAGCAAAAGCTTTGAGCGCTGCGCGCTTATTTAACTTCCGCAATCGCTTTCTTCAAGTCACGGTATTCCTCGCACGAGAAAGGACAAATTTTGTCCAGGCTCGCAAGGTGCTCTTTGGCCTTGTCTAACTGACCCATTTGGACATAGGCCATGCCAATGTACTCGTGTGCGCCCCGGTGCTTAGGGTCTAAGGTGAGCGCTTGTTTATAGGCAACAAGCGAATCGTCGTATTTTTTCTGATTACGTAAGCTGTAGCCCAGCAGATTAAAGCCGTCGGCGCTGCGCGGGTTGCTAAGCGTGTAAGGCTCTAGCACGGCTTGGGCGCCAGCCCAGTCTTTGCGCGCGATGGCGGTTTTGGCTTTTTCCAGTTCGGTATCTTTGGGGCTGGGTGGGCTGACATCTGCGGCAAAGGCGAAGGTGCTGACAAACAAACTGGCGACAATTAAGAGGCGAAGGGTGAACATAGCGTTATTTCCTGAGGTTAAGGCGGGGGAGCCAAAGTACTGTATCGGATTTGCTAATCAGCCTCGCTTTGCTAGCAAAAAAGGCCTGTGCCAGACCTAGGAATGTGCAAGGCAAACAGCGTCGTGCACCCAGCCCAAGGCCTCATCAGCCGCTTGCGCGGAGAGTTTTGGTAGGGCCGAAAAAACCGCGTGCACCTTAAGGGCTGGGGATACGCAAATGCTCCAGCACTTGCCCTTGCGCGCCTACCCGCGCAAGCACCATATCGCCGGAGCCTATGTTTTCGCCCACATATTGCAAGATATTAACGTGGTGGGTTACCAATATCAATGGCCTGCGCTTGGGCTGGGAAACTACGGTCGCCAACAAGCGCTGCAGGGCGTGGTTTTGTAGTTGCGCACGATCAGGCGTGTCGAAAAAAGAAGCCAGGCTTGGCTCCACGGTGACGGGGCCGTAGCCCAACAGCTCTGCAGTTTGCTGACAACGGCACCACACACTGCTGAGCACCTGGGCGCTTTGGATGCCTTGTTTACGCAGCCACTGCCCGGCGCGACGGGCCTGAAGCTCGCCTTGTGTATCAAGAATACGCTGCGTCTCGCAACGTTCCAAGGAATACCCTGGTGGGTCGCCGACGCCAGGCGCATAGGCATGGCGCATCAGCAACACGTAGTCGGCCGACAGCAGCTTCTCAGCCAGGCTACTGGCAGATGCGCCCGCATGCGCTAGGCAAAGTAACGCAGCAAGACACCACATAGCTAGTCGCATAGTCAAAACCTCATTAAAAAAATAGGGGGTGGGCAGCAGGCCGCTCACGCCACCCGCAACACCACCCGCTTGGGCGCACCCCGCGCCATCGCCAGTTCATCTACAGCGGCGCCTAGGGCTTTGATGCCGGGGGCAATTTGTTCAGCGGCGATGGACGAAAGGCGCAGGCGGAAATACGGGCAGGGGTAGGGCGGGTGCATAAAGAACACATCGCCCGCCTCTATTAGCACGCCATGCTTGCGCGCTATCAGTGCCAGCTCGGACGAGTCCGCCCAAGCCGGGGCGCGCACCCATACCGATGCGCCACCCGATGGGAGCGTGAACTGAAAGTCCGGCAAATACTGTTGCAGCGCGCGTGCCACCATAGACATGCGCTCTTGCATGGCCTGATTGACGCGGCGGGCATGCGCGTCGTGGTGGCCCAAGGACAAAAATAGTGCAAAGGTATGCTGCAAAAACGCACTGGGATGGCGCACCATGGCGTGGCGCAGGCCGCGCAGTTCGGCAATCAGGGCGCGCGGCGCCACGATATAACCCAGGCGCAGCGAGGGCGACAGGCTTTTAGACACCGAGCCGACATAGATCACCCGACCCACTTTATCTAGGCTTTTGAGCGCGGGCATGGGCTCGCCTTCGTATAAATTTTCAGCCTCGTAATCGTCTTCAATCACCACAAAATCTTTGTCCTGCGCTTTTTGCAAAAGCAGGCGGCGCCGCTCCATGCTGAGCGTGCCAGTGGTCGGGCTTTGGTGCGAGGGTGTGACAAACACATAGTCCAGCGGCGGCAGGCGGTCCACCTTCAAGCCTTGCGCGTCGACAGCCAGCGGCAGGCATTGCGGATGGCGCGGTGCAAAGCTGTTGCGTGCATGCGGGTGGCCGGGCTCTTCCAGCCCGACGCGCTGGTTTTCATCAAACAAGGCTTCGGCCAGCAGGTAGTAGGCATGCTGCGCGCCCACCGTGATCAAAATTTCTTCAGGCAAGGCAAACACACCGCGCTTGGGCAAAAGCCGCAAGCGGATTTGCTCGACCAGCTCGGGCACATCGCTGAGCTCAAAGTCGGGCGTCCAGTGCGGCAAGTGGGCGCGCGCCAGGCTATGGACGCAGCATTCGCGAAACGCCTCGGACGGAAACAGCTGCGGGTCGTAGGTGCCGTAAACAAAAGGATAGGCATAGCGGCGCCATTGGTCGGGCTTGGCCAGGGTGCGCTGGTCGGACAAAGAGCGCAGCACGCGGCGGCTCCAATCGGGCTGCGCAGCGCCAGCCAGTGCCTCGGCCTTGGCTTGGGCAGCCTCAGCGCCGCGCCCTGTGCCCAGGGCTAGCGGTTTACTGGCCGCAGCCTGCGCGTTGTCGGTCACAAAGACGCCGCTGCGCGGGCGCGATTCGATGAAACCGTCGTCCATTAAATGCGCATAGGCGGCGGTAACGGTATTGCGGCTCAGGCCCAGCACCTGGGCCAGTTCGCGCGAAGACGGCAGCAAGGCACCAGCGGGCAAGCGGCCATCCAAAATTGCCTGCACTACCGACAAGCGCAAGCGCTGCTGTAAAGGCAGCGCCGGCTTATCGGGCAGCGCAAACAGGCTTTCCCATTGGGCGTCTTTAGTGCGGTGGCGCTGGGTCATAGTGCCAGGCAGTATAAAGAAGGGGCCAGTGGGAGCCAGCGGGCCAAGCGTCTGTGCGTGGCAAATAGCAAGGGCGCGAGCCTCTGGCTGGCTTGGCCGATAAGCGCATCTGGCTCTAGCGCCACGCGGGTAGGAACCCTATCCTAGGGCAAACTTGTGCCACCTGAATCTCTGGAGAATGTCTGTGAGCCAATCGCCTGTTACCACCGCCACCTTGGAAGCCTTTAGCGAAGCCTGGAACCGCCATGACCTCGATGGCCTGATGCGCTTTATGAGCGAGGACTGCGTGTTTATGACTGCCGGTGGCCCCGATGCCTGCGGCGCCCGCCATAGGGGCCCCGAAGCAGTGCGCAAAGCCTTTGCACTGGCCTGGGCCACGCTGCCGGACGCGCAGTGGCGCAATGGCGTGCATTTTGTGCACGGTGACTTTGGTGTGTCCCAATGGACCTACACAGGCACCGCCGCTGACGGCAGCCGCGTCGAGACCGATGGCGTGGACGTCTTCACTTTCAAAGACGGCAAGATCGCCGTGAAAAACGCTTTTCGCAAAGCACGCCCCAATTTGCCTCCCGTCGCCTGACACACCGAGCATCCCGCCATGAGCACCGCGCAGCATTTCCACGGCCAAACGGCCATGCCTCCCAGTCGCCCCTCCGAAACGCGTTATGACCCGCAGTACGATCCGCTGGTGATGCCCACGCCGGGCGCAGGGCGTGACTACGCACCCACCTACTGGGTGGCTAGCGCCGGCGCTCCGCCTGTGGACGACGGCCCGGTGCTGCGCGACATGGATGTGGACGTAGCCGTCATCGGCGGCGGCTCCACTGGCATGTCTGCCGCGCTGTATTTGGCGCAAGACCACGGCATCGGCGCGGTGGTGCTCGAGGCCAACCAAACCGCCTGGGGCTGCTCCAGCCGCAGCGGCGGCCAGGGCCAGAATGCCAGCGGGCGCTTAACCCGCTCGCAATGGATTGAGCGTTGGGGCTTGGATACGGCCAAAAAGCTAGATACCGAAATCCGCACCGGCTTTGAGAACTTCCGCGCACTGACGCAAGAGATCGATTGCAATGCCTTTGATGGTGGACACTTGTATGTGGCGCACCGCGCGTCCAAGGTAGCCTACTTGCAAGAGCAAACCCGCGTGCGCCGCGATATTTTTGGCTACGGTACGCGCATGATGAGCGCGCAAGAGCTGCGCGAAAACTATTGCGACGAGCGCGATGCGCACGCCGCCATGTGGGAGCCCGAAGGCGTGGGCGTACACCCTTTGAAGTTTACTTTTGGCCTGATGCAAAAAGCCCGCGCTTTGGGCGCCAAAGTGCATACCGCCAGCCCGGTGCAAGGCTGGCAAACCATCAACGGCATACACCATTTGCAAACGCCTGGCGGCGTGGTGCGCGCCAAGCGCGTGGTGGTCTGTACCGGTGGCTATACCGGCCAGGGCATGACGCCAATTTTGAAAAACAAGTTGTTGCCGATTTTGTCCAACTCGGTGGTG
Organism: Rhodoferax sp.; assembly: GCA_040400575.1. GTDB lineage: Bacteria > Pseudomonadota > Gammaproteobacteria > Burkholderiales > Burkholderiaceae_C > Allorhodoferax. The sequence continues at coordinate 34,608 of JBBAPX010000013.1, forward strand.
ACGCGGCCTTTGACGGATGCAGAACTCAAAGCCACGAATTTCAAGTCGCAAACCTTTTTGACCGACACGCGCACGCTGCGTTTTTACTACCGCCTGTTGCCCGACAAGCGCTTGCAACTAGGCAGCCGAAGCGCCATTAGCGGCGCCGACGCCGAGCGCCCGGCGCATCTGAAGCTGCTCACCGACGCCATTGCCCGCAAATTCCCACCCTTGGCCGGCATCCCAATCGACTACTCCTGGTGGGGTTGGGTGGACGTGAGCCATGACATGATGCCGCGCCTGACCCGCCCGGACCCGACGCAAACGGTGTGGCATGCGCTGGGCTATGGCGGCAACGGCGTGTCTTTTTCCACCTGGGCGGGCAAGCGTATTGCGCAGCGTGTGGCCGGCAAAGACAAGGGGCAGGAGGTGTTCCAACTTCCGATATACAGTTCGCCCCTGGAATATCCGAATTTCTTCAAGCTGTTCCGCTCCGAAGCCTTGGCACCGTTTCGGCGTTTGGGCCAGCACTTTCTGTACAAGTGGTACTGGATGCAAGACGAGCTTTAAATTATGGGTCACACGGTCACAATTCTCGATGGCGGCATGGGCCGTGAACTCAAACGCATAGGCGCCCCTTTTCAGCAACCCGAATGGTCGGCGCTGGCGCTGATGCAAGGGCCGCAATTTGTCCGCCAAGCGCACGATGCGTTTGCCCACAGCGGCGCGCAGGTGCTGACGACCAATAGCTACGCCGTCGTGCCTTTTCATATCGGCCAAGAGCGCTTTGAGGCCCAAGGCGTGGCGCTGTCCCGCTTGTCCGCCGAACTGGCCCGCGCCAGTGCCGATGCGGCTGGGCACCATGTGCTGGTAGCCGGTTCGCTGCCGCCGGCCCTGGGTTCTTACCGGCCTGATTTGTTTGTCCATGCGCAGTCGGTGGCGATACACCGCAAACTGATAGAAGGCATGGACGCGCTGGTCGATGTGTGGCTGGCCGAGACGCAAAGCTCCATCGCCGAAATCCGCGCCGCGCATGAAGCACTGGGCACCAATACCAAGCCCTTGTGGATTTCTTTCACCTTGGATGATGAGCCCGAGGGCGACGCAGTTACGCTGCGCTCCGGTGAGTCCGTCGATGCAGCCGTCCGCGAAGCGCTGGCCCTGGGTGCCAAAGCCGTGCTGTTCAATTGCAGCCAACCCGAGGTAATGGAAGCGGCCGTCGTGGCGGCGCGCAAAGTGATTGGCGACACGGGCGTAGACATTGGCGTGTATGCCAATGCCTTTCCTCCGCAATCCAAAAAAGCCACGGCCAATGCCGTCATTCTGGACATCCGCGCCGACCTGGACCCGCTGTCCTATACCGGCTGGGCGCAGCGCTGGGTGAACCAGGGCGCCACCATGGTGGGGGGCTGCTGCGGCATTTCGCCCGAGCATATAGCCGAGCTATCCCGCACATTTTCTTAAAGCGAGCGCCGTATGCGTATCTGGCAAAAACCTATTAGCGTTGAACTACTCACCGCCAACACCCGCAAGGGCGCGGACGAGCGCTTGGGCATTGAGTTTGTAGAAGTGGGTGACGACTACATTGTGGGCCGCGTACCGGTGGATGAACGCACACGCCAGCCCTATGGCCTATTGCATGGCGGCGTGTCCGTGGTGCTGGCCGAAACCCTGGGCTCGTGTGGCGCGGCTTTTTCCTGCCCGCCGGGTTACCGTGCCGTAGGCTTGGACATCAATGCCAATCATTTGCGCGGCGTCAGCTCGGGTTGGGTTACCGGCACCGCGCGCTCCGTGCATCGCGGACGCTCTACGCAGGTGTGGCAAATTGAGTTGCGCGATGAGGCGGGGAATATGACTTGCATCTCGCGCATCACGATGGCGATATTGGCGCCTGCGGGTTAAGGCGCGCGCCATTGCAGTCAAGGACTTGGGGGAGTCCTCCCTTGATCTTGTTCCCTCCATACCACCTCTGTTGTGTACCAGAAGGGCTGCTAATCTTGGCTCGCGGGTCTCTCCGACGGCATAGTCCAAGCCAAGACCATTGAAGGCATGCAAGCTAACCACATAAAGTAAGAAACGATAGTTTGCGAAAACCCAGTTTCGCTGGTTGGAAGGGGGAGGCTAAAGATTTCAGAGGCGATCAGTAAATAGGTGAAAATATAAACTACGCTAATACCCGCCATATTGCGATACGCGTCTAAGTAGCCAGCATTGCGTATCGCGATAAGTCTTTCATCCAATAGTTCGTCCGGCGCATCTGCGACATGGCGAACTGATGCTCTTAATTTGAAATACAGAATCAGCACGCTTGCCAAAGTCGCGATTTCTAAATAGGAGCGCACTTTCGGCTGCTCAATAAAGACGGACAAAGCCAACACAATGATTAAGAATGAAATGAGCAGAATCAATATTCTTCTGTTTTTTTGTTTTCTGAAAACAGAGGGGCTGTTGTCGGCAAGGCTACGAACCACTTCATCGCGGGTGATGCCCTCTACCCAATAAAACTTTTTTTCGCTTTTCTCGCTCATTTCATTTGCCCTTTTTGAAAGATTTAATTGAAAACAAACTCTGAACATCTGTTTCAAATACTTCCGCGATACGAAGCGCCAAAGCCAAACTAGGGCTGTATTCGCCGCGCTCTAGATACCCTATGGTTTGATAATGGACACCCACAATTTCCGCTAATTGCTGGCGAGATATTCCCAGCAGTTCACGCTGTTCAGTGATGCGGTTATAAACCGGGACTTCTTCATTTCTACTCATGTGCGGTAGTATGAATGCTACATAGCATTCATACAACAAATTTTCGTTTTCCCCTGCCGCTATTGTGGTTATGACAATCCCGCGCCAGCCCGACGGCTTGCCGCATTGCGAGATGTCCTTCGGCTGGGTTAGCGGCACCGTACGTCCGCTGCAACGGGGCCGCACGACGCGGCCGGCAATATGACTTGCATCTCGCGCATCACGATGGCGATTTTGGCGCCGGCAGGTTAAGGCGCGCGCCCTTGCAGTCAATGGTTTGTGGACACCGCCATGCGGCTGGCCCAAGCGCGCAGGCTCTCATTGCCGCGCTGTCGGGCGAGCGCCAAGTTTTACCCCAAATTAGGTAAGCGTTGACGTATGGGTTCGCAATAGGCCATCTACGGTCATTCTGACGGATGCTCCTGTCGCGTAACCGGGTTAGCACATTTTGAGATCCGCCAAGGTAATCGTTAGCAGTTTAGGGTCCAAGGGGGATGACTCAAAGCCCATGTGTTCGTAAAAGATCTTGGCATCATCAGACAAAGCTTGAACAGTCAGACCGCGAATGCCAATTACGTCGGCAGCCTGGAGGATACGCAGCGCAGCATCACGGACCAGTGCACGGCCCAAACCCTGCCCATGCAGACTGATGTTGACGCCCAGACGGCCCAGAACCACAACAGGAATGGGGTCAGGCATGTTGCGGCGCATGCGGCCAGTGGCTTCGTTGCAGTTGACGGCACCAGAAGCAATGACGAAATAGGCCATGACTTGATCACCTTTGCAAACCACGTAGGTTCTAGAGGCACCCTGAATTTGATTCTTAAGCGCACGACGCTTGAGCCATACGTCCAGACTTTCCACGCCGCAAAAAAATTGCTCAGTCTGGTGCTGTTCAGAAAGCAGAACAGGCGCAAGTATCTTCGTTAATCAACGCTCCCATGGAGGCGGAGTTTGCATCGTTTTGCGCAGGCGCTGGTTAGGTCTTGGCGGCATGTCAAGCCGCGCCAAGAATTGCGAGTAGGCCTTCGAACTTACCGAAATGATGACCTGGTCAAGTAGTGCCTCTTCCGCAGCCAACCTGGCCGCATCCAAAATGAAATCCGCACGGTTCTTACCGCGGGTCTTGGCGGCGCGATCAATCAGATTGCGCTCCTCGAGCTTAATTCGGATACTGAGGGTCTCGCGTTTAACTTCGAGCGTGGCTGGCATGGAGGTTTCCCCTACCAAACCCGATAGTAGCGCGATGTAATGACAATGTCATTGTTGTATCCCCGGTGCTGGTTCGGGTTAGGTGCAGCCCTTAGCCGAACCTGGCTGGGGAGCTGCAATAGGCTGTTTGCAGACAAACACTGTGTTCTTTGGTTTGTCCGCTCCGGGCCAGAAGCGGTCACAGGCCGAACCTTGCCGCAGGACTGCGATGGACTGAAAGCTGACAATTGCAGCGCTCCAAAGCTGACTTCATCGCGGCAGCGGCTACAGCACAAAAAAGCTGATATTTCCTAATTTAGTAACAAGCAACAGCTGGCGCGGTAATCAGACTACAGAGGCGAGTGGGGACCAGAGTAATTCTGTCGCTTCCCCTTAAATCAAACTCGCCAACTCTTGTGTCAACTGCGCCGCAGAAACCTCCTTGCACCCTGACGTATTCTGACCGGCCCATAGCGGTGAAAAATCCCCCTTACCCAACCCTTCCGATTTTTGTCGTAACTGAAATGATGCAGTAGTTGCCTTTGGAAACTCTGGAGCCATAGAACACATAGGGCCTAACTCGCGCACCATACGATTGACAATTCCGCGGGCAGGTCGCCCGGTAAAAACATTTGTCAGCGCGGTGAGCCGCGCATCATCAGATTTCAAGGCAGTACGATGTACCGTGCTTGTCGTCGCCTCGGGGCAGAGCATGAAAGCGGTACCGATTTGTACGGCCGATGCTCCAAGGTCCAATGCCGCCTTGACACCGCGAGCAGTGGCAATGCCGCCCGCAGCAATGACGGGCACCCTTACTGCTGCAACGACTTGTGGAAGTAGCGCGAACGTACCTAATTGTGAATTGATATCGGTGGTCAAAAACATGCCCCGATGACCGCCGGCTTCGAGTCCTTGTGCGATGACAGCGTCCACACCGTGGTCCTGGAGCCAGACGGCTTCCTCGACAGTAGTCGCGGAGGACACTATTTTTGCGCCACAACCTTTGACCATTCCCAATAGTTCGGGTGACGGTAAGCCAAAGTGAAAACTAACTACCTTGGGTCTAAATTCGCAAACCAAGTCCGCCATTTCTCGATTGAAAGGCAAACGCGCCACTCCAGTGGGAATTGTCTCCAAGTCGATTCCAAATTCCGTGTAATAAGAAGAGAAAAGTGCCTGCCAAGCTCTTTCCTTTTCCAAATTGGTTGCGGGTGGATTGTGGCAAAAGAAGTTGGCGTTGAATGGTTTTGAGGTTCGACTGAGAATGCTCTCGAAATCCCTTCTGATGGCATCAATTCCAAGCATTGCACACGGCAAGGAGCCGAGTCCGCCTGCATCAGAGACAGCAATTGCGAGAGCGCTACCCTGCGCACCGGCCATTGGAGCCTGAATAATTGGTAGTTCTGTGCCTAGTAGGGAATTGATTGCCATGCGGTCCAAAACAAGTGAATTTAGGAATTTCAGAGAAATGGTAGCAAACGGGAGGCAAATCAAATGTCAGTAATCGCGGCATAGCAGTCATCCACTCTGTTGAGCCCATTGATCGCTATGGGTCCAAGGCAGACCTGCAATCCAAAACTTTGGAGCGACAGCGCTCCAGTCGCGCCAGATCGGTGTCTCAATTGTGTGTGCTGCAGTTACTGGATGCTACGTACTCGCTCCTAAAGCAAACGAGCAATTTTGATAGTCGCCTCGCGCTGCGCTACATGGCGGCAATAACAAAAAGCCCATCACAACGATAGGCTTTTCAATTTGATTGCATTGAGGCGATGCTTTTTACCCCCCCCTGATCTGCCCGCGCCAGCCGCTCACTTTTCCAATACACATCATCCCCCACCGTGCCATCCGTGCGGTGACGATTAAGCACACGGGCCAGCACAAACATCAGGTCGGACAGGCGATTGAGGTACTGGCGTGGGGCTTCTTTTAACGCCTCTTCATTGCCCAGCGCCACCACGGCGCGTTCGGCACGGCGCGCTACGGTGCGGCATACGTGCGCTAGCGAAGCGGCGCGGTTGCCGGCGGGCAAGATGAACTCTTGCAGCTTGGGCAAGTGCTCATTGTGCTGCTCTAAAGCCTGGTCCAAGGCCATCACCGCTTCGGGCTTGAGCAACTCAAATCCGGGAATCGATAACTCGCCACCCAAGTTGAACAACTGGTGTTGCACTTCCACCAAGACGCTGCGCACGCTCTCGGGCATGGCCTCGCACAAGAGTACGCCGATGTGGCTGTTGAGTTCGTCGACCTCGCCCATGGCGTGCACGCGCAAACTGTTTTTGGAGACGCGCGAGTTGTCACCCAGGCCGGTAGTGCCGCCGTCGCCGGTGCGGGTGGCTATTTGTGTCAGGCGTTGTCCCATGGGGTGTTCTTTCGTTGGTTTAGATGCAGTGTTACTGCAAAGTTTTTTAGGTGTGCGCGCTGTTTGAAGCCGCTAGCACTCGAATATCCGCAGGCTGTGCGTCCGACCTGATCGCATCAGTCATGCGCGTAGACAAAAGGGCTTTGGTAGACCCAGACCATTTTGCCATTGGGCGCTTGGTAACTGGCTTTTTCTACCAGGTCGTGTGCCTGAAAATCCAGGCTCACCAAATACGCACCAGGGCGCAATTGCTTGGCCGCTTTGGCCACCGCACGCGGCATACTTTCGGGGCGCTGAAAGGCATAGACCATGTCGTAGCCAGACCAGTCGGCCTCCCAAATATCAGCCCGGCGTATGCGCGCCCAAGGCAGGCGCAGCGCGCACCACCAGCGCAGCACCACGCTCCACTCCAAACCAAAAAACTGGGCCTGCGGATAGGCTAGACGCAAAGCGCGCAAGCCGTGCCCCATGCCGCAACCAGCGTCCACCACCTTGGCGCCCGCGGGCAACGGCGCATGCGCGGGCAGCTCTAGCAAAGCCTTGGCTGGCGTAGGGAACAAGGGTGCGTCGGACCAGGCATTGACCGGGTACACCAAGAGCATGATGGCCAGCGGCAACAGCCACATCCAACTGGGCAAATCGCCTGGACCCAGCACTTGCAAGCTCAGCGCAAAGGAGATCGGAAAACCGCCGGCAATAAAGAGCTTGCGCCACCAGCTGTTGCCCCAGACGCTAAGTAATACACCCACCGCCGCCGCGAGCACCAGGGTCCACACCGGTGTCCAGCCCTGGGTATTCAAATACCGGAACAAAACCCAGCTTGCGCCCCAGGACAAAAAAGCCGGCGCCGGCCAGGGCGGCGCTCTGCGCCAGACACTGGTAGTCGTGGGCTCGGGAGGGGTGTTGAACACGGCTTAGCGTTCCGCTTGCGGGGACAGGCGCTCTACCAGGCCATTGAGCGCATCGAGCGAGCCAAACTGGATCACCATTTCGCCCATATCTTCCATGCGGCCATTGCGCTTGACACGTTTTTTGATGCGAATTTCTACATCGGCGGCGAGCGTGTCGGACAACTCTTCTTCCAAGCGCTTCAAGTCGCGCGACTTTTCTTTTTTCGGTTTGGCCGAGGTGAGTGCGAATTCCGCGCCCAGTTTTTTGACCAGGCTTTCGGCTTCGCGTACCGACAATTTTTTAGCCACAATCTGATTGGCGGCGGATATTTGTGTTGCCTTGTCCAAGGCAAGCAAAGCGCGTGCATGGCCCATGTCCACATCGCCAGCCATCAACATGGCTTGCACCGGCTCGGCCAGTTGCAAAAGGCGCATGAGGTTGCTGGCCGCGCTGCGCGAACGCCCTACCGATTGGGCAGCGGCTTCATGCGTCAGACCGAATTCTTTGATCAGGCGTTGCAAGCCTTGCGCTTCTTCTAGCGGGTTCAGGTCCTCGCGCTGCATGTTTTCAATCAGCGCCATGGCGGCGGCGGCCTGGTCCGGCACATTGCGCACTAGCACCGGTACCGCATCCAAACCGGCCAGGCGCGCAGCGCGGAAACGGCGCTCGCCGGCGATGATTTCATACAGCGGTTTGGCGCCGCGCGCCGGTTGTACGGCCAGTGCTTGCTCAGCGCTTAGCTGGCGCACCAACAAGGGTTGCATGATGCCCTGGGCCTTGATGCTTTCGGCCAATTCATACAAAGCGCCCTCGTCCATGTGCGTGCGCGGTTGGTATTGGCCGGCTACCAAATCATCGAGTGGCAGCGTCACCGGCAAGGCGTTTTCGTCTGCAGCGCCGGGCGCACTGTCTTGTACTTTAGGGCCGAGCAAAGCCTCCAGGCCCATGCCCAAACCTTTGAGTTTTTTAGTCGCCATGACAGTATTCCTTTGTGTCCAACATGTGTGTAAGGTGTGCGTGCCCGTCGGGCCAATCGCCCAGGCGCGAGTCCGCGTTGATGTGTCCGGCCATGCCGTAATCGATGCAGCGTGCGCCCCAAGCTTGGGCCATGGCGCTGGCACGCGCAAAGCTGCAAAACGGGTCGTTCTGGCTGGCAAACAAAACGCTGGGGAAAGGCAGTGTTTGCATAGTTACCGGCGCCCAACTGGTCAGCAAAGGGCGCAGGTTTTCGCGCTCTGCGTCGCCCGGCGCAACTAGCAAAGCAGCGCGCACTTTGGCCGTGTTGCGCGAATGCGCCGCCCAGCTAGCGACCAACAAACAACCCAAGCTATGGGCCACCAGCACGCAAGCCTGGCTCTGGCTGAGCACGGCTTCTTCGAGCTGCGCCATCCAGTCGCCGCGCAAAGGCCGCATCCAATCGTGTTGCTGTACCCGCGTGTAGCCATGGTGCGCTTCCCAGCGACTTTGCCAGTGGTCGGGCCCGGAGTTTTGCCAACCGGGCAAGAGCAATACCTGTGCGTGCATCTGCGCTTATTGCATGGTGGGGATGCGGCGGATCATTTCCTGCGCAAAGGCCACAAAGGCCTGCGCGCCTTTGGACGCCGGATCAAAAGCCACGCCCGGCAAGCCATAGCTGGGGGCTTCGGCCAGGCGCACATTGCGCGGAATGACGCTGTCAAACACCTTGTCGCCAAAATGCGCCTTGAGCTGGTCACTCACCTGCTGCTGCAAGGTAATGCGCGGATCAAACATCACTCGCAATAAGCCGATAATTTTTAAATCTTGATTCAAATTGGCTTTCACTTGCTTGATGGTGTTGACCAGATCGGTCAGGCCCTCCAGGGCGAAATATTCGCATTGCATGGGCACGATGACGCCATGGGCGCAGCACAGGCCGTTGAGGGTGAGCATAGACAGCGAGGGCGGACAGTCGATCAGCACAAAGTCGTACTGCTCTTTAACCTCGGCCAAAGCAGCTTTGAGACGGCGTTCGCGACGCTCGAGCTCCACCATCTCGACTTCGGCACCGGCCAATTCGCGGTTAGCTCCCAGAATGTCGTAGCTGCATTTGGCAGCTATCAGTTTGTCGCTGCGGGTAATGGCTTGGGCCATGCTGGCCGACTCGAGCAACACGTCATAAACCGAGAGCTTCAGGGTGCGCTTGTCCACGCCTGAGCCCATGGTGGCGTTGCCTTGTGGGTCAAGGTCGACCATCAGCACGCGCTGGCCTTGCAGCGCCAACCCGGCAGCCAGGTTAACGGTAGTGGTGGTTTTGCCGACGCCACCTTTTTGGTTGGCAACACAAAATATTTTGGCCATGGGCTGTCTCAGTTCAATCGTTCAGTAAGTTGAAGCTACAAAGGCGCGGCGCTGCAAAAGACCGAGCGGCTACTGCGAGACAACCAGTTTGACGCCAAAGGCGATCAAGACCACGCCAGCCAGCTTTTCCAGCGCCTGGCTGATCTTCGGGCTGGCACGTAGGCGCTCGGCAAAGTAGTAAGTCAGCAGTGTGGCGGCCAGACCGTACAAAAAAGTGAGGGCGGCAATCGTCGCAGCCATAAAGCCATAGGTCAGCACGCCCTGATGGCGCAAGGGATCGACAAACAGCGGGAAAAACGCCATGTAAAACAGTATCGCTTTGGGGTTGAGCAAGGTTATAAAGAACGCTTGGCGCAAAAAATGGCTGGGCCGGATCTCGATGGGCGACGGTGCACCGGGCTTGGCAAACAACATATAAGCGCCTAGCCAGGCCAGGTAGGCCGCGCCCACCCATTGCACCAAATGAAACGCTGTCGGGTAGTGGCTGAGCAAAGCGGCCACACCGGCCACCGCCATCCACATCAAAACCTGGTCGCCCAGAATCACTCCGAGCGTTGCCGCCAAGCCGCCGCGCATGCCACCTTTGCTGGTGGAAAGCACCAGCGCCAAATTGCCCGGCCCGGGGATGAGAAGAAAAATCAGGACGGCAGCCACAAAAGTGCCGTAATCGGTGACGCCAAGCATCGCAAACCTTAAGGAAACAAGGGGGTGAGTTTACGTGATCGCGTGTTTCACGTGAAACACACGCTGCTTGGTGTCGCCCAGTTGCATCGAAAAAGACAAAACCACAAAGGGCACAGCGTGCAAGCCAGGTCCCTCCCCCACTCAAGCGCTCTCTCGACACATCCAGACAATGCAGCGTTGGGCGTCCATACCCGGCACCTGCAAAGGCTCCACGTGAAACGCCTGCACTTGCGGCGGCAGCGCCTGTATTTCTTCATCCGGCGTCTTGCCCTTCATCGCCATCCAGATTCCGCCGGGCAACAAGGCTTTGTCTGAACCAGCCACCAGATCGGGCAGCGAGGAGAAGGCGCGGGCGCTGACCACCTGATACGCAGGGTTCAAACTTTCCACCCGCGCATGCAGTCCGCGCACATTGGCTAGGCCCAAACTCAGCGCAGCTTGTTGGATAAAACTGGCTTTCTTCGCCACGGTGTCCACGCAGTCCACCAGCAAACCCGGCAGGCAAATCGCCAGCACCAAGCCGGGCAAACCAGCCCCGGAGCCGACATCGAGCAAACGTCCGGGCGCGGTTTGGGTAAGGCTCATGAGTTGCGCACGCAGCGGCGTCACCACAGCGAGACAGTCCAACAGATGGTGGCTGAGCATGGCTTGCGGGTCGCGCACCGCCGTCAGGTTATAGACCTGGTTCCATTTCTGCAGCAGCGCCAGGTAGTCCAGCAAGGCCTGGCGCTGCGCCGTGCTAAGGTCTAAAGCCAGCGCAGCCAGCCCCGTGTCCAAGCCCTCCGCCAGACTAATGCTCACTGCATCGCCTCGGTCGCGGCCTGCAGCGGCTTGCCTGCAAACGCGCGAAAATTGCCTTTTTTCAAGTGAATAAGCAAAAGTGAGATTGTCGCCGGGGTGATGCCGGGCATGCGTGACGCCTGGCCCAGGGTCTCGGGGCGCTGCTTGTTCAGGCTCTGACGCGCCTCGATGCTCAGCGCCGAGACCTGCATATAGTCCAAAGTCTCCGGCAGGCGCAGATTTTCATAATGCGCGGCACGACCCACATCTTCTTTTTGCCGGTCGATATATCCAGCGTACTTAATGGCTATCTCCACCTGCTCGATGACGCTTTGCACAAACACCTGCTGCGCCTGGGCCGCCACCGGTCCATCGCCCTGCCCAGCTGCGACCGGTAAATCCGGGTTGGCAAAGCGACAATCGGCCATAGACATCAAGTCAGCGTAGCCCACTTCAGGGCGGCGCAAAAGATCTGACAGGCTGTATTCATGCTCCAAGGCCTTGCCCAAGACGCGCTCCGCCTCGGGCGCCGCCAAATTTTTCGGGCTGACCCAGAGGCTGCGCAGGCGTTCGGTTTCACGTGAAACAGCCTCTTGCTTGCGACTAAAAGCCTCCCAGCGCGCATCATCCACCAGACCCAGCTGGCGCCCAACCGTGGTCAAGCGGGCGTCGGCATTGTCTTCACGCAACTGCAAGCGGAACTCGGCGCGGCTGGTAAACATACGATACGGCTCGGTCACGCCCTTGGTAATCAGGTCATCTACCAGCACGCCGATATAAGCTTGGTCGCGCGCGGGCAACCAACTCTCGCCGGTGTAAGCGCTGCGCGCCCCCGCTTGCAAAGCCGCATTGACACCGGCGAACAAGCCCTGCGCCGCAGCCTCCTCGTAGCCCGTGGTCCCGTTGATCTGTCCAGCAAAAAACAAGCCCCGGATCGCGCGCGTCTCGAAGCTGGTTTTGAGCTCGCGCGGGTCAAAGTAGTCGTACTCAATGGCATAGCCAGGCCGCAAAATATGCGCCTTCTCCAGCCCCGCCATACTGCGCACCAGGTCGTATTGAATGTCAAAAGGCAAGCTGGTGGAGATGCCGTTGGGGTAATACTCGTGGGTGCTGAGGCCCTCGGGCTCCAGAAAAATCTGGTGGCTTTCTTTGTCTGCAAAGCGGTTGACCTTGTCCTCCACGCTAGGGCAATAGCGCGGGCCCACACCCTCGATCGTGCCGGTAAACATCGGGCTGCGGTCAAAACCGCTGCGGATGATTTCATGGGTGCGCGCATTCGTGTGAGTAATCCAGCAAGGCACTTGCTGCGGGTGCTGCTCTGCCCTGCCCATAAAGCTAAAGACCGGCAGCTGCGCGCCCATGCCGCCTACCATGCCGTCGCCCGGTTGCTCTAGGCAACGGGAAAAGTCAATGGTGCGTCCATCTAGGCGTGGCGGCGTGCCGGTTTTGAGGCGGCCTTGCGGCAGTTTCAATTCTTTAAGGCGTCCACTCAAGCGAGCCGCCGCTGGATCACCGGCGCGGCCCGCGCCATAGTTATTCAAGCCGACATGTATCTTGCCATCCAAAAACGTACCCGCAGTCAATACAACCGTTGTCGCTTTAAAAATAATTCCTATTTGGGTAACCGCCCCCACCACGCGGTCACCCTCCACCAACAAGTCATCCACCGCTTGCTGAAACAAAGACAAATTGGGCTGGTTCTCCAGCATGCGGCGTATCGCCGCTTTGTACAAAACCCGGTCGGCTTGGGCGCGGGTCGCGCGCACAGCCGGGCCCTTGCTGGAGTTGAGAATACGAAACTGAATACCGCTCTCGTCAGTAGCCAGGGCCATGGCGCCGCCTAAAGCATCGACCTCTTTAACTAGATGCCCCTTGCCAATGCCACCGATCGAAGGATTGCAGCTCATCTGCCCCAAGGTCTCGATGTTGTGCGTGAGCAAAAGCGTGCTGCAGCCCATGCGCGCCGCAGCCAGCGCCGCCTCGGTGCCGGCGTGGCCGCCGCCGACAACGATCACATCAAAGTGTTGGGGATACAGCATGGCGCACAGTTCAAATCAAGAGGGGAGTGCATTTTAGGCGGGGCTGTCGCACAGGTGATGTGCGCATCATTTCCTAACGTGCACCTACCTAGCCTATAAGTTAGAGTGAAGCGCACACCCACAGGAGTTTTCGCATGCACATCCCCTCGGTCAAAGACCAGGTCAGCGAGCAAGAATGGCAACTGCGCGTTGACCTGGCAGCCTGCTACCGCTTAGTCGCCGCCTACGGCTGGAGCGACCTCATCTTCACCCACATCAGTGCGCGCCTGCCCGGCGAAGAGCACCATTTTTTAATCAACCCCTACGGCTTGCTGTTTGAAGAAATAACCGCCAGCAGCCTGATCAAAGTGGACCAGCAATGCAACAAATTGATGGACTCGCCCTTTCCCGTCAACCCGGCAGGCTTTGTGATCCACAGCGCGGTGCATGCGGTGCGAGAAGATGCGGGCTGCGTGCTGCATACACACACCCGCGCTGGCGTGGCAGTCAGCGCCCAGGCCTGCGGCGTATTGCCGATTAGCCAGCAATCGACTTTTGTGCTGGCCTCGCTGGGCTACCACAGCTACGAAGGCGTGGCCCTGCGCGACGACGAGAAACCGCGCCTCCAAGCTGACTTGGGTAGCGCCAACCACCTGATGCTGCGCAACCACGGCCTGCTTACCGTGGGCACCTCCATACCAGAAGCTTTTTTGCTGATGTACAACTTTGAATCCACCTGCCAAATCCAGATCAGTGCGCAAGCCGGCGGCGAACTCACGCAGGTGGATCCACGCATCATCGACGGCGTCGGGCATGCCATGCGCACCCAAAGCAACGGCATCGGCGGGGCATTCGCCTGGCCGGCTATGCTGCGCAAACTAGACCGGATGGATAGTGGCTTTCGGAGCTGATGGTTTTTCCCCGCTTGTTTACCCACTGCTTGTTTGCCCCCCACTTCCCCCCCGCCCCTTCACCCCCGCCGGGGTGAGAGGGAGCTTAAACAGCCAATTTGGTTTTTTAATTGGGATAGGGGTTTTGCTGCGAGCGACTGCGGTGCGGGTTTGCATGCCGAGGTAGGTGAACGATGCAGTTGTAATGAATGCCTTGTGTTTTGACTTTGGCGCTTTCTGAAGTGCCATGGGTGCGCGCCAATGACTTGCCTGAGGGCAGAGGCAAAGCACTTAAGCAGAACCCCCTTTGTTGTGCACCAAAGGCTGCTGCTGCCAAGCCAACACCGCCCCCAAGCACAAGGCCAGTGCCGATATCAGCAGGCCGCGCTCCAGGCCGCCTTCGCCGTCGGCAATCCATCCCACCATGATGGGGCCGGCGATCTGACCGGCTGCAAACACCACGGTAAACGCGCTGATACCACTTGCCCACTGGTGTTGCGGCAGGTTGTGCCGCACTAGCGCGGTGCTGGAGGCCACGATCGACAGAAACACGCCGCCAAACACAATGCCAGAAAACATCAAGACGGTGAAGTTATCTGACACAGCGGGCAGGAACGTCGCCATACCCAACAAGCCGCTCAGCACGGACATAGCCCGCCCGCCCTTCTCGCGGTCCAACAAACGTGCCCACACCCTCGAGGACGCCATCACCGCAAAACCCAGCACCGCATAAAACAGCGAAATCGACTCGGCACTATTGCCCTGGGAGCGCAACAGCGCCACCACAAAAGTCATGTACCCAATATAGCCCACGCCAAAGATGCCGTAAGCGGCCAGGCCAAAGCCCAGAGGAAGCAAAGCGACACCATGGCGCGCCGCCTGCGATCCGGATGGCCCACCATCGGCCAACTGGCCAGCTGGCCAACGCAATACCAAACTGCCCAGCGAACAAAATACCGCCATCAACCACCAGGCGTAGCGCCAGCCATGGGCCTGCGCCACAGAGAGCTCCAAAGCCCAGGGCACCAAGACCGCCGACACACTAATGCCCAAACCAGTGCCGCCGTAATACAAGCCCAGTAACCAACCGGCGCGCTGCGGATCTTGCGCGCCCAGACGCGCTGCAAGTAAACCGCCGGTCACAAAAACCAAGGCACTGGCCACACCGGCCAGCAAACGCTGTAGCAACAAAACCGATGCATCAGTAAAGAAACCACTTAAAGCCATAAACAGCGTTACTGCCAAGGCGCCGCGTGACAAAAGCAATACCGCGTCCCAACGGCGCAGGGCCCAAGGCGTGACCAAGGCGCCCAGCAAATACCCGGCGGCATTGGCGGTGTTCATGGCGCCGGCCAGGGTGTAGCTCCAGCCCAGGTCCTCGCGCATGGCCGGCAGCAACAAGCCATAGGAAAAACGGGCAATACCCAGAGACAGCGCGGCCCCCACCGACAAGGCTAAGGCGAGGGCGACTAAGCGCCCCGGGGAAGCTTGCACATACACTCCATAAATTCATCACACACCCGATTGTGGGGCCTGCCTGCTGCCCTTTCTGCGCAGGCGATGGACCCGCGAGCGGACCAAACCTCAAAAAAGAAAGCAAGCACCATGGCCCATTTATTTGAACCCCTGCGCGTAGGCGCAATGGATTTACAACACCGCCTGGTAATGGCGCCTTTGACACGCAACCGTGCGCCAGGCGCCCTGGCACATGCGGGCATGGCGCGCTACTATGCCCAGCGCGCTGACCCACGCCGCGGCGCCGCGCTCATCATCAGCGAAGCCACTGCCATCAGCCACCAAGCCCAAGGGTATGCGGATGTGCCTGGTATCTGGAGCCAGGAGCAGGTCGCGGCCTGGAAACCCATCACCGCGGCCGTGCATGCCGCAGGCGGACGCATCTTGATGCAACTATGGCATGTGGGGCGGGTTTCCCATGTGGACTTGCAAGCTGAGGGCCAAGCGCCGGTTGCGCCTTCGGCGATAACCGCCAATACCAAGACGGTTCTCATTAAAGAGGGCGTGCCCAAATTTGTTGCTACTTCTGCGCCGCGCGCTTTGGCCATCGAAGAAATACCTGGCATCGTGGAGGACTACCGGCGCGCAGCGCGCAATGCCATTGAGGCCGGTTTTGACGGTGTCGAGCTGCACGCCGCCAATGGCTATTTGATCGACCAGTTTTTGCGCTCGGGCAGCAACCACCGCGACGATGCCTACGGCGGGCCAGTGTCCCATAGGGCGCGCTTGTTGATCGAGGTGATGCAGGCTTTGTGCGCAGAAATTGGTGGCGCACGTTGTGCCATCCGCCTTGCACCGGTCACACCGGCCAACGATGCCTTCGACCCCCAGCCCAAGGCCTTGTTTACCCATGTGGTGCAAGCGCTCGGGCCACTGGGGCTGGCCTATGTGCATGTGATTGAAGGCTCAACGATTGCCGAGCGTGATTACCACCAGGGCGACGGCCCTTTTGACTACGCTGCTTTGCGCCAGGCCTACCGCGACGCGGGCGGCCAAGGCGCCTGGATGGTCAACAACGGCTACGACCAAGCCCTGGCGGAAAAAGCATTAAGCGAAGGTGCCGATTTGGTGTCTTTCGGGCGCTTGTTTATCGCCAATCCCGACCTCACCGAACGCATGCGCCAGGGCACAGCACTCAACACCCCGGACCGGATGACGTTTTACGGGGGCGGCGACAAAGGCTATACCGACTACCCCGTGTTGAAGGCTTAAACAAGCGTCTTGGCCACCATATTCAAGGCCCTTTCCAACGCTTGAGTAACAAGGCGTTCGCCATCACGCTGACCGAGCTGAGCGCCATCGCGCCACCGGCTAGCACCGGATGCAAATAGCCCAATGCGGCCAGCGGAATACCCGCTACGTTATAGAAAAAAGCCCAAAACAGGTTTTGCCGTATCTTGGCCACCGTCAAGCGGGAAATATCCAGGGCAGCGAGCACCAATCGTAGATCGCCGCGCATCAAGGTGATGCCGGCGGCCTGCATGGCCACATCGGTACCGCCACCGTCCGGGTTGGACATGGCCATGCCCACGTCCGCCGCAGCCAGGGCAGGCGCATCATTCACGCCATCACCCACCATGGCCACGGTATGCGGCTTGCCGCCATGGCCTTCGATTTTCAAGTCCCGCACACGCTGCGCTTTATCGCCCGGCAAGACCGCGGCCAGCACCTCTGCGCTGCCCTCACGGGCATCGAGCCCCAAGCGCGCCGCCATGGCCCGGGCCGCGCCCCAGTTGTCCCCGGAAATCATCACCACCTGCAAGCCTTTGGCACGCAGACCGGCGATCGCCTGCGCTGCCCCGGCTTTGGGCTCGTCGTTAAAGCCCATGCAGGCTTGCACCTGCCAGTGACCGTCTTGCAAACAGGCCAGAGCCGAAACACTGCAACCTTGGGCCTGCAAAGCATGCGCTTGTACGCTGAAGACCGAACTGCCCAAGGCATCGCCACCACCTTGCAACTCCAACATCCAAGGCCAGCTTCCCAAGGCATAACTTTGGCCAGCAACCTTGCCAAAAATGCCCCGCCCGGGCTCGGCTTGCACATCCTGCGGCGCTACCCAGCTGACGCCCTGCGTTTTCGCATACGCCACCACAGCGCGGGCCAGCGGGTGCTCGCTGCCGCTTTGCAGGCTAGCGCACACGCGTAACAACGCGTGTTCAAGCAAACCCGGCAAGGGCAGGGAAGTTGCTGTGATAGCCGTTGTCGGTGCATCGATCACCATAAAACGCGTCAGCCGTGGCCGGCCTTCGGTCAAAGTGCCGGTTTTGTCAAAGGCCACCACATCGACCCGATGCGCCAGTTCTAACGCCTGCGCGTCTTTGATCAAGATGCCGAACTTTGCCGCCACACCTGTGCCCGCCATGATGGCCACAGGCGTGGCCAGGCCCAGCGCGCAAGGGCAGGCAATCACCAAAACCGCCACCGCCCGAATGAGGGCTACTTCCAGCGGCTGGCCCGCCCACATCCAGCCCATCAAGGTTGCCAGTGCTACTAGCAAAACCACTGGCACAAATACGGCGCTGACCTGGTCCACCAAGCGCTGTAAGGGCGCTTTCGCGGCTTGCGCATCTTCTACCAAGCGGATGATGTGCGACAGCACAGTTTGCGTACCCAATGCCGTCAGCCGCACCAGCACGCGACCATCGCCGTTGATGCTGCCAC
Organism: Rhodoferax sp.; assembly: GCA_040400575.1. GTDB lineage: Bacteria > Pseudomonadota > Gammaproteobacteria > Burkholderiales > Burkholderiaceae_C > Allorhodoferax. Next base: position 52,637 of record JBBAPX010000013.1, read on the forward strand.
CATGGACCCGCGCACCCACTTCCTTGGTCACGGGCATCGATTCGCCCGTCAGCATGGATTCGTCGGCCTGGGTCTGGCCCTCGCTCACCAGGCCATCGGCGGCAAAACGCTCGCCCGCTTTAACCGCCACTAGGTCGCCCACCAAGAGCTCGGACACCGACACATCAACCTCGCCATCCGGGCCCAGCCAATGCGCACGTGCGGGCCGCAAGGCATGCAGTGCGCGTATGGCCGACGTGGTTTGCCGCTTGGCACGCACTTCCAACCATTTGCCCAACAGCACCAGCGTAATCACCAGGGCCGAGCCCTCGAAATACAAATGCACCATAGCGCCCTCTGGCGCGCGCAGCCACAACCAGACCGACAAAGCCCAACCCGCCGTGGTGCCCAGCGCAACCAACAAGTCCATATTTCCGCTGGCCGCACGCACCGCATGCCAGGCAGCCCGGTAAAAACGCGCACCGAGAAAAAACTGCACCGGGGTGGCCAGCGCAAACTGCCAGGCAGCAGGCAGCATCCAATGCCACCCCAGCAATTCGCCCAGCATGGGTAAAACCAGGGGAGTGGACAAGACAAAACCCCAGGCCACCGGGGCAAAGCCCTCCCAGGCCGAGGGTGCGGGTGCGTCCAGCGCCGCATCGGCGTCCTTGGGCTCATAGCCTGCGTCACGCACCGCTCTGCGCACCAAGGCCTCGACCGGGGCATCGCTATCTGGCTGGCCTACAAAGGCCACACGGGCGGACTCGGTGGCCAAATTCACGCTGGCGCTTTGCACGCCAGGTACGCGCAACAGCGCTTTTTCCACCCGCCCAACACAGGAGGCGCAGGTCATGCCGCCGATGCCAATATCCAATGAATGCGGTGATGTCGTGTTTGCCATGTCAGGCATAAGAGAAGCCCTTGTTTTGCGTCAAAAAAAAGCGCCCTCGCCAAGGCACAATGGCCTAAAGCGATCACCACGTCTAGAAAGAAGTGCCATGAACTATGAATTTACCGTGACCGGAATGACCTGCGGCCATTGCGAAAAAGCCGTAACCAAAGCCATTCAAAAGCAGGACCCCAAAGCCCAAGTGCTGATCCAACGGGATCAAAACCTGGTGCAAATTGAGTCCTCCAAGGAACGCGAGGCCTTGCGCCAGGCGATTGTCGAGGAAGGCTATGCCGTTGCGCCTTGAGGCGGGTCAAGTCCTGTTCGCAATCGTCTAAAAATACCGGGGACCCGCGCACAGCGGGCCAACTTTACAAAGCCTTGCCTTGGCGCAACACCGGCCACATACAAGTGGCGCACTATAGGGCCATCCGAAAAAGCGTCTCGCCCGATCGGAGCCACTTAAGGAATCTTGTCATGAAAACCCGCACTACTTTATGGCTGACCACAGCCGCACTGACTTTGCTTACCGGTTACGCCAGCGCCCAAAATAGCCCGCCTAAAGACGAGCCCGCCAAAACAGGCATGCATGCCATGCAAGACAAGCACGGTGAATCTATGGGCTTTCGCATGAAGCACCATATGCAAAAGCTCAAAACCGCGCTCAAACTCTCGCCGGACCAAGAACCCGCCTGGACCGCACTGGCCGGGGCTATGGCACCACCAGCGCGCCCACAAAGACCCGATCGCGCTGAAATGGAAAAACTCAGCATGCCCGAGCGCCTGGACAAAATGAAGCAGCTAATGTCGCAGCACCATGAGGCGCGCATGGCAGAGATGGACAAACATGCAGCTGCGGTGAAAAGTTTTTATGCGGTGTTAACACCTGAACAGAAAAAAACTTTTGATACCAAAGCCATGCGCGGATGGCAGCATGGGCCGAACCACGATTAAGACGTGACTGGATAAAGCCCATTTTCGCAAACCCCGGTGATACTGGGGTTTTTTACGCAAGCAATTTTTTCAATTCACCGCTAGCAATCAAAGCTTGCATATCGTTGGCACCGCCCACTAAAACGCCTTTGACAAACACCATAGGAAAAGTCGGCCAGCCAGTCCACATTTTGAGCGCATTGCGCTCGCGCCAGTTATTGAAATAACTGCCAAATTCTAGGTAGCCATGGGCAATACCCGCAGCGTCTAAAGCAGCCCGCGCTTTTTTTGGCATGGGATTAAACACCATACCCACCACCAGTACCGTATGTTTGGCAATCGCTGCTTCCACCTGGTCGACCATATGGCGATGGTGATTGGCGACGATATCTCGGATCGAAGTATGGATACGGGACTCATCCAATATAGATCTAGGCATAGGGAAACCTCCGCTAAAGCCCGATTATGGCCTTTGGCCTGCCTATTGCATCACTTGCACGCCTACCAACCAGCCATGGGCCCAGGCCACAAACACCAGCCACATAGCTATGCCAATCTCTAAAGTCAAAATTGTCGAGGCTTTGTTACCTGGCATATAGACCACTTGGTAAAACTTATCTCGCGCTCTAGATGCTTTAAAAAGTAAAACACTCCAAAGCAACATGCTGCCAAATAATAGAAGATGGGCCAGGGTACCGTTAGCTAGCAAGTGCGCTAACGCCCAGGTCTTGACTGATAAAACCATAGGATGATGCAGCTTGGCTTTGATAGCATTGCGCGGAACGTAAGCCGCTGCCATCAAGACCATCGCCACTAGCGTCAACAGATAGGCTACATGCTTCATTGCAGGTGGCGGTGTCCAAAGCAGCACAGGGGTCTCACGTGCAATGCCAAAACCGTACACCAACAGGAAGAAACCGAGCGCAGACGTTAGTGCATACAAGGTCTTGAAATAGCGAGGCCCTAAACGCGCCAATAAACGATCGCGCATGGAATCACCACGGATGCGTAAGGCATGTGTGCCGAGAAATAAGAACAAACCCAATGCCAAAAACCACATAGAGTACCTTTTAAAAATAGCTACCGTGCAAGCATACGCTTGCTTCACCAACAGCAGAAGGCTGTGCATAAGATTAGAACAAGTAGCAACTTATCCACAGGCTCAGCCATAGAGCGCATGTTATTCATTGTGAAGCACTGTTATTCAACCACTTGATACACATGCTATGCAGTACTTCAAACCATTGATCTATAAAGATAAAAACAGTTTTCTCGAAAAATAGCGTTGCCTCTATCTACTACTACTAATTTGATATACATATAAAAAGAAATCTTAGAGACCAAAGATTCAGTGAACAACTGAGCCAATGGCTTAGCTCTTAGATGCAACGTTCAAAGCGCCAAATTTTTCATCAGGTAAAATTATTTTTTCGTTTCTACTTCTGTGCAGTTCACCATGCCGGTTCAACCCGATCTCGCTTTTTCTGCCAGTGATGCACCTGCGTTTGAGCTCAAAAGTGCCCAGCTGACCTTGGTTGCATTAATGGTCAAAACCTCTGACTTGGCCAGGCTTGCAGCTGAGCTCTTAAAGAAATTTGGACCTAACGGTGAAAGCCCAGACTTTTTTGATACCGATGGTCTTGTTTTGGATTTCAGTCAAGCGGGTTTAAGCCTTCCCCATCCGCAATGGAATTTGTTGCTCAATACGCTGGTGCAATGCCGTTTGGTAGCCAGCGCGGTGCGAGGACTGGATGAAAGTAGCCTGGCGGTTGCAAAAAAATCAGGCGTTGCTGAGGCACCACCGGAAATACGCCGTCCAGTCGCCGCCAAAGCAAATCCGGTGGCAGCGCCACCCGCAGTAAGCCCTGTAGCTGCACCTGGCAAGGTATCGCCCCAGGCAGCAAGTCCTGTAGCCGTCGCACCAGCTGCTAGAGACGGTGCTAATCCGACGATGGTGGTGAATAAGCCCCTGCGCTCAGGACAAAAAGTTTACGCCCGGGGTGCTGATTTGATTGTGATGGCCATGGTAAACCGGGGTGCCGAGGTCATTGCCGATGGCAATATCCATGTATACGCACCTTTGCGTGGTAAAGCCATGGCCGGCGCAAGAGGTAACACTGCGGCCAGGATATTCGCCTTGGCCCTAGAACCAGAACTCGTTTCTATCGCCGGCGTCTACCGCACTACCGAGCAGGAATTGGGCCCGGATGTGCTGGGTAAACCAGCGCAAGTACGCCTGAGCGACGATGGAAAAGAAAAAATTATTATTGAAGCGTTGAAAACGTAAAATTCTCCGTACTGATCCTCTCTTTGGAAAGATAGCTCTTCATGGCAAAAATTATTGTGGTCACTTCCGGCAAAGGGGGTGTTGGCAAAACAACGACCAGCGCGAGTTTTGCAACCGGCTTGGCCTTGCGCGGACACAAAACAGCGGTGATCGACTTTGATGTGGGCTTGCGCAACCTAGACCTGATCATGGGTTGCGAACGCCGCGTGGTGTATGACCTGATCAACGTGATCACCGGTGAAGCCAATTTGCACCAAGCGCTGATCAAAGACAAACAGTGTGAAAACCTGTATGTGCTTGCGGCTTCTCAAACCCGGGACAAGGACGCCTTGACGCAAGAAGGCGTTGAAAAAGTACTCAATGACCTTGCAGCTATGGATTTTGAATTCATTGTGTGTGACTCCCCAGCCGGCATCGAAACCGGTGCCTTGATGGCCATGCATTACGCCGATGAAGCGCTGGTGGTGACCAACCCGGAAGTCTCCTCGGTGCGCGATTCAGACCGCATACTGGGCATGCTGGCCAGCAAAACCAAGCGCGCTATCGAAGGCTTGGAACCTATCAAAGAGCACTTGCTCATTACCCGTTACAACCCGGCCCGTGTGGACCAGGGCCAAATGCTGTCCCTCGAAGATATCCAGGATATTTTGCGCATCAAGCTCATTGGGGTGATTCCCGAGAGTGAAACCGTATTGCAAGCTTCCAACCAAGGCGTGCCAGCGGTACATATGGCCGGCAGTGAAGTTGCTGAGGCCTACAAGGACGTGATCGATCGCTTTCTGGGCAATGACAAACCCATGCGCTTTACCGAGGCGGTGAAACCAGGCTTCTTCAAGCGTTTATTCGGTGGGAACTAAGAGCATGTCCTTTCTCTCTTTTTTGTTGGGTGAGAAGAAAAAAACAGCCAGTGTTGCCAAAGAACGCTTGCAACTCATACTTGCACACGAGCGCAGTGGCCGTAATGCTTCAGAACCCGATTACATGGCCGATTTACAGCGCGATTTGATTGCGGTGATTAGCAAATACATCAAAATCAATCCGAACGACATCAAGGTACAACTAGAGCGTCAAGACAATCTGGAAGTACTCGAAGTGAAGATTGAGTTGCCAGACGCGCGCTAGATTTTTAGGCCGAACCGGTGGCCACGTCCACCGCAGTTCTGTCCAGCACTCTGCGCAGCACAAAGCTTGAATGCACCCCGGTGACGCCGGCGATGCGGGTAATGCGTTGCAGCAGCAGTGACTGGTAATGGTCCATGTCCCGCACAATCACTTTTAGCTGGTAATCAGCTTCCTGACCGGTAATGAGCAGGCACTCCAAGACCTCGGGTACCACCGCAATTTCAGCTTCGAAATGTGCGAAGCGTTCAGGTGTGTGAACATCCATAGAAATATGGATGAGCGCCATCAAAGTCAAACCCAGTTTGCGCGCGTCCACATGCGCACGGTAGCCCAGAATCAAGCCGGCCTCTTCCAATGCACGTACCCGCCGTAAACAGGGGGAGGGCGACAAGCCAATGCGGTCAGCCAAATCTTGGTTGTTGATGCGGCCATCTTCTTGCAGTAGCTGAAGAATTTGGTGGTCAAAACGGTCGAGTTTCATCAATTACCTGTATCTCCCGAGACCCGGGCATGGCCAGTGAAAATAGCATGGTGGGCCGGAGTACATGCGCACCTTACAGACTTCATATCTTAGGCTTTCGCGCCCCGTGTTACATTAGGGACGCAGTCAAGGCGTTCCACACGCCCAGCACCATCCCGGCAGAGGACGGTGCCAAGCACCTGCTAGTCGATGCCACAACAGGCTTTTACGCCTACTTTGCGACTTTTCTTTCCTTTGTCACTTGCGCCCTGCCGAGCGTGGTGAATTTCTATTTTCATGATGTACAGACAACTTTTAGCGGCCCAACAAGTCGCGACCACCATCGGCAAATACCGTATTGCAGCCTTGCCGGCCCGACTTGGTTCGGGCCATTTTTGCGCCCAGGTGTCGATCGCCAGCGGCCAGGGACAGGCCAGCACCGACCGCGTAATGCGCTTTACCCCCGTTTTTCATAGCCATGACGCAGCGGCACAATATGCACTAGAGCAGGGCATCGGCTGGGCCCACAGCGCCATCGGCAGCCCCTAAACCCCCACGAACATGCCACAATCCGCATTGCGAGCAAAAGGAAACCTATGGCAAAAGAAGAGTTAATTGAAATGATGGGCATTGTTAACGAGGTATTACCAGATACCCGTTTTCGTGTGACCTTGGACAACGGTCATCAACTGATCGCCTATTCGGCTGGAAAAATGCGTAAAAACCATATCCGTATCCTGGCCGGCGACCGGGTATCGCTGGAACTGTCGCCCTATGATTTGAGCAAAGGCCGCATCAATTTCCGCCACATTGAAGGCCGTGGCCCCATGGTTCCGCGCCGCACTGCCGGCTGATAGTCAAGCGCCTACGCGCGCCATGGCGCGACGTTGGCGCACCGCCATCGCGAGGCTTTGCAACACCGGCGCCGTTTGCGCTGTGCTGATGCAGGCATCGGTCACCGAAACCCCGTGCTCTAAGGCCTTCCCCGCCACCTTGTCCTGACGGCCTTCCCGAAGGTGGCTCTCTATCATCAGCCCCGTAATGCGCATGTCCCCCTGCGCAATCTGGTCGGCGACCGCTTGCGCGACCTCGATCTGACGCGCATATTGTTTGCTGCTATTGGCGTGTGAGACGTCGATCATCAATTGCGCACGCAAACCCGACGCTTCGAGTAAGCCGCAAGCCGCTTGCACATCCGCAGCGCTGTAATTGGGCTGTTTGCCGCCGCGCAAAATAATATGGCAGTCCGCGTTACCCTGGGTTTCAAATACGGCTGCCTGGCCCCATTTGGTCATACCTATAAAAGCGTGCGCCGATTGGGCTGCGAGCATGGCATCGACGGCCACCTTAACCCCGCCATCGGTACCGTTCTTAAAACCGACCGGACAGCTCATGCCGCTGGCCAATTGGCGGTGACTTTGGCTTTCTGTGGTGCGCGCTCCAATGGCGCCCCAACTCACCAGATCACTGATGTATTGCGGACTGAGCAAATCTAAAAACTCGGTCCCCACGGCCAGGCCGAGCTTGACAATATCCAGCAGCAAAGCCCGTGCAAGGGTCAAACCCTCGTTGATCGAAAAGCTGCCGTCCATGTGCGGATCGTTGATGTAGCCCTTCCAGCCCACCGTGGTGCGAGGTTTTTCAAAATAACAGCGCATCACGATCAATAAATCATCCGCCAAGCTTTTGGACTGTGTCTGCAGCCAATGCGCATATTCCATAGCCTGGTCATGGTCATGGATAGAGCAGGGCCCCACCACCACCAAAAGCCGGTCATCGCGCCCATGCAGCACATCGCAAATGGCATTACGGCTTTGTTCTACGCGTGCTAGCACGGCTTCAGAGGCAGGCAACTGCTCTTGTAGCAGGGCTGGCGCAATCAGTGGCCGAATGGACTGGATGCGGGTGTTGTCGGTACGGGATTGGTCTGGAGAAGTTGGCATGGTGATGGTGCAGCGGCAAAGCTGGCATTGTCCTGCGAAAACACGCTGCCTTTATGATGCAAGCCCACCCGACGGAGATGGCTATGCCTGAAGAAGCACGGATTCAAACCTTTAGCGAGTTTTACCCCTTTTATTTGGGCGAGCACACAAACCGAACCTCGCGGCGCCTGCATTTTGTGGGTTCCAGCATTGGCTTGGTATTGCTGTTGACCGCCGTGGCCAGCCTCAATGCCTGGCTGATTCCCTTGTCTTTGTTTCAAGGTTACGCCTTTGCGTGGGTGGGCCACTTTTTCTTTGAGCACAACCGCCCGGCGACATTTAAGTACCCGCTGTTTAGCTTCATGGGCGATTGGCGCATGTGGTGGGACATGCTGCGCGGGCGCATCCTTTTCTAAATTTGGCCAGATTTACGCGGACAACACCTCGCTGCCGAAGTCAAAGACGATGCGAGCCGGCTTGCTTGCAGGCGCATTGGTAGTGGGTACACAAAGAAACTGTATTTCCGATGCCGGCGCAAACAATTTGTAGGCGCGGCCTTGGCAGCTTCCGTAAAGGCGGATGGAGTCTGGGGCGCAAAAAGCGATAGATTGCACATCAATCGACAAACCCCCATGCACCAAAGCCAGCAAACTGGGCTGCAAATGCGGTGGCAAGTGACTACGCCAAGCCTGTAAGGATTGGGCTACCGCGCGCAATAAGCTTTCCGCAGTTTCGCTAAACGCGGTGATGCCTGAAGCATCGGCTGAACTGGTTTGCGGCTGGCTGAGCGCTGGCGTTTGCTTGAAATCAGCCTTGTGGTTGGAGATACGGCTTAAGGCGGATTGCGTTGCTGGCAACTTAGCGCCTTTGAGAGCTTGTAAAAGATGCGACTCGTGCGCAACTTCAGGGGCATGCCTTTTGGGGGCTTGCCGGGGTACCTTGTTCATGGGGTCAATGCCTATCAAAAAGGGCCTTATGTACCCGCAAGTGAAGGAATATTCACGCAGCTAAGCCCGCCAAAGCAGGTTTATACAACAAAAAATAATAGTTATTTTTTAGACATTTATTTAGTGGGTCCTACAAGGAGCGCTAGCGGAGATTGCGTACCCGCTCTGCGCCTGGGACCCCAAGCTCCGGATGCAACTGGCCGGCCAGTAACCATGCACCTAGCAATATCAGGGCGACCACCGCAAATACGCCGACCACGGGCGCAAATTGCAACACGACCCAGGCAATCGCTGGAGACACGATGCCTGACACATCGCGAAAACTGGAATAGACCGCTGACATCTCCGTGCGCTCAGATGGCTTGACCGACATGAGAAAGGGCAGGCCTGCACAGGTGTCCAGCAAGACCAAAAACACGGTGCCGGCCAATAGCAAGCCGACAGTCACCCAGGGCCAATGCGAGAGCGCGCTGGCAGCCAGGTAGCAGGCACTAGCGCCTAGGCAACCGGCTTGGATAGCGGTGCGGACCGAGCGCCTTTGCATCCACGCCAGCATCAAGGGCGCTAGAAACAGTCCCATATTCGCCACCGAACTGGCCACGCCACCGACTTGTTCGCCCAGGTCGTTTTCCACCGCAAAAATGCCCAAATAGACAAAAAACATCCACCAACCACAAGAACGGACCAAGGGCAACAACCAGGCAGTCACCAAGCGCGGTTGGGAAAAAAACCGGACGATGAGTGCCAAAGGGTTGGCCCGGCGTGAGTCATGCGCTGGCGCGGCGTCGCTCCCTGTGCCCCGGGCCAGAAACTTGCCATCGCCCAAGGGTGTTTTCCAAATCAACCAGGCCATCCAACTAGCCGCCCCGGCCAGCAAAATAAATGGCGCGCCACTCCACACCGACAACAACCAGACCCCGGCAAACGGCCCTATGGCCCAGCCGGCACCGCCGTAAAACAGGCGCATAGTCTCTAAGCGGCTGAAATCGGCTTTTTCCAAATGGTCCAGCACATAGCTGTTGTAGCAAACAAAGGAAATGGCCGCTGCGATGACGGCGCACAACAGGGCCAAAGTCGTCCACTTGCCTTGCAATAGGCCCAATGTACTGGCCACCAGATACAAACTCACCGAACCCAAATACACCTGCCGCCGCGTCAATACGCGGACCAGGGCAGGCACCATAAGCGCTGCTATCAAGGATGCCAACCCGACACAGAAATAGATTTCTGAAACCAGCTGCGCACTGCCCCAAGCACGGTAAAGCAATAAAGGAAACACCGACAAAGTACAACCCCGGCACAAGGCCTCCAGACCCGCAATACGGGCAAAGGACTCGACCGTCGGTTGCGGGGAAACAGAAAGAGGCTGGCTAGACATAGGGCTTAAGGCAAGAGCGCCGATTGTGCCCTGCACCCAGAGGTTAAAGCCATCCGTTTTTCGACGGCCTCGGATTCGCAATGGATAAACTCAGGCCATGCTTCAATACGAAACTGTCCCCGTTACCCCGTTTGAGCAAAACTGCTCCATCGTCTGGTGCGACCAGACGCACAAGGCCGCCATCATCGACCCCGGCGGTGATCTGGACCTGTTAATTGCAACGGCCAAAAGGCTGGGCGTGACGCTAGAACAAATCTGGATAACCCATGCCCATGTGGACCATGCGGCGGCCACGCAAGATCTGGCTGACCGCTTGGGCCTGCCGATCATCGGGCCGCATCCGGGCGATCAGTTTTGGATCGATGGCCTGCCTATGGCGGCCGCTACCTATGGCTTTCCCCCGGCGCGGCCTTTCAAGCCCACGCGCTGGCTCAAGGATGGCGACACCGTCAGCCTGGGTGCACATGTGCTGCAAGTGCGCCACTGCCCCGGCCATACGCCCGGTCATGTGGTGTTTTATTCGGCGGAAATGAACCGTGCTTTTGTGGGCGATGTGTTGTTTGCCGGCAGCGTAGGCCGTACTGATTTTCCGCAGGGCAACCATGCGGACTTGATGCACAGCATCACCCACCGCTTATGGCCCATGGGCAATGACACGGTCTTTATTCCCGGCCACGGACCGGAAAGCAGCTTTGGCGTGGAGCGCGCAAGCAATCCCTATGTCGTGGGCACTTGAATTGGCGCAAGCCGTATGAGCATTGCTTCCGTACGCGCTTTTTTTCAGGCGCAGCAGATCGACATGCCGATCGTCGAGCTGGACCTCAATACCGCCACTGTGGCCCTGGCTGCGCAAGCCCATGGCGTGGAGCCCGGTCGAATTGCCAAAACGCTTGCCTTTAAGTTGGCCGATGGCAAAGTGTTTTTGTTGGTGGCGCGCGGCGATGCGCGCATCGACAACGCCAAGTTCAAAGCCGCGTTCGGCAAAGGCAAGATGCTCGCACTTGAAGCGGTCGAGGCGCTCACGGGCCATCCCGTGGGCGGTGTCTGCCCCTTCGGCCTGGCCACGCCCTTGCCGGTCTATCTGGACCGCAGCCTGTTAGCCTTTGATGAAGTAATACCCGCGGCCGGATCGGTCAATAGCGCTTTGCGCATCAGCCCGCAGTTCATGGCCGAGTTGACCCAAGCCCAATGGGTTGACGCCTGCCAATAGGCGTCTGTTCTGCCGCCTGGCCCTCTCTTTGTGCACTTGGTCGCAAAGCACTGGCAGGTCGCTCGGGCCCTGCTTACAGTGCGGTCCATCGGGCGCCATCTGCGCCCTTACCCAACACCAAGGATTGCTAGATGAATGCCTCCCCTCCCACCCCAGCCGCTGGCGATGACCGCTGGAGCCGTCGCTGGCACGCACTGCGTGCTGGCGCCGTGCGCTACTTTCATGCCTATGCCAGCTGGCTGGTCAGCATCAGCTGGTGGCGATTTTTTCTGATTTCCATCTTGGTGCTGATCTTGGCGGGTATCACCAGCTCGTTCTTGGACAACAGTTCGGGCCATCAGCATCGTCATGAGGTGGTGGTAAAAAAAGTCAAACCGACCCCCAGCCCGCAGGCGCCGGCGACCGATGCCTCCGCCCCGGCCAGCAAGGGCAAGGTGTCGGTGCAAATTGACGAGACTGGCGTACACATCCGAGCGCAAGACCCACAGGGCCAGGCCGCGCAATTGCAGATCGACGAAAAAGGCGTGCGCATCAGCACGCCCGCCGATGCGCCCGCGAGCGCTGCGCAGGGCGGGGCTTCTGCTGCCAAACCGGGCGTGAACATTCAAATTGGCCCCAACGCTAGCGAGCAGGAGGTCGAGCAAGCCCTAGAGACCGTGCGCCGCGCCTTAGAAGGCCAAAACCAAGAGCAAGACGACGAGGTAGATGTGCACTTTGGCGCCAACGAAGGCGATGTAGAGCGTGGCGACGGCCTGCCCGGTCTGGCCATGCTCTTAATCGTCGCCTCCTTGATTCTCAAAATCACCTACCGCGGTCGCATCCAGGCCGAGGCGCTTGCCGCTGCTGCGACGCAAGTGGCCGAAACCGAGTCGCTCAAGCGCCAGGTGATGGAGGCGCGCATGGCCGCCATGCAGGCGCAAATGGAGCCGCACTTTTTGTTCAATACCTTGGCGGGCATCGAGCACCTGATCGAGACCGATCCGCAGCGGGCCGCTACCATGCAAAAAAGCCTGATCGCCTTTTTGCGCGCCGCCATGCCCACGCTGCGCGAAGCCAATGCCCAGGCCGAGCGCGATTTGGGCCGCGAACTGGCGGTGGTGCAGCCCTACCTGGAGCTCATGCGTATGCGCATGGAAGAGCGTTTGCAGTTTGACTTGCAAGTACCCCAGGGCCTGCGCAGCGCCCGGTTTCCGCCCATGATGCTGCAAAGCCTGGTTGAAAACGCCATCCGCCACGGCCTGGAGCCCAAGGCCGAGGGCGGCAGCATCAGCGTGCGCGCCGAGGTGCAAGACGGCCAGTTGATCGTGCAGGTGCAAGACACCGGCGTAGGCTTTGCGCCTGATGCGCCGGGCACATCCGGGGCCGCGGGCGGCGGCATCGGCTTGTCCAACATCCGCGAACGTTTGCAACTGTTGTACGGCGCCAAAGCCTCGCTGCAAACCAGCAGCCCCAGCAGCGGTGGCGCTTGTGTCACTATTACCGTTCCTTACCACTTGGGCGCGCCATGATCGCCCCCTGTAAACCAGAGCGCTTGCAATGATTACCACCAGTTTGCGTTGGATCGCACGCCTCTTATTTGTGGCGGTGTTGCTGGCTCTGGCGGCGGCCATTTTGGGGGGCCAGCAATGGCAGCCCGATGTGATGCTCAGCGTCAACGGCCAAGCCGTTACCCTGCCAGGTTTGGCCTGGTTCGCTATTGGCGCCGCGGTATTGCTGGGCATCTTGGTGCTGGCCACCTTGGCGGTATTGCCGCTCTTGGTGTTTTTGGTGCCGGTATTCGCGGTGTTGGCGGTCATCGCCCTGATCTGCGCCGGTCTGGGCGTACTCAGCATGGTGCTGTGGGGGGTGATACCCCTGTTTATCCTGTGGCTGATCTGGCGCTTGGCGACGGGTGGCGCTAAGGACGGTGAGGCCTTATGAGGCCTTTGCGCGTCGTCGTGGCCGATGATGAGCGCCTGCTGCGCGAGCAGCTTTGCGCCCGGTTGCGCGAGCTAGATGCCAGCATCGAGGTGCTGGCCCAAGCGCGCAATGGCCAAGAAGCGCTCGAGCAGGTGCGTGATCTGCAGCCGGACCTGGTGTTTTTGGACATCCGTATGCCGGTGATGACCGGCATCGAAGCGGCGCGCCACATCGCCCAGTTGCCCACCTGGGACGAGGCTGGCGGCGACGGCCAATGGCCGGGCTGCGAAATGGTGTTTTTGACGGCCTACGACCAGTACGCGGTGCAAGCCTTTGAGGCCGGCGTGGTGGACTACCTGCTCAAACCGGCCGAGCCCGAGCGCCTGGCCTTGGCTTTGCAGCGCGTCCGTGCGCGCATGGATGCGCGCCAGCTGTCCCAACACAGCGCCGAGCCCGCGCAGCCCTTGCCGGCACACACGCCGGCCATGCAAGACTTGCTGCGCGCCCTGGCCGCCCAATTGGCGTCCGTCACAGCACCGGCGCCCTTGCAATGGATACAAGCCAAAGTCGGTGCCACCATCCAGATGATCGCGGTGGAAGATGTGCTGTTTTTTGTGAGCGATGAAAAATACACCCGTGTCCAAACCACCACCCAAGAGGCGCTGATCCGCATCTCCATCAAAGAGTTGATAGATACATTAGACATGCAGCGTTTTTGGCAAATCCACCGCAGCACGCTGGTCAATGTGCGCGCCATCGCTGGAGTACAACGCGACGAGCGCGGCCGCCAACTGGTCTCGGTGCGTGGCAGCAAAGAGCTGCTGGAAGTCAGCCGCAGTTATGCGGGCCTATTTAAAGGCATGTGAACGGGTGGCGAAAACGCAATGCATTTTGGTCGCCGCTTCCCATGGCCCCCTGGTGCTGCATCCACAATGTGGCGCTGGCAGCAGAATTTTTAACGCTTTGCAAAGGGAGATAGGCTGTGGGACGAATCAAGATAATCGTAGTGTGCGTCAGCACGATTGCACTCTTCGCAGGGTGGATGGCCCATGCCCAAACCCCCGCCCTCAACACCACCACGACTGCCCGCACCATGCCCGATTCCGCTACTGATCCTTTCCAATGGCTTGAAGAAGTGCAAGGCGCACGCGCGCTTGACTGGGTGGCCAAAGAAAACCAGCGCAGCCTGGACCTATTGCAAGCAGATGCGCGGTTTGCGCCCATGCAGCAGCAGGCGCTCACCATCGTGCAGGCCAGCGACCGGGTGCCTATGCCTAGCTTTCGCGGTCGGCATATCGACAACTTTTGGCAAGACGCCAAGGCCGTGCGCGGCGTATGGCGGCGCACAGATTTAACTTCTTATCGCAGCGCTAGCCCTCGCTGGGAGACCGTGCTGGATTTTGACGCGCTGGCCCAAGCCGAGTCAGCTAACTGGGTCTACAAAGGCGCCAATTGCTTGCACCCGGCGCAGCGCCTGTGCCTGGTATCGCTGTCCGATGGGGGCAAAGACGCGGTGCAGATGCGCGAGTTCGACACCGAGACCAAAAGCTTTGTATCTGGGGGCTTTGCTTTGCCCGCAGGCAAGCAAAGTGCCGCATGGCTGGACCAGGACACCTTGCTGCTTGCCCGTCCCTGGAGCCCCGAGGACGTCACCGAGTCGGGTTACCCCTTCATCGTCAAGCGCCTGCGCCGGGGCCAGGCGCTGGCGCAGGCCGAAGAAGTGTTTCGCGGCGACAAAAAAGACGTGGGCAGCTGGCCCGGCGTCATCCGCGATAGCCAGGGCCGTTTTGTCGCCGCCTACGTGGAGCGCTCCGTGGCGTTTTTTGCCCATGAGTTTTACGTCCTAACCGATAAAGGCCCGGTGCGTTTGCCGGTGCCGCTTAAGTCCAGCTTGCGCGGGTACTTAGATGGACAAATTATTTTCAGCCTGCAAGAGCCCTGGACGCCAGTGGCTGGCGGCCCCACCTTTACCCAATCGTCCCTGGTGAGTTTTGATTTGGCCGCCGCGCTGGCCACGCCTGCGAAGCTGTCGGTGCAGCTGGTGTTTGCACCCCACGCGCGCCAGTCCATCCAGGGCGTGAGCCGCACGGCCAGTCGCCTGGTTCTGAGCTTGAGCACTAATGTAGTAGGTGAGATGATGTCCTTCGCCCACGGCCCCCAAGGCTGGAGTGGCCAGCGCTTGGACCTGCCCAACCCGGCCAGTGTAGGCGTGGTCAGCGCCAGCGACACGGACGACCAGATTTTTGTCTCCGCCACTAGTTTTTTGGTGCCCACCACACTGTGGCTGGCCGACGCCGCATCGGGCAAGACCGAGGCGCTAAAGGCTTCGCCCGCACGCTTTGACGCACAGGGCCTGATCACCGAGCAGCGCGAGGCTATTTCCAAAGACGGCAAGCGCATTCCCTACTTTGTAGTGCGGCGCAAGGACCTTGTCCTGGACGGTCAGGCCCCCACGCTCTTGTATGCCTATGGCGGCTTTCAGGTTCCGATGAACCCCGGCTACTCGGCGCTGACCGGCAAGCTCTGGTTGGAGCGCGGCGGTGTCTACGTGCTGGCCAACATCCGTGGCGGCGGGGAGTTCGGACCGGCCTGGCATCAAGCCGGTCTCAAGACCAAGCGCCAAGTAATTTACGACGACTTTGTGGCCGTGGCCCAGGACCTGATGGACCGCAAAATTACCAGCCCGCGCCGCCTAGGCATCCAAGGCGGCTCCAACGGCGGCTTGCTCATGGGTGTGCAGATGACGCAGCGCCCGGACTTGTGGAATGCCGTGGTTTTGCAGGTACCGCTGCTCGATATGCTGCGCTACCACAAGCTGCTGGCCGGCGCCTCCTGGGTAGCCGAATACGGCAGCCCCGACGACCCTGCCGAGGCCGCGTTTTTAGCCCAACTCTCGCCCTACCACCACCTCAAAGCGGGGGTGGCCTACCCCGAGCCGTTTTTTGTGACCTCCACCAAAGACGACCGCGTGCACCCCGGCCACGCACGCAAGATGGCCGCCAAGATGCAGGCCATGGGCTTGCCTTTTTACTACTACGAGAACACCGATGGTGGTCACGCCGCTGCGGCTAACCTGAAAGAAACAGCCAAGCGCGTCAGCTTGGAGATGGTTTACCTCAGCCGCAAATTGATGGACTAAGGGGCCATGGACTTGCCTTAATGCCCGCGCGCCCAATACACGCCCCACACCACCAAGCCCATGCCGACCAGCGCCGTACCCGCAAACGATTCGCCAAACAGCAACCAAGCCAATAAAGCGGTGCAAGGCGGTACCAGGTAAAACAGGCTGGCCACGTTGACCGCGTTGTTGTTGCGGATCAACCAGTTGAGCAAGCTGACCGCGCCCAGCGAGAGCACCAGCACCAGCCAGCCCATGGCAAACACCATGTCGGGCACCCAGTTGATCCGCAGCGTCTCTGTCAGCGCTGCCGCAATACCGGTGAACACCACAGTGGGAACGAACTGCGCCACAGCGCCGGTGCGCCAGTCAAATTGCGGGCAAAAGCGTTTTTGGTACAAATTGCCGCAAGTGATAGACAGCAGCGATATCACGCAGGGCAGCAAGGCTTCTAGCGCAAAGCCGGTGCCCAGTTTGCTCGCCAATACCAGGGCCACGCCGGCCAGGCCCAATACCAGCCCAAGCCATTGTCTGCGCACCACCGACTCGCGCAAAAACAAGCCCGCACCCACCGCCACCAGCAGGGGTTGCAGGCCCGCCACCAAAGCGGCCACACCCGCCGGCAGACCCATAGAAATGGCAATGAATACGCCGCCCAGGTACACCCCGTGAATCAGCAAACCGGCCACGCCGATGTGAAACCAATCCCGGGGCTGTGCAGGCCAGGGCGCTCTGCTCAGCACCGCCAGAGCCAGTAGCAAGGCTACCACTAGCAGATAGCGCACAAACAAAAAAGTCAGCGGCTCGCTATGCGGCAAACCTAAGCGTGCGCCAATAAATCCCGTGGACCAAAGCAGGACAAACAGCAGCGGAAAGGCCGGCGCCAGGCGGCGCATCATGGCGTGGGTTCAACCCTGCCGCGCAATGCTTTGTAGAGCTGAATCTGGTTTTGCAGCATGCCCCATCTTGGCATAGTGCAAGACTATAGGCCCAGGGTCCATAAGCGCGATGTTTTGAAGCCGCGCTCTATGAGAGCCCGAAAATGCATCGTGTGGATTACCCATAGATGGCGTCGTGGGGCGTCGGATGGGTGCGTTGATCTTTAAGGGTTGCAAACGGCATTTTCCAAGGGTGACCAAGCTTTGGGTTTAGTTTAGTTTGGCTTGAATTCATTTTAAAAATATATTTTAAACTTAAAGCAAGAAAACTGGAAAACTGTCCGAAAATCAAAACATGAATTACGGAAAAAGACTGCAAGATGCGCTCCATCGCGCCGGACTGACGCGCAAGCAATTGGCTGCGGAACTGGGGGTATCTCCCCAAGCCGTTGGCATGGTTCTCAATGGCGCTGAGGGAGTGGAGCGTAAATTGGGCGCGGTCAACAATGAGAAGGCCGCGGCCTACCTGGGCGTATCCAGGCTGTGGCTTTTGACGGGCGAGGATGAGCCCGATCGGCAACCCCAAAAGATTGCTGGGATCGGCCTCGATGCCCTGATCGAAATGCTTCCCAAAAATGACTTGTTGCTGCGGGCGCAAGTGTTCGCCCAGGCCAGCCAACTCATCATCACCGCGGTTCTTGACTCTCGCAAAACGCAAGTGCAGCCGACATCCAGTCAAGCGGAAAAACAACCCTAACAATTCCGTATTGGCGCAAATTGTGCGCGCGGATTACCGATTTTTGGTATTTTTCTTTCGGACTGAGCCAAACACCCACGGTGCCAAAGGCAAGGCGCTCTAGGGTTTGCTTCGCCCCTCCATAACTGTGGTCGTTCGGGTCGCCCCACCAGACGGCGTGATGCCCGATTTCCAGCGTCATGCGGCCTTTGGCCGCTGTAAAAATCTGTTGGTACAAGTAGAGCCTGGCCTCCGGCCCAACCACGCCGGAATAGGTCACCTCGTAGGTATGGCGCAAAACGTTGCGACCCCTGGCGCGGGCCGAGCCGGCATCAAATGTGTGATGGGCGTCCCCATCGGGGTCGGTCTGGACCAGGGAATGTTGCGCCGGCTGCATGATTTTTGTCTCTTCTGTGAGTTTTTTAATTACACAGCTAATAGTAACAAAACCTTTAAAAAATTGCTTAAGTTAACATTCAATTGCAAGTAAAATTGTTTTTGATTTATGGTGAGTTTCGTTTACGTAAGGCTAGGCCGTGGGAGTCTGCCGCAGCGCACTCCCACGATGCGCTAGCGAAGCGCTCGCACGAGCGCTTCAGAATTGGTCAGCCTCAAAGGTGTGCATTAGTTATGTTTCGCCCTGATTTACTTTGCGGAGCGCAAGCTTGTTTAACATCATCATCGTAGAAGACAATGCAGAACTGCGCCAAGGTTTGGAAGATCATCTATCCCATGATGGTTTTCTTGTCGCCGCTCTTGAAGATGGCGAGCGACTAAGCAACGCCATCAACGCCCACAAGCCGGACGCAATTTTGGTGGATTTGAACTTACCGCACGAAGATGGTATTGAAATTATTAAGCGCGTAAAGCTAGCCTATCCCCGCATGGGGGTGGTGGTCTTGACTGGCAGGGTGCGCACCATAGATCGCAAAGAGGCTTACGAGGCGGGCGCCGATGTCTTCCTGACCAAGCCGGCAGGTGCCGAAGAGGTCAGCACCGTACTTAAAAGTGTGTGCCGCCGTGTCGCTCCTATTGCGCAAGACAAAGAGTGGATTTTGGATTTTCAGGGCCACAAAATCGTGCCGCCCTGCGGCCGGGCCATTGAACTGACCGGGCGCGAATGCCTGCTGTTGCACGAGCTGGCTTTGTCGGCGCATTTGCTGCGTTTTTACCGACTCAATGAAGTACTCGGAGATGCGGACGTGTCCGATCAGGTTAACAAAATACGCATTGAGCAATTGACCAGCCGGGTGCGCCAAAAACTAGCGCCAGGCTTGGGCGGCGGCGCCAGTATCAAGGCGCTGCGCGGCCAAGGCTACCGGCTGTGCATTACAGTCCGTGTCGAGGTCTAATCAGGCTATTTGCAGCGCAAGCTGTTGCGTCAGAGCGATGTACTGCGCAACCGGGACCTCTTGCGCGCGCCTTTGCAAATCAAAGTTCCCAGAGAAATTATGTTTTGCTAAAAAAGCACCCAAGGTGTGCCGCAGTAGCTTGCGCCGTTGACTGAAGGCGACTTGTACCAAGGGGCCTAAGAGTGCAGCATTGGGCAGCGCCGGTGCAGCCAGAGGCAGCATGCGCACTATGGCGCTGTCAACCCGCGGGGGTGGCGTAAAGCTTTGGGGGCCCACCGCCAATACGTTTTCCATCTGGTAACGCCATTGCAGCATCACGCTCAGGCGCCCGAAATCAGCGGTGTCCGCCGTGGCCACCATGCGGTCCACTACTTCCTTTTGGAGCATGAAGTGCTGGTCTTCTATGCAGGGGGCAAACTCGAGCAGGTGAAACAAAATCGGCGTGGAAATGTTGTAGGGCAAATTACCCACTACCCGCAGGCGATTTGGCCTAGCTGCGCCCGCTTCGCCAATCGCGCTAAAGTCAACGCGCAGCACATCGGACTCGATCACTTGCAAATGCGCATGGGTGCGCAAGCGCGCCGCTAAATCACGGTCCAGCTCGATGACCGTCAGCGCACCCAAGCGCTCCACTAAGGGCTGCGTCAAAGCCCCCAGCCCCGGCCCGATTTCCACCATCGACTGGCCCGCTTGCGGAGATATGGCTTGCACGATGGCGTCGATAACACCGCCGTCGCTCAAAAAATGCTGGCCAAAGCGCTTACGCGGAATGTGCTGCATCTATGCCTATCTGAACCAGCGGCACTGCACCTGCCAGCGGCTTATCCGGGGTCACGGATTTCAACGAAAGCGCGGCCACGCACGTCGCGGACCCAGGCCTCAAAGACCTCGTCTGCGCGCTTGGTCCGCAACAGGTTGCGCTCGCGCTCGCGCAGTTGGGCGGGGGTCAAATCCACGTTGCGGCGCTCTAAGAGCTCAATCAGGTGCACCCCAAAGCGCGACACGAGCGGCTGGGCGATTTCTTTCTCCCGCAGGCGCAGGAGCACTTGTTCAAATTCGGGCACAAACAGGCCGGGGCCGGCCCAGCCCAAATCGCCGCCCTGGGCTGCGCTGCCGTCTTGGGATAGTGCGCGCGCTTGCGCCTCAAAGCTGGTGGCGCCCGCCAAAATGCGCTGGCGCACCGCGGCGAGTTGTTGAGTCGCTTGTTCCTGCGTCAAGGTCGCATCGGGCCGCAGCAGGATGTGGCGCGCGTGGTGCTGCACCTGGGTGTCAGAAAGCCCATTGACGCGCCGCTCCAAAACTTTGAGCAAATGCAAGCCTGCATCCGAGCGCACCCATTGCGATACCGCACCGACCGCTAGCGCTTGGCTTGCGTTGACAAACAAAGGCGGGTAGCGGTCTGTCCGGCGCATGCCAATTTGTCCCGCATTGCTGCGTTCGGCTGCTGAAAATTCTTGTACCAGCGCCTCAAAAGAGTCACCGGCTTGCATGCGATCGAGAATTTTTTGTGCCTGCTGCTGGGCCTGGGTGACGGCCGCCGCACTCGGGTTTTCCGGTAGGGCAAGGAATAAATGCCCGAGGTTGAGGTCCTGGTTTTGTGGGTCTGCGGCCGCTTCTTTGCGCGTGGCCAAGGCAGTCTCTACATCGGCGTCGCTGATTTTGATCCGCGCCTCCACCTCGCGCTCTTGCAAGCGGTTGATCAGGAGTTGGTCGCGCAATTGCCGGCGAAACGCCGCTTGCGTGGTTCCACGACGCTCCAGGTTAGCACGCAGCTGCACCACGTCCAATTGGTTTTGTGCGGCGATATTGGCTTCCGCCTGGTCAATAGATGCGGTATCCACGCGCAAGCCGGTTTCCCTGGCCAATTGCAGTTGGGCACGTTCTACGACCATGCGCTCCAGCACAGCCGCCCGAAGCTCGGCAGCGGGTGGCAGTGGCGCAGACTGGGAGCCACGGCCTTCCACCAGTTGCTGGATTTGGCTTTGCAGCTCGGCATGGGTAATGGGCTCGGAGTTGACCAGCGCAACAATGTAATCATCGCTCGGCGCAGTCTGTGCATGGCCTGGTGCACTGATTGCAAGCAAAAGAGAAAAAATCCAGACAGGCATCTTCATAGGATGGAGGGGTAAAGAGTGAACAAGCAACGGCAAAAACGCTTCAGCGAAGGTACTGGTAGCGCGGGATGCTATCGGTTAAGGTCTTGAGGGGGTCAATTCCAAGCCGCGTAAAACCCACCAACTCGATTTGGAACATCACCTTGGAATTCGCGGTCTGGGGTGTGATCGGTGTGCGGCTATAGACGACACGGGCAATCCAGCAGCCCGCATCGTACTCCAGGCCCAAAAGGCTATCGACCAGCTGCTGGTCGCGCAAACTGTAGGCCACGCGGCCAAGGCCGTAGTAGCGTCCGACATCGGAATCGGCGAGCCCGCCTCCTGCGCCCCAGAGCCCATTGAGCGGCCATTGCCAGCTGATGTCCACTTGTTCACTTAAGTTCAATTGCGAGCGGTAGGCGATGTTCAGTGTTTGGAAGTCGCCCGCGTGGTAGCGGCCACCGATGACCGAGCGTACCGATTGTTGGGTCTGGATGTTGTATTGCGTGGCAGCGTCCAGCACCCAACGATCTCCCAGGTTCACGCGTGAACCCAGCAAAACATCGCTCAGACCGGTAGCAGCGGGTGCTTGCCCGGGCAAGAGAGTCACTTTTTGCTCTTCAAAACGCAAGCGCTGCGCAATGCCAAGGCTGGCCAACTGGGCGCCGGTATCCGGGTTTAAAAACCGTGTGGTCAGGCCGAGCGTGAGCAAATTGTTATCGGAAATTTTGTCGTGGCCGATATAGGCGTTCTCGGTAAATACAGCGGTTAAATTGAGGTCCTGCGCCGCGGTGTCGTAATTGGGTAGCAGGCTTTGGTCGGTATAGGGCGTATACACATAGTAGGCCCGCGGCTCCAAGGTCTGCAGCAGCTTTACACCCAAAATATCGGTGTTGCGTTCAAAGGTCAGGCCTGCATCCAGGCTAACGGTGCTGACTAGGCTGTTGCTTGACTGCTGCTTGTTAATGGGGGCGTCAAATTGGTAGCCCGCCACATGGGTTTGCAGTTTGGGCGTCAGGTAAAAAGCTGGCCAGATCAGGGGGTAGCTGATTTGCGCCCAAGCAAAGGCGCGTTGGGCGTTGGGCTGACGGGTAAGCGTACGGTCGCCCGCAAATTGGGTGATATCGGTGTCTACCGACCAGTCGATGCCTTGCACATTGGTCTGCGCATAGCGCAGCGTCCATTGCGGCACCCGGTCATAGGGGGCGGTGGTTTGCAGGGCTTGCCATTTTTGTACTTTGAGCATGGACGATAAATCGCCCCGACCCCAAGTCGCCGTGAGATCGGCCGGCAAGGTCCGGTTGGTGCCGCCTGCGGCCACGCTGTTGAGAAAAATCGTGCTGCCGCTAAAGTCAGACCAGTAGTTATCGTCTCCGACGCGACTGATATTGGCTCCGAACGAAATGTTTCCGATGGGGCTGGCAATCTGCATGCTGTGTGTCAACGCCAAGGCAAGGCGGTCCTGCCCCCGCAATCGATCGTTCGGCATATAGGCCAGCTTCACATCCCCGGCGTAGTTTGGCTCCAGGTAGCGCAACTGGTTTTCTACGTTCACCCCCCGGCTCGTCATGAAGTTGGGCGTCACCGTTAGGTCGTAATTGGGTGCGAGGTTGAAGTAGTAGGGGGTCGCCAGCTCAAAGCCATTGGCGCTATCAATGCCAAATAAAGGTGGCAAAAAGCCCGATTTACGTTTATCTGTAATGGGAAAACTAAAGGGCGGCATCGGCAGTACCGGCACACCCTGAAAGCGCAGATAAGCGCCCTGCGCTTGGCCTATTTCTTCTTCATTGTCAATATTCAGCTGGGTCGCAGTCAGTACCCACTCGGGCACCCAATGGGGGCCGGGCTTGCGACGGCAGGTGGTGTAAGTGCCCTGGTGGGCCGTCATATGGTTTTTATCTGCAAAATCTGCGCGCAGTGCTTCGCCATGGCCTTTATCGCCGCCCAGATCGTAGCTAATGTGGGTGAAAAAGCCTTCAAAGCGCTCTACATCCATATCTAGGTAGCTGCCGGTATAAGTGCGTTCATTGCGCACGATGCGCACATGGTCTTGGGCTTGCATGCGGTCGGTACGCTGGTCGTAACGCATGCGGTCGGCGCTGATCTGCGAGTCGGAGCGCTGCATTTGCGCGTTTCCTTCCAGCACCACTTCCTTGTCAGCCTGGCCGCTGAGCTTGTCGCCAGACAGGTAGATCCAGGTTTTCTGGCCGCTGGTGTCCATCAGGCTGGCTTGGCCTGCTGCCCCCGTCTTTGCGCTTTGGGCGCTGGCCGGCATTGGGAGGACTGTCAGCGCGGCACATAGCCCTGACTGAATCAGGATCCTCGCCCTCCAATCCCACGCTAAGGCGGGCCGCAAGCGGTGATTCGGAACCATGAACGAGGAAGAGGGCAAGGTAGGTGCGCAAAAAGATGGACAATGGATTATCCATGAGCCGTAATGACCCGTCTTCTCTTGCCAGTGGTGCGCCGCCATCCGCTTTGGCTTATCAAAGCGCCAGCGCATCAAGCCCAAGCCCGGATAGCGTCACGCCCACCATGCTGCAAGCAGTGCACTGGGCCGATGCCGCGCGGGGGCATGCGTTTGCTGTCTGGCTGCGGTCGGTACAAGAGCACTTCAGTCTGCAGCCCGAGAGCCTGCGCCTGGCGTCGGTCGATGCCAGTTTCAGGCGGTATTTGCGCCTGAACAGCGGCCATAGCGCGCACGGCCCCAGTTTGATCGTGATGGATGCACCACCGGACAAAGAAGACAGTGCGTCTTTTGTTAAAGTTGCCGAGCTGTTGCAGCAGGCGGGCATCCGCTGCCCGCAGGTACTCGATTGGAACCAGGCGCAGGGCTTTTTGCTGCTCACCGACCTGGGCGATCACACCATGATGCAGCGCATAGACCCCATAGCGCCGCCCCCTTTGGACGTGTATTTGCAAGCGGTGGACACCTTGATCGCTTGGCAAAAAGCCTCGCAGCCCGGCGTGTTGCCGCCTTATGACCATGCGCTTTTGCGCCGTGAAATGGATTTGTTCCCTCAGTGGTATGTCGCGCAGCACCGCAAAGTGACGCTCGATACAGCGCAAAGCCAAGTCTTAGATAGAGCGTTTGAAACCATCCTGGCCAACAACCTGTCCTGGCCTTCGGTGTATGTGCATCGCGACTTTATGCCGCGCAACCTGATGGACGCCGGGCGCGCCCACCCTTTGGGTGTGTTGGATTTTCAGGACGCGGTGTATGGGCCGATTAGCTATGACATCGCCAGCCTGATGCGCGACGCCTTTATCAGCTGGGAAGAGGACTTTTGCCTGGATGTGACAGTGCGCTATTGGCAGCGTGCGCGTAAAGCAGGCTTGCCGGTGGGCGATGACTTTGGCGAGTTCTACCGTGCGGTGGAGTGGATGGGCTTGCAGCGGCATATCAAAATTGCCGGCATCTTTGCCCGCCTGACTTTACGCGATGACAAGCCTAAATACCTGGCCGACACTCCGCGTTTTATCGGCTACATCCGCGCTACCTGCGCCCGATACCGTGAGCTCAAACCTTTGCTGCGCTTGGTCGAGCGTATCGAGGGCATAGAGCCGTCCCAAGCTTTTTCGTTTGGCCGTGTTTAAGCATTTGTTGATACGCTTCGCCATGTCCTCGAAAGGCGCCGCACGCTAATGCCTCGTTTTTATTGCCCATCCCCCTTGCAAACCGGCGTAGTGCTGGACCTGCCGCCCGGCCCGGCCCGCCATGTGCAGGTCTTGCGCATGCAGCCGGGCCAGACGATTACCTTGTTCAACCACGGCCCGGGCTGGGGTGAGGGTTTGCAAGCGGCAGCAGCAGCGGGTGAATTTGAAGCCGAGATCCTGCTTATGGGCCGCAGCCAGGTGCAGGTGCGCGTAGGGCCGCACAAAGCGCGGGAATGTGAGGCCGCGCGCCGGGTTGTTATCGCCGTGGTAATGCCGGCCAATGAGCGTATGGACTGGTTGGTGGAAAAGGCGACGGAGCTGGGCGTGGCGGCGATATACCCCTTGACCAGCGAGCGCAGCGTGCTGCGCCTGAGCGGGGAGCGTGCGGATAAAAAAATCGCGCACTGGCAAGCCGTGGTGATTGCGGCCTGCGAGCAGTGTGGCGCCAACCAGGTGCCGCAGGTACATGCGGTGCAAAGCCTGCCGCAATTTTTGCGCGAGCTCGCTGGTGCAAAGTGGTCCGAAGACGCAGCGGCCCCAGCCCGTTTACTGCTTTCGCTACAGGCCGATGCCAGGTCCCTGCGCCATTGGGCTGGAATGCCCAGCACGCAAGCGGCACTGGTTTTGTCTGGCCCCGAGGGTGGGTTTAGCCCCGCTGAAGAAGCGCTTGCCATAGCGGCCGGGTTTACACCGCAGTCGCTGGGTGCGCGCACATTGCGTGCGGAGACAGCGGCCTTGACGGCTTTGGCGCTATTGACCTGATTCGCTTGCTTGGCCGCTCTTACTAGGCAGTCGCGGTCAGATCCGCCCAGCCTACTTGCAGCCATTGCTGCAAGGCGGCAAACACGCCGCCGGCCTCGGCTTCGTTAAAAATTTCGTGGAACAGCGCCTCAAAGCAAAGCGACTGCACAATCGCCCCAGGGGCTAGTTTCAAAAAGTCGCGGCTGCCTTGCGGGCTGACCAGCTTGTCTTGGCCTGCAAACAGCAATAGCGTAGGTGTGTTCCATTGCGGCGCCGCGGCCATCACTTCGCGACCCGCTTGGGCGATGAACAAAGCCAGGCGCGCGCAAATGCGGTCATGCACCAAGGGGTCGGCTTGGTAGGCGGCAACCACGGCCGCATCATGGGAAAGGTATTTCACTTGCAAGCCGTTGCCTACGCGTAGATTGGGCGCGATACCCGGCAGCGTGGCCAGCAGCAGTTTTTGAAAGGCGTTAAGGCCCGGGTCCAGTGCGGGGCTAGATAACACCAAGGCGTCTATCGGCCGCATGCGCAGCGACACAAAGCGCGCCGCTACCAAGCCGCCCAGGCTGTGGCCTAGCAAGACCAGGGACTGGCCCGGCTGCATGGTTTTGCGCGTATGGTCCACCACGGCAGCCAGATCATCGAGCAGGGCATGCTCGTCGCGCATGCTGCCGCGTTCACCATCGGACAGGCCGTGGCCCCAAAGGTCAAAACTACGCACCGCATAGCCCCAGCTATTGAGTTGCTGCGCCACGTGTTCGTAACGCCCACTGTGTTCGCCCAGGCCGTGCACGATAAGCACCTGGGCGCGAACGGCTGCCGGGTCCGCTAGCGGCCAGTCGCGCAGAGTCAATTGCAGGCCTTGCGCAAGGCTTAGTTTGGAAAGCGTCGAGCTATCGTTCATACAAAAAGAACCCGCATTAATGGAAACGCGCAATGACCTGCGCCACCGCCGCCGTGAGTTTTTTGGCGTAAGGCACGTGCAGAAATTCATTCGGACCGTGTGCATTGCTCTTGGGGCCGAGCACACCACAGACCATCATTTGTGCTTTGGGAAAGCCTTGGCTGAGCATATTCATGAGCGGAATCGTGCCGCCTTGGCCGATATAGCCACAGCCCGCGCCGAAGTGGGCTTGCGAGGCCTCGTTCAGGGCCTGCTCAAACCAGGGCGCGGTATCGGGCGCGTTCCAGCCGGTGGCGCCGCCGGAGGTCTCAAACGTCACTTTGGCCTGGTAGGGGGCGTTATCCTCCAACAAGGCTTTGAGGGCTTGCACCGCCGTGGCCGCTTCCACCAGCGGTGGCAGGCGCAAAGAGAGTTTGAAGGCAGTAAAAGGACGCAGCACATTGCCCGCATCGCGCATGGCCGGAAAGCCTTCGGCGCCAGTCACACTGAGCGTAGGCATCCAGGTGCGGTTGAGCAGGGCTTGTAGCGGGTCGGTGGTGGTAGGCAGCACCGATTGGGTGGCGCCACCGCAGTCGTAGTGGGCCCAGGGAAAGCGTTTGTACACCTCATCACCCAAAATACCAGCGGTGGTGCGTGCCTGTGCCAGGCGCTCGGGCGGCACCTCGCAGTGAAAGATGCCTGGTAACAAGCGCCCGGTGGCGCTGTCTTCGAGCCGGTCCAAGACCTGGCGCAGCACCCGAAAGCTCGAGGGCACCACACCGCTGGCGTCGCCGGAGTGCACGCCTTCGGTCAGCACCTCCACCCGCAGCACGCCGCTGGCCATGCCGCGCAAACTATTGGTCAGCCAGAGCTGGTCGTAATTGCCAGCACCCGAGTCCAAACAAACCACCAGACCGACATCGCCCAGACGCGTGCGCAGTGCATCCACATAGGGCAGCAAATCATAGGAGCCGCTTTCTTCGCAGGTTTCAATCAAACCCAGAATGCGCGGATGCGCCACCTTTTGGTCTTTGAGTGCGGCAATGGCCGCGATGGCCGCATAGGCGGCGTAGCCGTCGTCGGCGCCACCGCGCCCATACAGCTTGCCGTCTTCGTACTTGGGCGTCCACGGCCCCAGGCCTTTGCGCCAGCCGGAAAACTCGGGTTGTTTATCTAGGTGGCCGTACATTAAAACCGTCTGCTCCGACACGCCCGCTTGTGCACTGCGCGTGGCTGCGACCTCGAAAAAAAGCACCGGTGTACGGCCTGGCAGGCGCACCACTTCTAAAGTGAGGCCTTCGAGCTTTTGGGCCTCTATCCATTGCGCCGTGTTGCGCACTACAGTCTCTAAGTAGCCGTGGGCCAGCCAGTCGGCGTCAAACATCGGCGACTTGGCCGGAATGGCAATGTAGTCGCTAAGGCGCTGGACGATGTCGCCATCCCAGGCCTGGCTGACGTGGGTCAGGGCTTGGGTGGTGTTGAGCACGGAATCAGGTAGGCGGGCGGTCATGGCGTTTTCTCCATTCATTGTCAGTGCGCATGATGCCACGGCTGCGCTCTATGATGACCGATCAATGCACTTTACGGATGGCGACCATGGCAAACAGCGCGCATACACCCCAGGTTTTGGCCTTTGATATTTTTGGAACCGTGGTCGATTGGCATGGCAGCATTGCGCGTGAAATACGCGCTGACCATCCAGCAGTCGATGCCGATGCTTTTGCGTCGGCCTGGCGTGCGGGCTACCAGCCGGCGATGCGCCGCGTGATGGCGGGAGAGCTACCCTGGACCTTGATTGACGACTTGCACCGCATGATTTTGGATGAGATGCTGGAGCAGTTTGGTCTGACACACCTGAGCGAGTCTGCGCGTGCCGACCTCAACCGCGCTTGGCATCGCCTAGATCCTTGGCCTGATGTTGTGGACGGTCTGGAGCGCTTAAAAACGCGCTTTATCCTGTGCACCCTGTCCAACGGCAACCTCAATTTGCTCACCCGCTTGTCCAAGCGCGCAGGTTTGCCTTGGGATTGCATTTTGAGCGCTGAAGTGTTCCGCGCCTACAAGCCCGATCCGCGCACCTACGGCGGCGTGGCAAAAGCGTTTGACGTGCCCCCGGAACAGGTGATGTTGGTAGCCGCGCACCACGATGACTTGGAAGGCGCCCGCGCTTGTGGCTTGCAAACGGCTTATATCGAGCGGCCATTGGAGTTGGGTGCCCGCAACCCTAAGGATGTGAGTCCGCGCGCAGCCAACCACTTGCACGCGCGTGATTTGCTGGACCTAGCGCAGAAGTTAGGGTGTTAACGCGCCAGCTTGTACACCGAGGTACCCGCGCGCAAGTTGGGCTGCCAGCGAACGACTTGGCCATCTTGCAGGCCAAAACTGTCGAGCACGCGCAAGCCGTTCTTGCGCGCTAGAGCGCCCAGGTCGGCGTGCGTGCCCACGCGGATATTGGGCGTGTCATACCACTGGTAGGGCAAGCGCTTGGTCACGGGCATACGCCCCTGCAGCACGCTAAAGCGATTAGGCCAATGCGCAAAATTGGGGAAGGCCACTATCCCCATACGACCTACCCGCGCGGTTTCACGCAGCATGACTTCGGCATTGCGCAAGTGCTGCAAGGTGTCGATTTGCAGCACCACGTCAAACGAGGCGTCGTCAAACATGGCCAGGCCTTCGTCGAGGTTGAGCTGGATGACGTTGACGCCGCGCCGCACACAGGCCAGAACATTGGCGTCGTCGATTTCAACGCCATAGCCACTGCAGCCGCGTGTGGTTTGCAAATGCGCCAGCATCGCGCCGTCACCGCAGCCCAGGTCCAGCACGCGTGCGCCAACGGGTACCAGCTGTGCTAACGCGTTTTGGGTAGCGATGTCGCTCATGCGCCTACCTCTTGGGCCAGGGAGTCGAAATACGAGCGCACTACGCTGTGGTAGCGCACATCGTCGAGCAAAAAGGCATCGTGCCCATGGGGCGCATCGATCTCTGCATAGCTGACATCGCGCTGGTTGTCCAACAGGGCTTTGACGATTTCACGGCTGCGTGACGGCGCAAAGCGCCAGTCGGTGACAAAGCTGACCAGCAAAAACTTGCTGCGTGCAGCGGCCAGCGCTTGGGTCAAACTACTGCCGAATGTGCGCGCCGGGTCAAAGTAATCCAGTGCACGGGTGATGAGTAAATAGGTATTGGCGTCAAAGTAATCGGCAAACTTGTCGCCCTGGTAGCGCAAGTAGCTTTCTATTTGGAACTCCACCTCTTGGGTGCTGTAACGGTAGTCGGTGCTGGCCACCGCATCTTGCACTGCGTGGCGCAATTGGCGGCCGAACTTGGCGTTCATTACATCATCGCTCAGGTAAGTGATATGCCCGATCATCCGTGCGATGCGCAAGCCGCGCTTGGGCACCACGCCGTGGCGGTAAAAGTGGCCACCATGAAAATCTGGGTCGGTGGTGATGGCGCGGCGCGCTACTTCGTTAAAAGCGATGTTCTCCGCCGTCAAATTAGGGGCGCTCGCCACTGCGACCGCGCGGCGTACACGCTGGGGGTATTGCAGTGTCCAGGCCAATGCTTGCATGCCGCCCAGGCTGCCGCCCATGACGGCGGCCAAGGTTTGAATCCCCAGCCGGTCGAGCAAGCGTGCCTGCGCGTCCACCCAGTCCTCCACGGTGACCACCGGAAAGTCCGCACCATAGACCTGGCCTTCTGCGCTGTCCGGGTTGGTATGCATGGGACCGGTGGAGCCAAAGCACGAGCCCAGGTTGTTCACGCCAATCACAAAAAAGCGATTCGTGTCCACCGGTTTGCCCGGCCCGATCATGCTGTCCCACCAACCTTCGGATTTGGCTTGATCCGCATACACGCCGGCCACATGGTGCGAGGCATTCAGTGCATGGCAAATCAGCACCGCGTTGGATTTGTCTGCGTTGAGCGTGCCGTAGGTTTCAAAAGCCAGGTCATAGGCGCGGATAGACGCGCCGCTTTGCAAAGGCAGCGGCGCCTCAAAATGCAGGGACTGGGGTGTGGCAAGCAACATAGAAAACAAAAACCCGGCAACGCTAAGCGCGGGGCCGGGTCAAGCAAATATGGCGCGGGTCCGTGTTTAGCTGAATTTATTAAGCGCCCGCAAGCTGGAGCAAATTGGCGCTGTGACCAAAGTATAGCAACGCCGGTTTGTGCGTTCCGGTTTAGATTGGTAGCAGCACCAGCACGCCCAGCACCGCAAATACCAGCGCCGAGACGATATGCACCACGCGCATCGGCACCAGCCGGGTCATGCGCTCGCCTAAATAAACGACGGGCACATTGGCCAGCATCATGCCCAAGGTGGTGCCCGCGACGACCCAGTAATAGGCATCAAAACGCGCGGCCAGCATCACGGTGGCGATTTGGGTTTTGTCGCCCATTTCGGCCAGAAAAAACGCGACCATCGTGGTGCCGAACACGCCCCAACGCGGCTCCTGTCCTTCATCACCTTCATCGATGGTGTCCGGTATGAGCATCCATACCGCCATGGCGATAAACGATGCACCCAGCACCCAGCGCAAGAGGTCTGGCCCTATTAGCTGTGTCAACCAGGCACCCAGCGCACCGGCCAAGCCGTGGTTGACGATAGTGGCCACAAAGATGCCCAACACGATAGGGACAGGCTTGCGAAAACGCACCGCCAAGATCAACGCCAGCAATTGCGTTTTATCGCCCATTTCGGCCAGGGCAACGATGCCGGTGGAGACCAGGAATGCTTCCATTGCGTAGTTATTTAGGAGGCCCGATGGCGCCTAGCTTGAAATCTGGGCATGGGGCGATTGTCCCTTGTTGCATCCATCGCATACATACCAGCCAGCTTACCCGGAACCGGCTTGGTGCAAAGCCCTGGCAAATTTGGCGCACATTTTGCTTACTTTTAGTGCATACGCGGTGCAAGTATTCAATTTGCACCAAAACAAAGCATACCCCGACTAGGAACCACCCATGGATGCACTGCAACAGGGCGCAAACACCTTATTTATTTTGTTGGGCGCTGTCATGGTGCTCGCCATGCACGCCGGATTCGCCTTTTTGGAATTGGGTACGGTGCGGCGCAAAAACCAGGTCAATGCCTTGGTAAAAATCCTGGCCGATTTTTCGGTCTCGACGGTCGTCTATTTCGCCGTCGGTTACAGCGTGGCCTATGGCACCCATTTTTTTGTAGGTGCCGAACAACTGGCCGCCAATAATGGGTATGGCTTGGTTAAATTCTTTTTCCTGCTGACTTTTGCGGCAGCTATTCCGGCGATTATTTCGGGCGGTATTGCCGAGCGCGCCAAATTCTGGCCGCAGCTCATTGGCACGGCGGTGCTGGTGGGACTGGTGTATCCCTTGTTTGAAGGCTTGGCATGGAACCAAAGGTTTGGCGTGCAGGCCTGGTTACTCGTGCATACCGGCGCGGAGTTTCATGACTTTGCCGGTAGCGTCGTGGTGCATGCCGTAGGTGGCTGGGTCGCCCTGGGCGCGGTACTGCTGCTGGGTGCGCGCAGCAATCGCTACCGCAAAGACGGTGCGATTTCGGCGCATCCGCCCTCTAGCATCCCCTTTCTGGCGCTGGGCGCTTGGGTGCTGACCGTGGGCTGGTTTGGTTTTAATGTGATGAGCGCGCAAACCCTGGACAAAGTGTCCGGCCTGGTGGCAGTGAATTCCTTGATGGCCATGGTCGGCGGTACTTTGGTGGCTTTGGTTTTGGGCAAGAACGATCCGGGCTTTGTGCATAACGGGCCCCTGGCCGGCTTGGTGGCGGTGTGTGCCGGCTCGGATTTGATGCACCCGCTGGGCGCGCTGGTCGTTGGCGGTGTGGCCGGCGCGATTTTCGTGGTGACCTTCACCCTGACGCAAAACAAATGGAAGATTGATGACGTGCTGGGCGTTTGGCCTTTGCACGGTTTATGTGGCACCTGGGGAGGCTTGGCCGCTGGCATTTTTGGCTTGCCGGCTTTGGGCGGCTTGGGGGGCGTGAGTTTCGGCGCGCAGTGCGCCGGTACGCTGATCGGCGTGGCATGGGCGCTTTTAAGCGGCTTTCTGGTTTATGGTGTGCTGAAAATGACCCTTGGTTTGCGTATGAGTCAGGAGGAAGAATTTGATGGCGCCGACCTCTCCATCCACAAAATCAGCGCTAGCCCGGAGCGTGAGGCCAATTGGTAAGTCGCAGGGTTTTCCCTAGATATTGCAGTTAATCGGGCTCAAATATTAAAAATTGGTATATTTTTCCAGTGCATTATCAAAAAAATCGCTTGTAAACTGTACAAATAGCGCATAATGAAATTGCTTTGCCATAAATTGGCAAGGCAGGTTTGCGGTGTTTGGTCAGTTTCGCGTCTGCTCTAAGTCTTTAATGGTTTGTTGATTGCGGTTTTGGACTCCATCGCGTTTTGAGTTATTTTGAGGAGTCCCAGCATGGGCAACAAACTTTACGTTGGCAATCTGCCATATTCTTTCCGTGACGAAGACCTGCAACAGGCATTTTCCGCACACGGTTCTGTCACCAGCGCCAAGGTCATGATGGAGCGTGACACCGGTCGTTCTAAAGGATTCGGCTTTGTGGAAATGGGCAGCGATGCCGAAGCACAAGCAGCAATCAGCGGAATGAACGGCCAACAATTCGGTGGCCGTGGTCTGGTGGTCAACGAAGCGCGTCCCATGGAGCCGCGCCCCCCCCGCACAGGTGGCGGCGGTTTTGGCGGCGGTGCCGGCGGCGGCGGCGGTTACGGCGGCGGTGCCGGTCGTAGCGGCGGTGGCGGCGGCGGTGGTTACGGCGGTGGCGCTGGACGCAGCGGTGGTGGTGGCGGCGGTGGTTACGGCGGTGGCCGTAGCGGCGGCGGCGGTTACTAATCGCATCCGTTTTGTGGCTTGAAGCCGCAAGCAATCAGGGCCCTTAGGGGCCCTTTTTTATGTCCGCTAATTAGCGCAGCGCATGCAATTGCGCTGCGGTTTGAAGCCAAGGCGTATGAGTGGCTGGGTATTCAAACGCCGCGATGTTTACGCGGTTGCCGTGCCAAGATGCGGTCCCACAGAGTGTTGGGAATGAGCCGCATCAGCTTGGACACCAAGCCCATTTGCCAGGGAATCACGCGATAACTATCGCCTGCCCTTATGGTTTTGAATGCCTGGTTGGCAAACGTGGAAGCGGACATTAAAAACGGCATGGGGTAGCGGTTTTTGCGCGTGAGCGGCGTGTCTACATACCCGGGCGCGATGGTTATTACTTGCACACCTGTGCCGCGTAATTCACCACGTAGCGCTTCGCAGTAGCTGATCACGGCGGCTTTGCTGGCGCAATAGGCCGCATGCCCGGGCAGGCCGCGAATGCCCGCTACGCTGGCAATCCCCACCAAACGCCCGCTACCACGCTCCCGCATGGCCTGGATAAAGGGCTGAAAACTGGCCGCCAGGCCGATGTTATTCGTCGCGAAAACTTGGGCCATCGCATCGATGTCTTCGCGCTGCGCGCTGTCAATGCCGATGCTGATACCCGCATTAGCGATGACTACATCGGGCAGCCCTTGGCGGGCGATGCAAGCCTGTGCGGCGGCCACGATGCTGTCGGTATCGGCCACATCGGCAGCATAGACAGCGTAACTATCCGGAGCCAATCCTAGTTCTCCCGCCCAGGCCTCTATGGCCTCGCTGCGCCGTGCCACCAAAGCCAGGCGGAAACCGGCCTGCTGGTAGCGCAGCGCCAAAGCCTGTCCGATGCCGCTCGATGCGCCAGTAATGAACGCCAAGCCCTGGCCTGGCGAATTCATGGCTTGCTCTCCTCGTTGACCAAGATCGCTTGCACGCGCCCGTCCATTTGCAGCGTGCGGGTGCTGCCATCGTATTGCAGGCTATCAGCGCGGATGCGATTTTTGCCATGGACCAATTGCACCGGGCGGTCGGACTCGACCTTCTCGGGCTCGGTCCACACATGTAAGTAATCCCCGCGAATCTCTAGGCGTGGATAGTCGCCCGCAGGATGGGCTTCGCGCACCATGCGTGCACGCCCGCTTAATTGAAATTCATTGTTGTCCGGGCTACTCAAACCCTGGTCTGCCGAGGCCCATTTGATTTGCCCTTGCGCATCGGTCGAGCGGAAAGTGAATTTTTGAATCTCTATCCAAGGTGCATCGGGCAAACGCTGCGCCGATGCGCCTTGCAATAAAGCGCTCAGCTGCCCCTTGGCGT
Source organism: Rhodoferax sp. (assembly GCA_040400575.1). Taxonomy (GTDB): domain Bacteria; phylum Pseudomonadota; class Gammaproteobacteria; order Burkholderiales; family Burkholderiaceae_C; genus Allorhodoferax. Next base: position 87,314 of record JBBAPX010000013.1, read on the forward strand.
CAAATTTTTGTACGGTGAAACCTTCAATCAAATAGTCCGGCGTGTCGTCCGGCGGCCTGGGCAATTCACCGGTGTCCACGCCGGGCGCGCTGCGCACCATCCAATAGCTGCCCAGCGCCAGCACGGCCACCATCAGCAGTGGCAGCGCCAACACAAAGCGGTCTATAACCATGGCAAGCAGCCGGATCACAGTGCGTACTTCGCAGCGATGGATGGGTAGTGACCCGTGGCGCGAAGCAGCAGGTCACACACTTCACGCACTGCGCCCTGGCCGCCTTGGCTCTGGCTGACAAAGTCAACGCGTACCAGCAACTCGTGGTGGGCATTGGACGGCGCGCAGCGCAACGCGGCCTCTTGCATCATGGGCCAGTCCGGCCAGTCGTCGCCCATGGCCGCAGCCTGGCTCCAATCGAGTTGCAGCTCAGCCAGAATGGCTTGCGCTGCCGGCAGTTTGTCATCTATACCGTAGCGTGCATGGCTTATCCCCAGCGCAGCTAAGCGCGCACGCAGCGGTTCGGAATCGCGGCCGGTAATCACCGCGGTAGTTATCCCTGCGCTGTGCAGCATCTTCAAGCCATGCCCGTCCAGCGTATGAAAGCGTTTGAGTGTCTCCCCTTGTGCTGAATAAAACAGACCGCCGTCAGTCAGTACGCCGTCCACATCGAGCAGCAAGACCTTGACAGAGCGGCCGCGCGCCAACAAGGCTTCGGAAAAGCGGGAATCGCCGGACATCAAATCACCTTAGCCCGCATCAAATCGTTGGAAGTAAGCGCGCCTATCAAGTGACCCAGCGGGTCCACCACCAAAACGCTGTTGATGCGTCGGCTCTCCATGAGCTCCACGGCATCGACCGCGAGGGCGTCTTGCAAAATGGTTGCCGGTTTGGTACGCATGACATCGGCAGCTGTTTTCTCTCGCAGGTCAAGGCCTTGCTCCACCAAGCGGCGCAAATCACCGTCGGTGAATATGCCCACTACCTGCTGGTCTTCGTTGACCACTGCAGTGGCACCGAATCCTTTGGCACTCATTTCGCGCATCAAGGCACTGAAGCTAGCCGCGGGCCCTACCTGGGGCAAGGCATCGCCAGTGCGCATCACATCGCTGACGTGGGTGAGCAAGCGCCTACCTAGCGCGCCGCCGGGGTGGGAGCGGGCAAAGTCTTCGGCTTGAAAGCCGCGCGCCTCCAATAGCGCCAGCGCCAGCGCATCGCCCATGGCCAGTTGCGCCGTGGTGCTGGCAGTCGGTGCCAGGTTGAGCGGACAGGCTTCTTTGGCTACTGCCGTGTTCAGCCAGAGCGTGGCGTACTGTGCCATGCTCGATTGCCCGTTGCTGGTCATAGCGATCAGCGGCGTGCCCAGGCGCTTGAGTACCGGCACGATCGCGTTGATCTCATCGGACTCGCCGCTGTTGGAAATCATCAGCACCAAATCCTGGGGTGTCACCATGCCCAAATCGCCATGGCTGGCTTCGGCCGGGTGTACAAACAAGGCGGGGGTGCCGGTGGAGGACAAGGTCGCTGCAATCTTGCGGCCTATATGCCCGCTCTTGCCCATACCCATCACCACCACGCGCCCGCTGATTGACAGCGACAGGGCGACTGCCTGCGCAAAGCTGTCGCCCACTTGGGCTTTGAGCCCCAGAATGGCTGCCGCTTCAATGTCAAAGGTGGTATGCGCCATGGCAATCGCGCGCGCAGTGACCGAGCCTGGTGCGCTAGCTAAGGATGGCGTGACAGGAGCTTGCATCCGGGCATTTTAGGCAGGCCTACTGGTGCCGCCTCCAAATGCCATGCATGCAGCCACTGGGCGCATAACGATGATCAACGCGCGGGCTCCGTCAAACGCATGCCGGAGCAAGCTAATGGCAGGCCGCACGGGCTTGCGCAGCGGCGACAATAGGGCCCATATGACAGCGCAGCGCATGGATTGCGGCCCGCTGTCGCCAGCCCCTGTTTAATGGCCGACTTTATGCAACACACCCACGTTACCGAATACCTGCGCAACCATATCCGCACTGTGCCCGACTGGCCTGCGCCTGGCGTTCAATTTCGCGACATCACGCCCCTGCTGCAAGATGCCAAAGTTTTTCGCGTTCTGATTGACGCTTTTGTGCACCGCTACATGGACAACGCGCATCGACCCGATGTGGTGGCCGGCTTAGATGCGCGCGGCTTCATCCTCGGTGCAGTGGTTGCTTACGAACTCAATGTGGGTTTTGTGCCCATCCGCAAAAAAGGCAAGCTGCCCTTTACCACGGTGGAAGAAACCTATGAACTCGAATACGGCAGCGCCACCGTGGAGTTGCATACCGATGCGGTACACCCTGGCGACCGGGTGCTGCTGATCGACGATTTGATAGCCACCGGCGGCACCATGATGGCGGGTAAAAAACTATTGGAAAAACTTGGTGCCATCGTGATGGAAGGCGCGGCCATCGTGGACCTGCCTGAGCTCGGCGGCTCCGACAAATTGCGCGCCACCGGCATGCCACTTTTCACCCTGCTGGACTTCGCTGGGCATTGAGCATTTTTGTGTTGTGGTGACGCTGCGCGTCGCTACGCAATCAGTCAGACATATGCGGTGCGTCCGGCAAGTCGTAGTAATCGCCTTTAGAGCCGGTAAACATTTGCTGCGCAATCTGTAAACCCGTTGGTCCGTCAATCGAACCAGCCCAAATCGAGGTGCTGTTGGCACCACGGCGGCGCCAGAACAAATTACTCCCGCAGCGGCTGCAAAATCCGCGTTCGGCCTCTGACGAGGAAGCGAACCATTGCAGGGTATCGCCTTCAATGTGCAGGCATTCGGTAGGGCATGCGGTCGCAGCCACATAGTGCCCGCTGCTTTTACGGCATTGAATACAGTGACAGGCAATGATGGGGCGCAGCGGCCCGTTTACCCCGTAGTGCAAAGCGCCGCACATACAGCTGCCATGGGTGCTTGTCTTCACTGCGTCCATCGCTTACTTCCCAATACAAAAGCTGGAAAAAATTACGCCGAGTAAGTCGTCGGAGCTAAAAGCGCCGGTGATTTCGTTCAGCGCGTTTTGCGCCAGTCGCAACTCCTCGGCCAATAAATCCAGCGCTTGCGCTTGCGCGCGCAGATGTGCGTGGGCGAGGTACAAATGCGCACTGACTTGGCTGAGTGCCTGCACATGGCGTTGGCGCGCCATGGAAACACCTTCTGCGCCTGCTTGCCAGCCTGCCAACTCCAACAAATGTTGGCGCAGCAAGTCCAGGCCCTGCCCGGTTTTGGCTGACAAGTACAAGCCCGGCACTTGCGCATCGGGCGCCTGCGCATCGCATTTGTTCCACACGTCGATCACCGGAACGGTGGCGGCCAATTTATGCCCCAAAGTGGATGCAATGCGGGCGTCATCGGCCTGATATTGAGCTTGCTTTGCACGCGTCAGGTCATGCAAAAACACGACGGCATCGGCTTGCAGTACTGCGTCCCAGGCGCGCGCAATGCCGATGGCCTCCACCTCGTCAGCGCCCTCGCGCAGTCCGGCAGTGTCAATCACATGCACGGGCACGCCTTCAATTTGTATCGTTTCTTGCACCTTGTCGCGGGTCGTCCCGGCAATCGGCGTGACGATGGCCAACTCGGCACCGGCCAAGGCGTTGAGCAGCGAGGATTTGCCGGCATTGGGCTGGCCGGCAATTACTACGCGTATGCCGTCGCGCAGCAAGGCGCCCTGGCGGGCGGCGCCCAGTACTTTGACCAGCGCCGCATGCAGGCCGTCCAGCTGCCCTTGGGCGTCGGACTTGCGCAAGAAATCAATCTCCTCTTCCGGAAAATCGAGCGTTGCTTCCACCAACAGGCGCAAGCGCACCAGTCCGTTGCGCAGCTGGTCCACCTCGCGCGAAAAATCCCCAGCCAAAGAGCGCACCGCGCTGCGCGCAGCGGCTTCGGTGCTGGCGTCTATCAGGTCGGCAATGGCTTCGGCCTGTACCAGGTCGATCTTCTCGTTGAGAAATGCGCGCTCGCTAAATTCACCCGCTTGCGCCAGGCGCAAGCCCGGCAGGCAGATTTGGCCGTTTTCGCCGCTGCCGATTGCGAGCTCCAGGCAGCGCGCAAGCAAAAGTTGCAGCACTACCGGCCCGCCGTGGGCTTGCAACTCCAGCACATCCTCGCCGGTAAAAGAATGCGGTGCCGGGAAATACAGGGCCAGACCGTGGTCTATAGGCGCGCCCTGGGCGTCAGTGAAGGGCAGGTAGTGCGCGTGGCGCGCATCCAGGCTGTGCCCGAACCAGACCTTGAGCAGTGGGCGCAGGTCTTTGCCGCTGACGCGCACGATGCCTACCGAGGCGCGGCCGGGCGCTGTGGCAATGGCCAGAATGGGGTCGTGGTGGCGGGCAAGCATGGATTGGGCTTTGGAGTGGGCGGGCCCATTATCTGCGCGTGCAAAGCGGCTACAAAAAGCCCCGCCCCAAAACGAACAAAGCCGCTTGCGCGGCCTTGAGGGATTTAGCGGTAGCGGTCCGCTTATCTGAACTTGGGCAAATTGAACTCCGGCGGCACGCCCATGCGGGAATTGATAATCCACTGCTGCGCAATCGACAAGATGTTGTTGGTAATCCAGTACAGCACCAAACCCGAGGGGAAAAAGAAGAACATCACGCTAAAGACCAGCGGCATCATCCACATTAGTTTGGCTTGCATAGGGTCCGGTGGTGCTGGGTTGAGGGCGGTTTGAATCAGCGAGGTCAAGGTCATCACAATCGGCAATACGCCAATCGGAACGCCAAACCAAATTCCCAGCGAGGTGTCTGGCGCCGACAAATCGGTAATCCACAAAATCCAGGGCGCGCTGCGCATTTCCACTGTGGACAGCAGCACCCAGTACAGGGCGATGAACACCGGAATTTGCACCATGATCGGGAAGCAGCCGCCCATGGGGTTGACTTTTTCCTCACGGTAAATACGCATCATCTCCTGCTGCATTTGCTGCGGGTTGTCTTTGAGGCGCTCCCGCATCTCCATGATCTTGGGGTTGATCGCCTTCATCTTGGCCATGCTGGAGTAAGCCTTGGCGTTGAGCCAATAGAACGCGATTTTGAGCAGCAATACCAAGGCAACAATCGCCCAGCCCCAGTTTTGCAGCACGCCGTGCAAACGGTCGAGCAACCAGTACAGGGGCTTGGACAGGATGGTGAGCCAGCCGTAATCTTTGAGCAACTCCAGACCCGGCGTCAGCGCCTCGAGCATTTTTTCTTCCTGCGGGCCGACAAACAGCGTGGCCTCGATACTGCGGCTGGTGCCTGGTGCAATCGCCTCGACAGGCGCTACCATGGCTGCGCGGTAGCAGCAGTCTGCCAACGTGCCAGGCATGTCCACGCCGTCCAGCGAAATGGTGCGGCTGACGCCCTCGGGCAGTATCCAAGCGCTGGCAAAGTAATGCTGCACCATGGCGATATAGCCATTGCTGGCCTGCTTTTCATACTCGGCATTTTTCTTTTTGATGTCGGCAAACTCCACCTTCTGGTATTTCTTGGCCTCGGTATAGACCGCAGGGCCGGTGAAGGTGGAGTAGAAAGACGACTCGCCCGCCGGTTTGTTGCCATCACGCAGCAGTTGCAAATACAGCTGCGGTGCGATGGGCGCGTCCGAATGGTTGCTCAGCGCGTGGCTGACACCTACGGCGTAAGAGCCCCGGTGCAGCGTATAAGTTTTGACTACGCTGATACCGCCTACATCGGCTGAGCTGAAAGTGAGCTGCAGACTGTCCTGCCCGTCTTTGAGCTGCGTCGCGCCGGAAAAAGCCATGGGCGTTTTGTGCGTCGGGAAGTTGCCCGGCACCGCGCCCGCCACCACGCCAGACTGGGCCAAGTAAATGCGCTCTTTGCTGTCATCGAGCAGCTTGAAAGTCTTGTTCTTGTCACCGGACTCACCGTATTTCAGGAATTCTGAGCCCACCAAGGTGCCGCCCAAGGTGTCAAACTCGAGCGATAACACATCGGTGATGACGCGGATGCGTTCGCCGCGCGCAAGCGGGCCAGGCTCTACCTTCGCTGGTGCATTGGCAGTGGCCGGTGCTGCGGCCACCGGCACAGAACTGGGTACGCTGGCATCCGAGGCCGCTGCTTTGGCAGCATCAGGCGTGGCCGTGCTGACTGCGCTAGGCGGGCCGGGGAAAAACGTTGGCGCGTTGCCATTGTGAATCTGCCATTTGTCCCATAGCAGCACCATGGAAAAGCCAAAAATCACCCACAAAATAGTGCGGCGTATATCGTTCATGAGGGTTTCTTTTCAGAAGAAGGGGAAATCAGGCGGCTAAACAGCCGGGGTTTGTCTTGTGGAACCGGGTCCAGTCCGCCATCGCACCAGGGGTGGCAGCGCGCAAGACGGGCGATTGTCAGGTAGGTGCCGATGCCGGCGCCATGGCTTTCTAAAGCCCCTAGCGCGTAGCGGGAGCAGGTCGGCTCAAACCGGCAGGCGCTACCCAACCAGGGGCTGAGCAGCAAACGATAGCCTTTGACCAGGCCGATGAGCAGGTACTGCATCATGGACTGGCTCGCAGCGCTGCGTGGCCAGCCTGCCCAAACAGGCCGATCAGCTCTTGGCGCAGCGCTGCGCGCAAAGGGACCGAAGTCGCACTGGGGAATAGCTTGGTGTCAAACGCGCTGCGCAGCCGCACCACATGGGCGCCGGGGGCAAGTTGCGGTTCAAAAAGCAGGCTCACGTGGTAAATCTGGCGCTTGATGGTGTTGCGGGTGACGGCGCGTTTGGCCCAGCGTTTGGGTACCAGCGCGCCGACGGCGGGGCGCTCTAGTGCGAGGCCTTTGTCAAAAACGGTGCTTCCAGGCGCTGGGCTCTGGGGGGGCGGGGCCGCATCGAAGCTGCAAAAGTGCAGCACGAAATGATGGCTACGGGCTTGCACCGTGCCGGCCATCGCCGCCTGGAATTGGGCGCGGGTGCGCAGACCTTGCACTTGTCAGCCCGGCGCCGTGGCGCGTACCGCTTAGACAGCCAGGCGTTTACGGCCTTTGGCGCGACGGGCGTTAATCACTGCGCGGCCGCCACGGGTTTTCATGCGGACCAAGAAGCCATGGGTGCGGGCGCGGCGGATTTTGGAGGGCTGGTAAGTGCGTTTCATTTGGATTTCCTGACAGAGCGAACCCGGCACTTAAGTCTTTACTTCAAAGAGACCAACTCTCCAAAGCAGACTCGCCGGCAAAATTCCCCAAGGGATTTTTAGGGAAAGCCTAGGATTATCGCAAATTTTCGGCGCCAAGCCAAGTGCTTGCCCTGCGCGAGCGCAAGGGGGGCCTGCCCAAGATATTGTTTTCAACGGCAAATTTTGGAAAATTTACGACCCAAGGCGCCTGCTTGCGGTTAGCATAAGGGCGCTGGCAAGGCGATCCACTTTTGTGGATAAGTGCTTGATAATTTGTCCGCCCAGCCTCACACTCCCCTTTTTATCCACAGACTGACAGCGTTCATGACCGAAGAATATTTGCCTTATGGCGATGCCGCGCCCACAGGCGATGCGGGTCAGGCCTTGTGGCATGCGTGCATGGAAAAAATGGCCATGGACATGCCCGAGCAGCAGTTCAATACCTGGCTTAAGCCCTTGACGGCCCAGGTATCTGAGGACTTCAGCAAAGTCCAGGTCATCGTGGCCAACCGGTTCAAGCTGGACTGGGTGCGCGCCCAGTACCTGGCCCCTATGGCCGCCGTGCTTGAGCGCCTGTGTGGCCAGCCGGTGCAGGTGGAGTTGATGATCAGCCAGAGGGAGGCGCCTCCCCGCCAGGAGCTTTCTGCGCGCAGCCCTGCGGTGCGCGCCCAGGGCGGCGAAAGTCCGGCGGGCGCCGCCCCGCCCGAGGCGCCCAAAAACCGCCTCAACAGCATGCTCAACTTTGACAACCTGGTCGAAGGCAGCGCCAACCGCATGGCGCGTGCCGCAGCCATGCATGTCGCCACCACGCCCGGGCACCTGTACAACCCCTTGTTTATCTATGGCGGCGTGGGCCTGGGCAAGACACATTTGATGCACGCCGCAGGCAATCGTTTGCTCGCCGACAAGCCGGCGGCCAAGGTTTTGTACATCCACGCGGAGCAATTTGTGTCCGACGTGGTCAAGGCCTACCAGCGCAAAACCTTTGACGAATTCAAGGACAAATACCATTCCCTGGACTTGTTGCTCATCGACGACGTGCAGTTTTTTGCCAATAAAGAGCGTACCCAGGAAGAGTTTTTCAACGCTTTTGAGGCTTTGCTGGCTAAAAAATCCCACATCGTGATGACCAGCGACACCTATCCCAAGGGCCTGACGGACATCCACGAACGCCTGGTTTCGCGTTTTGATTCCGGCTTGACGGTAGCCATTGAGCCGCCCGAGTTGGAGATGCGGGTGGCGATTTTGATCAACAAAGCGCGCGCCGAGGGCGCGGAAATGCCCGAAGAAGTGGCCTTTTTCGTCGCCAAAAATGTGCGCTCCAATGTCCGCGAGCTGGAGGGCGCTTTGCGCAAATGTCTGGCGTATTCGCGCTTTAACCAGAAGGAAATTTCCATCCCGCTGGCGCGCGAAGCCCTAAGAGACCTGCTTTCTATACAGAACCGCCAGATATCTGTGGAAAACATTCAAAAAACCGTGGCCGACTACTACAAAATCAAGGTCGCGGACATGTATTCCAAGAAGCGCCCTGCCAGTATCGCGCGGCCGCGCCAGATCGCCATGTACCTGGCTAAAGAGCTGACGCAGAAAAGTCTGCCCGAGATCGGCGAGCTATTTGGCGGGCGTGATCACACTACGGTGCTGCACGCGGTACGCAAAATCAGCCTGGAACGCCAGCAGGCGACGGAATTGAACCAACAGCTGCATGTTTTGGAACAAACCCTCAAAGGCTGAGATAAAAGTGCTTTTCCCGCCGGAAAACAGCCCAATAAACAGCGAAAATGGCAGGTGCTGCCCGTTCGCGTCTGCCAGCTGGTAAACAGATAGAAATTTGGAGTCTTACATGATTGTTTTGAAAGCCACGCAAGACCAGGTGTTGTCCGTATTGCAATCGGTGGCCGGTATCGTCGAACGTCGCCACACTTTGCCCATTCTTGCCAATGTACTGGTGCGCAAAACCGGCTCTAGCCTGCAGTTCACCACCAGCGACCTGGAAATTCAGATCCGCACCAGCGCCGAACTCGGTGGCGATGCCGGTGATTTCAGCACCACCATCGGCGCGCGCAAACTCATCGACATCCTGCGCACCATGCCCGCCGATCAAACCGTGTCCTTGGAAGCGAGCCAAAGCAAAATCATACTCAAGGGCGGCAAAAGCAAGTTCACCTTGCAAACCCTGCCGGCCGAAGATTTTCCGCTGGTTCAAGAGTCGCCCAGCTTTGGCCCAGTGTTTAGCGTGCCGCAAAAAACTCTGAAAAACCTGCTGAGCCAAGTCTCGTTTGCCATGGCGGTGCACGATATCCGCTACTACCTCAACGGTATTTTGTTCGTCGCCGAAGGCAAACAACTGAGCCTGGTTGCCACCGACGGCCACCGTTTGGCCTTCGCCTCGGCCACGCTGGATGTGGAAGTGCCCAAGCAGGAAGTCATCCTGCCGCGCAAAACGGTGATCGAGTTGCAGCGCCTGCTCTCGGATGCCGAAGGCGCCATCGACATGCAATTTGCCAGCAACCAGGCGCGCTTTAGCTTTGAGGGCATGCAGTTTGTGACCAAGCTGGTCGAGGGCAAGTTCCCCGACTACAACCGCGTCATACCCAAAAACCACAAAAACCGCATCGTGCTGGGCCGCGCTACTTTGCTCTCTACCTTGCAGCGCACCGCTATTTTGACTAGCGACAAATTCAAAGGCGTGCGCCTGAACATCGACCCCGGCACCCTGCGCATGGCGGCGAACAACGCCGAGCAGGAAGAAGCAGTGGACGAGATCGATATCGATTACGAAGGTGACAGCATTGAGATCGGCTTTAACGTCACCTACCTGATCGACGCCCTGACCAATATGAGTCAGGAAATGGTCACCCTCGAGTTCTCGGACGGCAACAGCTCGGCGTTGATGACGATTCCCGACAACGCCACCTTCAAATACGTGGTGATGCCCATGCGCATTTGATTGCACCCCATCCGGTGCCTCCAAACCAAACCCCCGCAGCCCGGGGGTTTGGACATTCAAGAACAGTGAAATTTTTGAGTGGCATTGCAAAACTAAGCGTTTGGCGATGCCCGAATTGATAACCAGAAGACTTCTCCATGACCCAAGAAAAGCAGCCCGACGCCACCCATAATGACTCCACCGAAGGCGTCAACACCGGCGAAAGCGGCGCAGACAGTTCCAACTTCCAGCCCACCATAGATACCAACCAGGCCGGCGCTACCGATGCGTATGGCGAAGGCTCCATCCAGATTCTGGAGGGCCTGGAGGCCGTGCGCAAGCGTCCGGGTATGTACATCGGTGATACCTCGGACGGCACCGGCCTGCACCATTTGGTGTTCGAGGTGGTGGACAACTCCATCGACGAATCACTGGCCGGGCACTGCGACGATATCGTGGTCACCATCCACTCGGATAACTCGATCAGCGTGACCGACAACGGCCGCGGCATCCCCACCGGCGTGAAGATGGACGACAAGCACGAGCCCAAGCGCAGCGCGGCCGAGATCGCGCTCACTGAGCTGCACGCGGGCGGTAAGTTCAACCAAAACAGTTACAAAGTCTCAGGCGGTCTGCATGGTGTGGGCGTGAGTTGCGTGAACGCGCTGTCCAAAATGCTGCGCCTGACGATACGGCGCGACGGCAAAGTGCACGTCATGGAGTTCAGCAAAGGTTTTGTGCAAAACCGCATTACCGAAATGCAGGACGGTGTGGAAGTCTCGCCCATGAAGATTGCGGGCGATACCGAAAAGCGCGGCACCGAAGTGCACTTTTTGCCCGACACCGACATCTTCA
>JBBAPX010000014.1:0-69199 GCA_040400575.1 Rhodoferax sp.
GTCTGTGGGATTGGACTCCAAACTTAGGTGCTACTCAAATCCGGGGGGACGTCGCTAAGGCAATACCAGCACCCCACTTTGCGCCAGATACAAATGCAGCGTAGGCCACCACAGGAATAATGCCACCGGTAACCATCTCAACTTCATCACAGCTAAGTTCAACTATTTGGTTCATAATTAATCTCTAGGTTTTAGTTAAAAAAACATTAATAAATAATGCGAGTAGGGCAACAATCATGCCAAATTTTGCTCCGTTAACAAAGTCTGCATAGATTTCATTAGTTTTGGTGCCGGGCTGGTTATTTGAGTTATCTGGCATGACCATCAATCCAATAGATGCTTTACTGCAACAACCAGTCCGGCACCAAAAACAGCACCCACTGCCCATGCGCCAATTTTCCACGCGACAATTGGAATAGCAGCGCCACTCACTTGTTCAACTTCATCCATAGTCATTTCTTGCATTTTGATTTCCTCTTTCAAAATTGGTGCCAGAAACGCCCCGGCACCACCGGCCTCTCGGTCAAAGTTACCGAAATTTACAAATTAATTCAATTTTTCCCGACCGTTCTCAAAACCGCCCCTTCAAGGTAAACACCGACTCAAACATCCACTCCAAAATAGTTCGGGTGTCTTGCACAATGTCCGCTTCCAGTTGCATGCCGGCCGCCAGTTGCTGTGCTTTGCCGTAGGCGTTAACACTTTGCTTTGCCAGTTTGACGGTGATGCGGTACAGGCCCTCACCACCAAATTGCTGCCCTAGGTTTGCCAGTGTTTTGGGTAGCTCTTGGCTGCTGACGGGGCTGCGGGAGACGCCCAGCACCCGTCCTTCGTATTGCCCAAATTTTTGATAGGGGTAGGCGTTGTAGCGAAGCCGCACTGTTTGACCGGCATCCACAAAGCCGGCAGCACGGCTGGGGGCGTACAAGTGGGCGACCAGTTCATCATTTTGCGGAACGATGGTGACCAGCGTCTGGGCATTGACGGTCTGACCTACTTCGGCCAGCAACGTGGTCGCTATGCCGCTGATCGGTGCGGTGATTACGACCTTGCGCTGGGTCTGTAGGTTGATCCTGGCCTGTTCGATTTCGCTATCGGCGCGCTTGAGCTGCTCTTGGTCCTTGGAGGCGCGGGTATTTAGTTGCGCCAGATCACTGGCTACCGACTCAGCTTGCCGCTTGAGTTGGATGCGTGTTTGCTCTAGGGCTTGCAAACGGCTTCGCTGGTCTAGCCATTCGTCACGGCGTTGTTGCAACGCCAGGTCTGATACGAACCTTTGCTCGGTCAAGTTTTGCCAGCGTTGCAGCTGCGCCAAACTGGATGCGACCCGCTCGGTTTGGGTGCCGATTTGTTGCTCGGCATGGGCGATCTCCCCTTGTAGCGAGCGCAAGCTATTGGCTGCTTGTTGTCGCTGCTGCTGTGTTAACTGAGTCTGTTTGCGGCTTTCTTCCTGCAGACTCTGTGCGCGCGTTTGCAAGGATTTTTCGAGCGCCGCGCCAGCGGATACCAAGGCCCCGCTGGCAGATCCCATTTGGCGTTCGGTATTGAGCACAAACAGAACCTGACCTGCCTCTACGGACTGCCCTTCCCGAACATTTTGCTGCTCAACCATGCCGCTTGCTGGTGCGTCCACATGGATGAGCCCCGCCTCGGGGACTAGCAGACCTTGCACATGCGCACGCTTGGTGTACTGACCAAGCGCCAGGAACGTAAGTATCAGCGTCGCAATCGCCACGCCTAGGGCGGTCAGAAAAGTGAATGTGACGGGCCGGACCAGCACAATGCGACCGATACTTTGGTGGCGCTGGGCATCAATGGCGGCTTGCCTGAATAACATGTGCTTCCATCCCGACAAAAATTACGTATTTCGTAACTATATTGTCGGGGGCGGCGGCGGCGCTACGGGGTTTACCCTAGTAAATTTCGAAATTATTTAGCCAAAATGGAAATATATTCGGTTCAGGCGGCCTGGGTTTGCGCCAAAAACTCGTCAAAAAACCAGCGCACAAACAACTCCTCGCCACGGCGCACATTGGCTTGCCAGTAGGCGGACGAGTAGTTATTGTGATTACGCCGCCGCATTACTGAAGCGCGGCTTGCGGCAGGGCGCTGGCAAGCGCTTGAGGTAAACCCACCGCTATAGCGATGCCCGCTCACCGCGAAAGTTAGGATCTAGCCAAGAAGGTGAAGTGTTATAGTTGTACCAATATACGTACATATAAGGTGCCTATGGATGCCATGACTTACAGCACAGCACGCGCAAATCTTGCCGGTGTGATGAACCGCGTCTGCGAGGACCATGAGCCGCTGATCATTACCCGTAATGGTGATCAATCGGTAGTGATGCTCTCGCTCGAGGACTACAAAGCGCTTGAAGAGACAGCCTATCTTTTGCGCACGCCGGCCAATGCACGTCGTTTGCTGGCGGCGGTGGGGCAGCTCAATGCGGGGCAGGGCGCTGAACGCGCGTTGGTCAAGTGAGACTCGTTTTTGCAGAACTGGCCTGGGAGGACTACCTCTACTGGCAAAAGCAGGATCGCAAACTGGTCGAGCGCATCAATAAACTGATCGAGGCCACTGCGCGTGATCCTTATTCGGGCGTTGGTAAGCCCGAGCCACTGAAGCACGCACTCTCTGGTTTTTGGTCGCGCCGCATCAACGAAGAGCACCGGGTGGTTTATCGTGTGGAAGGCGATCAGCTGCAAATAGCGCAATTGAGGCTGCATTACTGAGTTGCTGTGGCTGCCTTAAGTCAAATGTCCTCCGCAACCTGGACTGCGTTGCAGCAACTGGGTGCGGACTTGGCGGTGGCGCGCTTGCGGCGCAAAGAGTCGCTGGCGGTGCTGGCTGCGCTCGAGGCAGACCGGGGTGATTACGCCGCCGCATTACTGAAGCGGGCTTTGGTTGCGCTTTGGGCCGCAAACTGCAACTCACTTAATCCAAAGCGATTACACGCTGTGCCATAGCGATCCTATCTGCCCGATGCGCAACAATATTGCGGGTGAGCGGTAACTCCAAAACATTGCATCGGTCATTACAACTAGGAGACGAATAAAATCGTCTCTGGAGCGAATAGGATTAAATAAAAATATGCGATTCCATTGTTGACGATGTGAACAAAGGCGACCTCTGCGCACCCTTGCCATGGCCGCCCCTCCCTCAGCCGGCGTAGGTACATCCAGCTGAAGATGAATCCAGTCACACCCGCAGAAAATGCATCGATCCATTGACTTTGATTTAGATAATGGGCTAAACCAAATACCAATGCGGTAATGAAAAGCGTTAGGAGGCGAGGAATTCCAAATAGGTCTAGCACCCAGCACCCAAAGGCCTGAAATACAAGTGTCTCAAATATCGGGAGTACGATAACCGACAGCCACCAAAAATGTATTTTCCATACGTCAAGGTAATTTGGCACATACAGGGAGGCGATTGCATCTATCCCCCAGCCCTGCGCAAGAACAACAACACTCATCCATCCGAGATACCTCAAGCCTTGAGCGGTTTGAATCGACTTTATTGTTGTCGTAAATGCGCTCAAAGTTCACTCCGGTTGAAGATTAGGATGAGGGTCGAGACTACGGATGGAAAGCTAGCAACCGCGAGTTCGTCCCACCACTCAAATCAAATACCTTTGCGCTTATGCATGGATCAGAGTGGCTCGTCAGCACAATAACCTGCTCTTTGAGCGTGTGACGGCGCGTTAACTCATTGCGCACTAGCGCTACCGCCTCAGCATCCAGCGCATTCAGGGGTTCGTCCAGCAACAATAAACTGGCATTGATCGCAAGGGCCACAGAAAGCTGTAACTTGTGGCGCTCGCCAAGTGAAAGGGCCGCAATAGGTGTGTCAAGAACAGCCTCAAGTCTGAACTCACGCAGATGGACGTCAAGCAACGCGTTGTCGATATTACGGTATATGGAGCCGTAGACTTCTATGAGTTCCCCTGCGCTTAGCCAGGGTAGGTCGGGCAAATCATCACCTGAAAAAAATATTTTCCGCCGTTCTACGCTTGGCAACCGTGCCATTGACTCGGAGCCCAAGAGCATATCTCCTCGACTAGGTTGAAGCGCCCCGGCCAAAAGTTTGAGGAGCGTCGTTTTTCCGGTTCCATTTTGGCCGCGAATCCAGTTCACACCGGCGTGAAGTTCAAAGGTCAATGCATCTAAAACGATTCTGTTGCCAATGCGGAATGAAAGATCTTTAGCGTTGATATGTAAATCACGACTCATAAACTTCCTCCGCAAACAATCAGCGTTCCCGCCCATACTGAGGCCATCGCCCAGCGCTGCGGAGTGTGAGCTTTTGTGAGTAGCAAAACCATAGGCGCGCCTGCTGCTGCGGCAACAGCGAACCACCAAAGCGAGGCCCGGTCCGATGCTGGCGCACCGAATCCCTGTCCCACAAATAGCGCCAAGACCGGAACAGTCATTGCAGGTAAAACCGCCCACACATTAGCTATCAAGCGCAGTCGTGCGCATGCGATAGGCCACCCATTAACAACTACCAGTAAGTGTGCCAGGCTGCGTTGGACTGTTGCGTCTCTCCAAAGGGTAATGCAGACGATGAAAACTGCAATGGACGGGCTAATGGCTGCTTGCCAGGGTGAATTGTCATGGTTCAAAAGCAAGTACACCAAGCCCACCCCGATAAGCAGAGTTGTGGCCACTTGACCCAGATGCCAGGTTACTGGCTTCTGCCGCCAGTAAGGAAGCCACAACAAGTAGCGAGCAATGACCAAGTGACCTGCGCCGAACCCCAGGGGTTCCTGCAATTCCTTCCGAGATGAATGAGGGCCACCCGTTGCCGTACCTTTGCGGCGAGACCGATCGACTCGCCATCGCCAGTTCAGCACCAGCATTCCAAACATGCAATTGAAAAGCAAAGACACAAGAACCGTGGTGTAGGCTGGGAGCCATGCCGACCGCAGCCATGGCGGCCATTGCCAGGCCCAGACAAGCGAGGAGATGGCGTAGATGCCCGCAATAGGTGAGACCCATATCGCAACTGCAAGCACGTCCCCGGCCAGCCGATAAAGTGGGCTAATGGGCTGCCCCGCAGCCCAGTTCATGAAACTGGTAGGCAACACACGATGTCGGAGAAAAAATATGGGCATACAAGTGAGGGCCGTATGCACTGAAAAAATCAACACTCCATCCGGGTAATGCAAGGTTCCGGCATACAGCAGGGGCGCAACCGCCAGAGCCAGTACGCCAGCCAATACGGGACCTATCACGCCCAAAAAAATCGGCGCAGCCCCTGCCATGCTGGTGGCGATGCTAGCAAGCGTTTGCCTTACTAACTCGCCCCGCACCAAAATTACGGTGGACACCCGCCTCGTAGGTTTGGTCATCGGAATCGCGAACAAAAGCTCAGTGGGCTTGTTTCGGACCACTGCGGCATTCGGAGCCAGGAAAATTCTGAGGTCATGGTAACTCGCGAAATGACTTCGCCAAAAATGCCAAACGGCGCGCTTCAATCTACCTTGGTTCGCGCCAAAAACTCGTCAAAAAACCAGCGCACAAACAACTCCTCGCCTCGGCGCACATTGGCTTGCCAGTCGGCGGGTGAATCGCCATTGGCTTGGTCAGAGACAAATTTCATGCTGCGCCAGGGCGTGCCTTGATGCTGGCAGGCGCTGGCGATAGCGAATAACTCCATGTCCACCAAATGGATGCCTGCGCTATCAAACCAGGGGTCGTGCGCGCTGACAAAGCTGTCGCCGGTGCCGCAGACCCAACCTGGCTGTCCACTGTCCAAGTGATGCGGTCCTGTGTGAAAAGGTGTGGTGCCGCGCGGCGCTAAGGGCTCGGCGTTCATATCGCGCTGCACTGCGCGCGAGACCGGTAGCAGGCCGGACAGGCCAGGGCTGACCGCACCGGCGGTGCCGAAGTTAATCAGGATATCGGGTTGGAGGCTGTGCAGGGCTTGCAGCGTGGCCATGGTGGCGTTGACTTTGCCCACGCCGGTATAGAAGACCTGCGCTGCGCCTTGCAGTAGGGCGCTGTCCAGTTCTTGTGGCAAAGCTACCGCTATGGCGATTCGCATCGGGTGCTGTCAGGTGTGCCCCAAGGCGCGCTCGTCATCGACAAGCGCGTTAGCGGCGTTTCAGCTTTCGCTGGCGCGCGCCTGGGCAGCGGCTGGGGGAGTGGCTGGCTTGGGCGGTACGCAATCACCGCAGACAAACATGCTTTTGCCTGCCAGCTTGCGAAAGGATCCCAAAGAACGCGGCTTGTGCAGGCCGCATTTGGCGCAGCTCATGCTGGCGTTACCAGAGGATTGTGCAAATGGGGACCCCGAGGCGCGTGAGCGGTAGCGGAGGCCGTCGGGACTGATCTTGGTGGTGGTGTTATCGCGCATCCCCCCATTTTGCCTTTTTTCCGCCCCGAAGGCAAAAGTACAGGGTCAATTGGAGCCGTTTGCCGGGTTTTACGCCCCTCTCCGGCGACCAAAACCCGGCTAAATCAATGCAAGCAGGTCAATTTTGGGTGCTGAGGCGGATTTTTAGGCACTGCGCGCCAGGTGCTCGCCTGCCATATTCACATACCAATCCAGGCAGCCGGGGTTGGCCATGGCTTCTCGGTTGACCACTTTTTCCAGGGGCTGGCCCAGCATCAGCTTCTTGATGGGTAGTTCCTGTTTTTTGCCGGACAGGGTGCGGGGGATTTCGGCCACTTGGAAGATGGCATTGGGCAAAAAGCGCGGGCTCAGGGCGCTGCGGATGCTCTCGCGAATCTGGGCCGTCAGCGCATCGTCCAACTTGACGCCAGGGCGCAGCACCACAAACAGCGGCATATAGCTTTCGCGGCCCAGGTATTCCAGGTCCACCACCATGCTGTCCAGCACTTCGGGCAAGGCCTCGACGGCGCTGTAAATCTCGCTGGTGCCCATGCGCAGGCCGTGGCGGTTGATGGTGGCGTCGCTGCGACCGTAAATCACACAGCCTTCCAGCAAAGCGCCTTGCGTGCCAATGCGCAGCCAGTCGCCGTGGCGCCAGACGCCGCCAGTCTCGGGCGCCGCATCGCCGCCGCCCGGTTTTCGCCCCAGGCCTTTGGGGTACATCTCAAAATAGCTGGCCAGGTAGCGCAGGTTGTGCGGGTCGCCCCAAAAATACAAAGGCATGGAGGGGATGGGTTGGCTGCAGACGAGTTCGCCCACTTCGCCCACCACCGGCTCGCCCGCTTCATTCCAGGCCTCGACCGCGCAGCCCAGCAAACGGCATTGCATGACGCCGGGCTCTTGCGGCAGTTCGCGGTTGCCACCGATAAAGGCGCCGCAAAAATCGGTGCCGCCGGAAATATTGCACCACCAAATGTCTGCGTCCGGCCAGCTTTGCTGTGGGGCACTGGCGCGTACCGCCCGAAACTGCGCGCTGCCCCAGCTTTGCGTTTCCGGTGCCAGCGGCGAGCCGGTGGTGCCTAGCGCGCGGATGTGGCTGAGGTCGCCCAGGCTGGCCAAGTCCAGCCCGGCCTTTTGGCAATTGGCATAAAAGGCCGCACCGGCGCCGAAAAAGGTGACGCGGTTGTTTGCGGCAAAGCGCCACAAAGTGCCCCAATCGGGAGCGTCTTTGGGGCCCGAGGGGTTGCCGTCGTAAATCACGCAGGTGGTGCCGTTGAGCAGGCCGCTCATTTGCGCATTCCACATCACCCAGCCGGTGGAGCTGTACCAGTGGTAGCGCTCGCCCCAGCTATTGGGCTGGTAGCTGCAACCTACGTCGTTATGCAAAATCTTCAGGGCCAGCGCCACCAGCACCGTGCCGCCGTGCCCGTGGACGATGGGCTTGGGCAGGCCGGTGGTGCCGCTGGAATAGACGATCCACAAAGGATGGTCAAAGGGTAGCCATAGAGGCTCGAAGGCGGCCGTCTCTGCACTGTCCGCTTGCAGCGTATCGGCCAGCGCCGTGGCGCAGGCCACGGGCAGCGTGGAACTTGCGGCAGTGCCAATATGGTGGTGCACGATCAGGTGCTGCACCGTGGGCAGCGCATCTTTGAGCGCTTGCACCACGTCCATGCGCTCGTGCGCCCGCCCAGCGTAGTACACGCCATCAACCGCGATCAGCACTTTGGGCTCGATCTGGCGAAAGCGGTCCAGCACCGCGGCGGTGCCCATGTCCGGCGCGCAAATACTCCAGACCGCGCCCAGCGACACCGTGGCCAAAAACGCCACCATGGCCTCTGGGCAATTGGGCAGGTAGGCGGCGACGCGGTCGCCTGGCTGCACGCCCTGGGCGCGCAAATGGAGCGCCAGCGAAGCGGCCTGGCGACGCAACTCGGGCCAGGACAGCTCAGTCACGCGGCCCGACTCATCCTGGCAGATGATGGCCGCAAAGCCTGCCGCATGCGCCGCCTGCACATGGCGGAACACTTGCTGCGCATAGTTGGCTTGCGCCCCGGGAAACCACTGGGCGCCGGGCATCACATTGCGCGCCAGCACCGCGCTGTGCGGCGTGGGCGACTGCATGCCGAAATAGTCCCAAATACTTTGCCAGAACGCATCCAAGTCCGTCACCGACCAGCGCCACAGGCTAGGGTAGTCGGCAAACTGCAATTGGCGTGTGCTTTGCAGCCACTCCTGGTAGAGGCGGATTTGCGGGACGTAGGGCGGGGCAGGGTGGGTAGGTGCGGTCGGGCTCATGGACGCAAGCCTAGCAGGCTTGGCGCAGCGGCGTCCAGCATTTGCGGCGGACTTCTAGGCCCGTAGTGGTCTGCAAAACAGCCCAAGCCTGCGCCGCATGCTAAGGTTCACGGCATTTCTTGCGCACACCCTCCATGACCACCGCACCTCCCGCCCCGCACCCCATGCCCACCGACCCCGAAGTGCTGGCTTACATCGCCCGTACCAATGCCTTTTACCCGGCCGATGCCTACACCTTCAGCGCCGAGGAAAACCGGGCTTGGTACGACCGGTATGCCGCTGAGATGCGCGGCCCCATGCCTGCCGAGGTGTCGGCCACGGACTTCCCTATTGCCGCCCTGGAGCCTCAACGCGCCATAGCCGCGCGACTTTACCGGCATGCCCAGCAAGCGCATGCGGGTACGGTGCTTTTGTATTTGCATGGCGGCGGTTTTTTACTGGGGGGCCTGGAAAGCCATGCCGATGCATGCAGTGGCTTATGTGCCGCCACAGGAATCGATGTGGTGGCAATTGCTTACCGCCTGGCGCCCGAGCACCCGCACCCGGCGCAGTTGGACGATGTGCAGGCGGCTTTTGCGCATCTGCATGCGCAGGGTACGCGCGTTATCGTGGGCGGCGACAGTGCCGGTGGCAATTTGGCAGCGGCACTGTGCTTGCGCCAGCGTACGCAGGGTGGGCCCATGCCGGTCGGGCAATTGCTGATTTATCCGGGCTTGGGTGGCGACACGTCCATCGGGTCCTATGTCAGTAATGCCTATGCGCCGATGTTGACGACCGCCGAGGCGGCCATGTACTCTGCCTTGCGCACCGGCGGCATGGACCGCGATAGCGCATCCGACCCGGAGTTGATGCCGCTCAAGGCCAAGGATTTTTGCGGGCTGCCGCCCGCTTTTGTGGTGACGGCGGATATCGATCCTTTGCGCGACGATGGACGTATCTATGTGGAGCGCTTGCAGGCCGATGGCGTGGCTGCGCAGTACCGCAACGAAGCCGAGTTGGTACACGGTTATTTGCGTGCGCGCCACATGTCGCGCCGGGCAGCCCTCAGTTTTGCGGCTATGGGCGAGGCCCTTGGACAACTGGCCAGTGGCGGGCTACAAGCCGAGGGCTTCGGGGTTTAATTGGCTGCAATCGGCTCTACCGGTCGTTGGTGCGGTTGTACCAAAAAAAGACCGACCAGCATCACCGCCATGGCCGCCCAGACCCAGGCACTGAATTGCTCGTCGAGCAACAGCATGGCCCATAGCACGCCAGAGAGCGTAACCACATAGCTGGTCTGCGTGGCAAAGACCGCACCGGCTTTGGCGGCCAGCCACACGTACGCGGCATACATCAGCGCATGCACGGCGGACGAGGCCATTAGCGCCAGTTCTGGCTGGCCATAAGGGGGACGCGGGTCAATCCACTGGCCCATGCCCAAGGCCAAAGGCAAGGCGAGCAATGCTGCCAACAAGGTGGCCCAAAACATAGCCTGTACCGCATCCAGGCCACCCATACCCCACTTGGCCACGTAATTGCCTTCCAAGGCATAAAACACCGGGCCCACCATGGCCAGTGGCAACCAGGCGGCCATCTCCGGCGTGGGTAAACTCGATTGGGGTAGTGCGATCAGCGCCACGCCGATAAAGCCGCACAGCAAGCCCAGCAAGCGCAGCGGATGCAAGCGGTCCATGCCCAAAGCCAAGGCCATAGGCAGGGAGAGCATGGGGATGGTGGAGATGAGAATAGACATCACCCCGCTGGGCAAATGCGCCACCGAGATATAAAACGTGGAGTTGGGGATTAGCGTGCCAATGCAGGCAATGATGAACGCAAATTGCAGCCCGGCCCGGCTCAAAGAAAAGTGCCCGCGCCGCACGAGATTGAGCGCGCCTAATACGGCAACGCCAATCGTCGCTTGCCAAAAAATAAGACCAAAGTGCTGGTGGCCGGATGACACCGCCATTTTGCCCAGGGCCTGGGTGCTGCCCCAGCCCACGCCGAGAAGGATGAGGACACCGATCAGGCGCAATCGCACTGGCAGACTGGTTTCAGTAGTGCTTGGTGCGAATTGAAACCCCATGGGCGCAATGTACTACAGCGCTATGGCAATACAGCTTGTGGTGAACGGCCTCGTAAAGCCGCTCAACACAAACCGGTGCGAGGAACTGCCTTGCGGCAGACCTCGCACGGCTTGCATGGCCCAATTAGGCGAACCAGCCTTTTTCTGCCAGACGGCCATCACCCAGGTCAAAACGGCCTGAAGGTGTCAGGCCTTGCAGCTTGGTGGTGTGTGCGTCCAAATAGTCCTGTACGGCGTAGTTGATCATGCCGGAGTTTTGCGAGACCAGTTCCTGGCAACGGGAGTACAGCTCCTGGCGCTTCTTTGCATCGAGTTCGACGCGGGCCGCTTCCAGCGCCTTGCTGAACTCGGCGTTTTCAAAGTGGCTGTCGTTCCAAGGATTGCCTTTACCGCCGTAAAAGGTCGAAGTGAACTGGTTGTCGATGGTGGGACGGTTGCCCCAGTACACCGCGCAAAAAGGCTGCTTGAGCCAAACGTTGTCCCAGTAGCCGTCGCCCGAGACGCGCTTGAGATCCATATTGATACCGGCTTTGGACAGCGACTCTTGGAAGATCTGTCCCGCGTCAGTGGCACCGGAGAAGGCGCCTTCGGACACTTGCAATTCAATCGCGCCGCTGTGGCCCGATTTTTTGTAGTGGAACTTGGCCTTGTCAATGTCAAACCGGTTCATGGTTTGGTTGGGGTTGTAGAACTTCATCTTCGGTCCGATGCAATTGTCGTTACCGATGGAGGCAAAGCCGCTATAGACGTTGTCCACAATCTTTTGGCGGTCGATACCGTACTTGAGCGCCAGCATGACATCGTTGTTGTTAAACGGTGCTTTGTCACTGTGTGCGACAAAGCAGAAGCGGTTGCCCATACCCGGGGTGCGCGCCACTTTAAGGGCCGCGTTCTTGGCCAGCAGTGCGGCCGTCTTGGGGTTGACGCGGTTGATCACGTCGACCGTGCCGGTTTGCAAGGCGGTGGTGCGTTGGTTGGCATCTTGGATGTAAATCAGCTCAACACGGTCAAAGTTGCCACGGTTGGGCTTCCAGTAGTTGCCGCTCTTGCGCTTGAAGGTAGCGCGCACACCGGGCTGGAACTCTTCCAAAATGAAGGCGCCGGTGCCGTCGGGCTTGCTGAAATCTTTAAAGCCGTTGGGCAACACCATCAGGTGGTAATCGGCCAGATTGAAAGGCAAATCCACATTGCCCTTGCTCATGCTTACCTGGATTTGGTGCGAGGACAGTTTTTTGATGTCTTTGATGTCGGCCAACAGGGCTTTGGCCGGCGATTTGGTTTCGCCACGGTGCAAATTGAGCGAGTAAATAATGTCATCGGCATCCAGGGTTTTGCCCGAGGTGAAGGTAATGCCTTTACGGACGTTGAAAATCCATTCGGCGGCGCCGGGCTTGGCTTCCCAACTCTCCAGCAGTTCGCCGGTGGCGTCGCCGTTGTCTGCAATTTCCACCAGGCCGTTAAACAGCATCATGCTGATGGTGATCGGGATCGAATCCGCGTAGGTCAGCGGGTCCAGGTTGTCCGAGGCGGATCCGCCTTCCAGACCCATGCGCAGCGTGCCGCCTTTTTTGGGCGCGCCCTGGGCCAGGGCCGGCATGGCGACGAAGGCAGAGGACAGGCCTATTGCCGCAGCGCTTGTCAATATTTGGCGGCGATCCAAGATGATGCCCGATTCAGTAGTGCTTTCGAAATTGTCCAAGGTGAAATCTCCAGAGGTTGGGGGTAGTCCGTGCCATAAGCACAAACCCATTTCTGCGGCCGCCGCATGTGGCTTACCGCGGGCAGTATCATAAGAAGCCCCGAGGGCGCTAGTCATCAAGGTAAACCCTAGGTTTTCACCTTAGCGGCTCAGCTTTACCCCTGCCTCAGCGATTGGGGAGGTAGGCCAGAACGCGGCCCGCACCAAAAGCGCTCAGCCGCGTTTGGAAGGCGGCGGCGGCGCATAGCCGCCCACGCGCGAGGTGCGCAAGCCCAGGCGCACCATGCTTTCGCACAAGCCGACGGCGCAGGTCAGACCGTCCAGTACCGGTACACCAAAGCGCTCGGACATGGCCCCAGCGAGATCGGCCATGCCCGCGCAGCCCAGCACAATGGCTTCGGCACGGTCTTCGGAGATAGCGCGGCCAATTTCGGCTTCTATTTTTTGGTAGGCGGCGGGGTTGGCATGTTCGAGTTCCAGCACGGCTACTTCCGATGAGCGTACGCGCTGACATTGCCGGTCCATGCCATAGCGCATCAGGTTGTGCTCCAGCGCTGGCACCGAGCGCGCCAGGGTAGTCACCACCGAAAACTTGTTGCACAACATGGCCGCCATGCGGTAGCCTGCTTCGCCGATACCGACTACCGGTTTGTCGGTCAGGCAACGCAGCGCGTCCAGGCCGGTGTCGTCAAAACAGGCAATGATGACCGCGTCAAAGTCCTGCGCTTCGCGCACGGCTTGCAGCAAGCCTGCCAGGCTCATGGCCTCGTCGTAATAACCTTCGATAGAGGCTGGGCCTTGGGGGGAGGTGAGCGCCACAATCTCGGTGCCGGGCGCGGCCACACGCCGCGCGGCGGCGGCGATATTGGCCGTCATACCGGCGGTGGTGTTGGGGTTGACCAGCAGGATGCGCATAGAGCTTCAGACTTCCCCGCCCAGGTAGGCGGCTTTGATTCGTTCGTCGGTCATCAAGGCGCGTGATTCGCCTTGGACCACCACGGTGCCGGTGGACAGGGCATAAGCGCGCTGCGAAATGGACAAAGCCATACGGCTGTTTTGTTCCACCAGCAACACGCTGACATTCTCGTCGCGCGATATCGCCACAATGGCGCGTGCAATATCTTGCACCAGCTTGGGTGCAATACCCAGGCTCGGTTCGTCCAGCAGCAGCATGCGCGGCTTGGCCATGAGGGCGCGGCCAATCACCATCATTTGCTGTTCGCCGCCGGACAAGGTGCTCGCTTGTTGCGAAAAGCGCTCCCGCAAGCGCGGGAAACGCTCCAGCACGCTGTCCAGGCTGCGCGCGATACCGGCTTTGTCATCGCGTGTAAATGCGCCCATCAGCAGGTTGTCCTTGACCGACATAAAGGGGAATACGCGGCGACCTTCCGGCACCATGGAAATACCTTTTTTGACAATCTCTGCGGTCGGCGTGCCGTCCAGGCGCTCACCCATGAAATGTATTTGCCCGGAGTGCAATGGCGCCAGACCCGTAATGGCGCGCAAGATAGAAGACTTGCCCGCGCCGTTGGCACCGATCAGGGCTACCGTCTCCCCTTCCTCCAGCGTGAGGGAGACGCCCTTGAGTGCGTAAATCTGGTCGTAATAGAGTTCGACCTTGTCAAAAGTGAGCATCGCTGTCATGGCCTACATCCCGATGGCAGCGTCTTCGGCGCCCAGATAGGCTTCGATGACTTTGGGGTTGTTTTGAATCTCGCTGGGCGTGCCTTCGGCGATTTTTTCGCCGAAGTTGAGTACCACGATACGGTCGGAGATTTTCATCACCGCTGGCATATCGTGTTCGACCAGCAAAACCGTGACGCCGCGCTCATCGCGCAAGCGTCGTACCAAGGCCACCATGTGCATGGTCTCGTCATGGTTCATGCCGGCAAAGGGCTCGTCCAGAAGCAGCACCGTGGGCTGCGTAGCCAGACCAATGGCCATGCCCAGAGCGCGCAAATGCCCTTGCGGCAAGTTAGAGGCCAATTCGTCGCGAATACTTTGCAGCCCCAAAAATTCGACGATGCCATCGGCCGATTCGGCAAACAATGCCTCGTCCGCTTTGGCCAAGCGGGTACCCAAAAAGAAACCCAGAAGAGAAGCACGCGAGCGCAAATGGTGCGCCACGATAATGTTTTCACGCACCGTCATGGACTTGAAGATGGTAGTTTCCTGGAAGGTGCGCACTACGCCTTTGCGCGCTACTGTGTGCGGCGCCAAATCGCTAATGCGCTCGCCGCGCAGCAGCACTTCGCCAGCACTGGTTTGCACAAAAGAGGCGATCAATTTAAACAGCGTGGACTTGCCTGCGCCATTGGGTCCGATGACGGACAAAATTTCACCTTCATTGACAGTGAAACTGACGTCGTTCACTGCTACCAGGCCGCCGTAGCGCTTGGTGGCGCCTTTGACTTCGAGGATCACACTCATGTGCGCGCCCCTTTGCGGTCCATCAGGCTGAGCACCCCGTTGGGCAGCCAGAGCATGAGCGCGATCATGAGCGAAGCGTAAATTAGCAACTGGAAGCGCCCGGTGGCAAACAGCAAGTCCCAGCCGAAGTAGAGCAGTAGCGTGCCCAGCATGGGGCCGAACACAAAGCCCAGGCCACCCAAAAAGCAATTCAGCATGAAATTCACGCTATCGGTAATTTGGAAGGACGAGGGATAGAGCGACTGCGAGATAGCCACAAAACTGGCGCCGGCAATGCCACCAAAGAAGGACGAAATCGCATAGGCCAATACGCGCAACCAGGCAATATTGACGCCGATGGACGAAGCTAACTCCTCGTTTTGCTGCAAGGAGCGGCACAAATGTCCAAGACGCGAATTGACAATCCGCCACAGTACCGCGTAGGCCAGCACCATCATGATCGCAGCCATTAAATAGAAAGCCAACTTGGGGTTGGCCAGGGTATTGAAGTCCGGGATGATGGTCAGACCCAAAATATTGAGCTCAGCCGGTAGCCTAATGGAGGTGATGCCTTTGGCACCGTTGGTAAAAGGTATGGCCAGCGCAGTCAGGCGGCTGACTTCCGTCAAGACCAGCGTCACCATGGCGAAATACACGCCGCGCAAGCGCAGAATGGGCAGGCCGATCAATACCGCCAGCAGCGCGCAAAAGCTACCTGCTAGCGGCAGCGTCCACCAAAAGCTGATGTCGCCTTTGGTGATCAGCAAGGCCGAGACATATGCACCCACCAGAGCGTAGGCGCCTTGGCCGATGTTGATGCGGCCTATATAAAAAGTCAGCCACACACCCGCTGAGGCAATCGACAAAAGGGCGACGGACGTCAGGGTGTAGTACAAATCTACGCGCCCGGAGGCGGTGATGGCGGTGGGCACGACGACGAGCACCACTAATAAAAACAGGGCGACTGCGGCCCAGCGTTGCTTGTTGCTCATTTCAACCCCAGGGTTTGCCCATCAGACCTTGCGGGCGCACCGCCAGGAATACCATGAGCGAAGCAAAAATCACCAGGTAGGTAATCTCGCCGGAGGAGGCCAGCAGCGTCAGGCCAACGCTTTCCATCATGCCCAAGATGAAGCCACCCAAAATTGCGCCCGATATCACTCCTGCACCGCCAATCATGATCATCATGAAAGCATTAATGGACGTAGGCCCGCCCATGCCCAGGTTGATGCCGGTAATCGTCACCAGCAAGCCGCCGACGATGCCTGCGAGCATCGCACCCAGGGCGAACCCGATCATGGAGTAACGGTCCACATCCACGCCCATCAATCGCGCCGCAACTTTGTCCTGCGCCAGCGCGCGCATGGCGCGACCGGTTTTGGAGTGTTGCATGAACACAATGAAGAGGGCCACCATGGCGATGGCCAGCAGGCCGATCAGGATGCGGTCATAAGGCATAACCACAATGAAATCCCAGTTGAAAACGCCATCGACAATTTTGGGCAAGCCGCGCTGTTTTTCGCCAAAGCATAAAAGAATGATGGCGTCTAGAAAAAACGCGATACCCGCCGCCAGCAGCATGGTGCTTTCTTCACGTTTGGAGTTGCGAATTACCGGGCGGAACAGATATTTTTCTACCAATGCACCTAAGGCAGCCAAGGCAAGGCCTGAAGCCAGCAGGCCTACGATAAAGGGCAGTCCCAATTGGGCGACCACGGTGTAAGTGACAAAACCGCCCAGGACATACATTTGTCCGTGTGCGAAGTTCAGCACATTCATCAACGAAAAAATCAGGGTCAGGCCCAGTGCGATAAGCGCATATTGCGCGCCAAGGTACAGACCGTTTACAACAACTTGTTCCATGAAAACCTTGCAATCAGGCCAAAAATGCGGCAAGCGCAGCAGGTGCCGCGCTTGCCGCCGGTCAGGCGAAATCAGTGATTAGTCAACGCTTGCGACGAACATCGTCTCAAACTTGCCATCCTTGTACACATTGACTACCAGCGGCACCGAAACTTGGCGTTTCTGACCAAAGGAGGTGGTGCCCACGTACTTCAGCTTGGCATCACCCACCATATAGGGGTTGGGCGCGGAGAAGGAATCCATGGTTTTCTGGAATTCTTTCACGTCTGTTAGGCCTTTGGGGTTGGCCTTGAGGGTTTCCAAAATGTATTCCAGGGCATAGACCTTGGTGTTGGACTCGTCGTTGTACTCACCAAACTTCTTGGTGTAGCGGGCGACGAATTCGCGCATCTTGTCCGAGGCCAATTGGGGGGTGGAAGCGCCACCCACCGAGATAAAGCCATCAGCCAATTTGCCTGCGCCTTCTTTCAGGACGTTCGCGTCCTGGGCGGTTTCGGTGGAGATCAGGCCCTTATAGCCTTGCTCACGCGCCGAACGGATCAGCTGCGGTGCTTGCGCAGGCGCTACACCCGACAAGACCAATAGGTCCGGGTTGGTCTTGAGCACCGGCAGCAGCACCGGCGTGAAGTCTTTGGTGTCCACTTGGTAGGTCACGTTAGCCGAGACCACTTGCAGGCCTAGGGCTTTGGCGGCTGCGGCGCCGCTGTCGCGCTGGCTCAAGGGGTCGGACTCATTGGCCGCCACGAATGCAACCTTCTTAATGCCTTTTTCCTTTATCAGGTGCTTGTAGATCGCAGGGCCTGATTGGTAGTTAGCCACCATACCCAAAATGGCGTTACTGGCCGGCTTGGTGTACAGCTCTTTGGGGAAGGCATAGGGGAAATACATGATGCCGCGGCTCTCGGCTACCGGGCGCACTGCAGCCGCGCCGTCATCGACGTTGGGGCCGACCACATAGTGAATGCCTTCTTGGGCCATTTTTTCCATACCAGCGATAGCGCGCTTAGGGTCTTTTTGGTCGTCAAAGGCGACGATTTGCACGTTGTAGGTCGTGCCGCCGATTTTCACGCCACCGGTTTCATTGATCCAGTCGGCACGGGTTTCCATAGAGCGCTGGTTGGAGATGCCCCAGCTCGCAGCCGGGCCGGAGGTGACACCGACAAAACCGATTTTCAACACCGGATTGGCGGCCAATGCTGCGCCGCTAAAGGCCGCTGCAATGGTGGCGGACAACAGGCTGACCGCTAGAAAATTACGCTTTTTCATGAACAAGACTCCTTGGCAGGTGGTGGAAGAGGGAAGGAATTTTCCAAACCTGGCAGTCGTTGCGGCCTAGCAGCTTGGTAGCCGCATCTTCTATCTTGTTAACAATCTTGTCAACATAATTCGGGGTTTTTTGTAGGCTTGTAAGAGCCCCTGTAAGATGACCAGAAAAGCCACTTTTGTGACCTAAGCATAGGTTTTGAAAACATGGCCTTCCTGCTATTTACGTGGGATTTTGCGCGGCAAGAGCGATTTCTTATATACGCTAAGCTGCATTATTGAACCTTATAAAACAAAGGCTTAGATTCACTATGCCCCATTCGTTGAGCCCCGAAGATGCGCAGGAAGCCCAGATCGTAGAACGCATTTACGAGGCGGTGATCGACCAACGCCTGGCACCCGGCGCCAAGCTGTCCGAGGCCAGCTTGTGTACGGCTTTTGGCGTAGGGCGGATGCGCATCCGGCGCTGTCTTTTGATCCTCGCCAGCCGCGAAGTGGTGGACTTGCAACCTAACCGCGGGGCTTATGTGGCGCAGCCCAGTGCCCAGCAAGCGCGCGAGATTTTCGAGGCCCGCCTGGCCATCGAACCCTCCTTGGCCCGCCTGGCTGCCGAGCGGGTCAAGCGCTCGGATGTCAAGACCCTGCAGGCTTTGCTGCGCAATGAGTCGCAGGCCCATAAGGCCGGCAACCGGCGCGAGGCGATCCGGCTTTCCGGCCAGTTCCATGTGGCGCTGGCACAGGTGGCCGATAACACGGTGATGCTGCGCATTGTCAAAGACCTGGTAACCCGTAGCTCGCTCATCATTGGCATGTATGGGGACCCGGGCTTTACCAATTGCCGCGATGACGATCACCTGTCCATTGTTGATGCACTCTTGGCCAAAGATGGGGCGCAGGCCGAGCAGCTTATGAAAGAGCATTTAAGCCATATCACCGAGCATCTGGATTTGGAGCGCCCGTTGGTGGCGCAAGCCGACCTGGTTTCGCTCTTCGGTGAAGCGACTCCGCTCGCGCGCGCCTAGGTGGGTTTGGCTGCGTTCCCGCTTAGGCGCGGCGGTCTACGTGTTGGCCTTTGGCCTTGACCTGCTGCGACTCCTGTTGCCGCTCGACGGCCCTGGCCTCCACGACTTTGGGCGGCGGCTCGTTGCGGGCTTTGGTTTCGAGCTTGTCCATGGTGTCCGCGCGCGTTTGCTGCGGTTGCCGGGGCACGTAGTTGGAGGTGTTGACATTAGATATCGGCATACCTGACTCCTGGTGTTGTGCGGGCCCGGGCGGCCCTTAGTTGGTTTTGCCCAAATTGAGCACTGCATCGGCTACTTTGCCCGAATCTTTTTCAAGCGCGAGCACGTCGATGCCCAAGCGCACAAACTGGTAGCCCGGATAAAAGCTCAGCTTAGCGAGCAGCGGCTCCGGGATTGGGAAAGTCTTGGCGCTGGAGGGCAAGGTTTCGCCAAACTTCCAGGCCACCGGGTTCTTGCTCTCGCAGCCGGCCGATTTACTGAAACTCAGACCCTCAGGGCAATTGCCCGGCGAGCTGTTTTCCATGAAGTAATTGCGGATCATCTCGGTGCGCAACTTGCCGAAATAGTTTTTCATTTGTTTGCCGCGCTCTGGCGGGAACACCGGCTTGGCCTCCGAATCCAAAGGCAGTTTGCGGCTCAGGTCTTCAGGCTGCGGGCTGCTGGCGCCCAAAGAAATATTGATGCTGGGCGCCGCCGGGGCCGGTGCGCCGCCCACCGGTGCGGCAGCAGCGCCGCTGCCCACGGCCAGGGTGACGGTGCCTGGTGGTGGCGCAGCCCCAGCAGCCGGAGCTGCCGGTGCGCCGCCTGCGCTGGTTTCCTCCGCGCTTTTCTTACTGCCGCCACCAGCCGACGTCGTGCCTTCCGATCCATAGAGATATTTCAGCGCCAGCGGGTCATTTTTTAGCTTGTTTTCAATAATCTGGTCAAACACGCCGGCGATCCTGACCGTATTGGCCGAGCCCAGCCATTGCGGTCGGTTGCTGCTGAGTAGCAGCACCTGGGAGATAGAGCAGGAAGGGCCATTGGCTTTAAGCCATTGCGCTGCCAAGTCGCCACGCTCCTGCGGGTCATGGGTGGTCAGTGCCATGGTGCGAAACTCCGCAATCGAGCAGGTGTAGGGGTTCACCACATTGGGCGCCACCGGCAAAGGGTTCTTCTTGGTGGTTTGCGCAGGCGCGCCGCTGATAAAAAAGAGTGACATTCCCAAGGCCGCCAGCAGAGGGCAGCTGCGCGCAAAAAAACCCTCAATCATTAGCAGGTTTGGCAGGCGCATGGGTTCCTTTAAAAAGCTCGACGATTCACCTGGAGAAGTCTAACTGAATATCACGAAAATAATGAATTTAGCGAATGTCTTAGAACCCTTGGATTACGCCGATTACACCGCGACTCGGGCGCAGTCGGTATCGCCCTCAGGCAAGTCAAACTGCGCCGCCGCGCCATTGGCAGTTACTATCTTGACTTACAGCAAGAGGGCGGACAAGGCCCTGCTGATCAACGCAGGAGACAAAACCATGCAAAGACGCCAGATTCTCGCCACCAGTGTGGCCAGCGCCGTTTTCCCTTCTCTGGCTTGGAGCCAAGCGCTGGAAAAGCCGCAACTCAGCATTGCCGTAGGCGGCAAAAACTTGTTTTACTACCTGCCGCTGACGATTGCCGAGCAGCTGGGCTATTTCAAGGCCGAGGGTCTGGACGTCACGATTGTGGATTTTTCCGGCGGTGCGCGGGCTTTGCAGGCGGTGGTGGGTGGCAGTGCGGATGTGGTGTCTGGCGCGTTTGAGCACACGGTCAACATGCATTACAAAGGCCAGCCCATGCGCGCCTTTGTGGTGCAGGGCGCCGCGCCACAAATCACCTTGGGCTACAACCCCAAGACCATGCCCAATTTCAAATCCGTGGCCGATCTCAAGGGCAAAAAAATCGGCGTCACCGCGCCGGGCAGCTCGACCAATGTGGTGGTGAATTTTGTGCTGGCCAAAGCCGGTCTCAAGCCTAGCGATGTCAGCATCGTAGGCGTTGGCGCAGGCAATGGCGCGGTGGCTGCGATGCGCGCCGGTCAGGTCGATGCCATGAGCAACCTGGACCCGGTATCGACCTTGCTCACCCGCTCGGGCGATATGAAAATCATCACCGATACCCGCAACCTGGTCGAGGCAGAAAAAATCTTCGGCGGCCCCATGCCCGGCGGTTGCCTGTACTGCCCGCAAGCGTTTATTGACAAGTACCCCAACACCACCCAAGCGCTGGCCAATGCCATCGTGCGGGCGGACAAGTGGATACAACAGGCCGGGCCCAGCGATATCGTCAAAGTAGTCCCTGAAAGCTATTTTCTAGGCGATCGCGCGGTCTATTTGGAAGCCTTTTTATCGGCCCAAAAAGCTTTATCGCATGACGGCATGTTCCCTGCCAAAGCGCCTGAGACAGCCTTTCGTGCTTTGGCCAGCGTCGATGAAAAATTGGCCGCTACCAAGCTGGACTTGAGCCTGGTCTATACCAACGACTTTGTGCGCAAGGCCAACGCCAAATACCCCAAAGGTTAAGTCCCGTGGCTGCTGCCATCGAACTGCGCTCGGTCGCCTGTACCTTCGTCAGCAAAGACGCACCGGGCCAGCGCTATACCGCAGTGCAAGACGTTTCGCTCACGGTGGGCGATGGCGAATTTGTCAGCGTGGTCGGCCCCACTGGCTGCGGCAAAAGCACTTTGCTCAACGTGGCCGCCGGCTTGCTACAGCCCAGCCAGGGCGATGTGCACGTGTTTGGAGAGCTGTTGCAAGGCCTCAATCGCCGCGCCGGCTATATGTTCCAGACCGACAGCCTGATGCCCTGGCGCAGCGCCCGCGATAACGTGCTAGCGGGTTTGCAATTTCGTGGCCTGCCGATGGCGCAGGCGCAAGCCCAGGCCGATGACTGGCTGCGCCGCGTGGGGCTGGGTGGTTTTGGCGACCGCTATCCCCACCAATTGAGCGGCGGTATGCGCAAGCGCGCCAGTCTGGCGCAAACCTTGGTCATGGACCCCGACATCATCTTGATGGACGAGCCTTTTTCGGCCCTGGACATCCAAACCCGCCAACTCATGGAAAACGAAGTCTTGGCGCTGTGGCAATCGCGTAAAAAAGCGGTGCTATTTATTACCCACGACTTGGACGAAGCCATTGCCATGAGCGACCGTGTGATTATTTTGAGCGCCGGTCCGTCTTCGCACCCTATCGGTGAATTTACGATTGATTTGCCACGCCCGCGTGATGTGGCCGAGGTCAAAATGACACCTGCGTTTGCCCGCCTGCACCGTGCCATTTGGTCGGTGCTGCGTGACGAGGTACTTAAGGGTTACCAACAGCAACTGCAGGCGGCTTGAAAACCATGTCTGCCAGTCATTTGCCCGAAA
This sequence comes from Rhodoferax sp., assembly GCA_040400575.1. Lineage (GTDB taxonomy): Bacteria > Pseudomonadota > Gammaproteobacteria > Burkholderiales > Burkholderiaceae_C > Allorhodoferax. The sequence continues at coordinate 22,335 of JBBAPX010000014.1, forward strand.
GCCAAGCGGCTTCTAAACCACAGCGGCGCGTTCCGCTCTTGGTGTGGCAATTGCTATTGCTACTGGCGTTGCTGCTGTTTTGGCATGTGATGACCGAACCAGGCCTGATACCGCCCATGATGTTTGACAACGACCGGCAGGCGGCCTTCTTTTTCGGTCAACCCCATATGGTGGCGCAGCGCATCTGGGCCTGGTTTGTCACTGACGCAGATATCTACCGCCACTTGCGGGTCACCTTGAGCGAGACGATTTTGGCTTTTCTCATTGGCGCTGCCAGCGGCTTGGGTGGGGGGTTGTGGCTGGCACTGTCGCCCCGCACGTCGCAAGTGCTAGAGCCCTATATCAAAGCGTTTAACGCTATGCCTCGCATCATTCTCGCCCCTATCTTTGGCGTCTGGTTCGGCCTGGGCATGGGCTCCAAAGTGGCGCTGGGCTTCACCTTGGTTTTTTTCGTGGTGTTTTTCAATGTCTACCAGGGCGTGAAAGAGGTCAGCCCGGTGGTTTTGGCCAATGCCCGCATGCTGGGCGCCAGCGGGCGGCAGTTGCTGCGCTATGTGTACCTGCCCAGCGCCACCAGTTGGGTGTTTAGTTCGCTGCACACCTCGGTGGGTCTGGCCTTTGTCGGCGCGGTGGTGGGCGAGTACCTGGGCTCCAGCCAAGGCGTAGGCTATTTGATTTTGCAGGCCGAAGGCAGCTTTGACATCAACACCGTCATGGCCGGCATTGTGGTGCTAACGATGTTTGCCTTGGTGCTGGACAGTCTGGTGGGCCGCATCGAAAAACGCCTGATGAAATGGCAGCCTAAGGCGGGTGAGACGGAGAAGCTGTAGCCTTGGCAAGCGATGCGCTTATAGGCCCTGTCTAATACGCCGCCACAACACCATCGCTACGCGGGTCTGCCGCGCCCAGGTACAAACCATTGCCCTGGCGCACGATAGCACCGGCGTGGCCCATGGTGTCGCTGTAGTCGTTCAGCACTTCCACATCATGCCCGGCGGCTGCCAGGGTTTGCAGCGCTTGCGGTTCAAAGCGGTTTTCAAACTTCAGGGTAGTGGTTTCCTGGCCCCAGGTTTTGCCCAGCAGCCAGCGCGGCGCACTGACGGCTTGCTGCAAAGTCTGGCCGTAAAAAGCATAGCGGCTGAACACTGCTGACTGGCTTTGCGGCTGGCCGTCGCCGCCCATATTGCCATAGACCATGTGGCGCCCATCGTCAAAGCGCGCATGCGCCGGGTTGAGAGTGTGAAACGGTTTTTTGTATGGCGCCAGCGCCAGATGCGAAGCGCCGTCCAGCGAAAAGCTGGAACCCCGGTTTTGCCAGGCCACGCCGGTATCCGACAAGACCACGCCCGAGCCAAATTCCCAGTACACGCTTTGGATGTAGCTGACCATGCGGCCCGCGCTATCGGCCGTGCCCATCCAAATCGTGTCGCCGGGGACGCTGCGCTCCGGCCAGGGCAGGGCTTTATGCATGTCCACCGCTTCCACGCATTGATCGATAAAGCTGTCGCTTAAAAACTGCGCTGGGGTTACCCCCATCGCGGCCATGGTGGCCGGGTCGGCGACATAGCGGTTGCGCACTTTAAAGGCTTGCTTGGTGGCTTCCACCAGCGCATGCAAATAGGGCGCACCGTCGGCCTCACCGATGCCGTGGCGCAGTCGCAGGCGGTCAAAAATCGCCAAAATCATCAGGGACGCAATACCCTGCGTGGGGGGTGTCATATTGAAGAGTGTGGCCCCGCTCACCTTGACGCTGAGCGGCTGCACGCTGCTGGCTTGGTGCGCCTGTAAGTCGGCAAAGCGCAAGGGGCCGCCCAGGCGTTCGTGCTCGGCCGCGATGGCCTGGGCCACACTGCCTCGGTAAAAATCATCCAGGCTTTTATCGGCCAAGGTTTGCAGCGTAGCGGCCAGCGCCGGGTAGCGGCGCAAGGTGTCCACCTGGGGTACGGTGGCGCTGTGGCTCGCGCCTTGTGCCGGATCTAAAAACTGCCCGGCATAGCCCGGAACGTTTGCGAGTTCAGGCAAAAATTTGGTGGTGAAATTAACCTGGCTTTGCGTTACCGGTGCGCCTTCACGGGCATACCAAATAGCGTCTTGCAAAAGGCGCGAGGTGGGCAAGGTGCCGCCCATACGCGTGCTGTGCAACAGCGCCTCTTGCCAGCCCGAAATCGCACCTGCCACGGTATTGGCCGCCAGCGGGCCGCGCCCGGGAATGGCAGATAGCCCACGGCTGGCATAAAAATCAATCGTCGCTGCACCTGCCGCGCGGCCACAGGCATCGATGGCGACTGGCGCCTTCCCCGGCTCTGAAATCAGCCAAAAGCCGTCGCCGCCGATGGCGTTCATGTGCGGGTACACCACGGCAATCGTGGCCGCCGCGGCGACCATGGCCTCGATGGCATTGCCGCCTTCGCGCAGCACGGCGCAGGCGCTGCCTGCGGCCAGGTGGTGGGGCGCGGTCACCATGCCGCGTGGGGAAGTCAGGGTTTGGCGCATGCGGCTCTTTCAATCATTCAAAAATTGCGCGGCCATGGCGTTGAGGGCTTTGGCGTAGCAGTCCATAGGCACCCGCACAATGCCTGCACCAATCTGGCCCACGCCAGCTTGCTTATGCGCAATGCCGGTGGTCACCACCGGGCGTATGCCGGTATCCAGCACTTTGCGCACGTCGATGCCGCAGGGCGCGCCCTCAAAGTCCAAGGCGGGCAGGCTCAGCGCCGGGTTTTTGGTCACGGTGATTTCGTACATCTCGCGGCTGTAGCGCACCGCGTCGCTGACCGAGCCACCGGCCAGCAGCGTCAGGGCTGGCGATGCCGCAAACGAGCAACCGCCAAACCCGGCGGTCTCGGTGATAGCGCTGTCGCCAATGTCCGGGCAGGCGTCTTCTTGTTTGAAGCCGGGGAAGAACAAGCCTTTGGGCAAGTCCGAGGTGGCGGTGAACCATTGCTGGCCCAGGCCGCTGATGCGCAGGCCGGTTTCGGTGCCGTTACGCGCGGTGGCGGTGACGACCGAGCTAAAAGGTACGCCGTGGGCCGCGTCCATGATGGCTTTGCACGAGGCCATGGAATAGTTCAGGAAAAACTGCGAGGTCTTGGCCACAAAGTCCAGGCTTTGGTGAATCTGGTCTTGGGATAAGCCTTTGTGTTGCGCTGCCAGCGGCACCGCCAAGGCCATAAAAAACAAGGCGGTGGATGCCGCATTGCGGCTATGTACTTCGTCACCCATCAAGAGCGCTTGCGACTGAATGGCTTTGAGGTCGATGCCGCCGGTTTTGTCAAACTTGTGGCGTACGGCCGCTTTGAGCACCGGAGCCAAAACGTTTTCAAACCATTTGAGCTTTTGCAATACATCGGGGCTGTTGGCGCCAAAGCGCAGGCAGCGGCCAATGCCTTCGTTGATATTAGTGTAGGCCAGGTTGCCATGCCTTACGTCGCGCACCTGAATCAAAGGCATCGAGGCGCTGATGATGCCGGTCATCGGCCCTACTGCACCAAAATCATGGCATTGCGCAAATTCAATATCGCCACGTGCCAGCATTTTTTGGGCTTGCTCGGGTGTCTTAGCCCAGCCTTCGTAGAGGACCGCGCCGACCATGGCGCCATGCATGGGGCCGCACATCGCTTCCCAGGCCACCGGCGGGCCGGCGTGCAGCAAGAGGCGCGTTTTTTTCATTTCGGGCCATACACCGTCGGCGCGCAAGGCAATGTCTTCCCATAGGGGACGCGATTGGATGATGCGCTTGCAGGCCTCTGCGTTGGCGGCGCTGATGCGCGCATCGTCCATCAGGCGCGCCAGGTTCCAGGCTAGCAATGGATCTGCGTTGCCCGGCGGGCGCCAGGGCAAATGCTCCACTTGCCCACCATGTTGACTGATGCTTTCATTGAAGCCGTCGATGCCGATATTGAGCACAACGGGTGCTTGGCTGAGTAAGGTGTTGGTGCTTAAGGTCATTGTCATTTGGCAGGAAGTTCGGGGTTTAACAGGGTCAGCAGCACGCCGGCCAGCATATCGCCGCCCGAGCTGGCGCCGATGCGCAGCAGGTCTTGCACTGCGTGGTGGATAGCAGGCGTTTGCTGCATTTGCATGGCATCAAAAAGTGCATGCAAGGCGCGGTAGCTGCTGCCTTGCAATAAGTCGTCGAGCAGTGCGGCGCTGATCGGGTTGCTGGCGCTTTGCGCGGCGCGGCTGATCCGTGTGCGCAGCGCCGGCATGGCCGCTTGCCAGTGGGCGACAGGTGCGTGGCGCAGCGTAAAAAACACTGCACCTACCAAGTCATCTCCGCTGGGCGTCAGGCCGACACCCAGGCCGAGAAGGCGCAGGCAGGCGGCTTCAAAAGCAGCCAGGTCTTGGCTGTGTAGCGCATGCGCCAAATCGAGTAGGCGCTGCTGTGCGAGACTCAAAGGAAAGGGCAATGCCTGGCCGCCCAGCCAGGCCAACAGACCAGGGCGTGTTTGCGTCTGCAGTGTGTGCCACGCCAGCGCCGCGCCCTTGCGCAGGACCGCAGCCTGATAGTGGGCGGGCGGGGCTTGCCAGGGGTTTGCCAAGGTGCGCGGGTGCTCGCTGTCTGCGCTATCCCCGGTCCAGACGATGCGCCCATCGAGCAGCGCGTAGTGCGTGCTTTCAAAGCCGGGTAGGGGCGCAAGCGCCAGGGTGTCGGTGCTCACGGCTTGGGTGTTTGCATAGTGATGTGCGTTCCCGCGTGCCCCATCAAAGCCTCAAATGCCTGCTCCAGCGAGGTGATGATCACTTCGCCCTCGTGGTTGGCATTGGGCAGCTCTTGCAGATAGCTCATGGCCGCGTCGATTTTGGGCCCCATGCTGCCTGCGGGAAACTGACCTTGCGCGCTGTAGTCGCGGGCCTGGGCCAAAGTCATATGGTCCAGCCAGCGCTGGGTGGGTTTGTTGAAATCCAGGGCCACGCGGTCCACGCCGGTGAGCATGATCAAAGCGTCTGCATGCAAATGCGCCGCCAGCATGGCACTGGTCAGGTCTTTGTCGATCACCGCAGGCACGCCGGACCAATGCCCGTTGGCACCATGCAGCACCGGTATGCCGCCGCCGCCGCAGGCGATCGGGATTACACCGGCATCGAGCAAAGCGTCTATGGTTTTGAGATCGAGTATTTTTTTCGGTTTGGGGCTGGCCACCATGCGCCGCCAACCGCGCCCGGAATCTTCTGCGAAATGCCAGCCGGTTTTGGTCGCCATGTCGCGTGCGTCCGCTTCGCTAAAAAACTTGCCCACGGGTTTGGTCGGGTTGGCAAAGGCCGGGTCGTCGGCATCGACTTCTACTTCGGTCACCACACAAGAGACCACGATGTCCATGCCGCTATCGACCAGCACATTGGCAAAACTTTGTTGCAGCATATAGCCCATGCCACCTTGCGAATGCGCAACGCACACGTCCATGGGCATCGGTGGCAATTCGTCCGCGGTGCGCGCCATGCGGTACAAAATATTGCCGACTACCGGGCCGTTGCCATGGGTAAGCACCAATTGCCAACCGGCGCGGATGATTTCCACCAAATGCCCGCAGACCTGGCGCATCAGGGCTAGTTGTTCATCTGCCGTACCTTTGATCGTGGGCGGGTAGGCCGCATTGCCGCCCAGTGCCACCACCACCCGTTTGCGCGCCGGGGCTGGGGGCGGGTTCATCGCAGCCACTGCCCGGCCAGCCAGGCCGCGTTGGCGCTATTGCCCGCCAGCACCATGCCGGCTTTTCGCAGCAAGGCCTCTTGCTGCGAAAGCACTTGCGGGTCGGACTCGGTGCCACATACAAAGCCGACGACGGCCAGGTGCCGCCCGCGTTTGCTCGCCAGCGCCTTGGCTTGCACGATGGCGCTGGCCAGCTCGGCAGCAGGGTTGCTGTGCGCCCCCCAGCCGATCACCACGTCCAGCAAGATAACGCGCACCTGCGGGTCTGCGGCCTCCATGAGCAAGCGCTCGATGCGCGCCGCTTGGTCGATCATGGGGTGCGGGCGGCCTACGGTAAATGCGTCGTCGCCCAGGTCTAAGGCGCTGTGTTCGCGGCTGGCCTGGCGCGGCCTGGCCAGGGCCAGCGCGGCGTCCAAGGGCACGTTAGACCAGACCTTAAGGCCAGCCGCGGCCCACAGGCTTTGCGCTTCGGCGGTGAAGGTGCCACCAGCGTACAGCGCGCGCAGGTATTTCTGGCTTTTGGCAAACACCGGTTTGCGCGGCAGCGGGTAATGCGCGGGGACTTGTCGTTTGACTGCGGCCAGGCGCACCGCCATGGCCGCGCAATCCACCAGCGTGTGCGCGATGCGCAGCACTGCGCCTTTGCTCTTGTGGGGCAATTGCGCCGCAGCGCCTATAAAAAGCACCACCGCGGGTTTGCCGCTGGCGCGCAATGCCGCTAGCACGCGCTCGGCAACAAGGGGAGCCGGCGGTTTGGAAACGATGGCAATAACTTTGGTGCTGGGGTCTGCGGCCAGCATGGCTATGCCTTGCAGCATGGTGGCGGCGCCCACTGCTTCATAGACATCGCGTCCGCCGGTACCTATGGCGTGGCTGACGCCCCCGCCCATACGGTGAATTTGCGTGCTGACCTCCTGCAAACCCGTGCCTGAGGCGGCCACCAGGCCGATATTGCCGCGCCGTATCGCATTGGCAAAGCCCAAAGGCACGCCGCTTATGATGGCGGTGCCGCAGTCCGGGCCCATGACTAGCAGGCCACGCCGCGTGGCTTCTTGCTTGAGAGTGACCTCCTGCGCCAGGGGCACGTTGTCGCTGAACAAAAACACATGCATGCCCAACTTGATGGCCTTGAGCGCCTCGGCTGCGGCATAGGGCCCGGGCACAGAGATTTGCGCCAAATTGGCCCCAGGCAAAGCGGCCTGGCCCATGGCCAAATTGCTGCGGGGCAGGGCTTGCGCCTCAGCGGCACCAGCGCCCGAGGCTTGTGTGCCGGCCAATTGCGCCTGGCAACTGTCCACCGCAGCGGCGCATTGCGCAGCGCTGCGCGCCTGAACCACGACCATCACGTCGCTGGGCCCAGCGCCTTGCACTGCCTGGTGGAGCAGGCCAGCCTCGCGCAAAATGTCTTTGTTGGCTGGGTTGCCCATTTGCAGGGTCGCGTTGACCACGCCGGGTAGGGCCAGTAAACCTTGGGCGACGCGCATCAGCGCCACCGAGTCTTTGTACAAATTGGCGCTGATAAAAGCAGCCGTGTGCAGGGGAGCATTCATACCAGGGCGGTCCAGGTTTTTGTTAACAATTTGCTATCATACTTTCATATGTCTGGTATACCACTTCCTCTCTTGTCGCCCCTGGCCCAGTCCGCAAGTGCCATGGACGAATTGCATTTTGCGCCGCGCCTGCTGATGGGGCCCGGTCCCATCAACGCCGACCCCCGTGTCCTCAAGGCCATGTCCTCGCAATTGCTAGGGCAGTTTGACCCGCAGTTTCGGCGCATGATGCGCGAGACCATGGTGCTGTACCGCCAGTTCTTTGAAACGCAAAATGATTGGACCTTGGTGCTAGACGGCACCGCGCGCTCGGCCATTGAAATGGTGATGCTCTCGGCCATCGAGCCGGGCGACAAAGCGCTGGTCTGCAGCTTTGGGCGTTTTGGCCAATTGCTCAATGAAATCGCGCAGCGCTGCGCTGCCCAAGTGCGCGTCGTGCAAGCGCCCTGGGGCACGGTGTTTGACCTGGCCCAAATTGAGGCGGCGATCAAAGACTTCTCGCCCAAACTGGTGGCCGTGTGCCAGGGCGATACCTCCACCACCATGCTGCAACCCTTGGATGGGCTGGGCGCGCTGTGCCACCGTTATGGCGCCATGCTGCAAGTCGATGCCACGGCCTCCTGCGGCGGTACGCCTTTGCCGGTGGACGCCTGGCAGATTGATGCAGTTACCGCCGGTTTGCAAAAATGCCTGGCGGGTCCCTCGGGCGCCGCACCGATTACCTTGTCTGACGCGATGGCCCGCACCATTTATCGGCGCCGCCATATCGAAGAAGGTCTGCAACCGGCAGGCTATGTGCCTGGCGTTGGTCAGCGCATTGCGTCCAACTACATGGACCTGGCCATGGTGATGGACTACTGGAGCGACGCCGGCCTGAACCACCACACCGAAGCCACCACCATGCTCTATGGCTCCCGCGAATGTGCGCGCATATTTGTACAAGAAGGCCTGCCAGCGGCCTTTGCGCGCCATGCAGCCGCCTCGCGTGCCGTGGCGGCGGGTGTGCAAGGCATGAACCTCAAGCTCTACGGCGACCAGGCCAACAAAATGCCCAATGTCACCGGTGTGTATGTGCCCGATGGCGTCAACGGCGACAAGCTACGCGCGGCTTTGCTCAATGACTTCAACATCGAAATCGGCACCAGCTTCGGCCCTTTGGCCGGCAAAGTCTGGCGCATAGGCGCTATGGGCTACAACGCGCGCCCGGACTGCGTGCTGCAAACCCTGGGCGCGCTGGAGGTGGTGCTGGCCGCCGAAGGACACCGCTTTATCCGTGGCGCGGGGGTGGATGCGGCCTACGCCAGCTACAAAGACGCCGGGCACTGATTGCCGCTCGGCGCCCGCGCCGCGCCGGTTTTGCCTGTTTCAGGCGGACTTATTTCGCTTTCTGAATGAAAACCGGCAAGGCCTTGCCGAAAACGGCAGGCACGAACATTGCATGTTTCTAGCTAAGCGGCAATCGTGTCATTTCCCAGACACGTGGCCAATGCGAGTTAGCCAACACCCCGCCACGGGCCGGGTGGAACCCAAAGGAGCAGCAATATGTCAGTCACAACACCCAATTTAGCCGCAGCCCGCGCCCAGGACAACCTCATGGCGCTGCGTGTCAAAGCACAAGATTCCGGCAGCAGCCTGATCCAACCCGCACGCGGTCTTGACCAAGCCGTGCACAACCTGTCGGTCTTGATCCGCCAAAACTGCCTGGCTATGCCTTCGCTGGGCTGAAATTAGACTTTTGACAAGCCACTGGGGCCAGCGCGCGCCCCGGATGGTGACTTTTTGCGAGCAGTAGGGCCTGCGCCCTACCTTCGCACTGCTGGACAAGGCTGTCGGCGTACCCGCTGGCACCATTGCCCAAGTGATGGGCCATGCACCAAGCGCCACAGCCAAGCGCTGCCGTCCGCGCAGCCTGGACACCCTGAGCCCCCACTTCGAGCAAATTGAGGCGCACCTGTTGGAGCAAGCCGATATTGTGTTGGATGCAAAGACTAAGACGGGTACTTTGCATTTTGTGAACACCCAATTTGTAAATCAAGGCTTAACGCATTAGGATTCTCACATTCCGGCACAAAGTACTTGGGGTAGAGCTACTGGATTGTTTGGACTACCAATGAGGAACACACAATGAACATGCACAGCCCCGCGCACGCTGGCGAACTGCTGGCCTGCTGGCTCGATGACCTGGGTGCCAGCGTGACGGCCTTCGCCGCGCACATAGGTATCAGCCGGGTGATGCTTTCGCGCGTGCTGCACGGACATGCCGCCGTGTCGGCGGATATGGACCTGCGATTGGCCGAAGCCCTGGGTACCACGCCGGGTTACTGGCTGGCGCTACAAACCCAGCGCGATTTATGGACAGCAGGCCAAACCGCCAAAGATCGCAAGCGCATCAAGCCCATGGTCGCGCTGGAATGCGCATAACAGTTTTTCCCTTGCTAAACGGCGACTAATTGACCCAAGCCGAACCGGGCAAGCTGCGCGTGGTGGCGTAACAGTATTTTTTAAGATACCATCATGGAAGTCCGAATTTACTCTGACAGACAGGCGGTACAGCCGTTGATTGTGTGGCTTGAAGCCTTGAAAGACTTACGCGCCAAAGCACAAATTCAGGCGCGAATGGTTCGCGTGGCGGCTGGCAACTTTGGCGACTGCAAGCCCCTGCGCGATGGCGTGCAAGAGCTGCGCATCGACTATGGGCCAGGGTACAGGGTGTATTTAAGCAGGCAGGGGCCGATTCTGGTGTTACTGCTTTGTGGTGGCGACAAAGCCGACCAAAGCCGTGACATTGAACGTGCCATTGAATATCTGAAAGACTGGAAAGAAAGAGGTAAACCATGACCGCACCCCGTGATATGAGTTTTGACGACTACATGGTCGAATCCATGAAAGACCCCGCCCAAGCTGCTGCCTACATTGAGGCCGTGATTGACCTTGAAGACCCGGCCGCACTGCTGGTGGCGCTGCGACATGTTGCAAAAGCGCACGGCATGGCAGAGGTCGCCCGCCGTGCTGATGTGGGGGATAAAACCTTGTTCAAGGCCCTGAGCGCTACAGGCAACCCCACATTGGCCACGGTTCATAAGGTGCTCGCCGCCGTGGGCCTGCGCCTGAGCGTGGAGCCTTTGAAGGCTACGTGAGTTTTTGCCATCAGCTAGGCTCGATTGCAACCCGGGCTGAAAAGTCGGACACATTCGCCGACAGGCTCGGACACCTTGATGAAGGGCACTTCAAGGGGTGCGAATGGCGCTACTGTTGGATGCACTTTAGGCCGAGCAGTAACATAGACTTTCCCTACGGTTCGCGCCCGTGTGCGCACGCTCGCCTTGGGGTTCAAGGTGCGTTCAAAGGGCGTTGAACGATCGTGGAACGCGTGTTGCAGTAAGCGATAGTTGAATTTTTCGCTGAACCGGTTGCCGTGCTCGCCCGGTGCTAGCCCAACAAAAAAGTCAACCTACTTTAGGTTGGCTAAGTATTTGATTTTATTGGTGCCGGAGAGATGAATCGAACACCCGACCTTCTCATTACGAATGAGCTGCTCTACCGACTGAGCTACACCGGCGCACCAGAGGGTGATTATAGCTAGGGGGGTGTTTAGAAGCCCTTCAGGCTGGGGCGGCTTGCGCGTAGTACTGCGTCACCCGTTCCACTTCATTTTTCGAGCCCAGCACCACGCTCACCCGTTGGTGAAGTTGCTCTGGCGCAATGTCTAAAATGCGTTGCTGGCCGTTGGTGGCGCCGCCGCCGGCTTGCTCGACCAGCCAGGCCATGGGGTTGGCTTCGTACATGAGGCGCAGTTTGCCGGCTTTTCCCGGCTCGCGCTTATCCCAGGGGTACATAAACACGCCGCCGCGCGTCAGGATGCGGTGCACATCGGCCACCATGCTGGCAATCCAGCGCATATTAAAGTCTTTGCCACGCGGGCCTTCGCGGCCTTGCAGGCATTCATCGATGTAGCGCTTGGTCGGTGCATCCCAGTGGCGCATATTGCTCATATTGATGGCAAATTCTTGGGTGTCCTCGGGGATGCGCACATGCTCTTGCGTCAGCACAAAAGAGCCTTGTTCGCGGTCCAGGGTGAACATCGCCACGCCATGGCCCACTGTGAGCACCAGCGTAGTTTGCGGGCCATAGACGCAATAACCCGCGGCGACTTGTTGGCTGCCGGCTTGCAAAAAATCCTTTTCCAAAACGTCTACGCCTTCGGACTTGCGCAGCACGCTAAAAATAGTACCGATGCTGACGTTGACATCAATATTGCTGGAGCCATCTAAGGGGTCAAACAGCAGCAGGTATTCGCCGCGCGGGTAGCGGTTGGGCACCTGGTAAATCTCGTCCATTTCCTCGCTGGCCATTGCCGCCAAATGGCCGCCCCATTCATTGGCTTCGATCAACACTTCGTTGGCGATGATGTCCAGCTTTTTCTGAATTTCGCCTTGTACGTTCTCACTGCCTGCGCTGCCTAGCACTTCGCCCAGAGCGCCTTTGTTCACCGAATGGCTGATGCTTTTGCAGGCCCTGGCCACCACTTCGAGCAGCAGGCGCAGTTGCGCGGGGATCAGTCCGTCCACCCGTTGTTGTTCCACTAGATAACGGGTGAGGGATATGGATTTGGCCATGTTCTTTCTCTCCAAACAGGTGGGGCTGTCTTGGCTTCTGGCCTAAATGGACAGCGCCCGCTCTATGACTTCGCGCACATCATTGCTCAAATCGGGCTTGGCGGCAACCCGCAGCAAGGCCTCGCGCGCACCGCTGCGGTAGGGCTCAGCCAATTGGGCCCAGCGGTCCAAGGTGCGCGCCAGGCGGGCGGCCACTTGCGGATTGATGGCGTCCAGCTCGGCCACCTGTTTGCTCCAAAACACATAACCGGCGGCGTCCGGGCGGTGAAAGGCGCCCGGGTTATTGCAATACACCGCAATCAGGCTGCGCGCTCGGTTGGGGTTGCGCAGCGTGAAGTCGGGGTGGCCCATCAGCTGGCGCACTTCGCGCAGCACCTGACCATTCCGGTCGCAGGTGCCGGCCTGGATGGCAAACCATTTGTCGATGACCAGCGCCTCGTTTTTGAACAAGGCATGAAAGTGCGCCAGCGCTTGCGCTGCCAGCGCGCTTCCACTGCCCACCAAGGCGTTCAAGGCGTTAAACCGGTCCGTCATATTGCCGGCGCCTTCAAAGCTGCTGAGCGCCGCCTGTTGCCACTGCATGTCGTGGTCGGCCACGCTTGCCAGGCATAAATAGACCAAGGCCTGCCCGGCCAGGGCACGGCGTCCGGCCGACAGCGCATCGGGTTTGAAAGCGCCGTTGTGGCGATGCGCCTCAAACGCCCATTGCCAATCGGACTGCAGTGCGCGCGCCATTTGCAAGCGCATGGCTTCGCGCACCGCGTGCACTTGCTGGGGGTCCACCTGGGGCAATTGCTCGGCGATATAGGCTTCTGAAGGCAGGGTAAGTGTCAGCTCTTTGAAGGCCGCGTCCAGGCCCGGGTGGCGCAGCACTTGGCGCATGGCCTCCAAAAACGCGCTGTCCAATACCTGCTCGGTAGCGTCACCGCTGGCAATCGCCGCCAAAGCGCGGCGCATGGCTAGGCGTTGACCGGCTTCCCAGCGGTTAAAGGGGTCGGCATCGTGCGCCAGCAGAACCAGCAGTTGCGCGTCACTGTATTCGCAGTGCAGCACCACCGGCGCGGAAAAACCGCGCAGCACCGAGGGTACCGGCTCTTCGGTGACTTGGTAAAACGTGATCTCCAAGTCCTGCTCGGACATGACTAGCAAATGGCTGTCGCTGGGCCTGGCATCGGGCGCGCTATAGAGCGGCAGGGCAGCACCGCTGTGCATGCCTACCAAGCCCAAACTGACCGGGATAACAAAGGGCGCATTGGCTTGCTGGCCAGGCCGCGCCGTGCTGTTTTGCATAAAGGTCATACGGTAAGTTTGCTTGTCCGCGTCATAGTGGCCACCGGCAGTGAGCTGTGGCGTACCGGCCTGGCTGTACCAGCGCTTGAAGGGTTCGAGCAGCGCGGCCAGGTGGGACTGCGGGTTGGCATCGGCGATGGCTTGGGCAAAGTCATCGCAGGTAACGGCCTGGCCATCATGGCGTTCAAAGTAAAGCTTCATGCCGCGTGCAAAGCCTTCGCGGCCAGACACGGCTGCGCCGTCGGTCGCCAGGGTCTGCATCATGCGCACTACTTCGGCGCCTTTTTCATAGACGGTGACGCTGTAAAAATTATTGATTTCCACATAGCTGTCTGGCCGCACTGGATGCGCCATGGGGCCCGCGTCTTCGGGGAATTGCACGGTGCGTAAAAGCCGCACATCCTCAATGCGTTTGACCGCGCGTGCCGAAGGTTCGCCGCACAAGTCCTGGCTGAACTCTTGGTCGCGAAACACCGTCAGGCCTTCTTTGAGGCTGAGCTGGAACCAGTCGCGGCAGGTCACGCGGTTGCCGGTCCAGTTGTGGAAATACTCGTGGCCGACCACGCTTTCGATATTGGCGTAATCCCCGTCGGTGGCGGTGGCGGGATTGGCCAGCAGCAGCTTGGTGTTAAAGATATTGAGGCCTTTGTTTTCCATAGCACCCATATTGAAGTCGCTGGTGGCTACGATCATGAAGCGCTCCAAATCCAGCGCCAGACCAAAGCGGGCTTCGTCCCAGGCCACCGAGGCCATCAGCGATTTCATGGCGTGTTCGGTTTTGTCCAGATCGCCCGGACGCACCCACACTTGCAGCAAATGCTCGCTGCCACTGCGCGCGGTGATGCGCTGCTCGCGGCACACCAGCTTGCCCGCCACCAGGGCGAACAAGTACGCGGGTTTTTTGTGCGGGTCCACCCACTTGGCAAAGTGGCGGCCATCTTCTAGTGCGCCTTGTTCTACTAAATTACCGTTAGACAGCAAAACCGGGTAATGCGCTTTATCCGCCCGTAGCGTGACGGTGTAACTGGCCATGACATCGGGCCGGTCTAGAAAATACGTGATGCGCCTAAAGCCTTCGGCTTCGCACTGCGTGAAAAACGAATCGTTGCTGACATACAAGCCCATGAGCTTGCTGTTTTTTACCGGGGCGCAGGTGGTAAAAATTTCCAGATCAAAAGCCTCATGACCCTCGGGCAGGTTTTCCAGCACCAGTTTGTCGCCATCGATTTTGAAAGAGGTGCCTTGGCCGTTGACCAGTACGCGTGCCAGGTTTAACTCTTCACCGTCCAGGCGCAAGGCCTGGGCCGGCACATCCGGGTTGCGGCGCAGGCGCATTTTGTTGAGCACGCGTGTCTTGGCAGGGTCCAGGTCAAAGCTCAGGTCGACGGTGTCGATCCAGTACGGCGGTGACTGGTAATCCTTGCGGTGGATAGTGGCTGCGGTTTGGCTAGCGTCGCTGGCTTGCGTCATGGGTTTACTCCTAGGGTTGCGCTAGGCCGGGCGCTAAGGGCCGGGCGGGTCATGGGTTTACACACCTTGCTTGAGCGAGGCTTGGATAAAGGGGTCAAGGTCACCATCGAGCACTTTTTGCGTGGCCGAGGTTTCGTAATTGGTGCGCAAGTCCTTGATACGGCTGTTGTCCAGCACATAGCTGCGGATCTGGTGGCCCCAGCCGACGTCGGTCTTGGTGTCTTCCAGCTTTTGCTGCTCTTCCATGCGTTTGCGCATTTCAAAATCGTAGAGGCGGCTGCGCAGGCGTTTCCACGCCACATCGCGGTTGCCGTGCTGGCTGCGCCCGTCCTGACACTGCACCACGATGCCGGTGGGGAGGTGGGTGAGGCGCACGGCCGAATCGGTTTTGTTAATGTGCTGGCCCCCGGCGCCGCTGGCGCGAAAGGTGTCCACCCGCACATCGGCCGGGTTGATGTCGATCTCGATGGAGTCGTCCACCTCGGGATAGACAAACACGCTGGCAAAACTGGTGTGGCGCCCGCCCGAGCTGTCAAACGGCGATTTGCGCACTAGCCGGTGTACGCCGGTTTCGGTGCGCAAGAGGCCAAAGGCGTATTCGCCCTCGATCTTGATGGTCGCGCCTTTGATGCCTGCGATATCGCCGGCGGTTTCGTCTTCGATGGTGGTGGTGAAACCTTTGCGCTCCGCATAGCGCAAGTACTGGCGTAGCAGCATGCTGGCCCAGTCGCAGGCCTCCGTCCCGCCGGCGCCGGCTTGGATGTCTAAAAACGCGTTCATCGGGTCGGCCGGGTTATTGAACATACGCCTAAATTCCAGGCCTTCGATGATCAGCGCCAGCCGGGCGGCGTCCGCTTCGATGGTCAGCAGGCCGGCCTCGTCGCCCTCGTCACGCGACATTTCAAAGAGTTCGGTGTTGTCCGAGAGGTCGCGCGTCAGTTCGTCCAGCGTGACCACCACGCCGTCCAGGGCTTTTTTCTCTTTGCCTAGTTCCTGGGCGCGCTTGCTGTCGTTCCAGACGGTGGGGTCTTCCAGCCAGGCGTTGACCGTGCGCAGGCGTTCCGATTTGGCAGCGTAGTCAAAGATACCCCCGGAGTTCGGCGCTGCGGTGGCTCAAATCCGCCAAATTGCTGCCGATCAGGTTGCTGCGTTCTACTTCCATGGTCTTGTGTCCTGCTAATTGCGTAAATGCGCATTTTCTCACGCGACGATGTCGCCGCTTTGGCCGAGTCGGCTGCCCGAGACAGCGGCTAAGGGCGAGGGGGGAAAGGGCGCCGCCACTTTGCGGCCTCGCGGCCGGGGGCAAAAGCCTTTTTTAGGCGATAAATCGCTCAATCAGCGCCGCCAGCACCTGCGGCTGGTCATGGTGCATCATGTGCCCGGCGTCTTCTATCTGGGCGATTTCTACCTGCGCCACGTCTTTGAGGCGTTCGTGGTATTGAGCCAAGGTGAATTTACCTTTCCACCAGACATCCAGGCTGTTGTCCGCCGCTTCGACGGCCAATACCGGCATGGTCAGGCGATGGTAGAGCGCGCGCACTTCCTCCACCCGGTAAATATTGGCATTGCTGATCTTGTGCGCGGCGTCGCCCTGGATGCGCCAGCGGCCCTGCACATCCTCGGCTGCCCAGTGGCGTGCCAACCACTCGGCTTTGTCCGCGCCCAGGCGGGGGTTGGTTTTCATCAGGCGGCGTGCCACGCCTTGCGGCGTGTCGTAGGGCCGCAGGTCCAACTCGCCTTGGTGCAGTTTTTTTAGCTCGTCCATCCATTTGGCGTAGCGCCCCGGCGCCTGTCCCGGCGCGGCCTCGGGCAGGCCAAAGCCCTCCAGGTTGATCAGGCGGCGTATGCGCTCTGGGCGCACCCCCGCGTAGTGCATCACCACGTTACCGCCCATGCTGTGCCCGACCAGGTTGACCTGCGGCTGCGGCCCGTCAGCGGGCGCGTAGTGGTCCAGCAAAAAGTCCAGGTCCGCCAAATAGTCCGGAAACCAAAAATTGTCTACGCCGCCCGAGGCGGTTTTGCCATAACCGCGCCAGTCCGGGGCGATGATGTAATGGTCTTGTGCCATGGCATCGACGACAAACTGGTAGGACGCGGCCACGTCCATCCAGCCATGCACCATGACCAGGGGAATGCGCTGCGGCGCGGGCGTGCCCCAGACCTGGACGTGGTAGCTGAGATTGCGGATGGGGATGAATTCGCTACGGGCGATGCGTCGGGCTTGGTACATTGCGCCATCATAAGGAGACTTCCCATGCCCGCCTCGCCCCGCAGTCCGAAACGGGACACCGCAGTTGCGCCCAACGGCGCGCCTGCTGCGTATCAGCAGCTTCACCGCCAGTTCAGCTGGAAGGTGCCCAAGCGCTTCAATATGGCCGTGGTGTGCGCTGCCCGCTGGGCGCGCGCGCCCGACAGCGCCCGGCGCATTGCTATCCGCAGCTACCAAGAGGACGGTAGCACCCAAAGTTATAGCTATGCGCAATTGCAAACCCAGGCCAACCGTTTGTCCAACGCTTTGCGGGCGCAGGGTGTGCAGCGCGGCGATCGGGTAGCGATCGTGATGCCGCAGTGTTTTGATACGGCAGTGGCCTATATCGCCGTGTTGCAAATGGGCGCTGTGGCCATGCCTTTATCCATGTTGTTCGGCCCCGAAGCGCTGGCCTACCGCTTGCAGGACAGTGAGGCGGTACTCGCGATTTGCCATGACAGCGTGTACAGCGCGCTAGTGGGCTTGCAGCCGCAATGCCCCGGGCTGCGGGTGGTGCGCAGCGCGCAGGCGCCACAGAGCAAAGCCAGCTTCAAGCCTGTGAGCACACTGGCCGAAGAACCGGCAGTACTGATCTACACCAGTGGCACTACCGGCAACCCCAAAGGCGCCCTGATTCCGCACCGCGCCTTGATAGGCAACCTGACCGGTTTTGTGTGCAGCCAGAACTGGTTTGGCTTTGACCCGGCGGCCCCCGTCGTGGCTGAAGATGCTTTGCCTGCGGGGTCTGAGGCCGTGTTTTGGAGCCCGGCCGATTGGGCCTGGACCGGCGGGCTGATGGATGCGCTGCTGCCCACGCTGTACTTTGGGCGCGAGATTGTGGCCTATGGCGGACGCTTTGGGCCGGAAGTGGCTTTGCAGCTGATGGCGCGTTGCGGTGTGACGCATACCTTTTTGTTCCCTACCGCGCTCAAAGCCATGATGAAAGCCGCGCCGGGTCAGCCAGGCCGCAGCGTGCGCCGGACTTGGGGTTTGAAACTGCAGGCCATCATGAGCGCGGGCGAGGCGGTGGGCGACGCGGTGTTTGCTTATTGCAAAAGGCAACTGGGCGTGACGGTCAATGAAATGTTTGGGCAGACCGAAATCAATTACATCGTCGGCAATTGCGCGCGCCTGTGGCCGCCCAAACCCGGCAGTATGGGTATGGGCTATCCCGGCCACCGGGTGGCGGTGATTGATGCGGCGGGCTTTGAGTGCGCGGTGGGTGAACCCGGTGATGTGGCTGTGCACCGCTTGGATGTGCACGGCAAGGCGAACCCTATTTTCTTTTTGGCTTACTGGAAAAACCCGCAGGCGACGCAAGACAAATACACCGGCGACTGGTGCCGCACCGGCGACCTGGCAGTGCGCGATGCGCAAGGCTACTTGTGGTACCAGGGCCGCAGCGACGATGTGTTCAAGTCCGCGGGTTACCGTATCGGGCCGGGCGAGATTGAAAACTGCCTGGTCAAACACGCCGCCGTAGCTAATGCCGCCGTCGTGCCCAAGCCGGATGCAGACCGGGGTGCGCTGGTCAAGGCCTATGTGGTCATCGCGCCGGAATACCTAGCGACGCACCCAGCGCAAGCCAAAAAGCGCAAGGCCTTTGAGGCTGATTTGACGCGCCAACTGCAAGCCCATGTGCGCGGTCTGCTGGCACCTTATGAATACCCCAAAGAGATCGAGTTTGTTGAAGCCTTACCAATGACGACTACCGGCAAAGTGCAGCGGCGCGTGCTGCGCTTGCAGGAGCAAGCGCGCGCCGCAAAGGCGACTCTCGGCGATTGAAGCCTCGTTAAACTGCCTGCTATGAAAACTATCCAACTCGGTCGCAGTGCGCTGCATGTATCGCCCATTTGCCTGGGGACCATGACTTTTGGTGAACAGGTCGATGAACCCCGCACCCACCGCCTGCTCAGCCACGCCGTCGCGCGAGGGTTGACTTTCTGGGACACCGCCGAAATGTATGCCGTGCCGCCACGGGCGGAAACCTTTCAGGTGACCGAAACATTTCTGGGTAATTGGATTACCAAAAACCCGGGCGTGCGCAGCCAACTGACTTTGGCGACCAAAGTGGCGGGTCCCTCGCGCGGAATGCCCTGGGTGCGCGGCGGTGCTTTGGATCTAAGCGCGCAAGACATTATCGAGGCCTGCGAAGGCAGTTTGCGCCGCTTGCAAACCGACGTCATAGACCTGTACCAATTGCATTGGCCGACGCGCAATATGCCCTTGTTCGGGCAAATGTATTTCGACCCCAGCAAAGACCGTGAAGTCACTTCCATCCACACCCAGCTGGAGGCCTTGGGTCAACTGGTGAAAGCGGGCAAAGTGCGCGCCATCGGCCTGTCTAATGAAACCCCCTATGGCCTCTGCGAATTTGCACGTCTGGCTGAACAACACGGCCTGCCGCCCATAGCCACGGTGCAAAACGCGTACCACTTACTCAATCGCACGCATGAGAACGGCATGGACGAGGCCATGCACCATTTGCAAGTAAGTTTGTTAGCCTATTCACCGCTGGCTTATGGCCTGCTCAGCGGCAAATACGATGTTTCGGGTATCACCGGGCCCGATGCGCCCAAGGACGGGCGAATCGCCCTGTTTGACTCGGTGCGCAAGCAACGCTGGGGCCGGCCTGAAGCCCTGAACGCCGCCCGGCGCTACAACGCTTTAGCGCGTGAAAACGGCATGCGCCCGGCGCAGATGGCACTGGCCTTTTGTAATAGCAAATGGCAGGTGGCCAGCACCATCATTGGCGTCACCACGCAAGCGCAGTTGGACGAGGATATTGATGCGTTTAACACTGTGCTAAGGCCTGAACTGCTCAAGGCGATTGACGCGATCCGTTACGAGATGCGCGACCCGGCGCAATAAGGCGCTTGGACCCGAGAGGCTTGTGCCGTGGCGAAAAAAGAGCGGGTGAGTGAAACACCGGCCACCCAGTTGCTGAAAAGCGCCAAGGTCGATTTCAGCGAGCATCCTTACGACTACCTGGAGCATGGCGGGGCGCAGCACAGCGCGCAGGTGTTGGGTTGGGACCCATTTCAGGTAGTTAAAACCCTGATCATGCAAGACCAGGATGCCAAGCCGCTGGTGGTGCTCATGCACGGCAACCGCAAGGTATCGACCAAAAATCTGGCGCGCCAGATTGGCGCCAAATCGGTAGAGCCCTGCACGCCGGACACTGCCAACCGGCACAGCGGTTATCTGGTGGGCGGCACCTCGCCCTTTGCCACGCGCAAGGCCATGCCGGTGTATGTGGAAGAAAGCATTTTGGGCCTAGCAAAAATTTTGATCAACGGTGGGCGGCGCGGCTACCTGGTGGGGCTGGATCCGCAGTGGTGCGTACGCCTGCTAGCTGCCAAGGCGGTACAGTGCGCTATGCAAGCGTAAAGCGCAGGTTCCGATCCGGCGCCCATCATCAAGGAGAACATGCATGGAATCACTGAGCCCATGGGCCCTGGCGGGCAATACATTGATCGCTGTGCTGGCCGCCTACCTGATTGGCTCTTTGTCGTTCGCCGTCATCGTCAGCCGCCTCATGGGCCTGAACGACCCGCGCACGTATGGCAGCAAAAACCCCGGTGCGACCAATGTACTGCGCTCGGGCAGCAAAGCCGCCGCGGCGGTCACCCTTTTGCTGGACGCCGCCAAAGGCTGGCTGCCGGTCTATGCGGTCCAGCAATGGGGCACCCCTTACGGCTTGGAGGCAGGCGCAGTAGCGCTGGTGGGCCTGGCCGCATTTTTGGGACACGTATTCCCGGTGTTTTTTCGGTTTCAAGGCGGCAAAGGCGTGGCCACTGCTGTCGGCGTGGTCTTGGCCACCAATCCTTGGCTCGCGCTGGCCGTTGGGGCCAGTTGGCTCATCATCACTTACTTTTCCCGTTATGTGTCGCTGGCCTCGGTCGTCGCGGCCATTTTTGCGCCTGTCTATTACTTATTCGGGGACGGAGTGGCTTGGCGCGCCGACAACAGTATTGCCCTGGCACTGGCCATCATGAGTGGCCTGTTGGTCTGGCGCCACGCGCCAAATCTGGTGCGATTGGTAAAGGGCACGGAGTCCCGACTGGGAAAAAAATCGGTGCCCGGGCCTTAGAGGCTTCTGTCGGCCGCCTGCTGGGGCAGCATGGCCAATGCCCCAGTTTCGCCTAGGGTAACTACCCATATTAAATGTGCAGGACGCCAGTACGATGACGCAATAGATTGTCGGACAGTCCGACAGTATGACCGTTAAAGGTTTCTCAGCGCATCTCCACATGGCCAAGCAAACTCTCGATCCACCGGACAGTTACGCCGCCCCGATCTTCAAGACTTTACGTCGCGATCCGGCCTACAAAGCCGTATCTGGAGTGATGGAGCAGCACATCCTATCGGGACGTTTGCAAACGGGAACAGCGCTACCTACCGAGCTTGATCTCGCAGCCCAATTTGGCGTCAACCGCTCGACCATCCGCGAGGCCATCCGGCAGTTAGAGCAGGAGGGCCTGGTAGAGCGCCGTGGCGGAAAAAAAATGTTTGTCGCCTTGCCGGGCCTGTTTGATCTTGCGCCGCGCGCCGCGCGCTCGCTCATCATGAATCAGGTGACATTCCAAGAACTTTGGGAGGTCGCCAGTGTTGTCGAGCCTGCAGCGGCACGCTTGGCGGCTCAGCGTATTGACGAGGCCGACTTTGCGCAGTTGGAGGCAAATTTGGCCGCCTGCCGTGCGACCCTTGAACGTGACGACGTCGCCATGGCGGTACAGATTCACTCGGGCTTGGATGTCGAATTCCACGCCCTTATTGCGCGCGCATCGAGAAATCGCTCCTTGATGTTGGCGCGTGAGCCATTTAGTCTTTTGTATCGCCCGGCCTTAACCTTATTGCAAAAAGCGCTGCCGCAATCGGCATTGCGCAACGTGCAAGCGCATGAGCAAATTCTCAATGCTTTAAGAGCACGCGATGCAGACCGCGCCTGTGATTGGATGCACAAGCACATGATCGATTTTCGTGCCGGATTTTTGAAAGCCGGTCTCCCCATGGACGCGCCCGTCGAAGCGCTCACCGAACCTATGCATGCGTCAGTCAACGCCCTAACGGAAAACTTCTCATGAGCAATCAACAAAAGAAAACTCCCATTAGTCAGCAATCGATCGTTTTCGCAATTTTTCTGATGATGTTTGCGATTTTTTCCATTTTTTTGCCAGGATTTTTGAGCAGCGGAAATATGCTGGGCTTGCTACAAAACGTCGCCATCCTGGGAATCTTGGGATTGGGTATGGCCATCATCGTTATTGGCAGAGGAGTCGACATTTCGATGGTCGCCATACTTGCGGTCCCAGCCGGTTTGGTGTTGCAGTTGGTGCAAGACGCCCATTCCATTCCCTTTTCTTTGGCCGCAGCACTGGCGCTTGCACTGGCCTTTGGCCTGGTCAATGGATGGCTGGTGGCCTACGCCGAGGTTCCGTCCTTGTTTACAACGCTCGCTAGCGGATTGTTCTTGGCGGGTTTGGGGCAGATTGCATTCTTTAGGCTGGACATTGTGCAGTGGAGTACGGAACTCGATCAATTGTCATGGGTGGGGCGCGGAACCATGGGTGGTATTCCCATGCCGATCATCATGTTTGGCGTCGTCGCAGTGGCCGTAGCGCTGTTTTTACGTTACACAAGACTGGGCGCTTACATCTACGCCATCGGCGATAACCCGCAGGGCGCACGGACTACCGGCATTCCAACCCGACCTTTGATGGTGTTGCAGTACGTCATAGCAGCACTCATCGGTACCTTTGCAGGTTTGGTGATGGCCGCTTCGGTCAACAGCATGCCTACTCGGATCTACAACTCCACATTAATTTACGACGTGATTTTGGTCGTCGTTTTGGGCGGTATTGGCCTCTCAGGCGGTAAAGGCGGCGTCATCAACGTCATCATCGGCACCTTGCTTATCGGTACCCTGCTCAATGGCATGACGATTTTGGATATGTCCTATTCGGCGCAGAACATGGTCAAAGGAATCGTGCTTCTGTTAGCCATCCTTATTGATTCACTGATTAACCCTCGTAATGAGGAAACTGCGCAGCAAGGCGACATCTAGCCGCATGCGGGAAACTGCCGGACCGCATCACTAAAACCCGGCGTACCTTTAGGAGACAATTTCAATGAAGCAAAGCATCACTATTAGCCATTTATTGGCCGTCGCGGGGTTGGCCTTATCAGTCGCTCTCCCTCAGGCAGCGCAAGCACAGGGCAAGGGCTTGGACGAGCCTTTTCGTGCGGGCTATGCCCAATCAACCAAGGGCAAGGTAGTTGGTTACATTCCCGTAGCCATGGGTTTTGACCTTGCACAAGGTTGGATGGCTGGGCTGAAGAAAGAGCTCGAACCCCTCGGTGTGAAAATCGTTTCTCGTGATCCCAATTGGAACACCAACGCCGGTGCCCAAGCATTGACCGCGCTGATCGGTGAAAAGCCCGATGTCATCGTGGTGCATAACCCCGATGTACAAACTTATGCCAAGCTCTTGCAGCGTGCCGAAAACGAAGGTATCCGCATCGTCCAGGTCAATATGCGTTCTTCCTACTCATCGGTTGCCTTTGTCGGCGCCGATTATGTGGAGATTGGCGAAAGGGCTACCAACGCGGTTATCGAGCATTGCAAAGGAAAGTCGAACAAGATCGCTGTCGTGCAAGGCGCACTGTCGGCGGCCGCAAGTGCGTATCAACTCAAGGGCGTGGAAAATGCCTTAGGCAAAAATCCGCAAATGCAACTTGTCTCCAGCCAAGCGGCTGATTGGGATGCCGCCAAGGCAAAGGGCATTACGCAAACCGTGTTGAAGCAGCATCCTGATCTGTGCGGCATTGTTGGCTTTTGGGACGGTATGGACAGTGGTACCGCTGCGGCCGTTAAAGAAGCGGGTTTGACGGGCAAGGTTTTTCTTGCGACCTCGGGCGGAGGCGAGCAAAAAGGGGCGTGTGATCCGGTCAAAAACGGATCCTTTGATCTGAACCTGAGCTATGACGTGCCAACGCAGGCAAGCAATATGGCAGCGATGATTAAGTGGTTGCTGCAAAACCCAGGTAAGGCCAAAGACACTAAGGGCTCGATCTACACCACACTGATCCCAATCACCAAGGCCAACGCCTCGGTGGAGGGCACTTGCTGGAAATTAGCCTCCTAATTGTCCACGCGGGGTAGGCGCTTTGCCTACCCCATTCTCTAGTTTGTAACCGCCGTATGTGCCTGCGCCCGACCGCCAGTTTGGCACAGGGGTAGGCGCCACCCGTTGAGACGAAACCATGATTCACACAGCTTCACAGACTCCGAGCGGAATTCCCCCTAAGGCAGTACTGCACGAAACTTTCGAGGACAAACTCAACCGCTGGCGTTTTACCTACTGGCCCGACCATATGCTGGGCGAGTTACTTGCAAAGCGTTGGATGGAAACGGCTATTCCGGTGGCGGTGCTATTCCTGGTTGCCTTGGCGCTTTCGCAAATATTGCCCAATTTCTTTGGCCCGACCAATCTGGCCGACACCGGGCGCCAAGCGGGCGAAATTGGCTTCATCGTATTAGGCATGGCGCTGGTGATGATTGTGGGAGGGATTGACCTTTCCGTTGGTTCTATGTTCGCGCTGACGAACTTCTGTGCGCTGTACTGCATGCACTTACTGAAGCTTCCGGTCGCTGCCGCAGTCGCGATAACGGTGGTCTTTGGCGCGCTCTTAGGTGCAGTCAACGGTGTGCTGATTGGGTACTTTCGGCTGCGCGCCTTTTTGACGACCTTGATCACTTTGATTGTGTATCGGGCTTTGTACGATATCTTGACTACTGAATATGCAACCGCCATCGCAGGTGGCATGCCCGACTCCCCGACCTGGGATTTCGTAGGCGCGGGAGCATGGATGGGTGTGCCCACGGTGGTCTGGGTTTACGCTGCAGTGGCGATATTTGGTCATATTTTTATAACGCGTTTGCGTGCTGGTTGGCACATCACGGCCATTGGCGGCTCGCGCCGTTCAGCCTACAACACCGGGATCGCGGTACGTAAAACCGTTGCTAGTTGCTACGTTGCCAGCGGGGTGCTGACGGCCTTAGGCGGCGTATTTTTTGCGTCCCGCTTATCCACCGCAGGGGGCGATATTGGCGTCGGTCTGGAAGTAACGGTTTTGACGGCCGCCGTGCTAGGTGGAATCAGCCTTGGCGGTGGAAAAGGTTCCGTGGCTAAAGCATTGGTGGGCACGCTCATTGTTTTGCTCATCATCAATGGCTTGACCTCGACCGGCTTGGATGGCGGCTATAACCGAATGGTTTTAGCAGCAATCCTTTTGCTCGCTGCCGTCGTGGACATTCGGTGGCTTAAAAACAAACACCGTATCGTCAATAAAGTCTATGTAAGTCCGACCTACCATGGAATGCCACCCGCACCGTCTTGTGACCCCCAATCCGGCACGCAATGGGCGCTGAACGATAAGCTACGGCCGGCACTGCCTATCGGACTGGGGCGTATTGAAGGCCCGGAGGATGTAATCCTTGACCATCAAGATAATTTGTATGCCGGGTCTCGCCACGGCGACATCATCCGGTTTTTGGCTCCGGATTATCAAGAGATGGAGATTTTTGCGCATATCGGTGGAACGCCCTTGGGTATGGCATTTGACCGACAGGACAACCTCTATGTATGTGTAGGCGGCATGGGCCTGTACATGGTCACTCCTAATCGTGAAGTCGTGAAAATTACCGATGAAACGAACCGCAATTTCAAGTCCATTAATGACGACAGTCGACTGCGATTAGCCGACGATTTAGATATTACCGACGATGGTCTGATATTTTTCTCAGAGGCTACGGTACGCTACGAAATGCATGAGTGGGCCACAGATGGATTGGAGGCGCGTGGCAATGGAAGAATCATCTGTTACGACACCAACACCAAGAAGACGCACACCGTCATTGACGATTTAATTTTCCCTAATGGGGTTTGTATTGCCAGTGATGGTCAAAGCTTTCTGTTTGCAGAAACCTGGGGCTGCACAGTGAAACGTCACTGGTTCAAAGGGCCCAAAGCTGGCACTACAGAGATTGTGTTGGAAAATCTCCCAGGCTTTCCCGACAACATCAATAATTCCTCTGACGGTCATTATTGGATGTCGCTTGTGGGGATGCGATGCCCCGCTATGGACCTCGCATGGAAAATGCCGAGCTTTCGTCGCCGCATGGCAAAGCAGGTCCCTAGGGACGAATGGTTGTTTCCCAATATCAATACGGGATGCGTACTGAAGTTCAGTGAAAGCGGTGAAGTTTTAGAAACGATGTGGGATCTCGGGGGTGAAAACCATCCCATGATCACTTCAATGCGGGAGCACCGTGGGCATCTCTACCTGGGCGGAATCATGAATAACCGCATAGGCCGCCTCAAACTGGAAGGTGTTGATCCGCATTGGTCCCAGTACGAATGGCGTTGGGCTAAGGCTGCGAAAAATAGTAAGGACTCCGCATGATCACCGCAATCAATGAATGGATAGATCGACAGTTAGGCCGCGGTAGCGCGTCCATCACCGTGCCGGTTTTTGATGGTGCACTGAAGTCCAATCGCTATATTGAAGACGCACGGGTATTGGCAACCTTGGATGCACCTGAGGATCTTGCCACGGATGGATCGGCAGTTTTTGTTGCGGATGGATCTAGGGTGTTACAGGTGCTGCCGGAGGGCCTTTTGGAGGTGCTGCAGGTGCAGGGCACGATCACTGCATTGGCCTGCATACCGGGCGGCGGATTGGCACTTGGTATCGACGGCCAAGAGGTGCGTATCGAAGGCGGCCCACACCATGGCAGGCAATGGCGCGCTATCGGCGGTCAGCCGTTTTGCGCAGTCAATGCGATTGCAATTAGAGCCGATGGCTTGTTGATGGTTACCGATGGTTCCACCGAATTGGAATATGCGCAGTGGAAGCGGGACCTCATGAGTCTGGGCAAAACCGGCCGCGTATTTGAGCTCAATCCGCACAATGGGGATGGCAGGCTGTTAGCCGCGAACTTGCATTACGCATTCGGGGTTTGTTCGATTGGACCCCACCTTTGGGTTAGCGAGAGCTGGAAGCACCACGTGGTAAGAATGGCAGCGGGTGCGCGTCCCGTGCCGGTCACGGATGACTTGCCCGGCTATCCCTCAAGAATAGTTCCCGCGACCGGCGGTGGAGCATGGTTGACTTGCTTTATTTTGCGTACCCAGTTGGTTGAATTTGTGCTACGCGAACCTACGTACCGAAAGCGCATGATCGCAGAGATCGAACCGGCCTATTGGATTGCACCTGCGCTGAACTCTGGCAACACGTTTTTAGAACCCATGCAAGGCGCGCAACTCAAGATGATGGGCGTCGTAAAGCCATGGGCGCCTCCACGCTCCTACGGATTGGTGGTGCGCTTGGATGCGCAGGGGCTGGTGCGCTACTCCTTGCACAGCCGCTTTGATGGAAAGAACCATGGCATCTCCGCAGCCGCTGAATGTGGTGGGTATCTGTATGTGATCGCAAAAGGCAGTAAGCGTTTGCTGATGATAGATATCGCCCAAACCGAAAAGGAGCTAATCCAATGAATTCCACCCCTATTTTGGAACTGCGCAAGGCCACCAAACGCTATGCTGGCATTCCCGCTATTGAGGACGTCGATTTCACGCTCTTGACAGGGGAAATCCATTCCATTATTGGCGAAAACGGCGCAGGAAAATCTACGCTGACCAAGGTTATGGCCGGCGTGGTGCAACTGAGTTCTGGACAAATGTTGGTAGACGGGAAGATGGTGAACCCGCAGACGCCCAATGATGCGCTCCAGATGGGCGTAGCTATGGTGTTTCAAGAAAGTGCATTAGTGCCGACGATGACGGTGGCACAAAATCTTTTTCTTGGCCAGGAAAAGTTTTTTAATCGCCTGCGTGGAATCTACATTTCTGCCCAACAATTCTTGCAATCTTTGCAGTTCGATGTGGACCCCACTGCGCAAGTTAGCTTACTGGGTGCAGCTAAAAAACAGATGGTTGAAATTGCCCGCGCCGTGCTGCATGAAGCGAAGGTCATCATTTTTGACGAACCCACCGCAAGCTTAACGCCAGAAGAGAAGAAGTACTTCTTTGATCTTGTGTTTAAGCTCAAAGCGCGTGGCGTATCGGTCATCTTCATTTCGCATGCCTTAGAGGAAGCGCTGTTGGTGTCCGACCGCATTACTATTTTGCGTGATGGAAAGCATGTAGTAACCGATATGGCCGCAAATTTTGACCGCGAGCGCATTATTCAGGCGATGGTGGGTCGCGATCTGTCGCAGACGCTTTACGGGCAGAAAAAAACCTTTGTACGACGCCAAGGCAAGCGCGTGCTTTCTGTGCAAAACCTGCGTATGGCAGCGATGGTGAAGAACAACTCACTTTCGGTTTTCGCTGGCCAGGTCACGGGTGTCTTTGGTTTGGTAGGCTCCGGGAGAACGGAGACATTCAAGGTGGTTGCTGGCATCATTAAGCGTGACTTTATGCACGGTGGCGAGGTATTGCTCAACGGCAAACCTGTGCGCTATTTTGTGCCCGCCTCAGCGATACGTGACGGCATTGCCTATGTCACCGAAGACCGAAAAATTGAAGGATTTTTTGAAACCAAGTCCATCGCCGACAACATCTACTTGGGTTTGCTGGCTAAGCTCGGCGGCAATCGTTTTTTAGTCTCCAGAAAAGAAGCCGCAAAGGTGGGTGAACATTGGATTAAGCGACTTAACGTGCGCGCCATCAGCAAAGACGTTAAAGCCATTGAGCTGTCGGGTGGCAATCAGCAAAAAGTAGTTATTGCGAAGTCACTTGTGCAAGACCCGCAAATCATTATTTTTGACGAACCGACAAGAGGGGTGGATGTGGGCGCCATTACTGAAATTCACGATCTCATCAATCGGCTCGCTGACGAGGGTAAAGCGGTGGTGGTTATCTCTTCTTATTTACCTGAGATCATGGCGCTGTCGGATCGCATCCTGGTTCAGCGCATGGGTAAGGTCGTTGAGGAGTATTCGGCCACGGAGGCCAATGAAGAGAAGATCATGTACGCAGCCATTCACTAATCGACTTTAGTATGCAGACCAGCCCCCCGCCGATCAATTTTTATTTCGACTTCCTTTCGATGTACGGCTACTTTGCCAGCCTACGCATTGACGCATTAGCTGCGCGCCATGGACGCGAAGTTCATTGGCATAGCATGCTCTTGGGCGTGTCAGTCATGAAGACGATGGGCCTCAAACCGCTGCTCGATACGCCGCTAAAAGGTGACTATGTCATTGGCGATACCGCGCGCTATGCGCGACGCTACGGTTTGAAGCTGAGCCGGCAAGTGACCGACCCGATGATGGATCCCAGAGCCACTGCGCGAGGGTTTTACTGGATGCGCAGGAATCGCCCGGGACAGGAAGCAGGTTTCGCGCGCGCAGCCTTTGCAAGCTACTGGCGCGATGGTGTTGACCTGAGCGCAGCTGAGCAGGTGGCCGCATTGGGAGTGAGCATGGGAGTGGATGCGCAAGAACTGCTTAGCGGCATTGAGAGCGACCAGGCGCGCAGTGACCTGCGCGATGCAGTGGCTGTTTCGTTGGATAAAGGGGTGTTTGGATCTCCCTTTTTTATAGTGGGTGAAGAAAAATTTTGGGGCTCAGACCGGCTGGAGCTGGTCGATGAATGGTTGACTTCTGGCGGTTGGTAAGGATGTAAATATGAGTGATAAGAACGAAGCTTCGGAAGAAGAACGTACCCATCCATTGGCAGGAATTTTCGTGCTCGACATTACCAAGGTTGTGGCGGGCCCATATTGCGCCATGATGTTGGCGGACCTAGGGGCCACGGTCATCAAAATTGAGCATCCTAGCGACGCTGACTATGTGCGCAGCTTCCCTCCCCGATTGCATGACGCAGACGGTGCTGACGCGGGTAGCGGCTATTTTGCGCAGTACAACCGCCATAAATTGGGCATCAGTCTGGACCTCAAGAACCCGGAGGGCAAGCGCATGCTGTTGGAACTTGCGGCGAAAGCGGATATCTTGATCGAAAATTTTCGGCCGGGGACTATGGATAAGCTAGGCCTGGGATGGAATATCTTGAAGGCGATGAACCCCCGCCTTATTTATACCTGTATCAGCGGGTTTGGTCATGAAGGCCCTAACTCCTTGCGCCCCTCCTACGATAGTACCGCCCAGGCCGCTGGTGGGCTGTGGTCTATGAACGGTGAGCGGGGCGCACCACCGATTCGAGTAGGCAGCATTTTGGGCGATCTGGCTGCATCGTTTTACGCCACTATTGGCACCTTAGCCGCATTACGCGATGTGGACCGCAGTGGTCTTGGGCAGCGTGTCGATATTTCACAGCAGGACTCGGTAGTCACTCTCACCGAGAGCGCCATCGTCAACTATACGGTGGACGGAAAAGTAGCTGAGCCTCTTGGTAATGAGCATCCATTCGCAAGGCCATACGGACAGTACGCTTGCAAAGATGGCTTCGTATTTTTTGGTAGCTACACGGATAAGCTTTGGCGCGACAGTTGCGAGATTTTTGGTGAACCTACTTTGGCCGACGACCCTGAAATTGACACCATGGCCAAGAGATTCGATGATGAAACCTACGAAAGACGGATAAAGCCAATTCTTGAACGCTGGTTTGCCCATCGCACCAAAGCGGAGCTCGAAGCAATGGCAGGAAGCCGGATTGCACTGACCCCGATTAAGCGCATCGACGAGGTGGTGGCGGACGCCCACCTGCGAGCGCGTCAGATGTTTGTACAGGTGCCTTTTGGGAAGACAAGCGTTGAGGTTTTCGGCTCACCCATGAAACTTTCGGGCACGCCACCACGGACCCAGGGTGAAGTTCCCCAAATCGGTCAGCACAATCATGAGGTTTATGTGCGATGGCTTGGTATCAGCGCTGAGCGTTTTGAGGCTCTTCGCAGTGCGGGTGTGATTTGACCGTAGATGAATTCCAGTTGCCGCTGGAACGGTATCTGCATGCCCATGTCAAGGGTTTGACTGGGGCATTGCACATAAGGCCTGTCGGTGGGGCAGGGCAATCGAATCCCACTTACTTCATTGAAGTCGCTGACCGTCGATTTGTCATGCGGCGCCAACCCGATGGCCGCCTCCTGCCTTCAGCCCATGCGATAGATCGGGAGTACCGCGTCATGACCGCGCTAAAACACAGCGCGCTTCCCGTGCCAAGTACCGTACTCTATTGCGAGTCACCTGAAATTGTGGGTACGCCCTTCTACCTGATGGAGCGTTTGGATGGGCGAATTTTTGGCGATGCTGCATTGCCCGGCATGGCACCGTCCGAGCGACGTGCGATCTATCTTGAAATGGCGCGCGTGATGGCCCTATTGCACAATTTGAGTACAAGCACTTTAGGGTTGGATGACTATGGCAAGGTCGGCAATTATTTTCAGCGGCAGGTGAGTCGCTGGCAGCAGCAGTGGTTGAATTCGAAAACCCACGAAAACCGCGCACTTGACACCTTGATTGAATGGCTTGCCCACAATGTGCCAGACGATGACGTCAGAGCTTTGGTACATGGGGATTTCAAGCTCAACAATCTGATGTTTCATCCCGTCGAGCCGCGCATCATCGCCGTTCTTGATTGGGAGCTATCTACCTTGGGACATCCTTTGGCTGACGTGGCTTTTAATTGCGCAGCTTGGCGGGCGATGCCCGATGAATTTGGCGGTATCCGGGGCCTTGACCTAGGCGCACTTGGCATACCCTCGGAATTGGAGTACGTAGCCCATTATCGTGAAAGTGGCGGCGATCCTAGCGGCCTATCGCCGTTTCATTTTGCATTTTCATTCATGCGGTGGGCTGTTATTTTCGAAGGGATTGCTGCACGCGCGCAGCATGGAAACGCGGTCAATAGTCGCGCCCAAGCGGTAGGAGCGCTGGCCACTCCCATGGCTTTGCGGGGCCTGGAAGTCTTGCAGTAGGAATAATCTATGACCGTAGCTCCTAATTGGCTTAGCAACATTCCGGCGATGCAAAACGAGTCGCATTTCGGTGACCGTAACGTTCAGTGTTTTGTTGAACGGCCGCGAAGTCTGTATGCCCTATTGGCCGGCGCTGCACAAGTGCGTGGCCATGGCGAGGCCTTGGTCAGCCCCGAGGGGCGATTCACATGGAAAGAGCTTGAGGCACAAGTGGCAGTTATCGCCGCGGGCCTGCGCTTGCAAGGCATTGGCTGCAGAGACCGCGTATTGCTGTTGATGAGTAATCGCGCCGAATTCGTCATTGCGTTTTTTGCACTTGTCAGACTGGGCGCAATCGCCGTACCTGTATCGGGTCGGTCGTCATTACCGGAAGTGAGCTACGTGGTGCAGCAATGCGGCGCTACCGCAGTGCTGACAGAGGCGGAATTTTTGACCTTGGTGCCGGACTTGGCGCAGGCGCCAGCGCTTCGCTTGCGCGTGGTATTGGAGGCTAACTCCGGGGCTGATTGGCTGTCCTGGGATGCGCTGCGCGAAGGTGACCTCAGCATGGAACCCGATGGCGCAGTAGCTGTGGAAGAAGAAGATACTGCAGTCATACTTTATACATCCGGTACCACAGGGCGTCCAAAGGGTGCAGAACTTACGCACCTAGGAATTGTTCACTCCACCATGCACTATGGCAGTTGCATGGGGCTGGGCGCACTTGATCGCAGTTTGGTAGCCGTCCCGCTATCGCATGTCACAGGACTCATTGCGCAACTCTGCACCATGGCGCTGGTGCATGGGACCGTCATACTGATGGGCGGATTCAAAGCGGCTACTTTTTTGCCCAAAGCGTCCAATGAACGTATGACGCATACGGTCATGGTACCGACGATGTACCAGTTGTGTCTGATGCAAGCCAATGTGGCCTCGCATGACCTGTCCCATTGGCGGATCGGTGCCTACGGTGGCGCGCCTATGGTTCCCGCCACTATCGCCGCCATTGCCAAAACATGGCCGGGGCTGCGTTTGATGAACGCTTATGGCGCCACCGAGACAACGTCACCGGCGACCCTCATGCCGCCTTCCGATACCGCTAAGCGACCGGACTCCGTTGGGCGTGCAGTGCCCTGCGCCGAACTGCAGGTGGTTGATTTACATGGACAACTCTTAGCAAACGGGGAGATCGGTGAGATTTGGATTCGCGGACCCATGGTCGTCAAGGCGTATTGGAACGACCCGACAGCGTCTGCACAGGCTATTTCCAACGGATTTTGGCGCTCGGGAGATATAGGAAGAATCGATTCCGAAGGCTACGTCCAGGTACTTGACCGTATCAAAGATGTCATCATTCGCGGTGGCTATAAAGTTTATAGCAGCGAGGTTGAGGCGGTATTGCTAGAACACCCCGCAGTAGTCGAGGCCGCCATTATCGGGATGCCTTGCGATATTTTGGGCGAGCGCGTGTGCGCCTTCGTCTGCCTTCGCTCAATCACAAGCGAAAAAGCGCTGTTGGATTGGTGCAAAGAACGCTTGTCTGACTATAAAGTCCCCGAGCAATGGCGCATGGGTACCGACCCCTTGCCGCGAAATGCGAACGGCAAGCTCATGAAGAAGACCTTGCGTCAAACGCTGTAAACACTGAGTCACGCTAGCTCTCTGCCGCGCTGTATTTTCACTCGCGCATATTGTTGAAGCTCAGCGGAATATCAGTAATTTCTTTTTTGAGAAGTGCCATGGCCGCTTGCAGGTCGTCGCGCTTGGCACCGGAGACGCGTACCGCGTCGCCCTGAATGGCGGCTTGGACTTTGAGTTTGCTGTCTTTAATCAGGCGTTGGATTTTTTTCCCCAATTCGCTTTCGATGCCATTGCGCACTTTGATGACGCATTTGACTTTGTCGCCTCCCATTTTTTGCACATCGCCTTTGTCCAAAAAGCGGACATCGACATTGCGCTTGGTGAGTTTGTTGCGCAGCACGTCCTCGATCTGATCCAGTTGAAATTCGGCATCGCCTATTAGGGTGATCTCTTTGTCCTTGATCTCTATGGCGGCGGCCGTGCCTTTGAAATCAAAACGCGTGCCGATTTCTTTGGTGGTGTTTTCTACGCCGTTTTTCACATCGACCAGGTTGGCTTCACAAACAGTATCAAACGAGGGCATCTTCAAATTTCTCCAACAAAGGTTGACGGGTATCACACTGCGCGCTAGGGCGGGCGAATGCGACAATCCCACCATGGTAGTCGAGAACAATGTGCCTTTGCAGGCATTGAACACGTTTCACATTGTGGCGCGGGCGCAGCAATTGGTGCGTATTCGTAGCCAAGACGATGCGACCGCCGTGCTGCAAGACACTGCGCTGGCAGCGCTACCGAAGTTTGTACTGGGCGGTGGCAGCAACCTGGTGCTGACAGGGGACGTCAAGTCCCTGGTGCTCAAGGTTGAGATTGTCGGATGCCACCTGCTGCGGGAAACACCCAAGGCCTTTATCGTGGAGGCCGGGGCGGGCGAAAACTGGCATGATTTTGTGGCCTGGACACTGGCGCAAGGCATGCCCGGTATGGAAAACATGGCCTTGATTCCGGGCACGGTGGGTGCCGCGCCTGTGCAAAACATTGGCGCCTACGGGGTGGAGTTGCAAGACGTGTTTGATTCATTGGACGCTATGGATTTGCACACCGGCGAGGTCTTTAGCCTGGATGCGGCCCAATGCGCATTTGGCTACCGCGATTCGATTTTTAAGCACACAAGTGCTGCGCCGGGCCTGGGCCTGAAGGACAAGGCGCTGATTTTGCGCGTACGCTTTGCCCTGCCCAAGGCCTGGAAGCCGGTGCTGGGCTATGCCGACATCGAAAAAATGCGTAACCAAGAGGCCTGCGAGAAGCCTAATGCGCAGCAGATTTTTGATTGGGTCTGCCGCATCCGGCGCAGCAAATTACCTGATCCGGCGCTGTTGGGCAACGCCGGCAGCTTTTTCAAAAATCCCACGGTCAGCGCCGAGCAATGCGCCGACATCATTGCGAGGGAACCGCGGGTAGTGCACTACCGACTGGCCGATGGCTCCTTCAAGCTGGCTGCCGCCTGGTTGATTGACGCCTGTGGTTGGCGCGGCAAGTCGGTGGGACAGGCGGGAGTCTACGAAAAACAGGCCTTGGTGCTGGTCAACCGGGGCAACGGCAGCCTGGGCGCCACCGGCGGCGAGGTGATGACCTTGGCCAAGGCGATTCAAACCAGCGTGTATGAGCGCTTTGGCTTGCTGCTCGAGACGGAGCCCGTGGTCTTGTAAAGGTTTTGATGTAGTGCAAAGAGCGCCGCAGGCGCGTGTTCGACAATACAGCCACGGGCTTGGCCCTGGTCTTGAAAGTGTGGGGAAGTGTTTGCCATGAAACAGGTTTTGGTTCTGGGGGGCTCCGGGTTTGTCGGCGGCCATGTATGCGAAAAACTGGTGCGCGCCGGCTACCGGGTGAGCGTCATTACGCGCAAAGCGGTACATGCGCGGTGCGTGATGCATTTGCCTGGGCTCACCGTCCTTGAATGCAATATCCATGACGAAGCGGCCTTGGCCCGCGCCATGGTGGGTATGCATGCAGTGATTAACCTGGTTGCTATCTTGCACGGCAGTCCCGCAGCCTTTGTCCATGTGCACCAGGACTTGCCAGCCAAGATAGCGCGCGTTTGTGTGCGCAGCGGGGTGCGCCATGTGGTGCATATCAGCGCCCTGGGCGTGAACAGTGCGCAGCCGCAGGCCGCGCCCTCCAATTACCTAAGAAGCAAAGCACTAGGCGAAAAGCTGCTGGCTGACACACTGGGATGGGAGCAGGGCGGCAAGGGTAGCTGCGGCCTGACGGTGCTGCGGCCCAGCGTGATATTTGGCGCAAACGATAAGTTTTTGAATGTGTTTGCCCGCCTGCAAGCCATTTTTCCGGTAATGCCCCTGGCCGGTGCCGATGCGCGCTTTCAGCCGGTGTGGGTGCAAGATGTTGCCAGTGCGGTAATCAGCAGCCTGATCCACGGTTTGGACCAGGCACCTGCATTGCAAGTCTATGAACTGGCCGGCCCGCAGGTCTACACCTTGCGCCAGCTAGTGCAGTTTGCGGCGCGCAGCAGCGGCATACGGCAAGGCCTTGGACGGCCAGTCATCGGCCTTCCTTTGTGGATGGGCCGCATCCAAGCTTTTGTTCTGGGTTTGATGCCGGGTGAGCCGGTGATGAGCCAGGACAACCTGGACTCTATGCGCTTGGACAATGTGGCCGCGGGTGTTCTGCCGGGATTGGAGGCTTTGGGCATTGAGGCCAGTAGCTTGGAGGCCATAGGCCCGCAATACCTGTTCCCCGAGCCCGCAAGCCAGGGTTTGCTGGGCGTACGCAACCGCCACCGCTAGCTTGGCGCGGTTTCGCTGCCCGGTTCGAGGTGCTTGCGGATCACGTCCTGCAAGCGGCCCATGTGCACAGGCTTGGTGACAAAGTCGTTCACGCCTGCGGCCAGTGCGTCTTCATGGGCATCGTTCATCACATCAGCTGTCAGCGCGATGATGGGTAGCTTTGCCGCCGGAGGCCCCAGCGCCCGTATCGCGCGTGTGGCGTCTATGCCGTTCATGACCGGCATGTGCAAGTCCATCAACACCAGGTCAAAGCTTTGTTTTTGCAAGCGCTCGATGGCGACACTTCCGTTTTCCGCGAAATAGGTCAGGTAGCCCATGCGCTTGAGCAAGATATCAACAAACTTACGGTTGACCTCGTTGTCCTCGACCACCAATATGCGATACAAGCGCTCCGCTTTGGTCGGCGGGTCCAGCTGGAATACCTTGGCTTGGCTGGTGGGCGAGGGCGCTTGTGTGCGCCGCGCCCGTATCCGCAAGGTAAAACAAGAACCTACGCCCTTCGCACTCGTGACCTCGATCTGCCCTCCCATCAAGCCCGCCAGGGACTGTGAGATTTCCAGCCCCAGACCGGTGCCGCCATAGTCTTTATGGATGCCGTTGTAGACCTGGTTAAAGCGCTGGAACAAGTTTTCCAGCGCGTCACTGCTGATCCCAATGCCACTGTCCTCAACGCTAATGTCCAGCAAGACAGAGTCTTGGTCGTCTGAGGATGCAGGTACGCCCAATTTAACCTTGATTTGGATGCCGCCCTGGTTGGTGAATTTAAGCGCGTTATTGGACAGGTTGAACAATATTTGTTTCAGGCGTTTAACGTCCATCAGCAGCCACTGCGGCACGTCTGGGTGTACCTGTGCGTCAAAGTCCAGCTTTCTTTGCTCAGCCTGCGGGCGCATAACATCGCCGATCTCGCGAATGACCTGACGCAGCTCCAAGGGCGCATAGTGCAGGCTGATTTTTCCTTCTTCCAGGGCCGATAGGTCCAAGATGTCATTCAAGACGTTAAGCAAATGGTTGGCCGAGGCATTGGCAATCTTGAGATAGTCGGCCTGCAGGGCAGTGAGCGGGGTGGTTCCCAGCAGGCTAAGCATGCCGAAAACTCCGTTAAAAGGCGTACGCAGCTCATGGCTCATATTGGCCAGAAAGCGGCTCTTGCCCCGGCTCGCAGTTTCCGCTTGCAATTGCGTCTCGCGGAAATACGCGGTCAATTGGAGCGACTTTTCTTGCGCCAATGCGCGTTGCCGATTCTGCAAAAGCAAGGTCCCTGCCGTAAGGGATAGCAGCACTATCAGCACTACCAAGGACAGTACCGCGACCAGGAAAATGTCGCTGGTATGGCTGTGCAGACGCTCATACTGGGCAGCCGCTTGCTGCAGGTAAAAAAGCAGGGCCACCGCGACGCACAGGCTGGCAAGCACCGTGGCCAAAATGGTATTGCGCGTGCGCAGGCTTAAGCGCGGCTCGGCCGCTTGCCCGTCGCGAACCGCTAGAGCGACCGGACGTTTATCAGCCGCCATTGCCAGCGTGAGCCCTCGTACTTGCCATTGCTCGCCCCCCGTTAAAGACCGTTGCCTTACTGAAAACTAGGTGTCTATATTGACGCGCTTTTTAATGGCTCAGTCGTCTTTGGTCAAGCCCATCATGCGGGTGCCCGGGTCCTGCGCAAGTAAGCCCGCTTGGCTGTAAATGCCCAGTTTTTCGCGGGTATCGGCGATATCTAGGTTGCGCATGGTGAGTTGCCCGATGCGGTCTGCCGGGGAGAACATGGAGGCGCCTTTTTCCATGGTCAGGCGCTCCGGGTGGTAGGTCAGGTTGGGCGATTCGGTGTTCAGAATAGAGTAATCATTGCCGCGGCGCAGTTGCAGCGTGACCTCGCCGGTGACGGCGCGTGCCACCCAGCGCTGCGCCGCTTCACGCAGCATGATGGCTTGTGGGTCAAACCAGCGTCCTTGGTACAAAAGGCGGCCCAGTTTGCGCCCGTTTTCGCGGTATTGTTCGATCGTGTCTTCATTGTGGATGCCCGTGACCAAGCGCTCGTACGCGGTGAATAGCAGCGCCAATCCGGGGGCTTCGTAAATGCCACGGCTTTTCGCTTCGATGATGCGGTTCTCAATCTGGTCGCTCATGCCCAGACCGTGCCGACCACCGATGCGGTTGGCTTCCAGGATCAGGCTGACCAAGTCCGGGTACTCCACCCCATTGAGCGCGACTGGGCGGCCTTCGTCAAAGCGCACCCGCACGTCTTCGCGCGCGATGTTGACCTCGTCCTGCCAAAAGGCCACGCCCATGATGGGGTTGACGATGGTCATACCGCTGTTCAGGTGCTCCAGGTCTTTGGCCTCGTGGGTGGCCCCCAGCATATTGGAGTCGGTGGAATAGGCTTTTTCCGCTGACATCTTGTAGCCAAAACCCGCTTGGGTCATGAAAGCCGACATTTCCGCACGCCCACCAAGTTCGTCGATGAAGGCCTGATCCAGCCAGGGTTTGTAGATTTTCAGCGCGGGGTTGGTGAGCAGGCCATAGCGGTAAAAGCGCTCGATGTCATTGCCTTTGTAGGTGCTGCCATCGCCCCAGATATGCACATCGTCTTCCTTCATGGCGGCCACCAGCATGGTACCGGTCACGGCGCGCCCGATCGGCGTGGTGTTGAAGTAGGTCAGGCCACCGGTGGAAATATGAAAGGCACCACTTTGCAAAGCGGCAATGCCTTCGGCAGCCAGTTGGCTGCGGCAGTCAATCAGGCGGGCGTGCTCGGCCCCATATTCCATGGCTTTGCGCGGAATTTCGTCGTAGTCTGCCTCGTCGGGCTGGCCTAGGTTGGCGGTATAGGCGTAGGGAATCGCGCCTTTGTTGCGCATCCAGTGCAGCGCAGCGCTGGTGTCGAGCCCACCAGAAAATGCGATACCGACTTTCTGGCCTGCGGGGATGTTTTGAAGAATGGTGGACATAAGTGCCAAGGCTAAAGGGGTCGGTGCTCGCAGGCTTAGCCGTAATGGCAGATGTAATGAAAGGCCTCGGCCACGCGAATCTGAAAACTGCTTTGGCCAGGCACGCTAAAGCTTTGGCCAGGGTGGCAGCTGGCCCAGTCGCTGGCGCCCAGGAGCAGGTATTCACAAGCGCCGGCTACACATTCCATGATTTCGGGTGCAGCGGTACCAAAAGTGAGTTCGGCGGCCAGTACCACGCCGACGGATTTTTTGCTGCCATCGGCCATAGTGAGGCTGTGGCTGACGCATTTACCGCCGAAATAGACACTGGCTTGGGTGGTGATGTTGGCGCTTTGGAGGTGGGTGGTGCTCATGGCGGTGACTCGGTAGGGGCCGGTGTATGCCCGGCGCGGCTGGGGAATGGGCGGCTTATCCGTGCAAGCGGGCCACCCGCAAAGCCTTCGATTTTAAGGCAGCAGGTCCGCAAAGCTCTGGGGTGCAAAGCCCACGGTGATTCGGCCATCGGGCCACTGCACCACGGGCCGCTTGATCACGCTGGCTTGGGCCTGCATCAGCGCAGCAGCGCTGGCCGCGTCACGCACGCTGTTTTGCAAGTCTGGGTCGAGCTTGCGCCAAGTCGTGCCTTTGCGGTTGAGCAGCATCTCCCAGCCTACCGCCTGCATCCAGCGGGCTAGGGCATCGGGCGGCACGCCGTCTTTTTTGAAATCATGAAAGTGATAGGCCAGGCCTTGGTTTTGCAGCCATAGGCGGGCTTTTTTCACGCTGTCGCAGTTGGGGATGCCAAATACGGTGATGGCCGGGGCGGCAACAGTAGGGTTCATGGGCGAGATGATGCCACGGGCTTGCATGCGCCACAGACCTCGGTCTGCGCGACAATCTCAGCCCTATGAAAAATTTACCTGACTGGCTGGCCTATTGCGAGCAATTGCATCCCACAAACATCGACATGGGCCTGGAGCGGGTGCGCCAGGTGGCGCAGCGCATGGGTTTGCAACTGCCCTGCACCGTGATCACCGTGGCTGGCACTAACGGCAAGGGCTCCACCTGCGCCATGTTGGAGTCGATCTTGATGCAGGCGGGTTACCGCACGGCGGTGTATTCCTCGCCGCATTTGGTGCATTTTGAAGAGCGCCTGCGCCTGCAAGGGCAAAACGTCGCCTCAGATGCCTTGACGCGCGGTTTTGCCCGCGTGGAGTCGGCGCGTACGGCAGGCTCGGAGCCGGTGTCCCTGACCTATTTTGAGTTTTCCACCTTGGCCATCTTGGATGTGATGCGCGCCCAGCCCCTTGATGTGGCGATTTTGGAGGTGGGCATGGGCGGGCGCCTTGATGCTGTCAACATCATCGATGCCGACTGCGCGGTGATCACCAGCATTGACCTGGACCATATGGAGTTTTTGGGTACGGATCGGGAAGCCATTGGGTTTGAGAAGGCCGGCATCATGCGCACCGGTCGCCCGGTGGTAGTCAGCGATCCGGTACCGCCGCAAAGCGTGCTGGACCACGCACTGGAAATCGGCGCCGACTTGTGGCGCGTGGGCCGGGACTTCAACACCCGGGGTGACCCGCAGCAGTGGGAGTGGGCCGGCAGGGGGCGGCGCTACAGCGGCCTGGCCTATCCCGCTTTGCGCGGCGCCAACCAACTGGTTAACGCGGCGGGTGTGCTCGCGGCATTGACCGCTTTGCGAGACCCACTGCCGGTTACCGCGCAGGCCATACGCAACGGTCTGGCTATGGTTGAATTTACGGGGCGCTTTCAAATTATTCCTGGTAATCCTAGCTTGGTGCTGGATGTAGCGCATAACCCGCATTCGGTGGCTGCCTTAGCGGCCAATTTGGATGCCATGGGCTTTTTCCCCCGCACCCATGCGGTCTTCGGGGCTATGGCGGACAAAGACCTGGCACCCATGCTGGCGCGCATGAACCCGCTGGTAGAGTGCTGGTACTTCACCGATTTGCCTACTGCACGCGCTGCCTCGGGAGCAGATTTGATGCAAGCCTGGCAGACCCAAAATACGCGTAAAGACGTCAGTGCCAAAAGCTTTTTAGGGCCGCAATCGGCCCTGCAAGAGGCCCTTCGTTGCGCCGACCCCACTGATAGAATCATTGTGTTTGGATCGTTCTACACCGTTGGCGGTGTGCTCCAGCAGGGGCTTCCCCGGCTTTCCGGAGCACACCTCGCATCTTCTTAAAAAATCACGTTATGGCATTTTTCAAGTTTCGCAAAGACGGTGCAGAGCCTGTAGCCCCCGCACCGGCTGCCGAAAGCTTGGAGGCCGTGCGCAAACGGGCCCGCCAACGGCTCATCGGGGCGGCGGCCTTGGTGCTGATCGGGGTGGTTGGCTTCCCATTGCTGTTTGACAGCCAGCCGCGTCCGATTGATGTGGATATTGCCATCAACATTCCCGATAAAAACAAAGTAGCGCCCCTGGCGGCGACGCCTTCTGTGGTGGTAGCGTCGCAGGCAGAGGTGCCCCCACCACCACCTAAGGTTGAGCCGGTCGAAAAAGAAACGCTGGTCTATCCGGCCCCAAGCGAAACTGCGGTCGTGGCTGCTGGCGCGGGGACGCCTGAAAACGCAGCGGCGGGCAAAGCCAGTGCGCAAACGCCCCCGCTTGCCGACACCAAGGCCGTAGCGAAGGCCGAAAGCAAGGCCGAGGCCAAGGCGCTGGCTAAACCCCAAACCAAAGCAAGCGGTACCCCACCTACGGCCGAGGCCACGAAAGCCCAGACCCTGCTCGAAGGCAAAGAGCCGGTACCGGCAGCGCCAGGACTAGGCCCGCGCTATGTGGTGCAAGTGGGTGCATTTGCGGAAGCGCAAAAAGCCAAGGAAGCGCGCCAAGCCCTGGAAAAAGCAGGCTTTAAGACGTATACCCAGGTCATAACCGTCAGCGATGGCAAACGCATCCGGGTGCGCGTAGGGCCTTTTGCCATAAAGGCCGAAGCGGATAAATCCGCAGAAAAGATCAGGTCCCTCAATCTTCCCGCTGCGGTGTTAACGCTGTAGTGCAAACTGGCCATGGCCGATCTCGATTGGATTTGCTTGGGCGTACTGGCCATATCGTTGTCTATCGGTGCCTGGCGCGGTTTGGTCTATGAGGTTCTGTCGGTGGTCAATTGGGTGCTAGCCTTTGTGTTGGCGCAATGGATCGCACCATCGATAGCGCACTGGCTGCCGATGCAGGGTGCGAGCGACATGATGCGCTATGGGGCGGCATTTTTTTGCGCCTTTATTTTGTGCCTGTTAGCCGGTAGTGTGCTGGTGTTTTTAACCAAAAAAGTGGTTTACGTGAGTGGCATGGGCTTGGTAGACCGGCTCCTCGGACTGGCTTTTGGCAGTTTGCGGGCGATGCTGATACTGTTATCGGCGACACTGGTATTGCGGATGACGCCCTTGGCCAACAGCGATTGGTGGCTGCAGGCCTATAGTCCACGCATTGCACAATCGGTGCTGTCCGGACTCAAACCCTGGTTACCCCAGGCCCTAAGTCCCTATTTACCTTGAGCGAGCAAACCTAGCATGTGTGGAATCGTAGGCGTTGTCAGCAACGGACCCGTCAACCAACTCATTTATGACGCTTTGCTGTTGTTGCAGCACCGCGGCCAAGACGCAGCGGGTATCGTGACGCAACAGGAAAACAAGTTTTTCATGCACAAGGCCAAGGGCATGGTCAAAGACGTGTTCCGTACCCGCAATATGCGTGCGTTGCCGGGCAACTGTGGACTGGGCCAGGTGCGCTACCCGACAGCGGGCAATGCTTTTAGCGAGGAAGAGGCCCAGCCTTTTTATGTCAACGCCCCCTTTGGCATCGTGCTGGTGCACAACGGCAACCTCACCAATGCGCAAGCGCTCAAACACGAGCTGTTTACCGTAGACCACCGGCACATCAATACCGAAAGTGACTCCGAAGTACTGCTCAATGTGTTGGCCCATGAAATCGAGCGCACCACCCGAGGCATGCCCTTGCAAGCGGCCCATTTGTTTGAAGCGGTGCGCAATGTCCACCGGCGCATAAAGGGCTCCTACGCGGTCATTGCCTTAATCGCCGGTCATGGCGTGCTGGCCTTTCGCGACCCCTTTGGTATCCGCCCCTTGTGCATTGGGCGCGGCCCAGGGCAAATTGTGCTGGCCAGCGAATCGGTGGCATTGGAAGGCACTATGCACCAGATCGAGCGTGATGTGGCGCCGGGCGAGGCGGTGTTTATCGACCTCCAAGGCGAGATGCTGGCGCAGCAGTGTGCCGATGTGCCGGTACTCAACCCCTGCATTTTTGAGTTTGTGTATTTGGCGCGGCCCGATTCGGTGATGGACGGAATTTCGGTTTACCAGGCACGCCTGAATCTGGGTCAAACCCTGGCCAAGCGCGTGGTATCGACCGTACCGCCCAGTGAGATTGATGTGGTCATTCCTATCCCGGAATCAAGCCGC
Source organism: Rhodoferax sp. (assembly GCA_040400575.1). Taxonomy (GTDB): domain Bacteria; phylum Pseudomonadota; class Gammaproteobacteria; order Burkholderiales; family Burkholderiaceae_C; genus Allorhodoferax. Next base: position 65,836 of record JBBAPX010000014.1, read on the forward strand.
CCCAGTGCGGCGCAACTGGCGCAATTGCTGGGCCTGCCTTATCGCGAAGGCTTTGTGAAAAACCGCTACGTAGGCCGCACCTTCATCATGCCTGGCCAAGCCGTACGTAAAAAGTCTGTACGGCAAAAACTCAATGCCATTGCCAGCGAATTTAAAGGGCGCAATGTGCTGCTGGTGGATGACTCCATCGTGCGCGGTACCACCAGCCAGGAAATTGTGCAAATGGCGCGTGATGCCGGCGCCCGCAAAGTCTTTCTGGCTAGTGCAGCGCCGCCGGTTCGTTTTCCCAATGTCTACGGCATCGACATGCCTACCAGCTCGGAGCTGGTGGCCTACAACCGATCGGTGGAAGAAGTACGCGCCATCATTGGTTGCGATGCCTTGATTTACCAGGACGTCGATGCCATGAAAACGGCCATCGGTTCGCTGAATACCGCCATCAAAGATTTTGATGCCTCGTGCTTTGACGGCGTGTACGTCACCGGCGATGTCGGCCTTGCGGATATTGCGCGCCTGAGCGCGGCGCGTGTCAGCGGCCAGGAAGACGAGCAGGACAGCTCGCGCCTTGCCTTGCCCAACCCGGCATAGCAAGAGCCCCGATTTAACTTCTAGAAATCCCATGCCAAGCCATCCATTGCCCCCCGGACTGCATCCTGACACCCTGGCCCAGCGTGTGGCTATGGAGCGCAGCCAGTATGGTGAAAATTCTGAAGCCCTGTACCTGAGCAGCGGCTATGTGCAGCCCTCGGCCGAGGTATCGGCACGCCGCTTTGGAGGCGAGGAAGAAGGTTACACCTATGGCCGCTCGGGCAATCCCACGGTCAGCAGTTTTGAAATGCGCTTGGCGGCTATGGAAGGCACCGAAGCGGCGCTAGCGACCTCTTCGGGCATGTCGGCAGTGATGTTGATGCTATTTAGCCTGCTCAAGGCGGGTGACCATGTGCTGTATTCCCAGTCCATGTTCGGCTCTACCATCAAGCTGATTGGTTCTGAGTTTGCCCGCTTTGGCGTGGAGTCCACCGTCGTGTCGCAAACCGACCTTGCCGCTTGGAAAGCCGCTATCCGCCCCAACACCAAGCTTCTCTTCGCCGAGACTCCGACTAACCCTTTGACCGAGGTATGCGACATACAAGCCTTGGCAGACCTGGCCCACAACGCAGGGGCTTTGCTATCGGTGGACAATTGCTTTGCCACACCGGTGTTGCAGCGACCCATGGAAATGGGTAGCGACATCGTGATGCACTCGGGCACCAAGTATTTGGACGGACAGGGCCGCGTCATGGCCGGAGCGCTGTGCGCAAGCGATGCCTTGATTAACGGCAAATGCCTGCCAGTCATGAAAAACAGCGGCATGGTGTTGTCGCCCTTTAATGCCTGGGTCGTGCTTAAAGGGTTGGAAACCTTGGACATCCGCATGCGCGCCCAAAGCGCCCGCGCCCATGCCCTGGCGCTGTGGCTGGAGCAACAGCCCTTGGTGCAGCGGGTTTACTACCCAGGCCTACCCAGCCACCCACAGCATGCCTTGGCTATGCAGCAGATGTCTGATCTGGGCGGCGCAGTCGTATCTTTTGACCTCAAGGCCGCCAACCCGGAACTGGCGCGCAGTCACGCTTTTCATGTGTTGGACAGCTTGCGCGTGCTGTCGCTTTGCACCAACCTGGGCGACACCAAAACTTTGTTAACCCACCCGGCCAGCACCTCGCACGGCAAATTATCGGAGGCGCAGCGCCAGGCAGCGGGTATTGGCCAAGGCTTAATCAGGGTGGCCGTTGGTCTGGAGCATGTGGGCGATATGCAGGACGATTTGCTGCGCGGCCTGGACACACTTTGACTTTGAAGCTCAATGACTAAAACACGTACCCGCTTTGCGCCTTCGCCGACTGGTTTTATCCACCTGGGCAATATCCGCTCAGCTTTGTACCCTTGGGCCTTTGCGCGCGCTACCGGTGGCGACTTTATTTTGCGCATCGAAGACACCGACGAAGACCGCAGCACCCAGGCCGCGGTCGATGTGATTTTGGAAGGCATGCGCTGGCTAGGTCTGGAGCCTGATGAAGGGCCCTTCTACCAAATGCAGCGCATGGCGCGCTACAAAGAAGTTCTGTTGCAATTGCAGGCAGAAGGCTGGGTGTATCCCTGTTATATGAGCGTGGCCGAACTCGATGCTTTGCGCGAGCGCCAAATGGCGGCCAAAGAAAAGCCCCGCTATGACGGCACCTGGCGCCCTGAGCCGAGCAAAGTTCTGCCGCCAGTACCAGCAGGCGTCGTTCCCGTGTTGCGCTTTAAAAACCCGCAAAGTGGGAGCGTGGTGTGGGACGACAAAGTCAAAGGCCGCATCGAAATAAGCAATGCTGAACTGGATGACTTGGTCATCGCCCGCCCCGCACCGGTGGGACAGGCCGTGGGCACGCCGACCTACAATTTTTGCGTGGTGGTGGACGATATTGACATGGCCATTAGCCACGTTATTCGTGGTGACGACCATGTAAACAATACGCCACGCCAAATCAATATTTTCAAGGCCTTGGGTAAAGAGCCGCCGGTGTATGCGCATCTGCCCACGGTGCTCAACGAGCAGGGCGAAAAGCTCAGCAAGCGCAACGGTGCCAAGGCGGTCACGCAATACGCTGCAGAAGGCTACTTGCCCGATGCCATGGTGAATTATTTGGCGCGCCTGGGCTGGAGTCATGGCGATGAAGAAATTTTCAGCCGCGAACAATTTGTTGCCTGGTTCAATTTGGACCACTTGGGTCGCAGTGCGGCGCAGTTTGACGAAGCCAAGTTGCGCTGGGTGAATGCGCAGCATATGAAAGCCATGGACGGTGAGGCATTGGCACTATTGGTGAATCAGCATTTGCAGGACCGAGGCGTGGCATCCGATGAGCGTCTTGCGCGTTTATGTGATTTATTCAAAGACCGCTGCGATACCACCTTGGTATTGGCCGATTGGGTGGGGCGCTTTTACGCCGATGTTCAGGCCAGCGCCGACGACTTAGCGCAGCATGTGACCGATGCGGTACGCCCGGCATTGGGCTTGTTGCACGCTCAATTGGCGCACTGTGACTGGGACAAAGCGGGCATTAGCGCCGCGATTAAAGAGGTACTGGCCCAGGTAGGCCTGAAGATGCCGCAACTGGCCATGCCTGTGCGTGTGCTGGTGATGGGCACGCCGCAAACCCCGGCGCTCGATGCAGTGCTGGCGCTGTGCGATCGGCAGAAAGTTCTGGACCGGCTGGCAACGGCCTGAATTAATTGGCTATAATTGAGGGCTTGGAAATTGAGGGCCCTGCTTGCAGCGCCTTGCGGTTTGGGGGTATAGCTCAGCTGGGAGAGCGCTTGCATGGCATGCAAGAGGTCAGCGGTT
>JBBAPX010000015.1:0-68619 GCA_040400575.1 Rhodoferax sp.
GGGACTTCGCGACGACGTGGCATTTTTTCACCTCTTTGCTTCAGTTGGCACCCAAATTGGGCACCGCGGGAGCCAAAAGACCCCCACTTACTCGGCCCACACAAACAATTTTGTGCTTCGGGCCACTACGCTGCACCACCGCGCCACGCGGGGAACAGCACCTAAAACGAATCGGGAAACCCCGTATTACTTAGCCTTGGGGCGCTTAGCGCCGTATTTGGAACGCGACTGTTTACGGTCTTTAACACCTTGCAAGTCCAGCGAACCGCGCACGATGTGGTAACGCACACCGGGCAAATCCTTAACGCGACCGCCGCGCACCAGCACCACACTGTGCTCTTGCAGGTTATGGCCTTCACCGCCGATGTAGGAAATCACTTCAAAACCATTGGTCAAGCGCACTTTGGCTACTTTACGCAGCGCGGAATTGGGCTTCTTGGGGGTGGTGGTGTACACGCGGGTGCAAACGCCGCGCCGCTGCGGAGAGTTCTGCATGGCAGGGCTTTTGGACTTGATCGTCTCGACCTCACGCCCCTGACGCACTAGCTGGTTAATGGTTGGCACTTAAGCCTCCTAATGAAAAATCTCCCGCTGCGCAGGAGCTATACGATTCAAAAACTTCGAAAACACAAAGCCCTTCGGAAGTTTCCGAAAAGCCTTCTAATATACCAGATCTCGCGACGGGCCGGCTCGGATGGGAGCTAAGGCGGGTCCCGCCTAGCGTATCCAGAGGCGCAAAGCGTCCCAGGCGCGACCGAAAATGCCGGCCTCATCCACTGCATCGAGGGCTTGCAAAGGCATTTGCGCTACTTCTACGCCACCCGAGAGGACACGCAAGCTCGCCACCTCCTGGCCTTTAGTTATCGGAGCCAACAGCGGCTCTTTGCGCACCACCTCAGTGCTGATTTTTCCGCTGCTACCCGCCGGCAAGGCCAGCAATACGCCTTGGGGATGTCCCACCCGCACGCTAGAGGCGCTGCCTTTCCAGACCTGGGCGGTCACGACGGCCTGACCCGGATCGAACAATTTAACCGGCTCAAAGGCAGTAAAGCCCCAGTTGAGCAGTTTTTGCGACTCATTGGCGCGCGCATTTTCATTCACGGTGCCCAGCACAATAGACAACAGACGTCGGCTCGGACTGGCGCCTTGCGAGCCCAGGCTGGCGTAATCGCGTCGCGCGGTGGCCACCATGCAGTAGCCGGCCGCTTCGGTGTAGCCGGTTTTCAGGCCATCGACCGTGGGGTCGCGTTGCAACAAGAGGTTGCGGTTGCTGTCGTTGGCCGCGGGGGTGCCAGGGTAGCGGTATTTTTTCAGAGCGTAATAGCCCACGTATTGTGGAAAATCGGCCATCAGGCGGGTGGCCAGGGTGCCCAGGTCGCGCGCGGTCGTGGTGTGGCCGGGCTCGGTCAAGCCTTCGGGGTTTTTGTAGCGGGTGCCCTTCAAGCCCAGCACCTGGGCCTGCGCATTCATCATTTGCACAAAGCGCGGCACGTCACCGCCCACACCTTCAGCCAAGGCGATGGTGGCGTCATTGCCGGACTGCACCACCATGCCCTTGATCAGGTCTTCCACCGGGACCTGCATTTTGGGATCGATGAACATGCGCGAACCTGGCATTTTCCAAGCGCGCTCGCTAACCGCAAGCTTTTGGTCCAAGCTAATCTTGCCGGATTTGAGCGCGTCAAACACCAGGTAAGCGGTCATCAGTTTGGTGAGTGAGGCCGGCTCCACCTGCCTATCCGCATCTTTGGCCGCCAATACCTGGTGCGCCGATACATCCAGTAATAAATAAGCCCGCGCGGCGATTTCGGGTGGCTGCGGGTTTTGCGCACTGGCACTGGCCAGCATGGACATGGCGAGCACGCAGGAAACAAGCAATTTCATGAAATCAGAGCCTTAGGAAGCAGTGGTGGGCCTGCGGATGTGCACGGCCTTTGTAAAAATAAGAATGGTGTGGCGCGGCGTGCCAGCCCCTATGCCAAAGGGACTGTCACATGGCGTACGACTAGGTCGCGCAACAAGGGCAATTGTCCGTGAAAAAAATGCCCCACTGCGGGTAAGACCATCACGGGCAGGTTCTGCGGACGCGCCCAGTCCAGGGCGGCTGCCAGCGGTACGGTATCGTCCTCCTCGCCGTGCAGCACGAGGGTTCTGGCATGCAACTCCTGGGGCAATGGGGCCACTTCAAAGCGCCCCGCCGCTGTGCCGACCAAGACCAGGCGGTCAATTTTGCGCACCCAATGCAAAGACTGCACTGCGTGGGACGTCACGAAAGCACCGAAGGAAAAACCTGCCAATGCCAGTGCGCCTTGCTGGGTCGCTGCGGGAGAAAAATGCGCAATCACTGCCAGCAGGTCTTGCAACTCACCGCGCCCTTCGTCGTAGGCGCCTTCGCTTTCGCCCACGCCCCGAAAATTAAAACGCACCGCCAGCCAGCCAGCCTGGACGAAAGCGCGCGCCAGGGTTTGCACCACCTTGTTGTCCATGGTGCCGCCAAAAAGCGGGTGTGGATGGGCAATCACCGCAACGCCCGCGGGTACCTGGCCCGCCGCGGGTGCTGGCAAATCCACCAGGACTTGCAAATGGCCCGCCGGTCCTTGCACTGCCTGCTGCTGGGTGCGCGGATTCATGCCCGCTTAGCGTCCCACACTAGGAGGCAGACGCAGGCGCTCGACCGGTGTGCCCCCCAGCAAATGGCTGTCAACGATTTCGTCAATATCGGTGCTGTCCACAAAGGTGTACCACACCGCCTCGGGATACACCACCGCTACCGGACCACCGGCGCAACGGTCCAGGCAGCCGGCTTTGTTAACGCGCACCTGGCCGGGGCCATTGCACTCGGCATCACGGATGCGTTGTTTGCAACGGTCAAAACCCGCTTGCGCTTGGTGTTGGGCACAGCATTCTTCACCGCTTTTACGTTCGTTCAAGCAGAAAAAAATGTGGCGCTCGTAATAACTTATGTCTGCGGCAGGCGCGGCGGATGGGGTGGAGGTCATAAACTGATTTTAGATTCCCCAAAGCCCGGGCGAATCCGACTCAGCGCCAGCGCAATGGCAGCATACGGCCAGAGCCAGCCCAGCCATTCGGCCAGCCCGTTAAATCGCACAAAACGACCCTGCTCCCAGGATTGCAAGGTTTGCGCGAAATACGGGCTTTGGGGCGCCTGGTTGAACAAGCCTACATGGGCGCACAGCAGAACAAACACCAGGGCGCAAGCCCAGCGCCAGGGCATGCGCGCCAAGGCCATGGCCAATGCCAAAGCGGCTAACAAGCCAGCAGCGGTGGTAGCGTCGAGCCAGGCCCACATATGCGCCGGCCCCCAACTCAGCGCGGCCGACAGACCGCTGGCACTGACGCCCACGGCCAGCACGGCCAGGCTGAGCCAGACGCGATGGTTGGGCCTATGCAGCACGCCAAAGCCAAGTAAACAAGGGCCTAGCAAACCGGTGACTACGCAGGCTAGCGCGGCGCCGGTGCCCAGCGGCATAGCATTGATAGTGGGTAAGCGCTGATCTAACTGCGCACCTTCCAACCAATGTGCGCCAAAGCCCAGCAAAGCTACAGCCAGGTCCTGCAAACCGCTCCACACATGGCCCAGGCCAAATGGCACTGCAGAAGGAAATAGCAAGGCGGCCGGCCAGCTGAGCAGCAAAACCAGCACGCCGCGCGACTGGGGCGCCAACCACCGGCTTTGCCAGCGGTCCCAGCGCGCCAAACCGCCGCGACGCGCAACGTACAGGGCCACCAGCGCGCCTGTAATCGTGCCCAGGGTGTTGAATATCCAGTCCTCTCGCGAAGCGACACGCTGTGGCAAATAGCTTTGCAAAGTTTCCAGCACCAGCGACAACGACGCGCCACAAGCCAAAGCGAGCCAAGCCGGTGGCACGCTGTGCCGGGTGCGCAATCCCAGCCAGGCCAACAAGGCCCCTAGCGGGAGGTAACCGGCGATATTGATGGCGACATCAAAGCCAGTCCAATAGCGCGGCAGCGGTGCCGCCAGAAAGGCCCAGGGTGCAATGCCTTGGTCGCGCCAGTCGGCAAAGGGGTACAAGCTGGCATAGACCACCAGCGTGCAATACATCCAGCTGAGGGGCCAGGCAGCGGATTTGTGCATGGCGCTATCCGATTAAAAGGGCTTTAGTATCACCAGCAATACCGCTGCCACCAGGAAGATCACCGGGATTTCGTTGAACCATCGGAACCACACATGGCTGCGCAAAGCGGTCTGTACTTCCAACTGGCGCAGGATGCGGGCGCACAGATGATGGTAGCCCAGGGTTAGGATGACAACGACGAGCTTGGCATGCATCCAGCCATTACCCGGCCCCAGACCCACGCCGTAGTACAGCCACAAAACAAGCCCTAAAGCCAGCGCCGGAACGGCCAGCACGGTGCTAAAGCGCAACAGCTTACGCGCCATCAATAGCAAGCGGGCGCGTTCAGCTTCCGAACCGGGCTCCACCATTGCTAGATTGACAAATATGCGCGGCAAATAAAACAGCCCGGCAAACCAGCTGGCGACGAAAACAATGTGGAAGGCTTTGACCCAGAGCATCTTTAAAGTGTAGCCGCAGCACCGCGGTGAGAGGGGTCCTCATCGCGGACAAAAAAAACCCCAGCACACGGCCGGGGTGGTAAGCCTATTTGCTGTCACACATCAAGGCCCCGCTCAGGGAGGAAAAGCGGGAGGAACCGAAGTTCCCACGAAAAGTATACATTTATCAGCAAAAAAGTCACGAATTTTTTGTTTTGATTAAAAAAAATGTTTTTTGCGTTGCAAACAAAAGATAGAGATCGGCTGGGTCAAAGCTAAGGGTTGCCCTGCGGGCCGCGTAATCTTTATTTCCGAGCAGCTGCGAAATCAGGCACAATTTTCCCCATGATGACCCCCGCACCCTTTCCCATCGGCCGGCCCCGCCGCCTGCGCCGCGACAGCTTTACCCGCAATCTGGTCCGCGAAAACGCGCTTACGGCGCATGACCTGATTTATCCGGTTTTCGTGGTCGAGGGGCAGCGCCAGCGCGTGGCCGTGCCTTCTATGCCGGGCGTGGAGCGTCTGAGCTTGGACTTGCTACTGCCAGTGGCCCAGGCCTGCGTGGAGCTGGAAATCCCGGTCATGGCTTTGTTCCCAGTCATCGACCCGTCGCTCAAAACCTATGACGGCGCCGAGGCGCTCAATCCTGATGGCCTGGTGCCGCGCGTCGTGCGCGCCTTGAAAAGAGAATTCCCGCAGTTGGGCATCATGACGGATGTGGCGCTAGACCCATTTACCAGCCACGGCCAAGACGGGCTGCCCGACACCCGGCCCGAGGCCGAAGGCTACATCCTGAACGACGAAACCACCGCCGTACTGGTACAGCAAGCGCTTACCCAGGCGCGCGCTGGTGTGGACATTGTGGCGCCCAGCGACATGATGGACGGGCGCATAGGCGCCATTCGCCAGGCGCTGGAAGCGGAAAAACTGGTACACACCCGCATCATGGCCTACAGCGCTAAATACGCGAGCGCGTTTTACGGCCCCTTTCGCGACGCCGTGGGCTCGGCCGCCAACCTGGGCAAAGGCAATAAAAAGGTGTACCAAATGGATCCGGGTAATAGCGACGAGGCCCTTCGCGAAGTGGCCATGGACATTGCCGAGGGCGCCGACATGGTGATGGTCAAGCCCGGCATGCCCTACCTGGACGTGGTGCGCCGTGTCAAAGACGAATTCAAGGTGCCCACTTTTGCCTATCAGGTGTCCGGCGAATACGCCATGCTCATGGCCGCCGCGCAAAACGGCTGGCTCGACCGTGAGGCCGTGATGCTGGAGAGCCTGCTGGCTTTCAAACGCGCTGGCGCAGATGGTGTGCTCACCTACTTTGCACTGGACGCGGCGCGCGCGCTGCGCCGCGCCTAAGGCGAACCCGTGCTGCGCCGCCCATGAACGCCCCGGTCCTGCTGGTCACTGGCGGTTCGCGCGGCATTGGCGCGGCCACTGCAATGCTCGCAGCGCAGGCCGGCTATGTAGTCGCGGTCAATTACCAATCTAACTCGCTGGCTGCCGATGAGGTAGTGCATAGCATTCGCGACAGCGGTGGCCAGGCCATGGCCTTGCAAGCCGACGTCAGTCGCGAAGATGAGGTGATAGCGATGTTTGCGCGCATCGATGCGAAGTGGGGGCCCTTAGCGGCTTTGGTCAATAACGCCGGCGTGGTCGATGTCAGCTCCCGCGTGGACTGCATGGGCGTGGCGCGCCTGTCGCGCATGCTCAATACCCATGTATTGGGCAGCTTTGTGTGCGCCCGCGAAGCGGTGTTGCGTATGAGCACGCGCCATGGCGGCACCGGCGGCGGCATTGTCAATCTGTCCAGCGCCGCATCCAAGATAGGCAGCCCAGGCCAGTACGTGGACTATGCAGCCTGCAAGGGGGCGATTGACACCTTCACCATTGGGCTGGCCAAAGAAGTGGCTGCCGAAGGTATCCGCGTCAATGCCGTACGCCCGGGCATCATCGAAACCGACATCCATGCCAGCGGCGGCGAACCCGACCGGGCGCAGCGCCTGGCCCCCCAAGTACCTATGCAGCGTCCGGGCAGCGCGCAGGAGGTGGCCAACGCCATTGTGTGGCTGCTTAGTCCACAAGCGAGTTACTGCACCGGCGCGCTCTTGGACGTGGGCGGCGGGCGCTAAGCGCACACTTGTATGCTTGGGGCGTCGCAGCCCTTGTACCGATCCCAGTTGCCGAACCTATTTCGCAGGAAATTTTGTATGGACACCAGCGCCCTGACCAGCCCCGATTTATCTGTCGAACTGCGCGGCCCCGTACTGTGGCTGACCATCACCCGCGAAGCGCGCCGCAATGCCATGAGCCATGGCGTTTTGGCCGGCATGGCTGCGGCCATCAGCGCGGCACAAAGTAATCGCAGCGTGCGCGCCATCGTGCTCACCGGTGCCGGTGAGAAAGCTTTTTGCGCCGGGGCCGACCTGCAAAACGCGCAGGCCTTCACCACCGATTACTCCGAACCCTTAGGCCATTTGGCACAGCTGCTGCGCGTAGCCAAAGCCAGCTATGTGCCGCTGGTCGCGCGGGTCAATGGCGCGTGCATGGCCGGGGGCATGGGCCTCTTGTCCATGTGCGATATGGCGGTGGCCGCAGAGCACGCAGTCTTTGGTTTGCCCGAGGTCAAAGTGGGCGTGTTTCCTGCGCAAGTGCTGAGCGTTTTGCAACACCTGATTCCGCGCCGCACGCTAGTGGAGATGTGCATTACCGGCGAACCCATTAGTAGCATGCAGGCCCTGGAGTTTGGTCTGGTTAATTACATAGACCGCGATGTCGATACCAAGCTGCAATGGCTGCTGGAACGCTTGCTGGACAAGTCGCCCGCTGCGGTGCGGCGCGGCCTGTACATGCTCAAGAAGATGGAAACCATGGCGTTTGAAGAATCTATGGCTTTTACCGAGAGCCAAATTGCGCTCTTTACCCTGACCGAAGACGCACGCGAAGGCCAACTGGCCTTTCAAGAAAAGCGCAAGCCCCAATGGAGTGGTAGATAAGTGCGCGCCAGCAGGCCGATATTGCTTCTACATCCTCCGAATGAACGATACCACTTTCGACTACATCATCATCGGCGCAGGAACGGCCGGCTGCCTGTTGGCCAACCGTCTGAGCGCCGACGCGTCTAAACGCGTGTTACTGATTGAAGCCGGTCGGCGCGACGATTACCACTGGATTCACATCCCAGTGGGCTATCTGTATTGCATCGGCAACCCGCGTACCGATTGGCTGTTCAAAACCGAGCCCGAAGCCGGGCTCAACGGCCGCAGCCTGATTTACCCGCGGGGGAAAACGCTGGGCGGCTGTAGCAGTATCAACGGCATGATTTATATGCGCGGCCAGGCACGTGATTACGCCCGCTGGTCCGATGTGACTGGTGAGCCGCAATGGAGCTGGGACAACAGCCTGCCTTACTTTCAACTCCACGAGGACCATTACAAAGGCGCCAACGCTTTGCACGGCGCGCGCGGCAGCGCACCGGCGCTGATGCAGGACGGCGATACCCCCTACCGCACGCTGCTGCGCCACCACAACGCGGGTGGCGAGTGGCGCGTAGATAAACAGCGCCTGCGCTGGGAGGTGCTGGAAGCCTTTGCGCAGGCGGCTGTGCAAGCGGGCATCCCGGCGACCGAAGACTTCAACCGCGGTGACAACGAAGGCGTGGGCTTTTTTGAAGTCAACCAAAAAAACGGCTGGCGCTGGAACACGGCCAAGGCCTTTTTGCGGCCCACCTGCTACGCGCGGCCCAACTTTGAACTTTGGACCGGCGCGCAGGCGAGTGAACTCGTGCTGGAAAACCACCCGGGTACTGCCAAGCCTTTGCGCTGTAGCGGCGTCAAGGTTTGGAATGGCCAGGAAATGGTGACAGCCCATGCGCAGCGCGAAGTTATTTTGAGCGCTGGTTCGGTAGCTTCGCCGCAGTTGCTGCAACTCTCAGGCATCGGGCCGGCCCAGCTGCTGCAATCCAAGGGCATTGCGCTGCGGCTGGACTTGCCGGGTGTGGGCGCCAATTTGCAAGACCATTTACAAATCCGCACGGTTTTCAAAGTGAAAAACACGCCCACCCTGAATACGCTTACCTCCAGCCTATGGGGCAAGGCACGTATCGGTTTGGAATATCTTTTGAAACGCAGCGGGCCCATGAGCATGGCGCCCAGCCAATTGGGCGCTTTTACCCGCAGCGACCCGCAGCAGCCTTATCCGAATATCCAGTACCACGTACAACCACTCAGCTTGGACGCTTTTGGCTCACCGCTACACACCTTCAATGCCATGACGGCCAGCGTTTGTAATCTGAACCCCAGCAGCCGGGGCACGGTGAACATTCGTACGCCGGACTTTCGCGATGCCCCAGCGATTGCACCCAATTACCTAAGCACCGACGCAGATCGCAAAGTGGCTGCCGATTCGCTGCGGGTGACCCGGCGCATCATGGCGCAAAGCGCGATGCAAGCCTTCGCACCCGAGGAATACAAGCCCGGCGTGCAGTACCAGAGCGACGAAGAGTTGGCCAAGCTGGCCGGGGACATCGCCAGCACGATTTTTCACCCTGTAGGCACCACCAAAATGGGCCGCGCCGATGACCCGCTGGCAGTCGTGGACCCGCGCCTGAATGTGCGCGGCGTGGCCGGGCTGCGCGTGGTCGATGCGGGCGTGATGCCCTTTATCACCAGCGGTAACACCAATTCACCCACTTTGATGATTGCTGAAAAAGCCGCCCAGTGGATTAGCGAGGACGCCCAGAACTAAGGGGAAACACGCAAGGGTAAGTCCTGATGCTTGTCCGGCTCCACGGCGCTAAAGTGCACAGGAGCCTATATACAGGCCACACTTTGAAAAGCGAAGGGCAGCCCACGTGGCCGCGAGCGATTCCGAGGAGACCATAAGAACCTGGCGGTGCCAAGGTTCACCTACCTCTCCAAGAGGCAAAAAGCACTGACCTTGTCAGTGCTTTTTTTTGTCCCTTCTCTTTGCTGGCTGGTTTCTTAACGACTCGCTTGCAAAACCCTACACTTGGGCGGGCTTGGGCGTCGTAGACGTGCGACCCCAGCGCCCGCGTACCTGCGACACCTTTTTTCCGCACCCTACTCCCCGCATGGAATTGCTGCTTGTTTCCGCTGCTTCGCTGCTAGCTGGTTTTGTCGATTCAATCGTCGGAGGCGGTGGATTGATTCTGGTGCCTGCCTTGTTTGCGGTGTTTCCGTCCGCGCCGCCGGCCACCTTGTTTGGTACCAACAAAGGCGCGTCCATCTGGGGCACGGGATTGGCCACCTTGCAATACAGCCGCCGGGTCAGCATGGCTTGGCGTGCGCTGCTGCCTGCCGCACTAGTGGCATTGCTAGCCGCTTTCGCCGGCGCCTGGTTGGTTACCGTGGTCTCGCCCGAATTGCTTCGCAAAATTCTGCCTGGCCTTTTGGTCTTGCTGCTGGCTTATACGCTGGCGAAAAAAGATTTAGGGCGCGAACACGCGCCGCGCTTTGCCGGCCGCCGCGAGGCGATGGTGCTTTCAGCCATCGGTGCGTTGGTGGGGTTTTACGACGGCTTTTTTGGGCCGGGGACCGGCAGTTTTTTTGTGTTCTTGCTGGTGCGTGTGGTCGGATACGACTTTTTGCATGCATCGGCCAGCGCCAAGCTGCTCAATACCGCCAGCAATCTGGCGGCTCTGGTCTTGTTCGCCTGGAAAGGGCATGTTTGGTGGCATCTGGTGCTGGCCATGGCGCTTTCCAATATGGTGGGCAGCCTGGCGGGCACCCATTTGGCACTCAAACACGGCACCGGCTTTGTGCGCGTCGTGTTTATGCTGGTGGTAGCGGCTTTGATTGCCAAAACCTCCTGGGACGCCTTCCTGGCCTGATGCAGCGCGGCGCTTAAGGTTTGGCGACCAAGCCTGGCGGCTCAGCGGTTTGCAAAAGCGGTGGCCAACTGACCTCGGACAGTGTTCGCGGCTTGCCAATGGGTGCGGTGGCCTGGCCTTTGCGCACGGCGGCCAAGTCATCGTCATTGGGGTATTGCTGCAATAGCCAGTAATCAAACACGCGCCTGGCAATAGGCGCAGCCGACGTGGATCCGAAGCCTGCGTTTTCCACAATCACGGCCAGCGCGATTTTGGGGTCGTCAGCAGGGGCAAATGCGATGTACAAGGAATGGTCGCGTTGGTGCTCTTCCATGCGCGCCGCATTGTATTTTTCGTTCTTGGCCAAGCTGACCGCCTGGGCTGTGCCCGTTTTACCGCCGCTCACATAGCCAGCCCCGGCAAACGAGCGCGCTGAGGTGCCTTCCTGGGTCACGCCGACCATGGCCTGCACAATCACCTCGATGTTTTCAGGTGAAAGCTTCAGGTCTTGGGGGGATGGCGCCGGGCGTTCGATACGGGCATGCTTGCTGGCGTCTTCAGTGGCCAGCACCAGGCGCGGCGTGTATTTGATTCCTTTGTTGGCCACAGCGGCCGTGGCCTGCGCCAGCTGCAGCATGGTAAAGCTGTTATAGCCTTGGCCTATGCCCAGAGAAATAGTCTCGCCCGCGTACCATTTTTGGTGCTCGGGCTTGCTGTAATAGCGCCGCTTCCATTCCTGGCTGGGCAACACACCCCGCACTTCGCCAAGCACATCGATACCGGTCATCTGACCAAAGCCCAAGGGCTTCATAAAGTCGTGCATGGTGTCCACGCCCAACTCGTTCGCCAGCGAATAAAAATAGGCGTTGCTCGACTCGACAATCGCTCGGCGCATGTCCATGATGCCGCCACGTTCATTTTCCGGACTGCCAAAACGGTGGCCGCCAAACATATAAAAGCCCGGATCGTTGATCAAGGTACTGGATTTGCGCGTGCCGGTCTCCAGCGCAGCCAGCGCCATGAAGGGTTTGTAAGTCGAACCCGGCGGGTAGGTGCCACGCAAAGCACGGTTAAGCAAGGGCTTGTCCGGCGATTCATTGAGCATTTGCCAGCTGTCTTGGTCGATGCCTTCGACAAATAAATTCGAATCAAAAGTAGGCTTGCTGACAAAGGCCAACACATCGCCGTTTTGCGGGTTGATAGCCACCAGCGCGCCGCGTCGCTCGCCAAACATACTCTCCACCATCTGCTGTAGCTTGATATCGATGGTCAAAACCACCGTATCACCTGGCGTGGCTTTGCTGCTGCTCAGGCGCCGCGTAGCCCGGCCACCGGCAGAAGTTTCAATATGTTCGACGCCGGTAATGCCGTGCAACTGGCGCTCAAAACTTTGCTCTACGCCGAGCTTGCCAATGTACGCGGTGCCGCGGTAATTGGCCTGGTCATCGTCGTCTTCGATCTTTTCTTTTTCGCTTTGGTTGATACGTCCGATGTAACCGATCACATGGCTGGCCAATTCGCCGTAAGGGTAATTGCGAAACAAGCGGGCTTTGATCTCTACGCCGGGAAAGCGAAAACGCTGGGCTGCAAAGCGTGCCACCTCGACATCGGTCAATCGGTTGCGCAAAGGCAGGGACTCAAAAGTCTTGGACTCGTCGAGCAGTTTTTTGAAGCGGCGGCGATCGCGCGGCGTGATTTCAATGACCTCGGATAAAGCGTCTATGGTTACTTCAAGCCCATTGGTTTTTGAAGGCGTTATTTCAAGCGTGTAAGCCGAATAATTGCTAGCCAGCACAATGCCGTTGCGGTCCTGAATCAAGCCCCGGTTGGGCACGATCGGCACGATAGCGATGCGGTTGCTTTCGGCCTGCGCCAGCAAATCATCGTGGCGCCAGAGCTGCAAATACATCAAACGCAGCAGCAACAGCACAAAGCACACCAAGACCAATATCGTGAATACAAAAACGCGCTGCCGAAAGCGGTGCAAGTCGTGGTCGATATTACGCAAATCCATGGTGCGCTTTGGCTAGAGCGGACGGTTGTCGTCCGGGTCCGGCGCGCGACGCTGCGGCGCCAGCAGCATCGAACTGATTACCGGCCACAGCAGCGCTTCACCCACCGGTGCCATCAGCACCCACCAGCCCGGAAAATTGCCGCCAATCATGGCGTTGAGCAATAGCTCCACCGTGTGCACCAGCGCAAATAAGGGCAGTACTTGCATGGTTTGCTCGGGCAAACTGAACCACAATAAGCGGCGGTGCACCATGATCGCAAAGTAACTCAGCACCGTATAGGCCATGGCGTGCTGTCCGAGCAAGCCGCCCTGGTACACATCGAGCATCAAGCCGAACACAAATGCTGCGGCAATGCCCACCCGCATGGTCTGGTGTACGGTCCAAAATACCAGCACGATGGACAGCACATCAGGCGCCCAAGCAGCGCGGCCCCACAGCAGCATGTTGCCCAGCATATTGACAGCAAAAGCCAATAGCAGGCTCAGCCATAAAAAAGCGGGGTTTACGGGCATGAGCAGGCGTTGACCCGGGCGCATGATCATCGGCGGCCTCCGCTTCGCACAGGCTTGTACTCGGGCTCGGGAGGTAGGCGTGCCACAGCGGCCTGCGCTGCCGGTTGCAGTACCAACACATGGCGAGTGCCCGCGACCATGGCGATAGGCACGCATTCGATACGGGCAAACACCGCTTCGGTACGCCGCTCCACTTTGTCCACGCGCGCCACCGGCAAGCCCGGCGGATAGACGCCATCGACACCACTGGTGGTGAGCACATCGCCTACGGTCACATCCGCATTGGCGGCCATAAAGCGCAGTTCCAGCGCATCGGCATTGCGGGTGGTTTCACCATAGGCGACACCGCGCGCCCCGGTGCGCACATTGAGCACCGGAATGGCCTGGTCGCGGTCGGTTATCAGGGTCACTTCGCTGGACAGGGGAAAAACGCGCGTCACCTGGCCGATCACGCCGAACTCATCAATCACCGGTGAGGCCAGATGCACGCCCTGGCGCTCGCCCTTGTCCAGCACCACTTTGCGGGTGTAGGGGTCGGCAGCGTCGTACACCACCTGGGCGGCAAGCGTACCGAGCAATTGGCGCTCTTGCAAATTCAAAATGCCACGCAAACGCTGATTTTCCAGCAAGAGCTGTTCGGTTTGCTGGGCGCGCTGGCGCTGCTCGGCCAATTGCTGACGCAATTGGCGCAGCGCGATTTCATTAACGAACATGCCGTCCATACGCTCATTGGCCTGCCGCGATAAAACCAAAGGTTGCAACACCAGCCATTGCAGCGGATAGATCGCGGTAGCAATGCTGGCGCGCAAGGGCTGCACCATGTGAAACCGCGCATCGGCCACCATGAGCAAAAGCGCCAGGGCACTAAACAACACCAAGCGCGACAGGGCCGAGGGGCCTTGTCGGAAAAACGGAGGGGGGTCTCGGCCCAGCGAAGCCAGAGCCATCGCTGCGTCCGGCGCTTACTCGTTGGTGAAAATAGAGCCCAAGCGTTCCATTTGTTCCAGTGCGATGCCGCAACCGCGCACCACACAGGTCAAGGGGTCTTCGGCTACCAGCACCGGCAGGCCGGTTTCTTCAGCAAGCAAGCGATCCAGGTCGCGCAAGAGCGCGCCGCCGCCGGTGAGCATCATGCCCCGGTCGGCAATATCAGCACCCAGCTCGGGCGGAGTTTGTTCCAGCGCATTTTTCACGGCCGAAACGATGTTGTTGAGCGGGTCAGTCAGCGCTTCCAAAATTTCATTGGAAGAAATGGTGAAGGAGCGGGGCACACCTTCAGACAAATTGCGACCGCGCACTTCCATTTCCTTGACTTCAGAGCCAGGGAAGGCCGAGCCGATTTGCTTTTTGATAGCTTCTGCCGTGGGCTCGCCAATCAGCATGCCGTAGTTGCGACGGATGTAGTTGATGATGGCCTCGTCAAACTTGTCTCCGCCCACGCGCACGCTACCTTTGTAAACCATGCCACCCAAAGAGATGACGCCCACTTCGGTGGTACCGCCGCCAATGTCCACCACCATGGAACCGCAGGCCTCGGAGACCGGTAGGCCGGCTCCGATGGCCGCTGCCATAGGCTCTTCGATCAGGTACACATCGCTGGCACCGGCGCCCAAAGCCGATTCACGGATAGCGCGGCGCTCGACCTGGGTGGAGCCACAGGGCACGCAAATGATGATGCGCGGGCTGGGCCGAAAAACGCTGCGCGGATGCACCATCTTGATGAACTGCTTGAGCATCTGCTCGGTCACGGTGAAGTCTGCAATCACGCCGTCTTTCATGGGACGGATGGCTTCAATATTGCCTGGCACCTTGCCCAACATGGCCTTGGCTTCTTTGCCGACCGCTTGAATGGATTTTTTGCCTTGCGGGCCACCTTCGTGGCGGATGGCGACCACCGAAGGCTCGTCGAGCACAATGCCTTTGTCGCGCACAAAAATCAGGGTGTTGGCGGTGCCCAAGTCAATGGCCAGATCGGTAGAAAAGTAACGGGTGAAAGCTCCAAACATGGCGTGTCCTTGTCGACATGCAGCGCGGTCGCATGCTGCATCGTCTGTGTTTTGTCGGTAAATAGCTGAATTCAGGCGCAAACGGAAGTGGAAAACGCCGTGCAAGCCAAAGGCGAGATAATAACCCATTGCCCCAAAAATCTCGCCTTACGCAAGTTGCTGGAGGCAGCAAACCACTCTGTAAAGACCGCTTTTTTCACATGTCCCTGACTCCCCACGATATAGATCGCCTCGCCCAGCTGTCGCGGCTGCAGTTTGAACCGCCCGCTGCCGAACGCCTGCTGGGTCAGCTCAATGGTTTTTTTGAAATCGTTGAACAAATGCGCGCGGTAGACACTAGCGGCGTCGTACCCATGGCGCACCCGGTCGATGCCATGCAAAATTTAACCAAGGCGATTGCCGACGCCGACGCACTCGGCATGACGCTGCGTCTGCGCGAAGATTTGGTGAGCGAGCCCAACCAGCGTGAGGCCAACCAGCGCAGTGCGCCTGCCGTCGAGCGCGGCCTGTTCTTGGTGCCGAAAGTGATCGAATAAACCATGGCTGATCTGCATAAGCAAAGCGTGGCGCAGCTGACAGCCATGCTGAAAAATAAAGAAGTCAGCGCAGTGGAAGTGGCCACGCGTTTTCTGGCACGCATGGGCGGCAACCCGCACAACGCTTTTTTAGACATCCACAGCGAAGTCACTCTGGCGCAAGCCCAAGCCTCGGACGACAAGATCGCGGCGGGCACCGCAGGCCCCTTAGAAGGCGTGCCCGTAGCGCACAAAGACATTTTTGTCACTAAAGATTTCGCCACCACGGCGGGCTCTAAGATATTGCAAGACTACCGCTCGCCGTTTGACGCCACCGTGGTTACGCGTTTGCGCGATGCAGGTATGGTGACTTTGGGCAAACTCAATTGCGATGAATTCGCTATGGGTTCGGCCAATGAAAACTCTGCTTATGGCGCGGTCACCAACCCCTGGGACATCACACGCATTCCCGGCGGTTCGTCTGGCGGCAGCGCGGCCGCTGTGGCAGCGCGCTTGACCCCTGCGGCCACCGGCACCGACACTGGCGGCTCCATCCGCCAACCGGCAGCTTTTTGCGGCATCACTGGCATCAAGCCTACTTACGGCCGCGCCTCGCGCTACGGCATGGTGGCCTTTGCCTCCAGCCTGGACCAGGCCGGGCCGATGGCGCGCAGTGCCGAAGACTGCGCTTTGTTGTTGTCGGCCATGGGTGGCCCCGATCTGGACCGGGATTCGACTTCGCTAAATGTGGCGAACGAGGATTTTTCGCGTACCTTGACCCAGCCGCTTCAAGGATTGCGCGTGGGTATTCCGAACGAATTTTTTGGCGAGGGCTTGGCCAACGATGTGCGCGGCACCATCGATACTGCCTTGAAGCAACTGCAAGCCCAAGGCGCCAAATTGGTGCCCATCGCGTTGCCGCGCACCGAGTTATCTATTCCGGTGTACTACATCATCGCGCCGGCCGAAGCGTCGAGCAACCTCAGCCGTTTTGATGGCGTGAAGTTCGGCCACCGTGCCAAAGAATTTTCGGACCTGGCCGACATGTATGAAAGAACGCGCAGCGAGGCCTTCGGCGACGAAGTGAAGCGCCGCATCATGATCGGCGCTTATGTGTTGTCGCACGGTTATTACGACGCCTACTACCTACAGGCGCAAAAAATCCGCCGCATGATTGCTGATGATTTTCAGCAGGCCTTTAGCCAGTGCGACGTGATAGCCGGTCCGGTCGCACCGACTACGGCATGGAAACTCGGCGATAAGTCAGATAACCCGCTGGCCAATTACCTGACTGACATCTTCACCCTGCCTGCGTCGCTGGCCGGTTTGCCCGGCATGAGCCTGCCGGTAGGATTTGGTGAAAGCGGTATGCCCGTGGGCATGCAACTCATCGGCAATTATCTGCAGGAAGCGCGCCTCTTGAACGTGGCGCACCAGTACCAATTGCACACAGACCATCACACACAGGTACCGGGTGGTGCCGCATGAGCGCCGCCAAACTAGTTCATGGCTACGAAGTCGTCATCGGCTTTGAAACCCATGCCCAACTCTCCACGCAAACCAAGATTTTCAGCCGCGCATCTATCGCCTTCGGCGCTGCGCCCAACACGCAAGCCTGTGCCGTGGACCTGGCCTTGCCGGGCACGCTGCCGGTAATGAACAAAGGCGCGGTCGAGCGCGCCATCGAACTCGGGTTGGCACTGGGCTCGCACATCGCAGAGCGCAGCGTGTTTGCGCGCAAAAACTATTTTTACCCTGATCTGCCCAAGGGCTACCAAATCAGCCAGTTTGAAATCCCTGTGGTGCAAGGCGGCGCGGTGTCTTTCTTTTTGGACGATGAGAAAAAAACGGTGCGCCTGGTGCGTGCGCATTTGGAAGAAGATGCGGGAAAGTCCTTGCACGAGGATTTCATTGGACAGTCCGGCATCGACCTGAACCGCGCCGGAACGCCTTTGTTGGAGATCGTCACCGAGCCCGATATGCGCTCCAGCGAAGAGGCTGTGGCCTACGCCAAAGAGCTGCACAAGATCGTCACTTGGATTGGCATTTGTGACGGCAATATGCAAGAGGGCAGTTTCCGCTGCGACGCCAATGTGTCGGTGCGCAAACCCGGCGCGCCTCTGGGCACACGGCGTGAAATCAAAAACCTCAACAGCTTCAAGTTCATGCAGCAGGCCATCGACTATGAGGTGCGCTGGCAAATTGAACAAATCGAAGACGGCCACGCCATCCAACAAGCTACGGTGCTGTTCAACCCCGAAACCGGCGAGACCCGCGCCATGCGCACTAAAGAAGACGCCGCCGATTACCGCTATTTCCCCGACCCCGATTTGCCACCGCTGGTGATTTCGCGCGAATGGGTGGAGCGCGTGCGCAGCGAAATGGCCGAACTGCCCCGCGTGATGGCTGAGCGTTTTGTCACGCAATATGGCTTGCCTGAATACGATGCCGCGCAACTGACGCAAAGCAAAACCGTAGCCGCCTACTTTGAAGCTGTAGCCGAGGCCAGCGGCCAGGCCAAACTGGCCAGCAACTGGATCATGGGTGAAGTTTCACGTCGCCTGAATGCCAGCGAAAAGACCTTCGATCAGACGCCTGTGAGCGCCGCGCAACTGGCTGCTTTGATTCGCCGTATCACTGACGACACCATCAGCAACAACGCGGCGCGTCAGGTTTTTGACGCGTTGTGGGCCTCGATTTCGAACGATGTGACAGGTGCCATTACAGGGGTCGGAGCAGTTGGAGCAGTGAGTGAGGTCGATGCCATCATCGAGGCCAAAGGCCTTAAGCAAATGAATGACACCAGCGCCTTAGAGGCGATCATCGACGAGGTGTTAGCCGTCAACCCGAAAAACGTCGAAGAGTTCAAAGCCGGTAACGCCAAAGCCTTGAACGGCTTGGTTGGCCCCATCATGAAAGCCAGCAAAGGCAAGGCCAATCCGGCGCAGGTCAATGCGCTGTTACTAAAAAAGCTCAGCTAACGCACATAGCCGCCTCAAACCAAAAACACCCGCCCTGCGCGCGGTCGCACCAGCACTGGGTCAGCGTCGCGCAGTGGCGTGGCGGCATATTCCTGCAAGCCCATGTGCACCTCCAGTACTTCGCCCTGGGGCAGGATAGATGTGTCTTGCAGCGTAATTTCCAGGCGCACCAGTGGGCCCGCGGCCAACACACGCAGCACCTGGCCCGCTATCCAGTCGGACGTATCGGCAACACCAGTGGCGGGTCGTATCTCCAGCTCGTAGGGCCGCACAAAGGCATAGCCAGCTGGTTGCGAGGCGGTCTGCTGTAACTCGGGGCAGGCAATCCGTGCGCGCCCGCTACCAATGCGCAAACTGCCATCTTCGATATGCCCTTGCAAGCGGTTGACCTGGCCCAAAAAGCTGAACACAAACGCGCTGGCCGGCTGCTCCCACACCGCTTGGGGCGTGCCTACCTGCTCTATGCGGCCCCGGTTCATCAGCACCACGCGGTCAGACACTTCGAGCGCCTCTTCCTGGTCGTGGGTCACAAAAACGCTGCTGACATGCAGCTCATCGTGCAAGCGGCGCAGCCAGCGGCGCAACTCTTTGCGCACTTTGGCATCCAGTGCGCCAAAAGGTTCATCCAGCAGCAAGACCTGCGGCTCTACCGCCAGCGCGCGGGCCAAGGCAATGCGCTGGCGCTGCCCGCCCGAGAGCTGCGACGGGAAGCGATCACCCAGCCAATCGAGTTGCACCAGGTCTAGCAGTTGGTGCACTTTGTCTTTGATCTGCGACTCGCTAGGGCGGCTGGCACGCGGGCGCATACGCAGGCCGAAGGCCACGTTGTCAAACACCGTCATGTGGCGGAACAAGGCGTAGTGCTGGAACACAAAGCCCACGTTACGTTCACGCGGATGCACGTCGGTAGCATCGACGCCAGAAAAATAAATGCTGCCGGCATCGGCGCTTTCTAAGCCGGCGATGATGCGCAGCAGTGTCGTTTTGCCGCAGCCCGAAGGCCCAAGCAGGGCCACCAGTTCGCCCGATGCAATTTGGAGGCTGACATCTTCCAAGGCTTGGAAGCTGCCAAATTGCTTGCTGACATGGTCAATGGAAATACTCATAGTGAAGGTGGCCTCAAGGGCTTACAGGACGCTCGGGTGAAAGGCTTGGTGCGACGCGCTGCTGGCGCTCAAATTTCCACTCCGCCAAGCTTTTGACCAGCAGTGTCACCAGCGCCAGGAGCGTGAGCAAAGTCGCTACGGCAAAGGCCGCAACCGATTGGTATTCGTTGTACAAAATTTCGATATGCAAGGGCATGGTATTGGTTTGCCCGCGGATGTGGCCCGACACCACCGACACTGCACCAAACTCGCCCATGGCGCGGGCATTGCACAAAATGACGCCATACAGCAATGCCCAGCGGATATTGGGCAGCGTGACATACCAAAAAGTTTGCCACCCCGATGCACCCAGCACGATACTGGCTTGTTCTTCGTCCGTGCCCTGCGATTGCATCAAAGGCAACAACTCGCGCGCTACAAAGGGGAAGGTCACAAAGGTGGTGGCCAGCACCATGCCCGGTAGCGCAAAAATGATTTTGATGTCGTGCGCCATCAGCCAGGGCCCGAACCAACCGTTCGCGCCAAACATCAACACATAGACCAAGCCGGCCACCACTGGGGATACCGAAAACGGCAAATCGATCAAGGTGGTGAGCGCGGATTTGCCGGGAAATTCAAACTTGGCAATCGCCCATGCGGCAGACACGCCAAACACCAGATTGCAGGGCACAGCCACCACCGCAACCAAAAGTGTCAGGCCAATCGCGCTCAAAGCCTCGGGTTCAGCCAGTGCGCTGACATAGCCGTCCAGGCCTTTGCGAAAAGCCTCGACAAACACTGCAGCCAAAGGCAGCAGCAGGAATAAAAATACAAAAGCCAGGGCCAGGGCCAGCAGCGCCCAGCGCACCCAGGCAGGCTCCGCACGCGCCGCCCGTCTGGCCGGGGGGCGGGCCTGGCCGCTCACGAAGACGCTCCCATGCGCTGGCGCTGCCAGGTTTGCAAGGCGTTGATGACAAACAGCATCACAAACGAGGCCACCAGCAGGACGGAGGCCACGGCGGTGGCTCCAGCGTAGTCGTACTGCTCGAGCTTACCGATGATGATGAGGGGCGTGATCTCTGACACCATGGGCATATTGCCGGCGATAAATATGACGGAGCCATATTCGCCCACACCGCGTGCAAAGGCCATGGCAAAACCGGTTAAGAGCGCCGGCGCGATGGTCGGGAAAATCACATGTGCAAAGCTTTGCCATGGCGTAGCGCCCAGGCACATGGCCGCCTCTTCTAGCTCCTGCTCGCAATCTTCCAGCACCGGCTGCACCGTACGCACAACAAAAGGCAGACCGATAAAGATCAGGGCAATGACCACGCCATTGGCGTTAAAAGCCAGCGAAATGCCATAGGGCTCCAGCAGGCTGCCGACCCAGCCATTACTGGCCAGCAGCGCGGTCAGTGAAATACCGGCGACGGCGGTGGGCAAGGCAAACGGCAAGTCCACCAAGGCGTCGATCAGTTTTTTTCCGAAAAACTCGTAGCGCACTAGTACCCAGGCAATCACCAAGCCAAACACTGTGTTCACCAAGGCCGCAATCAAGGAAGCGCCGAACGTTAAACGGTAAGAGGCCAGCACGCGCGGGCTGCTGACTGCGGCGACGAACTGCTGCCAATCGAGCGTCAAGGTTTTGGCGAACAAACCGGACAAAGGAATGAGCACAATAATGCTCAGGTAAAACAGGGTGAATGCCAGCGTCAGCTTGAATCCCGGCAATACCCGCAGACTCTTTCCTCGACGCGCGCCTGAGCCCGCCGGCCGGTCAGCCGCTGTTGTTTGCATAAGGTGTCGGTTTATTTGACCGTGTACAGCCGGTCAAACTGGCCACCGTCATTGAAATGCACTTTTTGCGCCTCGGCCGGGCTGCCGAAGTAGTCCTCTACCGTAAACATCGCGATGGGCTTGAAGGTCGCAGCGTATTTTTTCAAAACAGCAGGGCTGCTGGGCCGTATGGCGTGTTGGGCTGCGATTTCCTGCGCCTCGTCAGAATACAAAAAATTCAGGTAGGCCTTAGCCGCGTCCTGCGTACCTTTTTTGGCGACAGTGCGCTCCACCACGGCCACTGGATTTTCGGCAAGGATCGAAGCGCTGGGGTGTATCGCATCGACCTTGCCCGCGCCAAATTCGCGGTCTATCGATACCACCTCCGACTCAAAAGTTATCAATACGTCGCCCAGGTTTCGTTGCAGAAAAATGGTAGTGGCATCACGCCCGCCTTTGGCAAGCACCGGCACGTTTTTATACAGCTTGGCCACATAGTCTGCGGCCTGCGCGTCGGTACCGCCGCGTTTACGCACCTGTCCCCAGGCAGCCAGGTAGGCCATGCGTCCATTACCACCGGTTTTAGGGTTGACGACTACGACTTGAATACCCGGACGGATCAGGTCGTCCCAGTCTTTAATTCCTTTGGGGTTTTTGTCGCGCACCAAAAACAACATGGTTGAACTGGTGGGCGATGCGTTGTGCGGGAAGCGCTTAGTCCAGTCTTTCGCCACCACGCCATTGGTGGCCAGAAATTCAATATCGGTGGAGGTGTTCATGGTGACCACATCGGCTTCGAGTCCATCGTTCACCGCCCGCGCCTGCGCGCTGGAGCCGCCATGGGCCTGGTCCACGCGCATGTCTTTGCCAGAACTCTTTTTGTATTGGGCTACAAAGGCTGCGTTGATGTCTTTATAAAACTCGCGTGACACATCGTAGGACGCATTCAGCAAAACGGTTTGCGCTGCGGCCGCTTGGCACAGCATGGCAGCAAGGACTAAGGTTGAGAATGCACGAAAGTTACGAAGTGTCATAGTTTTTTCTCGGTAAACGCCCGGAGCCGCAAAGGCCACGTGCAAATGGAAAATCGATTATTGCACCAGGGCCGCACCAGCGGCTGTGTAGCTACTCACATCCACCAGAATCAAAGCACCCAATGTCCGCGATTGTGCAAAGGGCAAGGTCAGCAAGAGCTCTTGCAATTGCAAGCTGATGCTGCCTATCTCATTGACCGCGAGGCATTCTGCGCTCTCATGCTCCAACGTGTGGATATTGTGGCGGTGCGAAATGTACGCTACTTTGCCCTTGACCCAGCGGTGACCGTGCAAAATCCAGTAGCTTCTACCGGTCGTCAAGGGCTCCTCGCCGATCCAAGCCAGCTTCAGCGTGATGTGGGTCGCGGCGCTGGCGGGAAAGGTTGACTTGGGTGTCCAAAATAGTCCCCGCCGCTACTGCTAAAGGATTGCGCGCCGCGCTCAGTCCACGCCGTAGCGCGCCCGGTAGGCCTGCACCCGCTGGCGGTGTTCACCCATAGTGCCGCCGTCTTGGGTTTGCAGGTAGGCCAGCAAATCATCCAAATTGGCAATCGCGCACACTTGCAAGCCCAGGTTTTGACGCACGTATTGCACTGCGCTATAGGGCAGGTCCCGGGTGCTGCCATCGGCCTGTTTTTCAGTCGCCATTTCCTGCCGGTCCAGGGCAATCGCAACAGCATGCGGTATAGCCCCTGCAGCTTGGATCAGTGCAATGGACTCGCGCGCCGCGGTGCCTGCGCTCATTACGTCGTCAACAATCAGTACCCGGCCTTGCAAAGGCGCGCCCACCAGCTTGCCGCCTTCACCGTGGTCTTTGGCTTCTTTGCGGTTGTAGGCAAATGGCACATTGTGGCCCAGGCGCGCCAGCTCCACCGCCACCGCTGCGCCCAGCGGAATGCCTTTATAAGCAGGCCCGAACAACATATCGAACTGCATGCCGCTGGCCAGCAAGGCCTGGGCATAAAACTGCGCCAAACGGCCCAGCTTGGCGCCGTCGTCAAACAAGCCGGCATTAAAGAAGTAGGGGCTCAGGCGCCCGGCCTTGGTCTTAAATTCGCCAAAACGCAGTACGCCCGAGGCGACGGCAAATTGCACAAATTCCTGCGCTAACGCACTGTTTTGGCCAAGGTGATGGGGACTGGCATTGGGTTGGGAGATGGTCATTCGGGGTCCTGGGAGGGGGCGGGCGCATTGTATTGAGCGGCGCACACTTACGTGGCGGCGTCAAATTTGCGCTTTGGTGGACTTTTGGCGCGCAGTCGGTGTACCATGAAATTTCTTGCGCTTTTGCCATCGATTTCACAGGTGTGCGCGCAGGAGAACTTAACGTAGCTAATAATTATCTGGAGACCTGCATGTCAAACACTTCCCCGTTTACCCGTCCCTTGGCCCTGGCCGCTGCTGCACTGGCCGCATCCTTTTCGCTGCTGAGCCAGGCCCAGGCGGCCGAGCCTGCCTCCTGCAAAGCCGTGCGTTTTGCCGACGTGGGCTGGACCGACATCACCGCCACCACCGCCGTCATGTCCGAAATCCTCAAGGGTATTGGCTATAAGCCCTCGGCGCAAGTGCTCTCGGTGCCGGTGACCTATAGCAGCCTCAAGGCAAAAAAGATTGATGTGTTTTTGGGCAATTGGATGCCGTCCATGGAAGCCGACATCAAGCCGTACACGGCAGACGGCTCGGTAGAAACTCTGGGCGCTAACCTAGAAGGCGCGAAGTACACCTTGGCCGTTCCTGACTATGTGGCCGAAGCCGGTGTCAAAACCTTTGCAGATCTAGCCAAGAATGCCGACAAATTCAGCAAAAAGGTTTACGGTATCGAGCCGGGCAATGATGGCAACCGCCTCATTTTGGATATGATTAAGAAAAACGCCTTCGGCCTGGGCGGCTTCAAGATTGTGGAGTCCAGCGAAGCGGGGATGGTTTCGCAAGTCGTGCGCGCCGTACCTAAGAAGGAGTGGATTGTGTTTTTGGGCTGGGCACCCCACCCCATGAATAGCAAAATCAAAATGACCTATTTGGCCGGTGGTGACGAATTCTTCGGTCCTAACTTCGGCGGCGCCACGGTGTACACGAACACGCGTAAAGGCTATTCCACCGAATGCGCCAATGTAGGCAAGCTGCTGAAAAATACCAAGTTCAGCCTGGAAGCAGAAAACGAAATCATGTCCTCCATCCTGGACAAAAAAATGAAGCCCGAAGCCGCTGCCCAAGCCTGGCTCAAAGGCAATGCTTCCACCTGGGGCAACTGGCTCGCTGGCGTCAAAACCTTTGACGACAAAGACATCACACCGGCAATGATCATCAAGTAAGCCGATGGCGGCCGGTCTGGAAGCCGCGCTTGCGTGGCTCACCGACAACAAACTCCCGCTGGGCGAGTCCATTGCGGCGGGCGTCGAGCGTATCACCCAAAGCGCGCCTTGGTTGTTTGACGCGGTGTCTGAAAACCTCAGCGCCCTGGTGCTGGGTTTTACCGGCGTGCTTTTGTGGGTGCAACCGCTCGTCATGGTGGCGCTGCTTACCGCACTGGCCTGGGCGCTGCAACGCTCGGTCAGGCTTGCGGTGTTTGTGGAAGCGGCGCTGCTCTTGATCATTAATATGGGCTACTGGACCGAGACCATGGAGACGCTGTCCCTGGTCTTGTTTGCCACACTCAGCTGTGTGCTCATCGGCGTGCCCATCGGTATCGCGGCAGCGCACCGGCCATGGCTCGAAGCGGCATTGCGCCCGCTGCTGGACTTGATGCAAACGGTCCCCACGTTTGTGTACCTGATCCCTACGCTCATCCTCTTTGGGCTGGGTGTGGTGCCGGGGCTTATCTCCACCGTCATCTTCGCCCTGCCTGCACCTATCCGGCTGACCACGCTGGGTATTGCCTCCGTGCCGCGCCCGCTGATTGAAGCGGGCCAAGCCTTTGGTGCCACGCGCTGGCAGTTGCTGCTCAAGGTGGAAATACCCTCGGCCCTGCCCAACATCATGGCCGGCATTACGCAGTGCATCATGCTCAGCCTGTCGATGGTGGTGATCGCCGCGCTAGTGGGCGCCGACGGCCTGGGCAAGCCGGTGGTGCGCGCGCTCAACTCGGTCAACATCGCCGACGGCTTTGAGGCCGGGCTGGCGATTGTGATCGTGGCCATTGTGCTTGACCGTTTGTGCAAAACCCGCAGCCATGAGTGAAGGCCCGAGCCCACAGACCAGGCCGGCCCCCATGGCCGAGTTCCGCCATGTGGACGTGGTCTTTGGAAAACACAGCGCGCAAGCCCTGGGGCTGCTGGACGCAGGCAAAACCCGGCAGGAGATTTTGGACGCCACCGGTGCGGTGTTGGGCGCGGCCGATTGCAATTTGCAAATCGCCGAGGGCGAAATTTCGGTACTGATGGGCTTGTCCGGCTCGGGAAAGTCAACGCTGCTGCGTTGCCTCAATGGGCTAAACCAAGCCAACCGTGGCGCCGTGCTGATACGCGACGCCCATGCAGGCCCCAGCGGCTACGTGGACCTGACACGCTGCGACGCCCCGACCTTACGCCGCCTGCGCACCACGCGCGTAGCCATGGTGTTCCAGCAGTTCGCGCTGCTGCCCTGGCGCACCGTGGCTGAAAACGTCGGCCTGGGTCTGGAATTGAGCGGCATGCCCAAAGCACAGCGCGAAAAAATCGTGGCCCAAAAACTAGAGCTGGTAGGCCTAGCGCAATGGGGCAAAAAATATGCACACCAACTGTCAGGTGGCATGCAGCAACGTGTTGGCCTCGCGCGCGCTTTTGCCACCGACGCAGATATTTTGCTCATGGACGAGCCTTTTTCTGCACTGGACCCGCTGATCCGCGAACACTTGCAACAAGAGCTTTTGCAATTGCAACAACAACTGAAAAAAACCATCGTCTTTGTCAGCCACGACCTGGACGAAGCCATCAAGCTGGGCAACCACATCACCATCATGGATGGCGGGCGCATTGTGCAATCGGGCGAGCCCGAGCAAGTGGTGCTCAATCCGGCCAACGCTTATGTGCGCGACTTTGTGGCGCATATGAACCCTATCAAGGTGCTGCGCGGTCGCTCGCTGATGACGCCGCTAGAAAAACTCAAGCACGAAGGCCTGCGCGTGCAACTGGACTGGACCGGCCACCACTGGCTGCAACTGGACGCAGCCGGGCAACCCGAACGCGCCGACATCGAAGGCCGTCTCGGTCAACTGCTGGCCTACCAGCCGCAGATGGACATCGTACAAGCAGGCCTGGACGGTCGCAGCATAGCCATGGCCAACCCAGAAATGCTGCTGGAACACATCATCCACATCCGCCACGCCACCGGCCGGCCGGTGCTGCTGTGCGAAGCCGGCCGCTTTGTCGGCGTGGTGGGCGATGAGGAAATCTACCGGGGCATGTTGCAGACCACCCGGGGCTGAGGCGTCTGCCTGCAACAAGCCCAAGCGCTGGGGTATAGCTAAGTCGCACTTGAAACGTCTTCCCTAGGGTAATTGCGTACTTGACAGTAGCGCTGGGCTGATTCACTGTGGAGCCGGGTGCGGACCTCATGCCAAAGCGCCTGAGCCACCGGCCTACGGTTCAAAAAATCTACCATTCAGAGGAGCTTTCCCATGACACAGACCAGTCCGTCCGGGCGCGCCAGCGCCTGGCTTTTACACTTTGGTGCCGCGCTTGGCCGGCCTGACGCTGCCGCCACTGCAGCACTGTTTGGCGCAGATTGCTACTGGCGCGATCTGGTGGCCTTTACCTGGAATATTTGCACCCAGGAAGGCCAGGGCGCTATCGAGAAGATGGTGCAGGCCCGCGGTGCCGATGTAGCGGCCAGCCATTTCACACTGGAGGGCGAGGCCACCGAAGCCGATGGAGTGGTCGATGCCTGGTTCACCTTCGAAACCCGCGTGGCACGCGGGCGCGGGCACCTGCGCCTGAAAGGCACCGACCAGGGCGACAAAGCCTGGACCCTGTTAACCACCATGACCGAGCTCAAAGGCTTTGAAGAGAAAACCGGCAGCAAGCGCATCAAAGGCGCGGAACACGGCGTACACCCAGGCCGCAAAAGCTGGCTGGAAGCGCGCGCGCACGAGGAGCAAAGCTTGGGATTTACCGAGCAGCCTTATGTGGTGATCGTCGGCGGCGGTCAAGGCGGCATCGTACTGGGGGCGCGCCTGCGACGGCTGGGTGTGCCGACCATCATCATCGAAAAAAACGCCAAGCCCGGCGACTCCTGGCGCAATCGCTATAAAAGCCTGTGCCTGCACGACCCGGTCTGGTACGACCACCTGCCCTATATGCCCTTCCCAGACGACTGGCCGGTGTTTGCGCCCAAGGACAAGATCGGCGACTGGCTGGAGATGTACACCAAGATCATGGAGCTGAACTACTGGGGCTCTACCGAGGCCAAAAAAGCGCACTTTGATGAGGCCAGCGGCCAGTGGGAATTGCAGGTGGAGCGCGAGGGCAAAACCAAGACCCTGCGCCCCAAGCAACTGGTGTTTGCCATGGGCGTATCAGGTTACCCCAACGTACCGCACATCACCGGCGCCGAAAGTTTTGAAGGCGAGCAACACCATTCCAGTAAACACCCTGGGCCGGACAAATACATTGGCAAAAAAGTGGTGGTGTTGGGCTCCAACAACTCGGCGCATGATATTTGTGCCGCCCTGTGGGAACACCAGGTGGACGTCACCATGCTGCAACGCAGTAGCACGCATATCGCGCCCTCGGACTCGCTGATGGAGCTGGCGCTAGGCGGCCTGTACAGCGAAGAGGCGATCAAGAGCGGCATAGACCACCATAAAGGCGATCTGGTGTTTGCCAGCGTGCCGTACAAAATCATGCACACATTTCAAATCCCGGTGTACGAGGAAATGAAGCGGCGCGATGCCGACCTCTATGGACGTCTGGAAAAGGCCGGCTTCATGCTGGACTTCGGTGACGACGGCTCAGGCCTGTTCATGAAATACCTGCGCCGTGGCTCGGGCTATTACATCGACGTGGGCGCCTCCGAGTTGGTTGCCAATGGCAGCATCAAACTGCGCAGCGGTATCAACATCGCGCGCATCAACGCCAAGTCGGTCACCTTAAGTGATGGCAGAGAGTTGCCGGCAGATGTCATTGTGTATGCCACTGGCTACGGCTCGATGAACCAGTTCCTGGCCGATCTGGTATCGCCCGCGGTGGCCGACCGCGTGGGCAAGGTCTGGGGTCTGGGCTCCAGCACGACCAAAGATCCCGGCCCCTGGGAGGGCGAGCTGCGCAATATGTGGAAGCCGACGAACCAGGCCCAGCTCTGGATTCATGGTGGCAATTTGCACCAGAGTCGGCACTATTCGCAGTTCCTGTCGCTGCAACTCAAGGCCCGCTACGAAGGGCTGGACACGCCGGTGTATGCACAGGCGGCCGTGAATCACCTGAAGTAGATGCGCTTGCGCTGCGCCGGCCTGCATGGGCTGGCGCAGCGTGCGTCCCGCGGCAGCGTGCACAAGGCCTGCACCCTGCGAAGAGCAATCGGGTATCTTCCACGCTTTCATACAGCCCACGGGAGAACCGCTTGTTCACACTCACCAGCCTGAACCTTAACGGCATACGCTCGGCCAGCAGCAAAGGGCTGCAAGACTGGCTGCACAGCTTGCAAGCGGACTGTCTATGCGTGCAGGAAGTGAAAGCCCAGGCCGCCGATGTGGCAGGGCACTTGGATACCCTGGCCGGTATGGCCGGGCACTTTCACTTTGCAGAGAAAAAGGGCTACTCGGGCGTGGGCATTTATACCCGCCACATGCCCAGCGATGTGCAGGTGGGCTATGGCTCGGCAGAGTTTGACGCCGAGGGCCGCTACGTGGAACTGCGCTTTGATACCCCTAAGCGTAAGCTGTCCATCATCAGCTGCTATTTCCCCAGCGGCTCCTCGGGCGAGGAACGGCAAGAGGCCAAATACCGTTTTCTGGAGGGTATGTACCCGCACCTGCAAAAGCTCAAGCGCAGCCGTGAATTTGTGCTGTGCGGCGACATCAATATTGCGCACCAGGAAATCGATTTGAAGAACTGGAAAGGCAACCGCAAGAACTCCGGTTTTCTGCCTGAAGAGCGCGCCTGGATGACGCGTTTACTCAGCGAAGGCGGCCTGGTCGATGTCTATCGGCAACTCGAACCTAGCGCCACCGATGCAGCCTACACCTGGTGGAGCAACCGGGGGCAGGCCTACGCCAAAAACGTGGGCTGGCGTTTGGATTACCACCTGGCAACGCCTGCGCTTGCAGCAGGCGCACGCCAGCACGCTATCTACAAAGACACGCGTTTTTCCGACCACGCGCCTATCAGTATTGGCTACGACTGGGGCTTATAAACCCAGCATAGCCAAGCCCGGCGATAAGGCCGAGTGGGTGGCTGCATCCACGCCGCTGCGCGCGGGCAACTGGGCACGCAAGGCAGGGCTGATGCCGCTGCCAGCAAAAATTGCATCCAATTCCACGCGCTGCAACGCGCTTAGCGCCGCAAAGTGGTGTTGCAGCATTTCCAGGCACAACAAGCGGTAGCGCGAGGTGCGCACTTGCCGGTAGGCACAGCCTTGTAGGGTCACATCAAATCGCTTGTGGCCTTGGGCTACGGCTTGCGCATTGGCCAGCAAATAGGGCAGGTAGGCCTGGCCCACATCGCGCAGCAGCGGCGCAAAGTCTTGCGGCAGCAGGGGCACCAATTCGCCCTGCAACTGGCCGCCGCGGCTGGCCCACATGCGGGCCACCCAGGCCTTGGTGTGAAGCGCGCGTTCTTGCATGAGCACGGCGGCTGTCGGGTCCTGGCTGAAGTGGCGGAACATAGGCCCGAAGAAGCCGATGTCCACCAAACAGGGCCGCGCGCCCAGCATAAAAGGCCGGTTGGCCAACATGGCTTCCAAGGCGGCCAGCGTATGGAAGTAAATGCCCTCAACATGCGCTTGGGTGTCTGCGCTAACGCCGTCGCCCACCGTAAACAAAGCGCGCTGACGGTGGCGCACAAAAAACTGTTTGAGCCACACCGGGCCGGGCATGTCGGAGAGCAATTCCTCGCTGATGTGGCGGCTCAGGCGTGCGGCATCGGGCGCGTAGTGCCAGCGGTAATACATGGCCGGGCGCCACAACCATTCATCCGCATAGTCCTCCAGCAACAAGCTAACAAAGCGCAATACGGGGTCCTGCGGCAGCAGCGGGTATGCCGGGTAAGCCTGGTCCAGCCACTGCAGGATCAGCGTCGAGTCCGTCAACCAGCGCCCGTCTTCCAACTGCAAAGCCGGCATCTGAAACACGCCGGTAGCCTGCGGAATCAGGCCCCGCTGCGCTCGCGAGCGCATGGGCTCTAAGCGATAGTCAATTTCTTTGTAGCGCAGCGCCGCTTCGAGCTTGCCCGTGAAGTAGGAAATCGTCGAGCCGTACAGGACCAGCGGCATGCGTACTTTCCGACTAACGCGACACGATGCCGAAAGTGCCCGCCGCTTTTTCTATCAAGCCTAAAAATCGCAGCAAGTCCACTTTGCTGCCGGTTACCTTCAAGTCATCGCTGAGCAAAGTGTCCTGCATGCCTGCGCTACCGGCGATGATTTTCACGAACAAGGGCTTGGTCAATGTCAGCGTGGCATTGGCCTGTGGGTGCTGGCCGCGTTTGAAATGCAAAACCGCGTTCTCTACCCACAAGGCATAGCTTTCTTTCTGATCGCTCAGCACCAGGTTGATGCGGTAGTTTTTGCCCTCAGCCGCAGGGCCGTCCAGGCTGGCAGCCATGGCTTCTAAAAAACGCTCCATCGGCGTTTGCAGCAACAGGTCGATGGCACCCGCCTTGGACATGCCTTTGGCCGGTGCGCCAATGCGCAACTCTTGTGCACCGCTTAAATAGGCATTACGCCAGGTGGCGGACTCGGCGCTGTAGCCCATCTGCTCGTAGCTTTTGGCCAGCAGCTCTTTGGCGGCTTTGTTAGATGCGTCGGCCATCACCACATGGTTGAGTAGCTCGGCAGCCCAGCGCATATCGCCTTGGTCAAAAGCGCTTTGCGCGGCAGCAATGGCTTTGTCCGCACCACCGGCTAAGTCCACATAGCGCTTGCCCACATCCGCCCGGGCCAGCGGATTCAGGTGCGCCGGGTTGCCGTCAAAAAAGCCTAAGTAAAACTGGTACACCGCTTTGACGTTGTGGCGCAAATCACCATAGTGGCCGCGTACCGCCATAAAGTCGGCCAGCGACTTGGGTAGTTGTACTTTGTCGGCAATCTCACTGGGCGTGTAGCCGGCGTTCATCAAGCGCACGGTTTGGTCATGCGTGTATTTGTACACATCGCGGTGCATGGTGATGAACTGCTGGATATTGGCATTGCCCCATATCGGCCAGTGGTGCGAAGCGATATACACCTCGGCCTGGCGCGTTTGCTCTAAGGCCTGCTCCATGTAGGTGGCCCAACGCAAAGCGTCGCGCACTTTAGCGCCGCGTATGGGCAACAGGTTATGCATGGTCTGCGACAGGTTTTCTGCGCCGTCGTAAAGCTTTTTCGATGGAATCGAAAAACTCAACTCCGCTGGACATTCGGCATTGGGGACGTTATGAAACACAAAGTCCACACCATCGATTTGCATAGGCTGATTGGCCTGGTAAATCAGCCAGGTCGGCGTCAAAATGCCAATGCTGCCGTAGATCACATCTTTGCCCAGACCCGTATCCACATTGCCTTTGGCGCTGCGCGGCAGGTCGCGGCCAAACTGGTACACCGAGCGCCGGCCCATGGCGGCACCCACGAGTACGTTTTCGCTGGTGGCCTCTTCCATAAATCCTGCCGGCGCCACGATGGGCACTTTGCGCTGCGCCGCATCGGCCTGCGACAAGACACCTAGCGCGCCGCCGAAGTGGTCGGCATGTGCATGTGTCAGCACCAAACCACTGACCGGCCTCTTGCCCAGATGCTGCTCTGCAAACGCCATAGCCGCCGTTGCGGACTCGCGCGAGGTGAGCGCATCGACCACGATCCAGCCGGTCTTACCTTCGATGAGGGTGATGTTTGCAATATCAAAACCGCGCAACTGGTACACGCCATCCATCACTTTGAAGAGACCTATATTGGCATTGAGCTGCGCATGGCGCCACAGGCTGGGGTTGACGGTATCGGGCGCTGCGCTTTGCAAAAAATCATAGGCGGAAAAATCGCGTAACACGCTGCCATCGGCGGCCAGTATCTTGCCCGTAGGCCGTGCGATCAGGCCGCGCTTGGCGTCATCGAAATCCTGCGTCGGCGCCTGAGCGATGGCCAGCGCAAAAGTGGCATTTTCTTTCTGCGTGCTGGCACTGGCATCGCTGCTGGCACCGCCTATGCCCTGGTTTTTGCCGCAGGCCACCAGGCATATTGCCAAGGCAATCAGCCCGGCACGTTGACACACCACCCACATACGCACGCTCCTGGTTGGAATAAGCCGCCGCTGCACACTGCGCGGCGCCAGATGGGGCATGGTAACCAAGCTTTGCGATGGCCTTAGTCGCTTTGGAGAAGCCGGTCGATACGAGGAATTTTGATGACTTGTTTGTGCCAAGCTTTCTCAAACCAGCAAAGCTACATTGCCGCCCGCAGCCGTGGTGTTAACCGTTACCGTGCGCTCGGCGCAAAAGCGGTATAGGTAGTGCGGACCGCCGGCTTTAGGTCCGGTACCGCTCAAGCCTTCACCACCAAAGGCTTGCACGCCGACCACGGCGCCAATCGTATTGCGGTTGATATAGACATTGCCGATATGCGCCGCCTGTGCCATCGCTTGGGCGCGGCTATCGATGCGGGTTTGGATGCCCAGCGTCAGGCCGTAGCCCAGGGCGTTGATCTGCTCGATGGTATCTAGCGGGTCCCCCTGCCAGCGCAGCACTTGCAACACCGGCCCGAAAATTTCAGCATCCACATCGGCCACGCTTTGCACCTCGTACGCATGCGGCGCGATGCGATTCGGTAGCGCGCAGCCGTCCTGCGCCAATGCGGCCTGCCAGGCTGGGCCAAACAAACAAGTATGGCGCGCATGCAGGCGAGCGATATGCGCTTGCAATGTGGCCGCTGCATCCGCGTCAATCACCGGCCCCAGGTCGGTCGCCAGGTCTGCCGGATCACCAACGCGCAGTTGCTGCGCCGCGCCGTGCAGCATCTCCAACACGGTGTCGGCGATGTCCGTATGCACGCATAAAAGGCGAAGCGCTGAACAGCGTTGCCCGGCCGAGCGGAAGGCACTGCTCAGTACCGCGTCCACCACCTGCTCGGGCAGCGCGGACGAGTCCACCACCATGGCATTGATACCGCCGGTCTCGGCGATCAGCGGAATGATGGGGCCAGGCTTGGCCGCCAGCGCGCGTTGAATCGTTTTCGCCACCTCGGTGGAGCCGGTAAACACGACACCGGCCACTCCGGGTTGTGCCACGAGGGCAGCGCCCACGGTTTCGCCTGGCCCGTGCAGTAGTTGCAGCGCGTCTTGCGCAATGCCCGCTGCGTGAAATACACGCACCGCCAGGGCCGCGATCAGTGGCGTTTGCTCCGCTGGCTTGGCCAGCACGGTGTTGCCAGTGGCCAAGGCGGCAGCGATCTGCCCCACGCAAATGGCCAGCGGAAAATTCCAGGGGCTGATACAGACCCACACGCCACGCCCGCACAGTTGCAAGGTGTTGGTCTCGCCGGTCACGCCAGGCTGCCAATGCGCGCTATCGGTTTGCATAGCAGAGGTGCCGGTTACAGCGCTCGCGCCCGACCATGAATAACCGTGGGCCACGGGCATGCAAACCGGCTGCATGATGCGTAGCGCCTCGTGCGCGTAATAGCGCAAAAAGTCTACCGCTTCACGCACTTCGGACTGCGCGTCACCCCAGGTTTTATGCGCCTCGCGCACCAGCAGAGCGCAGAGCGCCGCGCTCTGTTGCTCCAGGCTGTCTGCGGTGCGCAGCAAGGCCGCGCTGCGCTGCGCCACTGGCGTACACGACCAGCTTGTGAAGCTGCTCCTTGCGCGCTGCATCGCGCTCTGCACGTCCTGCATAGTCGCTTGCGCCAGCACACCAGGCATAGGCTGCGCCAGAGCTTGCAGATAGGGCGCACGCATGGTGGGCACAGTGAAGTCCAGCCCTGCGCTGTTGGCGCGTGCGCCTTCGCCGCTGCCAAAAAGATGTGGCGGCAGGGGCAAAGCGCCCACGGGTTCCAGGCGCAGCGGCGAGATCAGCAAGTCGCGCACACGCAAAGTGGTATCAGCCAGCTGATGAACAAAAGAAGAGTTCGCGCCGTTTTCCAGCAGACGGCGCACCAGGTAAGCGAGCAGGTCTTTGTGCGCGCCCACCGGCGCATACACGCGGCAGACCATCAGCGGGTTTTTCAGCACCTCGCGGTAGACGCCCTCACCCATGCCGTGCAGGCGCTGCAACTCAAAAGTACCGCCGCTGCGCGCGCCCATTTGCATGATGGCCGCTATCGTGGCCGCGTTGTGGGTGGCAAATTGGGGATAGATCACATCGGGCGCGTCCAGCAGCGCGCCAGCGCAAGCCAGGTATGACATATCGGTATGGTGTTTGTGCGTAAAAACAGGGTAATGTGGCAGGCCGAGCTCCTGGGCGCGTTTGATTTCGGCATCCCAATACGCGCCCTTGACCAGGCGGCACATCAGGCCCACGCGGTACTGGCGCGCCATGGCCACCACGGTGTGCACAAGTTCCAGCGCGCGGCTTTGGTAGGCCTGCAATGCCAGCCCCAGGCCACGCCACTGCGGCCAGTGCTGCGCCACACGCTGCAACAAGGCGTCAAACACTTCGAGCGACAACTCCAGGCGCTCGACCTCTTCGGCGTCAATCGTCAAGTTGATGTCGGCGCGCGCGGCCTGCTCGCACAAGCTCCACACGCGCGGCAACAACTCGGCCATGACGCGCGCGCTTTGGCCGTCTTCGTAGCGTGGGTGCAGGGCGCTGAGCTTGATGCTGATGCCATCATTGCCTTGCGGCCCGCGTTCGGGTAGGGCGGCCTGCGCCAAGGCGGCTATCGCGTCGCTATAGCTTTGCCAATAGCGCAGCGCGTCCGCATCCGTGCGCGCGCCCTCGCCCAGCATGTCGTACGAAAAACGCAGGCCTTGGCTTTGCGCCTGGCGAGCGCTATCGGCATGGCGCATGGCCTCGGCCATGCTTTGGCCCAGCACAAACTGGCGGCCCAGCAACTGCACCGCGCGCAGCGTGGCGGCCACCACGGTGTGCGCGCCCAGGCGGCCCATCAAACCACTGCCGCTGGCGGCGCCTTGTGCGTCGGGCAAAAAGTATTTGGACATGGCTATGGCCGCCCGCGACAAGCGCGCCAGCACCTGGTCACCGGCCTGCGCAAAATCAGCGCGGCCAAGCTGGTCGGCGGTCAGGGCGATGGCGGTATCCGTGTCCGGCACCCGCAGCAGCGCTTCTGCAAGACGCATCAGGGCCAGGCCCTCGGCGCTGGAAATCGGGTATTCCTGCAACAAGCTTTCCATAGCCCAAAACGGTGCGGGATGGTCGCGCACGGTTTGCACCCAAGGCGCTGCTAGCTGCGTGGCGGCGGCCCAGTCCAGCTTGTCTTGCAAGCTGCGCAGGCGCTCTGCCACGATCTCGGCCTCGGGGCGGTAGGGCTGGGGAAGGCGTTGCTGTATCAACATGGGAATGGCTCCTTGCGCTTTGGGCTTTGGGCTTTGGGCTTTGCGCTTGCTGCTTTCCGCTTTGGTGTCTGCGGTCTGCGACTATGGTGTAACGAGACATATTCCCACCATTTAAGGTTAATATTTATCTTTATTTTTGTCACTTCATAGTGAATAACTCAGCCATGACCCCACCCGTTGCCAGCCTGGACCGTACCGACCTGAAGATCCTACGCGTCTTGCAGGAAGACGGGCGCATCTCCAACCTCAAGCTGGCCGAGGCCGTAGCCTTGTCGCCCACCGCCGTACTGGCGCGGGTGCAGCGCCTGGGCAAAGAGGGCTTTATCCTGGGCTACCAGGCGCACCTGAACCCGGCCAAGTTGGGCGCCGGGTTGATGGTATTTGTGGAAGTCCTGCTGGACCACACTACACCGCATGTGTTTGAAGCCTTCAAAGCCGCGGTGCAAGTGCGCCCCGAAATCATGGAATGCCACATGGTGGCAGGCGGCTTTGACTACCTGCTCAAAACCCGCATGGCCGACATGGCCGCCTACCGCGACTTCGCCGGCACCGTGCTGTGGCAACTCCCCGGCGTGCGCGAGACCCGCACCTACGCGGTAATGGAAGAAGTGAAAAACAGCACGCATATTCCACTGAAGGGATGATGGGCCGGTAGCCCCGGCGTGCGACCAGGTCAATTGCTAATGGCTGCATACGCCAACGCAATAGCCGAGGCCAGGCGGGCGTTGTTCAATACCAGCGCGATGTTGGATGTCAAGCTGTCGCCGCCGGTGAGTTCGTTCACACGGGCCAGCAAGAAAGGGGTGCTGGCTTTGCCGCTAGCTGCCTGTGGTGTGGCCCAGCACAGCCCCGCATACACTCCACCCGTCGCCATTTCCTCCCCGTACCCCATGGCTCTTGACCTCCTGCCTCGACTCCAAGTACAGCGCCAGCTGCAAACCGCAGCCGCCATGCTCACCTTTGCCCTGCTGGTCTGCCCACTGGCCGCACAGGCCGCACCGCAGTTGCAGTGCAGCTTTGACGTGAACTCCGAAACCCACCAAAAGACCTTTGGCGTGGTGACCGACCCCTACACCACCGAAGCGGTGGCCATTGGCAACCGCTTTCGCTTCAAGGCCATCTTGCTCACTGCCGGGCCAGATGCCGGGGGCGCGGCCAGCCTGGAGAGCATTAATTTGTACGTGTACTACAACACCCGCCGCCAGCCTATGATCATGCAGCACACGCGCTTTTTACAACCCGTGGCGCAGACCACGCCCAAGCCTGATGCCCTGACCGGCCGGGTTTCTTTGTACTCTCCGCTACTGGGCAAAGAGCTGCAATACCAATGCGCCCTGGCCGAGGTGGCGCCATGATGCACCGCACACTTTTTTCGGCGCTGGCTGCCGGCGCGTTGCTGCTGGCCTTTGCTGCACCACCGGTGCTGGCGGCAGAGCCTGGCACAGGGCAAAACGCCGTCACACTGGCCAAAACCAAAGCACACGCCAAAAAGCCGCACCATGGCAAAGCGCCCCACCCAGCCAAGGCGCACCAGGACTCCGCAGCGCGCAGGCCCGATACCCAAGGGCCACTGTCTCTCGTGGTCGTGGGCGACATCATGCTGGAAGACGGACCCATGGACGCCATGCGCAAAGGGCAGGACCCGTTTGCCGGCTTTGCCAGTTTGTTTGCCGGGGCCGACATTCGCATCGGCAATCTGGAATGCGTCGTCGCCACCACCGGCAGCCCGGAGGACGACAAGCCCAATGTGTTTCGGGTGCATCCGCGCGCTCTGCATTACATCAAACGCCACTTTGACGCGGTGGGCTTGGCCAACAACCATTCGGGCGACTTTGGGCCGCAGGCCTTTGCCCAAATGTTGGGCTTGCTCAAGCACAACCAAATCGGTGTCTATGGCGGCGGTATGAACCTGACCGAGGCACACACACCCTGGATCATTGAGCGCAAAGGTGTGCGCGTGGCTATCCTTGGTTACGACGAGTTTCAACCGCGGAGTTTTGAAGCCGATACCGACCGGCCCGGCGTGGCCTGGAGCGAGGATTCACAAGTGCTGCGCGACATCCGCACCGCCCGCACCGTACACAAGGCCGATGTGGTGATTCCGGTGATGCACTGGGGCTGGGAAGACCCCATCGCCAACGACCGCCAGCGCCAGTTAGCCCGCCTGATGATCGACGCCGGCGCCGACGCGGTGATCGGCGGCCACCCGCATCAATTGCAGGACACCGAGCGCTACAAAGGCAAACCAATTTTTTACAGCCTGGGCAACTTTGTTTTCGACGGCTTCCCGCTGCCCATCAACTACCTAGGCTGGGCCTTGCGCATGGAGCTGGACAAAACCGGGGTGCAAAACATAAAAGTCCACGTCTCCCACATCGGCCCCACCGGCTTGCCCAAACCCGGCAAGGTGCTGGC
The DNA here is from genome assembly GCA_040400575.1 of Rhodoferax sp. Lineage (GTDB taxonomy): Bacteria > Pseudomonadota > Gammaproteobacteria > Burkholderiales > Burkholderiaceae_C > Allorhodoferax. The sequence continues at coordinate 38,319 of JBBAPX010000015.1, forward strand.
AGACCCGACGCTGCGCTAGTCCTACACAGGAAAGGCTTTAGCACTTCCACCATGACTTACACCACCATCGCCCGCGACCGCCTGCCCGCTCTGTTGGCGCGCATGCCCAAAGCCGAGTTGCACATCCATATCGAAGGCTCTTTAGAGCCGGAGCTGATATTCGCCCTGGCCGAGAAAAACGGCATCACGCTCAGCTACCCCAGCGTAGAGGCTTTGCGCGCAGCCTATGCGTTTACCGACTTGCAAAGCTTTTTAGATTTGTACTACGCCGGTGCCTCGGTGCTGATAGAAGAAGACGATTTTTACCGCATGGCTATGGCCTATTTCGCGCGGGCACATGCCGACCATATCGTGCATGCCGAGTTGTTTTTTGACCCGCAAACCCATACCGAACGCGGGGTAAGCATGGGCGCGGTGATCCAAGGCCTGGCGAGGGCCTGCGCGGACGCCAACGCCCAATGGGGCATCAGCGCCAGCCTGATCCTGTGCTTTTTGCGCCACTTGTCCGAAGCATCTGCCTTCGATACTTTGGAGGCTGCCTTGCCTTACCGCGCGCACTTTATCGGCGCAGGCCTGGACTCTGGGGAACGTGGCAATCCGCCAGAAAAATTTGCCCGCGTTTTTGCCAAGTGCCGCGCGCTGGGCCTGCGCATCGTGGCCCATGCCGGCGAGGAAGGGCCACCGGCCTATATCGAAAGTGCGCTCGACGTCTTGCACGTGGAGCGCATCGACCACGGCGTGCGCTGCAGCGAGGACCCAGCGCTGGTGCAACGCCTGGCCGCCAGCCGCATGCCGCTGACGGTGTGCCCGCTGTCCAACGTGAAGCTCTGTGTGTTCAACACCATGCAAGAGCACAACCTGGCCACACTGCTGCATGCCGGGCTGTGCATCACCCTCAACTCGGACGACCCGGCCTATTTTGGTGGCTACCTGCTCACCAATTTTGAAGCCGTTTTTGCCGCGCTGCCGCAACTGAGCGGGCAGGATGCTTGGCAACTCGCGCGCAACAGTATTGACGCTAGCTTTGCGGCTGAAGCAGACAAAGTGCTATGGCGGACGACACTCGACCAAGTGTTCGACCAGGCGCTGGCCACTTCCTAGCCAAGCGCCCGATTTGCAAGACCTACAGGTCGTATTTCAGCTCTGCAACCAAGGTGCGCCCCGGATAGGGGTGGAAGTTCCAGTACGCTTGATTGGTCAGGTTGTCAACGCCAAAGGCGGCTACCAGTTTGGGCTGGATGGCATAGCGCACCCGTAGGTCCAGCACGGTAAATCGGCTAGCTGCGGTGTAAGCAAAGCCATTGATATCCGTGTTGTTCAAGCTACTGAACTGGTCGGAGCTGTAACGCAAGCCCAAGGAGGTGCTCAGTTGCGGGCTCCAGTGGTAATTGGCTAGCGCAGTGGCGCGCCACTGCGGTACGCGGGGCTGTAATTTGCCAATGGTGTCGCCAGGTGTGGACACGTAGGAGCTGTTCGCTTTGATGCGCGAGTCGGCATAGGTCACACTGCCCGACAGGTCCAGGCCATGGGTGATAAGGTTCTCTCCCTGAAATGCAATCTCTAGGCCATGCGTGCTGATGACGTCAATGTTTTGCACCATGTTGACCGGGGTGTTGTCGGTCTTGAGGCCGGCCACTTGCGAGTAAAGCGCGTCTGTCACATCCTCATTGAAATAGGTCAGCCGCAAGAGCCCATTACCCAGTTCCTTTTCCAATGTGAGCTCGGTTGTCCAGGATTTTTCCGGTTGCAGATTGGGGTCGTTCAACCACGTCTGCCCGCTGGTACAGGCGCTGGTGACAATTTTCTTGGCCGGGTTGATGTCCGTGCATTTGCTCGCAGTAGCGCCATAGAGTTCAGATACGGTTGGCATACGCACCGCTCGCCCTAGCGAGCCTTTGAGCACCGTATCTTGTGACCATTGGTAAGCCAATGCGGCTTTGGGCGATGCGAAAAACTCCTTGCGCTCGGCATAGCGGTCGGTGGCCGCAGCAGTCTTGGCATAGCCATCCGATGCACTCCAATTTTCCAGCCGCAAGCCCAGTACAGTTTTCCAGTCTGTCGCAAACGTCCAAGCATCCTGCGCGTAAATACTTTGCAGCTTGCTTTGACCGCCTACGTCTGCGCTTAGGCTGGCCGCGCTGCTGGTAAACCAGTTGTCGGTAGCACTCAGGTTGGACTTCAGGACACGCAGTTGGTAGTTGTCTTGCTGGACACCAAAATCCACCAGGTGCGCGCCCTGCAGGCCTTGTGGGCGCCAGATGCCTTTGGCCGCCAGCGTGGTCCAGCCCGTGCCCTTTTGGTCGGTCAATGTGGCGGCATTGCCGTTGACCATGGTGCCGTTGAGATTGGCGGCGCTGTTGATAGAAGACTGGCGGGCCTGGTCAGTGCCGTAGTCCACCCAACTAGCAGCCAGCTCCCAATCCCACCGGCCCTTGGTATTGCTCTTGACTGACAGGCCGTGCATCCAATGGTCTAAACGCTCTTTGGTGGCATTGAACAAGCCGTTGGCGGAGAAGGTCTGCCCGCTGATGACATGATTACCACCATAAGGATTGGCCGTGTCTGTCAGGTAGCTTTTGGCCGTACCGTCGGAGGTGTTTCTCCAATTAGCCAGCGTGTAACTTGCGCGTACGGCGGGGGACAAGTCATAGGCCAGTTTGAGTTTGGCGTGCTCTTGTACCGTGTGGTACTGGGTATTGGTGCCTAGGATGTACCAAGGCGTATTGGTTTTATCCAAACCATACACTGCGCCGTTATTGCTGCGCTTGGCTGGATCGACCGTAAAGGATTTGGTCGCAAACACCAGCGGTTGGCCCTGGCTGTCGGTGCGGTTGATGTTCACCCACCACGCCCAGTCGCCGCTCTTGCTGCCTAGCGAGGCACTGGCCTGGGTAGCGAAATTGGTCTCGTGGGTGTTGTACAAGTCAAAGTTTTGCTGCGAAACCACGATTTTTGCGTGTCCTTCGAACTGCTTTGGCATCCGGGTGACATAGTCCACCACCGCACCCACCGAATTGCCGGGGTAGGCTGCGGAAAACGGGCCATACATCACGTCTGCGCGCTCGATCTCTTCAGGCGTGACCATGCCCCAGCGCGGCGCATACGTGGCGCCATTGCCTAAATAGTTGGACAACAAAATGCCATCGGCATAGACGGCCGAGCGCGCACTATTGCCAGTACCGGAAGCCCGACTGGAAAGCACTGCATGGTTGTAGTCGCCGATATAACGCCGCCGTACGACCAGGCTGGGAAAGTACTTGAGCACGTCTTCGCTGTCTGTCGCGTTAATGGTTTGCTCCATTTGCGTGCGGGTAATTCCTTCAATCGTGGTGGGAATTTGCGTAGGTAAGGAACTGGGGCGGCTGCCGAAAACGGTGACTATGCCCAAAGATTTCACTGGCGCTTGCTCTTGCGAAGTGTCGGTGGAAGTTGGTTGTGCCCCAGCACCCAGGGATGTAGATAGGCCGATGGCTATGGCCACCGGAATGAATCGATGTTGCATGAATATTTACTCAATAAGGGATTCGAAATGAATGTCCCAGCGCGGGGCAAAAGCGCCCCGCGCAAGCATCCAAGTGATGCGCCTGCAATGGCAGGCAGCTAATTCAGCTCAGGCTAGGGCCGGAGGGCCGCGCGCGAAGGCGGCTTCGAGAATGGCCGCTGCACCCGGTCGCCCTCCATACGGCGCGGGAAGTGCCTGTTTGGCGAGGGTGTCAAAAACACCTTTTGCGGGAAAAGTGGCCGGACCGAATGCATGGGAAGAGGCGAAGCACCACAAACAATGGCCTCCAGCGCTCTGGTGGCTATGCGAAGTCGGCGTATCGTCATTCGCCAGCACGGATGTGGCAAACGCAATCTCACTAGTGCCCAAGGCACCATTGCTACTGCAAATGTCTAAGTTGTCTAAGGTGGCGCGTGTCGACGATGCGATGAGCCCCGGTAACAACGGCGCCAACAGCAGGAGGCCAAGGAGCAACCACACCCATGCACGGCGGTATACCGTCACTTGACGCCCTAAGAAGCTGCCCATGCGCGTGCCTACCAGCTAAGGCACGCCTGCTCAATGCTCGCCGTGCTGGTGCACTTTTGCACCAGCAGGCGCGACTTGGGACACCGGCACTTTGATGTCCAAACTGCTTTCCAAACCCTTGGGGTCTTTGAAGCGTAAGGTCAAGGGAATCGTTGTGTCTTTTTGCAGCGGCAACTTCAAGTCCATCAGCATGAGGTGAAAACCGCCGGGCTGCAAAGCCACCGCCTTGCCTGCAGGCAGCGCCAGCCCGTCGGGCAGGGCGCGCATTTGCATTACGTTGTTGTCCATCTTCATTTCATGCACTTCGGCCACGCCAGCCACGGTGGTGCTGATGCCCACCAGCTTGGTATCAGTTTTGGAGGTGAGCGTCATAAATGCGCCGGTGGCTTTTTGCCCTTGCACGGTGGCACGCGCCCAGGCGCTTTGCACACTGACGTTTTGCGCCCAGGCGCTGGACACCATCAAGCTGGTGAGCAGCAAGGTAAAGATGCGTGATTTTTGGTTCATAGCGTTTTCTTTCTTTAGTAAATACCAAGGACTGCACCGACCCAGCCGCGGGCATGGTCGGCACGAAACAATTAATGGGCGTGGCCGCCAGCGGCCTGCACATCCAAAACTTCGAGCAAAGCCGCAGGCATCTTCAAGCCTTTGGTCGATATGCCGCTGGTTGGCACTTCAACCCAGTCATTAGACCCCTTGGCGCAGGCTTGCACGACCTTGAACCACAGCGGGCCGGGCTTTGCGGGAGTGGTTCCGCGCAGCACGAATTCGTCATAGTAGGCATGGGGCAAGGCATTGTCTGCGCTGTTGGCAGTCCAGCTGATTTCGAGCACGCCGTCGGTGTATTTTTTGCCATGGCTTTCATAGGGCAGGGCTAAGGGGCCGGTGACGGTGCGCAGCGTCCAGCCCGGCTTGGGCATGGGCTGGGCGCCGTTAAAACCGGCCGGTAGGAGGACCCGCATAGAGGTGGTGGGCTCGCCATCGCAGCCGTGGCCCACGCGGAAGGTGGCACGGTAGCTGCTGTTGGCGGCAGCGGCAGTGTCCTGCAACACTACGTGGCCGTACGCCGGTACGCTGGCCAGGGCAAGACTGCTGGCCATCAGTAAAAAAGAATTTGTAAATGAATGCATGGTGGTCAATGTTCTAAGACTAAAAATCATCGAAAGCGCACAGCCCGCGGGCAGCACTTGCGTCGATAAGGAGAGGGCTGAAATGCTGCCCCGAGGGCCATGCGCTTGCGGCATAGCGCGCAAGCGCTATGTATCCGGCGTGGGCCGTTTCGCGAGCGGCTTTATGCGCGCGGCGGCCCGCGCCCGGGGGGCGGGGCGGCGCTGAGGCTGTGTGGCGCAAGCGCCGCGGCGGGGCGCATACCCAAAAGTGGCACAGCGTTGGCTACGGGCACAAGCGCCACTGACGCCGGCGGTGCGCCGGGGCCTAGGCAGAGCACGCAATCGAGATGGTGCTTGACCGGCGCCTCTGGTGCGCCGGTGTCCTGCACCATGATGCTGCCCGATGCGCTACACACCTGCGTGTGCTGCACCGGCTGCACCCAGGGCGCGGCGATAGCCACGCCCAAAGCCACGCACCACCATAGCAATACCCAGCGCGCCAAGGCGGTGGATGTGCGCAAAGTGTGCAGCAAAGACATCAGGAGATTATGGCACCAAGGCTGCTATCCTCAATGCATGCAAAGCCTGTTTCACCTCGCCTACCACGTCACCGATTTGCCATCTGCACGCGCGTTTTATGGCGGTGTGCTGGGCTGCGCTGAAGGGCGCAGCACCACCACCTGGGTAGACTTTGATTTTTTCGGCCACCAGATTTCGCTGCACGTGGGCGAGCCGTTCAAAACCACCTTGACGGGGCAGGTGGGCGATCACCTAGTACCCATGCCGCACTTGGGCCTGGTGCTGGCACTGCCCGAATGGAAAGCGCTGGCGCAGCGTTTACGCAATGCGCAGGTGCAATTTGTAATGGAGCCGCAACTGCGCTTTGCTGGACAAAGCGGTGAGCAATGGACCATGTTTTTTCTGGACCCGAGTGGCAATCCGCTGGAGATCAAAGGCTTCGCGTCACTGGACACGGTATACAGATCATGATGAATTACACCTTTGTTTCAGCAACGATTTTGTTGGTACTCATTACCGACCCGGTAGGCAACATCCCGATCTTTGCGAATGCGCTGAAGCATGTCCCGGTAGCCCGCAGACCCCGCGTGATCTTGCGCGAGATTTCCATCGCTTTCTTTTTGCTGCTGACCTTTATGTTCGTCGGCGAAGGCTTTTTGCGGGTAATGAACTTAAGCGACTTGGCGCTGCAAATCGGCGGCGGCGTGATTTTGTTTTTGATCGCGCTGCGCATGGTGTTTCCACCGCCCGCGCAAGCCGAAACCGAGTTGCTGATAGAGCCCTTGATCGTGCCGCTGGCGGTGCCCTCGATTGCCGGGCCCTCCGCCCTCGCCACAGTCTTGTTATTGGTATCGCAGCAACCGGAAAAGCGGCTGGAATGGGTGGCCGCGCTGTGCGTCACTATGCTGATCAGCGCCGCGGTGCTGGTGTCCGCTGAGCGCATTCAACGCCTGATCGGCACCCGCGTGGTGACCGCCATCGAGCGCTTGATGGGCCTGGTGCTGGTGTCGGTGGCCATTGAAATGCTGCTGCGCGGCATCCGCACTTTTGCACTGCAGTTGGTGCAGGGCAACGGCGCCTGATCAGCTTGGCTGGATGGATCATTTGAAAATGGCCCTGGGGGCCTTGTAGGAGTTTGCCTTGCCCTCTTTGAAATCCCGTTTTTTTTACTATGCCGTCAAGCATCAGTTGCGCAAATTTGCTTTGCGCGGCGGCAGCCTGGAGCAGGTGCGTGCAGCCCGCGATAAGTCCTCCATGCGCATGTTTCCTGCGCCACCCGGCGTGCAAGTGCAAGCCGCACAAATGGGTGGCTGCCCTGGAGAGTGGCTGCGGCCAGCAAATGCTGCCCCTGACACGGTGCTGCTGTATTTGCATGGCGGCGCCTACATCACCGGCTCGTGCCACACCCACCGTGGCCTGGCGGGGCACCTGGCCCAATCGGCCGGGCTAGATTGCTTTTTGCTCGACTACCGGCTTGCGCCTGAGCATCCTTTTCCGGCTGCCGTAGAGGATGCACACGCTGCCTACCTGGCGCTGCACAAGCAAGACCCAGCGCGCACGATCGTGCTGGCGGGTGACTCGGCTGGTGGCGGTCTGGCGCTGGCGCTGGCCCTGCGTTTGCGCGATGCCGGCCACGCCGCACCTGGCGCCATGGCGCTGCTATCGCCCTGGACCGATTTAACGCTAAGCCTGCCCACGCACCAAAGCAAAGCCGCCAAGGACCCATTTTTTCCCGACACCTCCACCCTGTCCATGGCGGCGCAACTTTATGTCAGCACCAGCGATCTGACGCAGCCTTTGGCCTCGCCCCACTTCGCCGCGCTGCACGGCCTGCCGCGCACCTTGATCCATGTCGGCGAACACGAAGCGCTGCTGGGCGACGCCCAGGCCTTGGCCGCAAAAATGCAAGCGGCGGGCACATCAGTGCAATTGCAAGAGTTCCAAGGTATGTGGCATGTCTGGCAGATATTTGCAGGCCGCTTTGCCGAGGCCGATACCTCTATGAAGCAGTTAGGAGCGTTTTTGCGCGCGGCTTAAACGCTAAAGACTAATCTGCAGCAAACACGGCCCGCCACACCGCCAGCCCCGCTTGGCGCTCTTCCTGCGCTTCTTCCAAGGCCACATGGGTAGGCTCTTCATTGAGCCGTGCTTTGTGCTGGATACGGCGTAGAGCGCGGTAGGCCTGTGCGGCCGCATAGCCCAAGGGCGCGGGAAGTAGACCACCGTCTTGCGCTACTTGCAGGAGGGCAATATTGCCCACGTTGGCGCGCAAGCCCGGGTGTGTTTGCCCGTTCGCCAACACCAAAAATTGCACCGTAAACTCAATATCCACCATGCCGCCGGGGCTGTGCTTGACGTCAAAGCGCTCGGCCGGCACGGGGTGCGCTGTGCGCACTTTGTCGCGCATGGCGGATATTTCGGCGCGCAGCGCAGCGTGGTCGCGCGGGCTGCAAATCACGGACGCGCGGATGGCATCAAAGCGACTGTGCAGGTCTGGGCTGCCGAGCACGCAGCGCGCCCGCGTCATGGCCTGGTGTTCCCAGGTCCAGGCGGTGTTAGAGCCGCGCTGTTGCTGGTAATCGGCATAGGCGGCAAACGTGGTGACCAGCAGCCCGGAATTGCCATTGGGGCGCAAAGCGGTGTCGATTTCGTAGAGGTCACCCTCGCCGGTTTTGACCGTCAACCAGTTGATCAGTTTGCGCACCAGCGTGCCGTACATTTCGCCAGCACGCTCGTCCGGATCGTCGTACAAAAACACAATGTCCAAATCGCCGCCGTAGCCCAGCTCTTTGCCGCCGAGCTTGCCGTAGGCAATGATAGCGATGCGCGGCAGTTCGCCATGGCGCTGTTTCATGCGCTGCCAGCACCATCGGGTGGTGATGCGCAATATCACTTCGGCCAGGGCGCTTAAATCGTCGGCTACTTGCTCCACCGTGATCAGGCCTTCGACATCGCGTGCCAGGGTGCGAAACACCTCGGCATGGTGCGCACGGCGCAACAGGTTAAGCAGGCTTTCCTCGTCCTCTTCGCCGCTGTTGCGCAAGGCTTTGCAGCGGCGCTCGATGTCGGCCTCGCATGCGGCCGCGTCAAAGCGCTCGCGCACCATGGTGCTACCGGCCAGTTCGTCGATCACGCCGGGGTGCTTGAGTAAGTAGCGCGCCGGCCAACGCGCTGCGCCCAAGAGCCGTAGTAAGCGCTGGTGCACGCCTGGGCGCTCGACCAACAAAGCCAGATAGCTTTCGCGGCGCAACAGCGACTCCATCCAGTCCATCAGCCGCAGCGCGGCCTCCTGGTTTATCTCACCCTCTTGTAACCACTGACCGGTGCGCTGCACCAGGCGCAGCAAGCGGCCCCGCGATTCCTCGCGCAAAGCCAGGACGCGCGGATGATCACGCCACAGCACCAGGCGCTCTTGCATCGTTGTGGGCAACAGTGCAAGCACGCCGTCCAGGTCGGTAAGCGCCGGCCCGCCGGGCTTGGCCGGGTCAGCCTCTCCTGGTTTGCAGCCGCTGCAAGGTTTGTCACTGCCGCCAAGCAGAACATCAAATTCCTGCGCGACGTTTTCGCGGTGGCGGTCTAACTGCGCTAAAAATTCGCGGGTGCTGGCGAACTCCAAGGTGTCTGCAATCCAGGCCAGGTCGGCATCCTGCGTGGGCAAAACATGGGTTTGCTGGTCGTCCAGGTACTGGATGCGATGCTCCACACGGCGCAAAAAAACATAGGCCTCTTCCAAGGCCTGGGCTTTGTCGGCGGGCATCAAGCCCGATTGCACTAGACGTTGCAAGGCGCTCAGCGTAGGCCGGGTCCGCAACTCGGGGAACTGGCCACCGCGCACTACTTGCAAAAGCTGCACAGTAAATTCAATTTCGCGGATGCCGCCGCGCGAAAGCTTGACATCGTTGTGCCGCTCGGGGTGACCGGCGCTGCGCTTGCCCGCGTGTTCGCGGATTTGGCGGTGCAGCACGCGCAAGGCGTCAAACACGTTGTAGTCCAGGTATTTGCGAAACACAAAGGGCGTTACCACGGCACGCAATTGCAGTGCAAAAGCGCTGCCCACGCTGGACTGCGGCGCCAGCACGCGGCTTTTCAGCCAGGCAAAACGCTCCCATTCACGGCCCTGGGTTTGAAAATATTCCTCTAAAGCGCCCAGCGAAACCGCGGGCGGGCCAGAGTTGCCATTGGGGCGCAGCGCCAGGTCCACCCGAAATACAAAACCGTGCTCGGTGGTATCGCCCAGTACGGTATAGAGCGCGCGCACCAGCTTGCCGTAGTACTCCTGGTTGGAGATGCGAGCGCGCCCTTCGCTATTGCCAAGGGTGTCACCATCGGCTTCATACACATAAATCAAGTCAATGTCGCTGGAAACATTGAGCTCGCGCGCACCCAGTTTGCCCATGCCGATGATGCACAGCCCGCTGGCGCTGCCATCGGCTTTGCAGGGCGCGCCATGCACGGATTGCACATCGGCGCTGGCCTGGGCATAGGCTTCGCACAGGGCTAGCTCAGCCAGTGCGGTCATGCACTGCGTAACCACGCGCAAGTCCAAACCCGCATCGCAGTCCAAGACCAGCAGGCGTTCGAGCACATGCTGGCGGGTGATGCGCAAAGCCTCGCCAACCTCCAGCTCTTGAGCGCGTAAAGTTTGATAGAGCGCTTGCTGCGCGGATGCATCGGGCAGACCCTCTGGCAACATAGCAAGTCTTGCGCCATAACGCCTGCGCACTCTTTGCGCAAATCGTGCGTACTCGGAGCGGGAAGCGGGGGTATTGCGGGTCATAATTCCGTGCTTAACTGCACGCGCTAATGACCAAAGCCCCAACCATCCCCTCGCGCACCTTGTCGACCGTCGCGTTGTTGGCCAAGTGGCTTCTGGGCTTGGTAGGTGCCGGGTGGCTGCTGTTTGTCATGTTCTGGGCGGTGTTGCACTTTGCCATTGTGCCGCGAATCGACACCTTGCGCCCCTGGCTGCAAGAACAGGCCACGCAGCGCTTAGGAATAGGGGTACGCATTGGCACTATCGAAGCGGTATCCAACGGCCTCATCCCCTCGCTTGCGCTGCATGATGTGCAATTGGTGGACAAAGAAGGTCGGGTGGCGCTGACGCTGCCCACGGTACAAGCGGCGATTTCCCCCCGTTCGCTGGCCGCAGGCAACTTAGAGCAGCTGTATGTAGAAGGCGCTGCGCTGGATATACGGCGTGCCGCCGACCGCTCCATCTGGATTGCTGGCTTGCAACTGAGCCCCATGGACGATGCGCCCGATGCAGCAAGCGACTGGCTCTTTAGCCAGCCCGAAATCGCGATCCGTCACGGCCAGCTGCGCTGGACCGATGAAACGCGCAGCGCAGCGCCGCTTGACTTGTCCGATGTGGACCTGGTGCTGCGCAACCGGCGTTTTAGCCACAGTTTTCGGCTCGATGCCAGCCCCCCGAGCCAATGGGGTGATCGCTTTACGGTGCAAGGGACATTTAGCCACCCGGTACTGGCCTTGCATGGGGGCGAGCTCAAAACCTGGTCGGGCCAGATGTATGCCCTGTTTGGCGATGTGGACTGGAGCCAGCTACGCAACTATGTGGATTTGGACACCCATGTCAGCCAGGGGCGCGGCAGCGTACGCGTCTGGGCCGATGTGCTGCGCGGCCAATTCACAGGCGCAACTGCTGATGTATTGGTCAAGGACGTGAAGCTGGGCCAGTCAGAAGAAATGGCCTCCATCGTCATGCCCACCGCATCCGGGCGCCTGGCTGCGCGCAACATAGTCGGTGGCATGGAGTACACCAGCGAGGGTTTGCAGTTTGTCACTGCCGATGGCGTACGTTGGCCCGGGGGCAATGCGCGTTTGTCGATATGGGATGCGCAAGAGGGCAAGGGGGCCAAGATCGACTCCTCGTCGGCGCATGGCGAGCTTGTTACCGAACGGCTGGACTTGGGTGCTTTAAGCCAGGTTGCACAGCGCTTTCCTATGGACGCCAAGCTGCGCGCGATGTTGGAGTCCTACCAGCCCGTGGGCATCGTGCAAGGTTTTCAGGCAAGCTGGACCGGCGCTGTCAGCGCGCCGCAGACCTTTGCCCTCAAAGGCCGTATCCAAGAAGCCGGGATGGCGGCACAAGGCGAAGGAATGCCCGGCTTTCGCGGCTTAGATATAGAGCTTGACCTGAGCGAACGCGGTGGACGCGCGCATCTGGCGATGAACAAAGGTGTCTTGGACCTCGGGCGGCACTTGTCCGAACCCCTGGTGCCGATCAACGAGTTGAGCGCGGACCTGCAATGGAAAAACACACCCATCGGCTGGACCGTCAACGCCAGCAAAGTGCGCATTGGCAACGCCGATGTGCAGGGCGAATTGGAGGGGCAATGGACGATGCAGCCAAGCGGCTCCGGCCCAGGCAGCGTAGATGTGCAAGGACGCTTTGCGCGCCTGGAGCTGGCGCGTGTGCAGCGCTATTTACCCCTGTCGCTATCGAAAGATCTGCGCGACTATGTGCGCGAGGCAGTGCGCGCGGGCGCGGCCTCGGACATCAAACTCAGACTCAAAGGCGACTTGCGTGCGTTTCCGTTTGCGCAAGCGCATCAGGGGCAGTTCCGCGTTTCAGCCAACCTCAGTAATGCCACTTTCGCCTATGTACCCGCCACGCAAATGCCACCTGATAAGCTGCCTTGGCCCGTATTTACCCAGCTCAATGGCGAGTTGGTGATAGACCAAAGCGCGCTCTACCTCAACGGCATGCGCGGCCTGTGGGGAACGGTACCTATGCTGCGCGGCGATGCAGTAATCAACAATTTGTACGGCAACTCCACGGTGTCCGTTAACGCGCACGGGCGCGGACCGCTGGCCGACGCCTTAACGGTGACCAACCAGTCGCCCCTGGCCGAGATGACTGGGCAGGCATTGGCAAAGGCTTCGGTCAACGGCCTGGCCGAGTACCGCGTCAAGCTCGATTTCCCGCTAGCAGACACCGACCGTATGACGGTCAATGGCAGCGTCAATCTGCAAGGCAATGATGTACAAATCCAGCCTTCTACGCCGCGTGTGCTGCGCGCGCGCGGACCGATCAATTTCACCGAGTTTGGTTATAACGTCAACGGGGTGACGGGGCGTTTGTTCGGCGGTGAGGTCCGCATCGAAGGCAGTTTGGGAAACCTCGGCGTTGGGCCCAATAGTACCCCTGCTGGCTCCATAACTGCGGACGCAGGCGCCAGCATCCAAGCAGACCCGGGCACTTTGCGACTGGATGGATGGGTGGCCGCCGAGGGTTTGCGCGATGCCGCTGAACTCGGTGCGCTGGCCAGCCTGGCACACTATGCGACGGGTGTGACCAATTACCAGGCCATGATCATGATGCGCTTAGGTGTACCCGACATCACGGTAAATGCTAATTTACAAGGAATGGCGCTGGCCCTGCCTGCGCCGCTGAACAAACGCGCAGAAGCAGCTTTGCCATTGCGCCTGCAAGTGTCGGCACCCTTGTTTACCAGTAGCGCTTCGCTAGCAAAGACCCAGGAGCAGTGGCAGGTGAGCCTAGGCGCCATCGCCAGCATGAGTTTGCTGCGTGATATTTCAGGCGCTGCCCCGCGCGTGCTGCGTGGCACCATGGCCCTGGGCGCCGGCGCAAACGAGGCCATGGCCATGCCGACGCAAGGCATTTCTGCCCGCCTGAGCATGGACGCGCTGGATGTGGATAGCTGGTCGGTACTTTTTAGCGGTTTGAGCAACAGCGTGGGTACGCGCAAAAAAATCAGCACACCCCAATTTGATCTGGGCATTGATTTCCTGCCCAGTGCGCTGCAGCTGCGCGCCCGCGAAATTAGCTGGGGCGGCCATGCGGTGCATGCAGTCAACCTCAAGGCCACGCGCACGGGAAATCTATGGCGTTCGCAGGTGGAGGCCAGCGAGTTCAGTGGCCAGTTGGAATACCGCCAGGCCGGCCTGGGCAGCACGGGGGTCGACAGCGGCAACGCAGGGCGTTTGTATGCGCGCCTGAGCCGTCTGACACTGAACAGCAAAGCGGCGCAAGAAGTGGACAAATTGCTGGACGAGCAGCCCTCCAGCATCCCGGCGCTGGATGTGGTGGCCGAAGAGTTTGAGTTGCAAGGCCGCAAGTTGGGGCGACTAGAAGTCGAAGCCATCAACCAGGTGTCGCCCGTCGCGCGCGATGCCCAGCGCGAGTGGTTGCTCAAGCGCTTTGTTGTCAACATGCCCGAGGCCGTGCTCAATGCCAGCGGGTCCTGGCGTTTGCAAGCTCCGGCGCCTGGCTCAGCGGCCAATGTGCCGGCCGATTCCATGCGCGACCGACGCCGTACGCAGCTCGACTTCCAACTGGACATCAAGGATTCAGGCGACTTGCTGGCGCGCTACGGCATGAAGAATGTGATCCGCAAAGGCAAAGGGAAAATCGAAGGGCAGGTAGGCTGGCTGGGCTCGCCCATTACCCTGGACTACCCTAGCATGACGGGCAGCTTGAATGTGGCCATTGACGACGGCCAGTTTCTCAAGACCGAACCCAATATCGGTAAGCTGCTGGGCGTGCTGAGTTTGCAATCGCTGCCGAGACGTTTGATGCTAGATTTTCGCGATGTGTTCAGCGAAGGCTTCACCTTTGATTTCGTGCGCGGAGACGTCAACATTTCTAAAGGCCAGGCGCGCACCAACAATTTACAAATGAAAGGGCCTAATGCGGTGGTCTTGATGGAAGGCAGCGCCGATATAGCCAAGGAAACCCAAGCGATTAAAGTGGTGGTGATTCCTGAGCTCAATGCCGCTGGCGCCGCACTGGTCTACACCGCTGTGAACCCGGTGGTGGGTATTTACTCGCTATTGGCGCAGTGGCTTTTGCTCAAGCCCCTGGTGGAGGCCAATACGCATGAGTTTTTTATTGACGGTAGCTGGCTGGAGCCACGCGTGACCAAGGTGGAACGCAGCAGCCCCTCCAAGTAGGCCGTGCAGGCTTTTTTATCAACCCGTTTATCTGGAGTGCGGTATGCAGGTCGCAGCAATTCAAATGGTGTCCACCGGCGTGGTGGCGGACAACCTGGCCCAGGCAGCCAAACTCTTGGCGCAAGCGGCCCAGGCCGGTGCCGAGCTGGCCGTATTGCCCGAATACTTTTGCCTGATGGGTCAACACGATGGCGAAAAGTTGGCCATCCAGGAGCAGTTTGGCAGCGGCCCGATTCAAGACTTTTTGTCTCAAGAGGCGCGCCGCCTGGGCTTGTGGATTGTGGGCGGCACGCTGCCCTTATCCATCGCCAAGGCTGGCGATAGAGACAAGGTTTTTAACAGTAGCCTGGCCTTCGACCCGCAAGGCACTTGCGCTGCGCGCTACGACAAAATCCATTTGTTCCGCTTTGATAATGGCACGGAGTCCTACGACGAATCACGCGTGCTGCAAGCGGGCCACCAGCCAGTGCAGTTTGCGCTGCCCTCGCGCGATGGGCATGTGTGGACCGTGGGCTTGAGTGTTTGCTACGACCTGCGCTTTGCCGAGTTGTACCGCACGCATTGCGCGGCCGGGGCGGACTTGTTGCTGGTGCCCAGCGCATTTACCTACACCACCGGCCAGGCGCATTGGGAGTTGCTGCTGCGCACGCGCGCGGTGGAAAACCTCAGCTTTGTAGTGGCCGCCGCGCAAGGCGGCACGCACCCCAACGGGCGGCGCACCTGGGGCCAGTCGCTGGCGATTGACCCTTGGGGCGCGGTGCTGGCGCAGCAGGCGCAGGAGCCTGGCGTGGTACTGGCCGAGCTCGATGTTGCACAAGTAGCCCATTGCCGCATGCAACTACCGGCCTTGCAGCACCGCTTGTTGTGAAAAAAATTTACGGCTTAGGCGGCGTTTCTTCGTCCGAAGGTTCAGGTGGCAACTCCCCCTTATTGCGCCCAGAAAACATGGTCCACCACACGATGCCTGCCAGCAGCAAGCCCGCGCCGAGTGCTTCCAAAATAATCAGGGTCATGGGGTGGTTTGCTGCCGCAGTGATGAGCGCGCTGATTGTAGGAAGCCTGGGCGGCTGCGCCAGTAGCCCCAACAGCGCTCCGGTTGAAGACCGCACACCGGCGGCGTCCACTGTACAAGTGCCAGCAGCACCCGCTGCAGCAGTAGTGGCGCCACCTAAAGTGGAAACTGGGCAAACTATCGTTCAAGCACGCAGCCGTTGGGTGGGGGTTGGCTGGGACGCATTGCCCGGACTGCAGCAAGACGCCCTAGGCCAGGGCTGGCGCGCCTGGACAAAGAGCTGCGAACGCAGCGCCAGCATGCCCCCAGCTTTGGCCACTTTGTGCCCGCAAGCCATGGCGCTATCTAACGCCGATGCAGCCAGCCAGCGCGTCTGGATGTTCCGCCACCTGCAGCCCTACCGGGTCGAGTCGCTGCAAGGTGAATCCCAGGGTTTGCTCACCGCCTATTACGAACCTATTTTTGAGGCCAGCCGCACGCCATCGGCCCCATTCAATGCGCCACTCTTCGCGCCACCGGCCGGTTTGGCCAGCCGCAAGCCTTGGTACACGCGCAAAGAAATGGAAACCTTGCCCGAGGTCAAAGCCGCGCTCAAAGGCCGGGCCCTGGCCTATCTGGCCGACCCGGTCGATGCCCTGGTGCTGCAGATCCAAGGCTCGGGGCGTATCCGTGTGCAGCAGGCCGACGGTAGCTTTCGCACCTCGCGCCTGGCATTTGCCGGCACCAATGAGCAGCCCTATAAAAGCGTGGGCAAGTGGTTGCTGGACCAGGGCCTCACCAAGGATGCCACCTGGCCGGGCATCAAAGCCTGGCTGGCACGCAATCCGCAACGCCAGCAAGAGCTACTTTGGAGTAACCCGCGCATGGTGTTTTTTCGGGAAGAAGCCTTGAGCGAAAGCGACGTGGACGCGGGCCCGCGTGGCGCGCAAGGTGTGGCCCTGACAACTGGGGGCTCGATAGCCGTCGATCCGGGCAGCATTCCCTACGGGACACCCGTCTGGATAAGCTCTAACGGCACCCAAACTCAGTTGCAACAGCTGGTCATCGCCCAAGACACCGGCAGCGCTATCACCGGCGCGGTGCGTGCCGACTTCTTTGCCGGCTTCGGCCCACAAGCAGGGGATTTGGCCGGGCGGCTCAAACAGCCTTTGCAGATGTGGGTGTTGTGGCCGAAGTGAGCCTCTGCGCTCGTCCCAACCCGTCATTGCAAGCGCAGCGACGCAATCCATTTTTGCTTCTCAATGTTGCACTTATGGATCGCCGCGCTTGTCACCATGACGCAGGCATGCCGACTTTTCCAACGGCCTGCCAGGCGCTTTAGGCAGGCAATAGCGGGTTAAATTCTTGCGCGTCCGCTGCGGTCTGCATGGCTTTGAGGTCTTGCAAAATACTTTGCCAGTGGCACCAGATTAAGTAATGCCCCGCGCCGGGGACAAGATGCATGGGTATACCGCCCAATGCTTTAGAAAGCGCTTGTGCTGCCCCCCAGTGAATCTCGGGGTCGGCGTCGCCGTGCCAGATTTTGCAGGGCATGGAGGGGGCGGGTACGCGCAATGTCCATCCGCGAAACGCCAGCATGCTTTCCCCAGCGATAAGCTCTGGGTCGCGCTGCACTTTTTTCAGCAACACTTTGGCACGATGGACTCTGAAAATAGGATTGTTAAACAAAACCGCTTCGGATGGGGGTACTGTTGGCAAGAAATCCTGAATGAAAGCAAACACGTCTTTGCGAACACTTTTGACTAAGGTGCCCATTAAGATAGGGAATAAGGTGGGGGTAAATAAGGCCACCATCAACAACAATCGCTTTTTAGGCGAGTAGTAGCGTAAGTCGACCACTTCACGCAAGGGCGTGATTGGGCCCGCCATCAAGAGGGCGCGCGCACGGTAACCAAAATGGTCCGCAAGGGCTAGCGCGTATGGTGTACCCATGGACCAGCTCAAGACACTGAATCGGTCTATACCCAGATGCGCCAGCAGATGCGCCACATCGGCGGGCCAATCTTCTATTTGTCCACTAGGATGGGGGTCGGAATCGCCACAACCGGGCCGATCTGGAATCAGTAAGCGCATGCCTAACTTGCGCAGCACACTATCGTCTGGTGGCCGATCGTGCTGGCCGTGTAAAAACGCATGGCAAAACACCACTGGCCAACCCTGCGGGTCGCCGCTGTCAGACCAGGATATCCAACGGCCATCGGGCAAACGCAAACGGGCACCAGGCACCAAGCTAGTCGGGTTGAACATTGCGTTTTGCAAATCAGCGCGGCGCGCCAGCGCTGCCGGTTCGGCCTGGCCCAGGTCTAGCCACAAAGGGCTGGCATAGATGGCTTGCATCAAATCCACTTGGCGCTTGACGCCTACTTTGGCAAACACTTTCTTGAGCTGGGTTTTGGCGGTGTTGCGGCTGATTCCTAGCGCTTGGGCCGCATCCTCCAGGCCCTGCCCGAGCGCTAGCTGTTGGGTGAAGCGTGCCTCTGCCGCACTCAAGCCAAAAAACGCAACCAGCCCGTCCACCGATAAAGCGCGGCTGCCCAGGCTGGCCGCCAACACCATGACGCGCTTGGCGGCTTTGCCTGCGCCAAAGTGGCTCAGCAACAAGGACAGACCGCTAGGCGCTGGGGCGCTGCTGGCGCCTGTGGTTCGGTAAGCCTCGGTACCCGTTGGCGTCAAACGCAAACAAGCCTGGCCTTGCGGGTTCGCCATCACTTGGCCGATAGCGCGGGGCAATACATGCGGGTCAGAAGAAACCAAACGCCCGTCCTTCAAGGCCAATCCAGCGCCGGTTTGTAACAAGCTGAGCATCGCCCGGTTCATGCTAATAGCCCGGCCCTGCGCATCGACGATGGCCATGCCCAGGGGCAGCCGGTCCATGACGCGCTCTAGCAAATCGCGCTCGATTTCTGTTTCCTGCAAGGCACGCTGCATTTCCTGGCTGCGGGTGAAGTGGGGTGCCAGGCAGGCTAGTAAATACTGCTCGGCTTCGCTAGGCGCCAAAGTCAGCGGCAATCCCTGCAAGCCTGCCAGCGCGCCTTTATGCGCACCATTGGGCAATGCCGGTGCAGCGCCCTTGGACTCCAACACTAGTTCCACCAAGCCCTCTAGCAACTGCGGCCACAGGCTTTCGTCGCTGGCAGTTTCGTAAATCAAGCCAATGACGGCGGAAAGGCGTTCGGCAAAGCCGATGTGCTGGGTTTGCATGGTCTACCTCGCTTGGGACTTAGGGCATGGGACTTAGGGCTTGCGGCTTGAACGCCTGCTGCGCGGGCGCCCGCGTTGGCAAAAGCATCACCTTTTTGGGTGATTGCTATGCATTCCTGACATTTCCTGGGCTTAAAAAATCACTTGGGATGCGTCAAGCAACTTAGCATGTTTATAATAAAAATAAAAATCATTTTTATTTGTTATTTAATTACAGGGAACTGGTATGAAAAGAATTGCACTTCTTGTGGGTGGCCTCAGCCTTGCGGTGCTGGTGGCTTGTGGTGGCGGGGGTGGCAGCGCTAAGGATGAACCGAAAGTTGTGGATAGCGCCAACAACGGTACGCAAGTCACTTTGGCCATCACGGCGGCCAAGGGC
Source organism: Rhodoferax sp. (assembly GCA_040400575.1). Taxonomy (GTDB): domain Bacteria; phylum Pseudomonadota; class Gammaproteobacteria; order Burkholderiales; family Burkholderiaceae_C; genus Allorhodoferax. The sequence goes on from JBBAPX010000015.1 coordinate 57,503, forward strand.
CTGGCGATGGTCAGCGCTACGGTTACCGTGACCGATGCCAACGGTACGCCATCGACTTGCGGTGGCACCACCGACAAAGACGGCAAGCTCAGTTGCACCTTGCCCGCCAACTTCACTGCGCCCTTTGTTATCGTGGCGCAACTCGATGACGAAAAACAATACAGCGTGGTCCCAACCGCAAGCGCAACAACAGTCAATGTCACCCCCTTAACGACGGTGGTGGTGGCGGGACTTTCCTCTTCCGGCGACCCGGCGCTGTTTGCCAGCGAGGTCAAAACGGACAAAACCAAGGCCAGCGCCGACGCGGTGAAAGCACAGGTCACCCAACTGAACACCAATTTGCGCGCAGTAATTGATGTCACCGTAGGCAAAGACAGCCAACTCGACCCGATGGCCGGTGCGCTCCAAGCCAATACCGGAACCGGGCAAGACAAATTGCTCGATACCGTCAAAGTCAGCATCACGGCGCCGGATACCGCCAACGGCGTTGCGGCCAAGCAGGTGATCAGCCTCAAGGCGGACCCCGATGCGACGGTGACCATCAGCAAAGACAGTGAAGCCCCAAAACCAGAACCCATCAGCAGTAGCAAAGTGGCGGCGACTGCGGACGTAACCAAGGTCAATCCAGCGGTCTTGGTAGCCAGCTTGATGTCCCGCATGAATGCTTGCTATGCCCTACCAGTAGCAGAGCGGGTCAACACGGCGGGAGGGGGTACCGCTGCCGACGTCAAAGCAGATGCCTGCAAAAACCTATTTGTGGGCAATGACCCAGCCAAGTTCAAGAACGGTGGCATAGGCGTCGCTGCCAAAGGCGCATTCAAGTCATTGTTCACTAACCTGGGCGACGGCGTTGTTTTTGACCGTGGAAATTTGGAATATGTGGTTCGCAACGAGGGCGCAACCAACAACGGATATTGGGTAGTGAGCTACCGCAGTACCGACAAGGATAAAAACATCACCTACAGCAACTTTGCCCTGAAAAATGAAAGTGGTGAATTGAAGCAAGCGGGCAACCAGTACGACTATGACACCAGCGTGTCATCATTCGTGCAGGACCGCGTGTTCATTAACGACCCTGATGCCAGTTACCTGTCTACCGGTTACGCATTAAGCGTAGCAGACAAAACCTTTAGTGGAGCGTCGATATACAAACAAGTCATCGTCACTACGCCAAGGAACAAAACGCTGGTTTTAAAGCCAACGGCGGGATGCTCATCACTCGGGTTGGTCCTCCCGGACGGAAAAGTGAACTGCACGAGTTTTGTGCGTTTAAATTACGGCTACAAAGACGCTTCTAAAACGGGCGATATCCCGGCATCTGAGCGCAGCGGTCTCTTCTTTGTGCCGTTTGTCAGCAAATACAGCGACAGCGAATTAGCCGCCATACCAGACCAAGGCACCTGGAAATTCGAGATTGAGTTTGCTGACGCCAGCAAACCCAATGTAACGCAGCTCCACCGCACCCTCAGCCGGGCCCCCACCCTGGGCGAGTTGCGAAAAACTAAGTTTGCAGACTTGACGAGCAAAGCGAGGGCCGACCTGGTCAAGGACACCAAAGACGCAGGGGCTTATGTGTTTGCACAAAATGAATATGCAGAGTTTGGGGGTGGTATTGACGGCGACTTTTGGACCGTGCCCGACGGTGCCGCAGCACCCACCAACATCAGAATTTATGGCCGTGCGCCTACCGTCAACTTGGTGCGTGGCAATCAATTTGATGACGCGGCCAATGTATTGACCTCGGCCCGCAGCACTCAAATTAAATGCAGCCGATTGAGCGCTGCCGACTTGCATTGCGACGCCAATGTCGCCGTTGGTGCAAGCGGTTTCTATGCCGCCGGGGCAAGTGCCACCGACCTGCAGCTCCACGCCAATTTGTCAGGTAATTCAACTCGCTCTAAGCACTTTGCTTTCTATTACCCCAACGCTAAAACTTTGGCCGAGTTCAGAGGCACTTACAGCATCACCGCCGATTGGCAAGCCAAAGGCAGCGATGGAAATTCAGACGAGTCTGGTACCGATACCGGTACAGTAGTGATCAATGCCAATGGCACTGTCGCTTCTTGTAGTGTGGGGAGCTTCATTCAATGCAGCGGTGGGTTTACGCTCAATGCCAAAAAAGATGGCGTGACGTTTTCTATCCCGGCAAGTGGCGGAACCCTTTCGGGCACATTAAGCGGCACGGTTAGCAGCACCTACGCGCTCAGCGGCAGCTTGAGTGGGAAGGATACCGCAGACGGCTCTACGCTCACGGGCACGTTGACCGGCCGAAAGGAAATACTCCCTAAGTAAGCACAAGCGCCTCGCTGTGAGGCGCTTGACGCACCCTGAGCCCCCACCCAAACCACCGCCTTCTGCGGTGGTTTTTTCATTGCAGCAAGGGTCTTAGCTGGGCTGGAGGGTAGTCGCCACCAGTAAGTAATTGCACCAGGCCTGCAGCAGCTTTGCTGTTTACACTGCGCCCATGACCATGAGCCCCACCAACAAGCCCCGCCTTGACGCGACGGGCCTTGCCCGCAACGCGTGCGCGCTGCGCCATCCAAGCTAGCCCTGCTATGGTTGAACTAGGCCCGCACAGCAAAAGCTTTCCACTGGGCGCGCAGCCCGGCGCCTTGGCTGACATCGCGCAACGCGGCTGGAATGTGCTGGCCAACCACTTGGCCTTTCCACTGGCGGTGTTGCGCCGCAGCGCGCTGACGCACAACCTGCGCTGGATGCAAGACTTTGTAGTGCGCAAGGGCGTCCACCTGGCGCCGCACGGTAAGACCAGCATGTCGCCCGAGTTGTTTGCCATGCAACTGGCCGCAGGCGCTTGGGGCCTGTCATTTGCCACGGTGTTTCAACTAGGCGTGGGTGTGGCCGCCGGCGTGCGGCGCGCCATCATCGCCAACCAGGTGCTGGGCGCGGCTGACCTGGCCGGGCTGCAACACTTGCTACGCCAGCACCCTGATTTGCGGGTCTGGTTTTTGGTCGATTCCATCGCGCAGTTGCGCTTGATTGAAGCCTGGGCGGATACGCAAGCCGACTGCCAGCCTTTTGATGTATTGCTCGAAATGGGCATCCCCGGCCAGCGCACCGGTTGCCGCACATTAGATGAAGCTTTGGCGCTGGCCCAAGCGCTGACAAGCTCCAAAGCCGTGCGCCTGGGCGGCGTGGAGTGTTATGAAGGCCATGCCGCTGTTTGCGACCCTACGCTGGACCCGGTAGCGGTCAGCGCGCTGGTGCGCCGGGTGCTGGAAGTGGTACGCGCTTGTGATGCGCGCGGCTGGTTTGCGCCGGGCGACATTATTTTGTCGGCAGGTGGCACGGCGGTGTTTGACCTGGTGTTGCCGCTGCTGCAAGCGCAGGGTTTGTCGCAGCCGGTGTGCGGCGTGTTGCGCTCGGGCTGCTACCTGACGCACGACCACGCACACTACCGCCACTACCTGCGCCTGGTGGAGCAGCGTGAGGGACTGAGCGACTCGCTCTTGCCCGCGCTAGAAGTTTGGGCCCTAGTGCAATCCGTACCCGAGCCTGGGCTGGCGCTGCTGAGCTGCGGCAAGCGCGACATCTCGTATGACATCGCCCTGCCCACAGTGCAATGGCACGCCAGCGCGCAGGTGCGCAATTTGCGAGATGCGCAAGCAGCGCCCCCCAACTGGCACATCAGCGCCCTGAACGACCAACACGCCTTTATGCGCTTTGACCCTGCGGGAGCTGTGCCGGTGGTGGGCGACCGCGTGGCGCTGGGCTTGTCGCACCCTTGCACCACCCTCGATAAATGGCGTTGGATGCCGCTGGTCGAGGACGACGGGTTCATCAGCGGCGCGATACACACTTGCTTTTAGTTTGACTACACTGCACACCCGAGCGCAGCCCACTTACCCAGAGCCAGCTGCACCAACTGCTACCCACAAAGCGGCTCTACTACCCAGGAGTCCTTACCCATGAACGCCCCCCTGCATCCCGACCAGCTGCGTGCCGCATCCGTCACGCTGGACGACAAATACACCCAAGCTGCCGGCCAGGCTTTTATGAGCGGCGTCCACGCTCTGGTGCGCCTGCCCATGATGCAGCGCGTACGCGATCTGGCAGCGGGTAAGAACACCGCGGGCTTGATCAGCGGCTACCGTGGCTCGCCTTTAGGCAGCTACGACCAGTCGCTGGCCAAAGAAAAAAAACGCTTGCTGGAGCACCATGTGCATTTCCAGCCCGGCGTCAATGAAGAGCTGGCCGCTACCGCTTTGTGGGGCACGCAACAACTGGGCTTTGCGCCGCCGGGTAGCAATCAATACGACGGCGTGTTTGGCATTTGGTATGGCAAAGGCCCGGGCGTGGACCGTTGCTCGGATGTGTTCAAGCACGCCAATATGGCCGGCACCACGCCCTGGGGCGGCGTGATCGCCGTGGCCGGTGACGACCATGTGTCCAAAAGCTCAACGGCAGCGCACCAGAGCGACCATATTTTTAAGGCTTGCGGCACGCCAGTGTTTTTCCCGGCCAGCGTGCAAGACATTTTGGATTTGGGCGTACATGCGTTTGCGATGAGCCGCTACGCCGGCATCTGGGCGGGCATGAAAACGATTCAGGAAATCGTCGAATCCAGTGCCGCGGTGGATGTGGACCCGCAGCGGGTGAAGATTGTGATGCCCACCGATTTTGTGATGCCCGCAGGCGGCGTACACATCCGTTGGCCCGATGGCGCGCTGGACCAGGAGGCGCGCCTTTTTGATACCAAATGGTATGCAGCCCTGGCCTATGTGCGTGCCAACCGGCTGAACCACAATGTGATCGAAGGCCCGAACGACCGCTTCGGCCTGATGGCCAGCGGCAAGGCTTATAACGACACGCGCCAAGCGTTACTCGACTTGGGCCTGGACGATGCTACTTGCCGCCGCGTCGGCATACGCCTGCACAAAGTGGCAGTGGTCTGGCCGCTAGAGGCGCAGCTGACGCGCGAATTTGCCAGCGGCTTGCAAGAGATTTTGGTGGTCGAAGAAAAGCGCCAGGTTATTGAATACCAACTCAAAGAAGAGCTCTACCACTGGCGCGCCGATATGCGCCCGCGCGTGGTGGGTAAGTTCACCGTGTCCGATGACGCGGCCAGCCCCTACGGCATAGGCGGCGAATGGTCGGGCCCGGAGCCCTCGGCCAACCGCTTGCTGCGCGCCAACGCGGATTTGTCGCCCGCCATGATTGCCCGCGCGATTGCGCAACGCCTTAGCGCGCTGGGCGTGGACGCCGATGTGCAAGCCCGCATGGATGCGCAATTGGCGATTTTGGACGCGAAAGAAAAGTCTATGCAGGCGCTGGCCTTGGGCGCGCCGCTGGCCGAGCGCCAGCCCTGGTTCTGCTCGGGCTGCCCGCACAACACCTCCACCCGCGTGCCCGAAGGCTCGCGCGCCATGGCCGGTATTGGTTGTCACTTTATGACCTTGTGGATGGACCGCTCCACCACCGGCTTTACCCAAATGGGCGGCGAAGGCGTCCCTTGGGTCGGGCAGCAGCCCTTTGTGAACGACACCCATATTTTTGCCAACCTGGGCGACGGCACCTACTTCCATAGCGGTCTGCTGGCGGTGCGCCAGTCGATTGCGGCAGGCGTGAACATCACCTACAAAATTTTGTACAACGACGCCGTGGCCATGACCGGCGGCCAGCAAGTGGGCGAGCGGGCGGAGGGCCACAGCGTGATCCAGATCGCGCAAAGCATGCGCGCCGAAGGTGCGCAGCGCATTGTGGTGGTAACCGACGAGCCCGAAAAATACGATGGCGTCAAAGGCCTTCCCGAAGGCGTGGCGGTGGAGCACCGCGACAGCCTGGATGCGGTGCAGCGCGTGATGCGCGAGATTAAAGGCACCACCGTCATCATTTACGACCAAACCTGCGCCACCGAAAAGCGCCGCCGCCGCAAGCGCGGCACCATGGTGGACCCGGCCACGCGTGTGGTGATTAACGAGTTGGTCTGCGAAGGCTGCGGCGACTGCGGCGTGCAAAGCAATTGCGTGAGCGTCGAGCCGCTAGAAACCGAACTGGGCCGCAAGCGGCGTATCAATCAAAGTACGTGCAACAAAGACATTTCTTGCGTTAAAGGTTTTTGCCCTAGCTTTGTCACCGTGGAGGGTGGCAAATTACGCAAAAAGCAGAGTTCTGCGCAGTCCGCTGGCAGCGGTCCGGCTGCCGGTTTGCCCGAACCTGCAGTGTTCAATTTGCAAGAAGCGCATGACGGCGTCTGGGGCCTGGTGGTCGCGGGCGTGGGCGGCACCGGCGTGATTACCATCGGCCAACTATTGGGTGTGGCGGCCCACATCGAAGGCAAGGGCATCGTCACGCAAGACGCCGGTGGCCTGGCGCAAAAAGGGGGCGCCACCTGGAGCCATGTGCTAATCAGCCACAGCCAAGACGCCATACGCACCACCCGCGTGGGCATGGCCTGCGCGGATTTGGTAATCGGCTGCGACCCCATCGTCACCGCAGGCAAAGAAACCAGTATGCGCCTGCGCGCCGGGCGCAGCCGCGTGGTGCTCAACAGCCATAGCCAACCCACCGCTGCGTTTGTGCAAAACGCCAACTGGAGCAACCCCGGCGAGGCCTGCATTGCCGCCATTGGTGCCACCTTGCAAGACCCGCAATCACTAGGCTGCGTGGACGCCGAAGCCATCGCCACCGAATTGCTGGGCGACAGTATTTTTACCAACCCGGTGCTGTTGGGCTATGCCTGGCAAAAGGGCTGGATACCGCTGGGCCAAGATGCGCTCTTGCAAGCCATGTCGCTTAATGCCGTAGCGGTAGAAAAAAACCAAGCCGCCTTCCACTGGGGCCGCCTCGCAGCGCACGACCCAGCGGCGGTGCAGCGCAGCTTGCTACCCGCGCAAACCGTGCAACTGGTGCGGAAGCAAGCGCCCACCTCGCTCGATGCGCTGATAGAGCACCGCGCTACTTTTTTGACCGACTACCAAAACGCCGCCTACGCACAAAACTATCGGGACTTTGTGGCCAAGGTACGCAGCGTCGAAAGCGCGCTAGGGGGCCAGGCCGATGCCAAAGATTTACCGCTGAGCAGCGCCGTGGCGCGCTATCTTTTCAAGCTAATGGCCTACAAAGACGAATACGAAGTGGCGCGGCTGCATAGCGACCCAGCGTTTCGCGAAAAAATCACAGCGATGTTTGAAGGCGACTACCAAGTCCACTACCACCTGGCGCCGCCACTCTTGGCGAAGAAAGATGAAAAAGGCCGCCTCATCAAGCAGCGCTTTGGCCCATGGATTGGGCTGGGCTTTCGCCTGCTCGCGCCACTCAAGGTCTTGCGCGGCACAGCGCTGGATGTTTTTGGCTACAGCGAAGAGCGCCAAGGCGAACGCGCCCTGGTGCGCAACTACATGCAGACCTTGGAGCGCATGCTGACGCAACTAAACCCCGCCACCCTGCCCGACGCCCTGCGCTTTGCCAAACTGCCTGAAGAAATTCGCGGCTTCGGGCATGTGAAGGCGCGGCATATTGCGGCGGTAAAACCTAGCTGGGAAGGGCTGGGGGGGAAGTTACCTTAAAGGGCTCGCACGCATGCAGCTTGGGCGCTCTTGGGAGCGTAATTGGCACATGAATTTGTATATACAATATATATTATTCATACAATAGTACTGCCCTGAAGGAACATAAACATGCAAACCGTGACATCGCGTGAGGTGCAAAGTCGGTATGGAGAATTCCTCGAATCCGTACACGACGATCTTGTCTGCGTGACCCGCCATGGGCGCCCATTGTTTTGGGCTTTGTCAGATCGCCATGTTCGTGCACCTGACCCCAGCATCCTGATTGGCCGAATGCTGCTGCTGCACGGTCAGCTCAACCGTGAGACGCAAGAGCGTGCAGGCGATGCGTTCGGGAAAGTCCTAGAGCAACTCGATGCTAGCCTTGAGCCTCAAGATTTGACACAAGAAAAAGTAATGACTATCGTGCATGAGAACAGAGCCTAAGCCGCGCCTCATTCTTGACACCAACGTCATCATCAGTGGGGTCTTGTTCAAAGGGGAGGCCATTCGCAGCCTATTGCTTTACGCGCTTAATGAGTACCAGCTCGTCTTTAGTCAAACCACTTGGGATGAGCTGGCATCGGTTTTTCAGCGCGATGTGTTTGAAAAAATTATGCCTTTAGGCGCCCGCTTGCGCATTCTGGCGGAATTGGCCAGTAAGGTAGAAGTTGTTCAAAGCACCAGCACCGTCTCGGATTGCCGTGACCCGAAGGACAACAAGTTTCTTTCCCTGGCCATTGATGCCAATGCCATTGCGATCGTTACCGGCGACGACGACCTGAAAGTGCTGCACCCCTACAAAGGCATCGCCATTCAATCTCCGGCTGACTTTATGCGCCTGCAGTTGCAAGCACCACAATAGCCGCTACCTTACCTGCATCCCGCTAGCCTTACCAACGTACAGCCACAAGGCGGCGACTCGCCAAAGACGGCGGTGGTGTCTTTTTGTTTAAAGAATTACAGGGGAAGCAGGCTGTCTGTTGTCAGCTCAAGGGCCTGTGTTACTGCGCTTTTGATAGGAGCTTTGGCCGTCAACCACCCTACCCATTGCCCTGCGCTTTGCCAAACTGCCTGAAGAAATTCGCGGCTTCGGGCATGTGAAGGCGCGGCATATTGCGGCGGTGAAACCTAGCTGGGAAGGGCTGGGTGGGAAACTGCCTTAAAACGCTTTAAGGAATTTTGGCGCAAGTTATTGCACTGGGGCATTTGTACGCGGCTGGACTTGGGGCACATGGCTCCGCTCATGTCCTCCGCCCTACGGGCTCCCCCTTTACTTCGCTATGCCATACGCCCCAAGTCCAGCCGCACCGAGGTCTTTGGTGGGTAAGGGATTCAAAGACATCTTCTAAATTCCGAGCCTTGGAAAATTTTGCGGCAGCGCACTTTTTCGAAGTAACTGTATTCACAGTATGGGCCTGCAGTCACCAGCGCTTCAGCGGGACGGCGTGGCGCCCGGCGTAGTGAGGTAAAGGAGGCGTCCGCAGGGCGGGGGAGACGAACGGAGCCGGGTACCACGCTGTCCCGCGTGCCATCTGCTAGTTGGCAAGTGACTTCAAACACCACCATCGATTCAAAACAAAAAGAGGCTCGGTAAACCGGGCCTTTTTTCCTTACAAGCGCAAGAAAATTTGAAACGCAATCAAGCGCTCAAATATCGATGTTCCCCGCCCGCAGCGCATTGGCTTCGATGAACTCGCGGCGCGGTTCCACCTCGTCGCCCATGAGCATCGTAAACACGCGGTCGGCTTCGATGGCGTCGTCGATTTGCACTTTGAGCAAGCGGCGCACGGTGGGGTCCATGGTGGTTTCCCAGAGTTGCGCGGGGTTCATTTCGCCCAGGCCTTTGTAGCGCTGGCGCGCCGTGCCGTTTTCGGCCTGGGCAATCAGCCAGGCCATGGCTTGGCGGAAATCGCTCACTTTTTCTTCCTTGGCCCGCTCGCCCTCGCCGCGCATCACGCGGGCGCCTTCGGACAGCAGGTCTTTGAAGGTGCTGGCCGCTTCGGCCAGCGCGCCGTAGTCGGCACCGTGCACAAAGTCTTGCGTGAGCACGCTGCTTTTGACGTTGCCGTGGTGGCGGCGGCTGATGCGCAAAATGGGTTTGTCGCTGCGGACGTCAAACTCGCCAGCGACTTCGGCATCGGGCAGGCGCGCTTGCAGGGCTGCGGCGGATAGCTCGGCGTCGGCCACGGTGTCTAAGTTCAGCGCCACGCCATCGGCTACGGCGCGCAGGGCTTCGGCGTCCATGAAGTTTTGCAGGCGCGCGATCACGCTTTGCGCCACCTGGTGCTTGCGCGCCAATTCGGCCAGGGTGTCGCCTTGCAGCGTGGTGCCGTTGGGGCCGCCGGTAAATACCGAGGCGTTGATGAGCGCAATGCGCATCAAAAAGCTGTCGAGTGCCGAAGCGTCTTTCAGGTACAACTCTTCTTTACCGGCCTTGACTTTGTAGAGCGGTGGTTGCGCGATGTAGATATGCCCACGCTCCACCAACTCGGGCATTTGGCGGTAGAAGAAGGTGAGTAGCAAGGTGCGGATGTGCGCGCCGTCCACGTCGGCATCGGTCATGATGATGATGCGGTGGTAGCGCAGTTTGGCGACGTTAAAGTCGTCGTTGCCGGTGGTGCCACCAGCTTTGCCGATGCCGGTACCCAGGGCGGTGATCAGCGTCAAAATTTCATTACTGGTCAGCAGCTTTTCGTAACGCGCTTTTTCCACGTTCAGAATCTTGCCGCGCAAGGGCAGGATAGCTTGGAATTTACGGTCGCGTCCTTGCTTGGCGCTGCCCCCGGCGGAATCACCCTCGACGATGTAGATCTCGCACATGGCGGGGTCTTTTTCCTGGCAGTCGGCCAATTTTCCGGGCAGGCCCATGCCGTCGAGCACGCCCTTGCGTCGCGTCATGTCACGGGCTTTGCGGGCGGCTTCGCGGGCACGCGCCGCTTCGATGATTTTGCCAACGATGATCTTGGCATCGTTGGGCCGCTCTTGCAGGTAGTCGGCCAACAGTTTGCTGACGATATCTTCCACCGGGCCGCGCACTTCGCTGGAGACCAGCTTGTCTTTGGTTTGGCTGCTAAATTTGGGCTCGGGCACTTTCACCGATAGCACGCAGCACAGGCCTTCGCGCATGTCGTCGCCGGTCACTTCCACTTTGGCTTTTTTGGCCAGCTCGGATTCGTCAATGTATTTGTTAATCACACGTGTCATGGCCGCGCGCAGGCCGGTCAGGTGGGTGCCGCCGTCGCGCTGGGGGATGTTGTTGGTAAAGCAGAGCACTTGCTCGTTGTAGCCGCTGTTCCACTGCATGGCCACCTCGACACCGATGTTGGTGTTTTGATCGCTTTGGCGGTCGCCGGTAGCATGGAAGATATTGGGGTTGAGAACGCTCTTGCCTTTGTTGATGAAATTCACAAAGCCCTTGACGCCACCCGCGCCCGAAAAGTCGTCTTCTTTTCCGGTGCGCTCGTCCTTTAAGCGGATGCGCACGCCGTTGTTCAAAAAGCTCAGCTCGCGCAAACGCTTGCTCAAAATTTCATAGTGGAAAACATTGTTTTCTTTGAAGATGTCGGTGTCGGGCAAAAAGTGCACTTCGGTGCCGCGCTTTTCGGTATC
>JBBAPX010000016.1:0-64868 GCA_040400575.1 Rhodoferax sp.
GAGACGCACATGCGCCAGCCACGGCACTTGTCCTGGTCGATCAAGACAATGCCGTCGTCCTCGCGTTTGTAGATCGATCCACTTGGGCAGCTGGCCACGCAGGCTGGGTTGAGGCAATGCTCGCACAGGCGCGGCAAATACATCATGAAGGTGTTTTCAAACTGGCCGACCATGTCCTTTTGCACTTGGTCAAAATTTGCCAGATTCGCGTCCTTGCTGCGCTTGCTGAATTCACCGCCCAAAATCTCTTCCCAGTTCGGGCCCCAGACGATTTTCTCCATGCGTTTACCGGTGATCAGGCTGCGCGGACGCGCCGTTGGTGCGTGCTTGACCTCGGGTGCGGACTGCAGGTGCTCGTAGTCGAAGGTGTAGGGCTCGTAGTAGTCGTCAATCTGCGGCATATTGGGGTTGGAGAAGAGGCGCATCAACAGCTTCCACTTGCCGCCTTGCTTGGGCTCGATAGAGCCATCGGCCTTGCGAACCCAACCTCCGTTCCACTTGTCCTGGTTTTCCCATTCTTTGGGGTAGCCGATGCCGGGCTTGGTTTCCACGTTGTTGAACCAGGCGTATTCCATGCCGGGCCGAGACGTCCAGACGTTTTTGCAGGTGACCGAACAGGTGTGGCAACCAATGCACTTGTCCAGATTCAGCACCATGGCGATTTGGGCGCGTATTTTCATTGTGTTTCTCCTTGGTGCTTATGCCTGGATGGTCGGGGCCGCTTCACCGTCGAGCCAGTCGACCTTGCGCATCTTGCGCACCACCACAAATTCATCGCGATTGGTACCGATGGTTCCGTAGTAGTTAAAGCCATAGCTGAACTGCGCGTAGCCACCAATCATGTGCGTGGGCTTGGTCACGATGCGGGTCACCGAGTTGTGAATACCGCCGCGCGTACCGGTGATCTCCGCACCGGGCGTGTTGATAATTTTTTCCTGCGCGTGGTACATCATCACCATGCCCGGATTCACCCGCTGGCTGACCACGGCACGGGCGGCAATAGCACCATTGATGTTGAATAGCTCAACCCAGTCGTTGTCCTCAATGCCGGCTACTTTGGCGTCGTCTTCACTGAGCCAGATCACCGGGCCACCGCGATTGAGGGTGAGCATCATCAGGTTGTCGGTATAGGTGCTGTGGATACCCCACTTCTGGTGCGGCGTGATGAAGTTCAAGGAAATTTCCTTGTTGCCATTGGGCTTCCTGTCCATGATGCCGGCCACCGCCTTCAGGTCTACCGGCGGGCGGTAACTGCTCAGGCCTTCCCCGAAAGCGATCATCCAAGGGTGATCCAAATAGAAGTGCTGGCGGCCGGTCAGGGTGCGCCATGGGATCAGCTCATGCACATTGGTGTAGCCGGCGTTGTAGCTCACGGTCTCGGATTCAATACCGCTCCACGTCGGGCTGGAGATAATCTTGCGCGGTTGCGCCTGGATATCGCGAAAGCGGATTTTTTCGTCTTCGCGGTGGATGGCTAAATGGGTGTGGTCGCGTCCGGTGATCTTGCCCAGCGCCTGCCATGCTTTCACAGCCACATGGCCGTTGGTCTCGGGGGCAAGTTGCAGCACCACTTCGCAGGCGTCAATGTCGCTCTCGATTTTGGGCATGCCCTTGGTGACACCTTCTGCATGCACTTTCCCGTTGAGTTCGGCCAGTTGCTGCACCTCGGTCTTGGTGTCCCAGCCAATGCCCTTGCCGCCATTGCCCACCTTGTCCATCAGCGGGCCCAGCGCGGTGAAGCGCTTAAAGATGTTGGGGTAATCGCGCTCGATCACCGCAATCTGGGGAGCCGTCTTGCCTGGAATCAGCTCGCACTCGCCACGTTTCCAATCTTTCACGTCAAAGGGCTGGGCCAGCTCTGCCGGGGTGTCGTGCATCAGCGGGGTCAACACCACTTCCTTTTCCACACCCAGGTGACCGACGCAGACCTTGCTATAGGCCTGGGCAAATCCCTTGTAAATGTCCCAGTCACTCCTGGATTGCCATGCCGGGTCCACCGCAGTGGACAGCGGGTGGATAAAGGGATGCATGTCGCTGGTATTGAGATCATTCTTTTCGTACCAGGTGGCCGTGGGCAACACGATATCGGAATACAGGCAAGTGGTGCTCATGCGAAAGTCCAGCGTGACCAAGAGGTCGAGCTTGCCTTCGGGCGCCTTGTCATGCCACTGCACCTCGGCCGGCTTGGCATCGTCTTGTCCGAGGTCTTTGCCCTGCACGCCGTGGGTGGTGCCCAGCAAATGCTTCATGAAGTATTCATGCCCCTTGCCAGACGAACCCAGCAGATTGGAGCGCCAGACAAACATATTGCGCGGCCAGTTGGCGGGATGGTCCGGGTCCTCGCAGCTCATCTTCAGGCTGCCGTCCTTCAGCGAATTCACCACATAGTCCTTGGGGTCCATGCCGGCCGCCGTTGCATCGCGTACCACCTGGAAGGGATTGGTCTGCAGCTGCGGCGCACTGGGCAACCAGCCCATGCGCTCGGCGCGCACGTTGTAGTCGATCAAGCTGCCGCCATATTTGCTCTTGTCGGCCAAAGGCGAAAGAATTTCCTCCACACCTAGCTTTTCGTAGCGCCACTGATCGGTGTGCGCGTAAAAGAAACTGGTGCTGTTCATTTGCCGGGGCGGGCGCACCCAGTCCAGCGCGAAGGCCAGCGCGGTCCAGCCGGTTTGCGGGCGCAGTTTTTCTTGTCCCACGTAGTGGGCCCAGCCGCCGCCGCTCTTACCGATACAGCCGCACATCATCAACATATTGATGATGCCGCGGTAGTTCATGTCGCTGTGGTACCAGTGGTTCATCGCCGCACCGATGATGACCATGGACTTGCCTTGGGTCTTGTCTGCGTTGTCGGCAAACTGGCGTGCCACGGCAATGATCTGGTCGCGCTTGACGCCGGTGATCTTTTCCTGCCAGGCGGGGGTGTAAGGCGTATCTTCATCAAAACTGAGAGCGGCGTTTTCACCGGGGATACCACGGGCCACACCGTAGTTGGCCACTGTCAAGTCGAACACGGTGGCGATCAGCGCCGTACGCTCTTGGCCGGCTTTGCCCAGCTTGATGCGACGCACCGGCACCTTGCGCACCAGGATGTCGTCCACCGCTGCACCCTGTTTGTTGGCGTTGAAGTTGGGCGTGTCAATGCCGCCGAAATACGGGAAGCCCACTTCACCGATTTCGTAGTCGGCGGCCACACCGCCAGTGGACGCTTCCATCAAACTGAGCTTGAGTTTGACTTCGGAATCGTTGCGCGCTTCCTTGTCTTCCAAATTCCATTTACCAACGTCGGCGCGGCCTTCTGCGCCCCAACGGAAACCGATGCTGCCGTTGGGCACCACGATCTTGTCGCTCTGGTCAATCGCCAGGGTCTTCCACTCGGGGTTGTTGGCCTGGCCGAGCTTGCCGTTGAAGTCGCTGGCGCGCAGGTAGGCGCCGGGCACGAGCACCGTGCGACCGTCGGGCAGCTTGCGCTCTTCCAATTGCACCAGGTTGGGCATGTCGGTATAGCGGCGCACGTAGTCATCAAAGTAAGCACTGCGCTTGTCGAAATAGAACTCTTTCAGGATCACATGGCCCATGGCCATGGCCACGGCCGCATCCGTGCCTTGCTTGGGGTGCATCCACAGATCGGCCAGCTTGCTGACCTCCGCATAGTCGGGCGTGATGGCTACGGTCTTGCAGCCCTTGTAGCGCACCTCGGTCAGGAAATGGGCATCGGGCGTACGCGTTTGTGGCACGTTAGAGCCCCAGGCGATGATGAAGTTGGCGTTGTACCAATCGGCTGATTCAGGCACGTCGGTCTGCTCTCCCCAGACTTGCGGGCTAGCGGGCGGCAGATCGCAATACCAGTCGTAAAAGCTCATGCACACGCCACCAATCAGGGAGAGGTAGCGGCTGCCTGCGGCATAGCTGACCATGGACATAGCGGGGATGGGCGAGAAGCCGATCACCCGGTCCGGGCCCCACTTCTTGGCGGTGTAGACGTTGGCTGCAGCGATGAGCTGGTTGACCTCGTCCCAGCTGCTGCGCACAAAGCCGCCGAGGCCGCGTTGCTTGACCCACTGGCTGCGGGCGCTGTCGTTTTCCACCATCGCAGCCCAGGCCTTGACCGGGTCTTGATCAAGCGCCAAAGCTGCACGCCACTGTGTCAGCAGGCGAGCGCGAATCATGGGGTATTTGACGCGATTGGCGCTGTATAAATACCAGGAGTAGGAGGCACCGCGGGCGCAACCACGCGGCTCATGGTTGGGCAAGTCGGCACGCGTACGCGGGTAGTCGGTCTGCTGGGTTTCCCAGGTGACAATGCCGCCCTTGACGTAGATCTTCCACGAGCAGGAACCCGTGCAATTGACGCCGTGGGTGCTGCGCACGACTTTGTCGTGTGCCCAGCGGTCGCGGTAGGCATCTTCCCAGGTGCGGTCCTCACCCGTGGTGCGGCCGTGGCCGTCAGAAAAACTCTCCTTTGGTGCCCGAAAGTGACTCAGACGATCCAGAAAATGGCTCATTGCTTACTCCGTTTTGAAAGTGTTGTGCTGGTTTGCTGGTGTAGTCAGGGGTTCTTTATCTCTGCACCCGGGCGCAGATAAAACCACCAGTTCAACACCAGACATAGGGCGTAAAAACATGCAAATCCGTACATCGCCATCTGCGGCGTACCGGCCTTGATCTGCGCACCAATCACCACCGGCGCAATGAAGGCACCGTAGGCGGCGATGGCCGAAGTCCAACCCAATACCGGCCCTGCCTGCGTGCGGTCAAAAATCACGCCGATGGTGCGGAAGGTGGAACCGTTGCCGATACCGCTGGCAGTGAACAGCAAAATGAACAGCGCCATAAAGGGGGTGAAATACTGCTCGGGTGTGGCCGAGCCATAGGCCAGCAACATCACATAGCCGACCGCCACCGAGGCCAGAACCATCACGGCCGAGATCGCCTGCGTCACGATGGAGCCGCCAATCTTGTCGGAAATCCAGCCACCGATAGGGCGCACCAAGGCACCCACAAATGGGCCAATCCAGGCATAGGTCAAGGCCGAAGGGGCGTTAGGATTCTTCAGGGTGTGCTGCATGATGCCAGCGGCATCGGGCACATGGCTGATGCCAAAGATCACCGTGATGGAAAGCGGCAGCGCCATCGAAAAACCAATGAAGGAACCGAAGGTGACGATGTACAGCAGCGTAAGCGACCAGGTGTGTTTGTTGCGAAATATCGCGAACTGCTTAGCGATGTTGTCCTTCATCGCGCCAATGGCGGCTAGCTTCATCACCATCAGCGTGCTGAACACAATCAAAGGCATGGCAATCCACATGTTCAGAATTCCCAGCCCCGTGGGCGCTGGCAGGTACAGGTACAGGCCCAGACCGGCAGGCACAAAAGACAGGGTGTAGAGCCAGATGATTTTCAGGAAGGCCGCAAGTGTGCCGCCGCTTTCCGGTGTCACCGTGTTCAGGTTGTTCATCCCATACCAAGCCAAGACCGATAAGGGAATCAGCGACAGCAACCAGGCAAAGCCGGCGTTCTGAATCCAGGTGGGAGTGCCCGCCACAATCTTGCCCAAAATCCAGCCGCTGTCTTTGACCAGTACCATGGCCTCACCGCCCATGCCGCCGAAAATGCTCAGGGTCATCACCAGCGGAATCACAATTTGCATGGTGGTGACACCAAAGTTTCCCAAACCCGCATTCAAGCCCAGCGCCGTGCCCTGTAAGCGTTTAGGAAAGAAGGTGCTGATGTTGGACATAGAGCTGGCGAAGTTGCCCCCACCCACCCCCGACCACAGCGCCATCAACTGGAAGGTCCAGAGCGGCCACTCGGGGTGCTGCAACACGATGCCGGTGCCCATGGCGGGGGCTAGCAGCATGGCAGTGGTCAAAAAGATGGTGTTGCGGCCGCCGGCCACGCGAATCAGAAAAGACGCTGGGATGCGCATGGTGGCGCCGGCCAGGCCCGCTATAGCTGTGAGCGAGAACAACTCCGCCTGGGTGAAGGGGAAGCCCAGGTTGAGCATCTGCACCGTGATGATGCCCCACATGCCCCAGATGGCGAAGCCGCACAAAAGCGCAGGCACGGAAATCCAAAGGTTGCGGTAGGCAATTTTTTTGCCGGTTGTCTCCCAGAACTGTTCGTCTTCCGGACGCCAGTCGGCAAGATCGGCGCCGCTTTGTGTCTTGGTGTTCATTGCTTGCTTTCGGTGAAAAGAGATTCAGACCTGCGATGGAAGTGCGCCGGCATGCTGGCCCATGACCGGGCGGCTGCGCACCTCGGTCCAATACATCCAGATCAGCGAGACCCAGACCACGCCGTACATCAGCATGAAAGCGCTGGAGCGCACGCCGGTGAGGTCCATCAGCGCACCAAACAGGACGGGTAGCACAAAGCCGCCCAGACCGCCGGCCAGGCCTACGATGCCGCTGATGGTTCCGATGTTGTCGGTGTAGTCATCGCTGATGTACTTGAAGACGCTGGCCTTGCCAAAGGCCCAGGCAATACCCAGGACAAACATCAGACCCGTAAAAAAATACACATTCAGCCCGATGTGAAACGTGGCGGGACCGGTCACCGTCATCACCGTGAAGTCGGTCTGCGGGTAAGACAAGAGGAACAAGCAGATCCAGCTCACCCATAGCACCCACCATGTCACCGCGTGGGCGCCGTATTTGTCCGAAAGAATGCCTCCAAAGGCGCGTAACACGCCCCCGGGCAGCGAAAAGCAGGCGGCCAGCAGCGCGGCCAGGCGGATGTCCAGACCGAATTCGCCCACGTAGTACTGCACCATCCACAAAGACATGGCCACATAGCCGCCAAACACAATGCTGTAGTACTGGCAGTACTTGATGACTTTGGGGTCCTTCAAGGCCTTCAACTGGTCCATGAACTTGACATTGCTCGCCACCTGGTGGCTTGGATCGGTATGGCTGAACATCCAAAACAGTACCAAGGTTCCCAGCATGATGGCGGCGTAAACATGGGGCACTGCGGCCCAGCCAAAGGCCACCAACAACACCGGTGCCAAAAATTTATTGACTGCCGCGCCCGAGTTACCGGCGCCATAAACACCCATAGCCATACCCTGGCGGCTCTTGGGGAACCAGCGTGCCACATAAGGCGTTCCCACCGAAAAAGAACCGCCGGCCAAACCAACGAAAAGGCCTATGGTGAGAAAGTGCCAGTAGGCGGTGGCATAGCCCATCATCCAGATGGCAGGCACGGTGGCCGCCATCAGGCAGGCCATCACGATGCGACCGCCATACCGGTCGGTCCAGATGCCCAGCGGTACACGAATCAGCGAACCCGTCAGAACCGGCATAGCGGTTAGCAGGCCGAACTGGGTGGCGTTGAGATCGAGCATTTTCTTGATCGGAATACCGATCACGCCAAACATCATCCAAACCATGAAGCAGACCGTAAAGGCCAGCGTGCTGACAATCAGCACCGACCAGGCTCTTTTGGGGTCCTGAATTTGGGTAGGCATGCGCACTCCTGTTGTGATGGCATGACTTTCGGGCTTTCGCTGCGCGTTGAATATCCTTCTAAAGAATGCGTGCGTGGACTCCAAAGAACTAGGGCAGCCGTGGCTGCCCTAGTTCTGAAGTAGTAGAGGGCTTAGAAACCCACTAACGCTTGATCTGGCTCAAACCATGCCGCGTGCAGCAGCATATAGCGCCGCCTGCACCCTGGAGCTGAGGGCGAGCTTACGAAAGATGTGCTGCACATGCACTTTGACCGTGGCCTCTGCAATCGCCAGCTCGCGCGCAATCAGCTTATTGCTGTCGCCGCGCGCAATGATGCACAGAATCTGGCGTTCGCGGCCTGAAAGTGATTCAAACGCCGCGTCCTGCAAGCTCGGCGCCAGGGCAAGCGCAGTAGCCACGCTTGCATGATCAGGGCCCTTGGCGCGAAAGGCAGCCACGAATTTCGTCATCATGTCCGGGCTGATCACACACTCACCGCCGAGTACTTTTTCAATCGAGTCGCACAGCTGCTCGGTCTCCACTGTTTTGAGCAGATACCCGTCCGCCCCGGCGAGCATGGCGGCGGTCAGGTCGGCCTCGCTCTCGCTCACGGTCAGCATCAAAATGCGGGCGCCCGGATAACTGTCCTTGAGCGCTCCAATGCCATCAACTCCACGCACGCCCGGCAAATGGTTGTCCAGCAGGATCACCTGGGGCCGCTCCTTGCGACAGCAACGCAAGGCTTCTCCCATGTCACCGGCCTGACCCGCAATGGCGAAGCGGCCATCTTGTGACAAGAGCGAAATGAGGCCACGGCGAAACAGCGTGTGGTCGTCAATGACCAGCATTTGGATGGGGTGCATGGCTTGCATTTTCGGGTGCAATGGTCAGGCAGCACGCTCCAGCGCGGCAAGCGCTACGGCATCCAAATGCATGGCCCCGCTGTTGACACCCGATACGGGGTGCGCTGGCAAGGACAGAACAACACGGCAACCCTGCCCCGGCGCTGAATGCACCAACACCGTCGCGCCAATGCGGGCAGCGCGCTCCTGCATGATCTGTATGCCGACATGGGTGGATTGCCCCTGCGCGCTCCTAGCGCTAAAGCCGCAGCCATCGTCACGCACCTCAAAACGCCACGCAGCGCCCTTGAACACTTCCAGGAAAACCCCGCTGGCCTGCGAATGCTTGCGCACGTTGGAGAGCGCCTCTTGGATGACGTGTAAGACCTGCACCTGCACGTCGGCTGGCAGCGGCAAGCCCTCACCGCTGACCTGCAATTGCGCAGGCAAGCCCGTCTGGTGCTTGAACTTTTGCAAGGTCTCCTGCAGCGCCGCCTCAATGTCTACCGTGTTGGTTCGGGTGCGAAAGTGCACCAGCAACTCACGCACGTCATTGATGCTTTCCCGCAGCCCCGTGTCCAGTTCATCCAAGGCGATTTTTATATTCTCGCCTTGTGCGTTGCGCGACGCCGTACGCAGAAGTTGAACCTGAATTTTCAGAAATGACAGAGACTGGGCAATGGAGTCGTGCAGCTCACGCGCCAATAGCGCGCGCTCCTCGCCCACCGCCGCTTCGCGCTCCAAAGCGGCTGCACGCAAACTCTCCAAACCGCTGGCTAAGTGGCTGGCCAGTGCATCGAGCAAATCCGTCTCCTGCGGGCTCAGTTGCACATCGCTGCGAAAAAACAGGTCAATTTCCCCCAGCACCCGCTGCTGCAAGCGCACAGGAACGCTGACCACGTTCACAAAACCCGCACGCTCGCACGCACGTAACGGCGAGTCTCCGTGTTCAAGAATCGGGATGACACGGGTTCGCGCATCCGATTTCAGATTCCCACAGGCACAGGTACCGGCTAAGAGACTGCGTTCCGAATCCAACATGTCCTGCGGGAAACAATCGGACGCCAGCATCAAGTAGCGCTGATTGGCCTCATCTGACCAACGAATCACCGCCGCATCAGCACCTACCACCACCCGCACACGTTTGGCAAATCCACGCGATAGTTCTTCGATGCTTGCAGCACTGGCAGAAAAAGCGCTAATTTCATACAAGGATTCCAGCCGCGCCCGCTGTGCCTCAATGTGTTGCGTCTTGATCTTCACCTGCGTTTCCAGCCCTTCGTAAAGGCCTTGCAGCTCAGAAGCCATTCCATTGAAGCCACTGGCAACTTGGCCAAACTCATCATCCGTATCCACGTCAATGCGTGCGGTGAAATTTCCATTTTGGACACTGTGCAAAGCCCGTTGCAAATTTCCCAGGGGATTGATAACGTACTGGTAGCCGGTATAGAGCATGACCACTGCGCCAGCAATTGCCAGCGCCATCATGAAAAACTGAAACAGATTCAAAATGGCGGTCAGGCGCGATAACTGCTGTTCGATAGCGGTAACCAAACTGTCAACCGCAGCCACGGTCTGGGAAGTCGCAAGCAGCGCCTGATCGATGTCGGGTGAAGCGCTTCCCAGCCAGATGCCCTGATTGCTTGCCCAGTGCGCCTGCACGCTACGAAAGCGGGCGTCCACCTCATCGTTGACCGGCATGAACAGCGGTCTGCCTGGATCACCGGTCTTGAGAAGCGCAAGGCTTTTGCTAAATTCATCGACCAGTTGGGCGACCGCTTGTTCTGAATGGTTTGACTGCGCAGTGCTGTTGAGTCGCCACATCTGCATGCGCATGCGCCCGGCCTCGTTCACCGCCGCAGCGCCGCCTTCGAGTTGCCAAGTCACCCGCAGTGTCAGGCCGATGGACAGCAAGGCAACACAGAGCAATGCAGCGCCAATAGCGATCAGTTTGGTGGAGAGCGCGTTCTTGTTCTGCATGGCCATAGCGTAACCGGCGTTAACTCCAGATGCGCCCAGCGTTCACCACCGTTTTGGTAAACGCCTTGAGGTGTGAAATACCCGCAAAATAGTGACCTGATCGCCCTGCACAATATAGGGCACAAGATAGCGCGTTTTTAGCACCACTAATTCGCGGGTGCCTGGCACACGGCCCGGTCGACCTAAACCAGGTTGCTCCGCGAGTTGGGCGACCGCTTCCAACACCCGCGCAACGACTCGGCTGGCTGCTGCAGCATCGTCTTGCGCGATGTAGGTGGCCTCGTCATCGAGGTTTTGCCGCGCCGCACGCAGCCATTTAATGGGAGCTGACATTCCATTTCACCGCCAGGTCTGCCATGTCTTGGTCAGTGGCGAAATCACGCGCCTCGGCCTCCGTGAGGGCGGCCTGAATCTCACCAAGCTGCCATTCATTGGTATCGACATAGGCGGCAATGGCCTCGCTGGCCAAAAAGGATTTGCTGCGCTGGGTGACGTTGGCGAGCTGATCAAGCCGGTTCTTGATGCCGTCTTCGAGGCGAATGGTCATGGTGCTGGACATAAGGAATCCTTTTTTGTGCTAGCTTGTGTACAGTGTACTCAGAACTTTGCCGAGCCTGACTGCTTAGGACACAAATGAACACAAAAATGAGCGACAAAAGTGCCCGGGAAAAAGGACATCAAAACCTTTGGGCGGCAAAAGCATCCAAGTTCAGGGAGGTAGGGCGCTCGCCCACGATATCGGCTACCAAACTCCCGCTTAAGCCCCCCAAAGTCAGCCCGATGTGCTGATGACCAAAGGCATACACCACGCGCGCGCTTTTACGCGAACGCCCCAGCACTGGCAGTCCATCGGGCAAAGTCGGCCGAAAACCTAACCAAGGCGCTTGCGGCACACCCAGTGCCGGCAGGGCGCGGCGCGCGGCAAAGTGCAGCAAATCGAGCAAGCCCGGGTGCATTTCCTGGCCTAAGCCCGCCAACTCCACCGTGCCCGCCACGCGCAGGCCTTGCGCCATGGGGGTCATGTAAAACCCGCGCTCTGCCCAACCTACGGGGCGGGAAATCAAAGGGGTGCTGCCGGGAAACATCAGGTGGTAACCGCGCTCCGCTTGCAGGGGCACATCGTCGCCACATTGCGCCGCCAAGTCCTTGGAATGCACGCCGGCGCACAGGGCCAGGTAGTCGTAGGCGCTGTCATTGTCCAGGCCGCGCACGCGTACCTGCCGATCGTCCGCTTGCACACCGGTAACAGTGAGCGGGTGCACCACCAGGCCTTTGGTTTGCAGGTACGCCAGCAAGGCATGCAAGAAGGCCGAAGGGTCGCTTAAATGCCAGGAGCCTTTGAATAAAGCGCCGCGATGAAAAATAGGACTGAGCTGGGGCTCCAGCTGGGCGATGGCCTGCGCATCCAAAATATCCGCTTCCACGCCAAGCCGGCGGCGCAATGCCAGGGTCTCGCGCGCGCCTTGAAAAGCGGTGGCGCTGGAATACAAATACAAGCACTCTTGTGGCCGGACGAAACGCTGCAGGTCAGCCTCGGCCAACATTGCGTCGTAGCCGCTTTGCGCGCGGGCCAGCAGATGCGACAAGGCGCTTGCCGTGGCGGTATAGCGCGCAGGCGTGGAGGCCCACATAAAGCGCGCAAGCCAGGGTGCCAGCGTATGCAGATGCGACCAACGCACCCGCAAGGGACTTTGCGATGCAAACAAATAGCGCGGCAGATCGCGGAACACCGAGGGGTTGTTAACCGGTATGCAGGCGTAATTGGCAAAGGTGCCGGCATTGCCAAAAGAGGCACCGCCCGCTGCGCCACGCGGCTCGTACAAACTCACCTGGTGGCCGTCGCGCATCAGCCAGTAGGCCGATGACAGCCCGACAAAACCCGCACCTACAACGGCTACCCGTGCCATCGGTGCTGCCACTCTTGGTTGCGCAAAAACTGCTTACCGAAAAATGCCGGCCTTGGCCCACACGCAGTGGAAGCTAGCACCTGCTTACCAGCGCACGCCCAGGCGCTCAAAGGCCTTGCTCAATACAAACAAGGGCCCGACCAGCAGGTATTGCAGATCTTCAAAGAACGAGGGCTTTTTGCCCTCCAGATGGTGGCCGATGAATTGAAAAATCCAGGCGGCCACAAAAATCCCTACGCTCGCTGGCACCAAAATACCGGCGACGCTCATGGCGTCCACCAGGGCCAGCATCACCGAAGACAGCAGCAACATGCACAGCGTAAATGGCCAGGACAAGCGCGCGTAATAGACCAAGCTGCCTGCGATCAAGACCAGTACCAAGGCGGGGTGCAGCGCAAACAGCAAGCCATTGAGGCTGAGCATGATGGCCGGTATCGCCACAAAATGAATCACCTCGTTGACCGGGTGCGTATGGCTTAAGCCATAGTGCTGCAAAAGCGCATCGACTTTGCGCTGGGGTATGTCCAAACCTTCCGGCAGCGGGGTTTGCATTGAATCCATCGAGTGCCTCCCAGGGTGAAAAATGCGAGCTAGGATTTTAAGAACTGCTTAAGCCAGGCCACCGCGCGGCCTTGCAGGTAGTGTCCGCCCCAAGCCAATAGCGCATGGCTGGCACCAGCATATAAAAATTGCAAGCGGCGCGGCTGAGCGGCGCGCAGCTTGGCGGGCTCTGACCGCATCATGGCATGCACATTGTTGGCCAGCACTTCGCTGTCCTGCCAGACGTGAAAGACTTCGGGGTGGCTGCTGCTGCGCTCGAAGGCGTCGGTGGCCATGCCATCGCCTTGCACGGCCAAGCCGCTTGGGCTCAGCCAGGCCGGCACAGCGCGGGCCAAAACCAAAATCGGCACATCACAGGCCAGACGGGCACCACTGGCGAGCACCACGTCATCGCGCGTGAGTGAGGCCACGGTTTCGTACAGCACGGTGACACGCTGTTCGCGCAGCAATTGCAGCATGCGCTGGTGCAAGGCCTCGGCATAGCCTTTGACGCCCTCTTGCTGTGGGCCGATGACCCAGGTTACTGCCGCAGTGGGCATGCGCTGGCGCACCGCCAAGGCCAGTTCAAAGCCTTCGGTGCCAGCGCCGATGACCGCCATACGCAGCGCACGGGTACGGCCCAGGCCACAGACCTTGGGCCACACATTGGCAAAGCCTTCAAGCGGCGGCACAAACAGGCCATGCTCGCGCGCGCCGGGCATGGCCGCTTCGATGGCCTCGCGGTGCGGTACCGGACCGCTGTTGATGGATAGCAGGTCATAGCTCAGCGACTGGCCGTCATCGAGCAAGATGCTGCGCGAGACCGCGTTGAGGCTGCGGCCCTGGCGCCCCGTCCATTGCACTTTGTCCTGCTGCAAGAGCGGTTCAAAATCGACCATGCACTCGGCCAAGGGCACATCGTTGGCGACGTAGCGCGCCAGTTTGCGCGGTGCAAAGGTCTGGGTGTGCTGGGTCAGCACCGTGATCTGCACATGCGCCAGGGGCTGTTGCTTGAAATGTTCGAGCAAACGAATATGGGCGGGCCCCATACCCCACAAGACTAAATGCTCGGGCCTGCGGTAGGGCCTGGCGGCTAACTGAGCGCCCAGGGCCATCGCTTCTTCACCCGTGACCACAGAGTCTGCGGAGGGTGTCGGTAATTCTTCCTTCATAGCCCTATTGTTCCACGAGCGTGATGGGCGCTTGGAAATCCGCCACTTCGCCTACGCGCCCGATCAGCGCGCACTGGGTATAGCCCCGCGACCGTAAAGCCTGCAAACAGGCCTGCGCCTGGTCCCAGGGCACGCTGGCCAGCAAGCCGCCGGCGGTTTGCGGATCAAACAGCAGCTCGCGGTGCAGGCGCAGCACTTGGGCAGCCGATAACTCTGCATCCTCGACTAAGGCTAAACCAAAGTGGCTGCTCGGGCTCGCTTTCCAGCGGGAGCTCGCTTCTTTGGTGGGCTCCCGGGGCCACCCGGCAATGGCCGTGCCCTGCTGGGCGTTGCTGCTGTGCAAGGAACTAAAAATACCCGATTGCATTGACGCCAGCGCGCCGTCCAGCACTGGCAAAGACGCCATCTCCAAGTGCGCCCCCAGGCGCTGGCTTTGCAGCATTTCCACCAAATGGCCTAACAAGCCAAAACCGGTAACGTCGGTGCACGCGTGGGCACCAAACTGCGCCAGGGTCTGCGCGGCGCCCTGGCTGGATTGGGCCATGCAATCCAGAGCTGCCTCTACCCAACGGCCGCGCGCACGGCCCAGGGCATGGGCGGCAAATAAAGTACCGGTGCCTAGAGGCTTGGTCAGTATCAAAGCGTCACCAGCCAGTGCGCCGGTTTTGCGCATCACTTGCACGGGCTGGCCCTGTGCGTCAATATCCACCAGACCATTGAGGGCAAAACCCAGGGACAACTCCGGCCCCTCGCCGCTGTGACCGCCCACCAGCGCGCAACCGGCCGCATTGAGCACCTGCACCGCACCGGCCATAAGCTGCGCCAAGAGGCTTTGGGCTTGCCGGTCCAACCCCGGTGGCACCACGGCGATAGCCGTAGCTGTGTGCGGCATGGCGCCCATGGCAAAAATATCGCCCAGCGCATGGTTGGCGGCAATCTGACCAAAGCGGTAAGGGTCGTCGATAAATGCGCGGAAAAAATCCACGGTTTGCACTTGCGCTTTGCCGGCTGGAATGCGCACCAGCGCGGCGTCGTCGGGCGCCGACAAGCCGATAAGCACGTCCGGGCTGTCGAGAGGCTGCAAGCCGCCCAAGGCCCGGCCCAGCACGCCGGCACCCACCTTGGCTGCACAGCCGCCGCAACGCATGGCCTGGGCCGCTTGCGCTTGCGCGCGCTCCTGCGCATCCATATCCGCAAAATACGCTAGTGCCTGTGCGCCTGCATCTGCCGCAATAGGTGCCATCGCGGCGATACCCAAGTCGGAAAAACGCTGCATAAAGCGCCGGTCTATGCGGTCCTTCCAGCGCCAGACCCAGGCACCCGCAAAACCAAGCAGGCCGCGCGAGGCCACGGCATAGCGGTCGCCGGTACTGATCAGCGCCAACCAGTATTTTTGGGGACGGTAAGGCTGGAAGGGCAATCCGCACAAAGCATGGCGCAGATTGCGCGCCAAGGGCATGCCCATGCGCACCGCAAAGACACCGGCTTTTTCCAAGGATCGCGGGGCAAAGGCGGCCACATCGCCGCTGGCAAAAATGCGCGCGTCGGTCTCGCTTTGAAGAAATGCATTGACACGCACGCAGCCATCGGCGTCGAGCGCCAAACCGGTAGATGCCAGCCAACTGCCGCCTGCTGCCTGCGTGACCCAGAACACTGCGTCGGCGTCCACCTGTTCCAGTTCGGGTGCTAAACGCGATGGCACGTCCGGTTTGGAACTTGCTGCTTGCTGCGCAGCCGCCACAGAACGCAGCAATTGCACACCGTTGGCGCTGACCGCTTGCACCCGCGCACCCAAATGCACTTGCACGCCGCGCGCCTGCAAGGTGCGCATAAAGCGCGCGCGCACGCCTGCGTTGTGCGTGGGCAAGATCTCAGGCGCCGCGGAGAACAAAGAAAATTGCGGCACTGGCAGGCCCAGCGCTTTGCACTCATGGCCTAAGCGGTATTGCATCGCCAGCAGCAGCTCCACGCCGCCGGCGCCGGCGCCTACCACTGCAATACGGCCAGGCCCCTGCCCGGCGCGTACGCTGTCTAGCAATCGCAACCAGCGTGCGTTAAAAGCCGCAATTGGTTTGACCGGTATGGCGTGGTCCGCCGCGCCTTGCACCTGTGCCAGTTGCGGCGTGGAGCCGGTGTTGATGGCCAGCACGTCATAGTCCAAAGGCGGGCGATCCTGCAACAAGACCTGCCGTGCCTCGCGGTCTATGCCCACTACTTGCGCCCGCATAAAACGCGCGCCGGCATAAACACAAAGGCGCACCAGGTCCAAGTGGACTTCGTCGTAGGCATAGTGCCCTGCCACATAGCCGGGCAACATGCCGGAATACGGCGTGTGCGCATCGGTGCACACCAAGGTAATGCGCAAACCCGGCAAGGCCTGCATGCCAAAGGCTTTGAGTACCGCCACATGGCTATGCCCGCCGCCGACCAGCACCAGGTCGCGCAAGATGGGGCCTGAAGGTGTTTGCATTGCGCCCGATTGTGCCGCCGCGCGCCTAACCGCGCCGCCAGCGGTGCCAGCGCGCCAGCCAAGGCATCGCCGCTGCGGGCAGGTGCGCGCGCTGCCATTGGCCCGCCACATGCTTGGCCGACTCACTCAGCGTCGGGTAGGTGTGGATGGTCGCCAATATCGCTTTCAAACCCAGGCCCTGGCGCATGGCCAGGGCATAGGGCGCCAACAACTCGGCCGCTTGCTCGCCGACGATGCTGATACCCAGCAAGGTATCGCGGCCGGGCACGGTGAGCACTTTGACAAAACCGGGTGGCACTGCGCCAAGCGCTGCATCACAGATCGCACGGTCTAGCCCGGCCAGCTCAAAACGGGTGACTTCATAGGCCAGGCCGCGCGCCTGCGCCTGCTGTTCGTTCAGGCCCACGCGCGCCACTTGCGGCGCCACATACACCGCCGTGGGCAGCACGCTGTAGTCCGGACGCAGCGCGCCCCAACCCTCGAGCAAGGCATTGACCGCTGCATACCAAGCCTGGTGTGCAGCGGCATGGGTAAATGGGTAAGGACCCACCACATCACCAGCGGCATAAATCGAAGGGATCAGGGTTTGCAAATAGGCATCGGTATGCAAGGGCGTATCGCTGGCAATACCCAATTCCTCCAGGCCAAAACCGCTTAAATTTGGCTTGCGCCCTATCGCGCAGATCAGCAAATCGTAGGGCACGGCAAACTCATCGTCCGGCGCAGCGCGTGCATCAGTCGCATCGAACGCTCCGCTTTGGAGCCTAGTGTGTTGGCGCAGCACCAGCAGTTTGTCGGCACCGGCATGCGCAGGCAAAGTCTCGCAGCGAAGCACTTGGTGCGCGGTGAACACGCGCACGCCATCGGCGCCCAATGCCGTCTGCACCAAGGCGCTGACATCGGCGTCCTCGCGCGTCAACAAGGCTGGCGCTGCTTCGACCAGGCTGACTTGCGCACCCAGACGCGCAAACGCTTGTGCCAGTTCGCAACCGACCGGTCCGCCACCGATGATGGCGATACGCCGAGGCAGGGCGCCTGCTTGCTCCAAAGCGTCCCACAAGGTATCGCTAGTCACATAGCCGCTGTGCTCCAGGCCCGCAATAGCGGGTACCAAGGGCTGTGACCCGGTGGCCACAATGATGCTGCGTGCGCTGATGCGTTCGGGCGCCTGGCCGCTACGGCGCAGCTCCACGGTCCAGGGATCGACGATGGTGGCATAGGCCTGCACCACATCTACCCCCATGGCGCGGTAGCGCTCCGGGCTGTCGTGCGGGGCGATTGCAGCAATGATGCTGCGCACGCGCTGCATGACAGCAACGAAGTCCACCTGCACCGGCCCGGTCTGCACGCCAAAACCCTGGGCTTGACGCGCTTGCTGCGCAACGCGGGCGCTTTGAATCAGGGCTTTACTGGGTACGCAACCACGGTTCAGGCAGTCCCCTCCCATCTCACCCGCTTCCACCAAGGCCACGCGCGCCTGCGCATGGGCGGCTACATACGCCGAGACCAAACCGCCAGCACCTGCGCCGATGACGATGAGGTTGTAATCAAAGCGCGAAGGGCGCGTCCAGCGACTACCCACCGCACGGCGACGCAGCCACGCCAGCGTGCGCCGCGTGAGCCAGGGTGTGCAAGCCAAAGCCAGCGCCAAAGCAATCAAGACGGCGGCCACTTGAGGCTGCAATACATCGGAGATCGATTGCAAGGCGGCCAGCTGGCTACCCGCTTGCAGATAGATGATGGTGGTTGGCAACATGCCCAATTGGCTAAACACATAAAAGCGCCAAGCCGGCATGCGCGTTAGGCCCATGAGCACATTGATAGCGCCAAAGGGCACCAGGGGAATCAGGCGCATACTGAGCAAATAAAAAACCCCTTCCCGCTCCAAGCCCCGTGTCATTTGGCCCAAGCGCCGCGTCATACCCGGGCCCATGTAAGCAGGTAAGGTGTCGGCCAGCACATGGCGCACCACCAGCAAGGTCAGCGTCGCGCCCAAGCTGGAGGCAAAAGACACCAGGAGCAAAGCCCAGCCAAAACCCAGCACCGCGCCACCGGCCAAGGTAAAAACCACAATGCCGGGTATGGCGGCGCTGGCCACCAAAAGGTAGAGCAAAAAATACGCGCTGCGCACTGTCCAGGGCGCTTGCGCGTACCAGGCTTGCAAGTGCTGGTAGTGCGCTTGCAAGTTCGCCAAACTGAACCACTCTGCGCCTTGCAAGACGCCAAGCAGCGCCAGCGCTAGCAAGGCCCCTAGCGCGAGGCGCCAAAGCATGCGCGAGCTAAACACCAGCGTCCTGCCGCATGTTTTCAGGCAAGGTGGTGGGATGCGCAGACTGCTGCTGTGGACTGCTCGGCACATCCGTCAACAAACGCACGCCGGCTGCAATACGGCCCAGCCATGTCATAAAACACAAGGCCGCAAAGCCGTAGGCCAGCGGCGCGAAATAAGCAGGCCAGAGACACATGGCGCATAAGACGGCCAGGGTTTCGGTCGCTTCGGTTAGGCCGCCCAAAAAGTAAAAAGATTTTTCAGGGTACTGCGGGTTGTGCAAGCCGCGCTGGGCTGCCAGTGCGGCAAAGGCCAAAAAGCTGCTACCAGTACCCACAAAAGCAGTGAGCAAGACGGCTGCGGCCAATGCGTTGTGTGTCGGGTCGGCCAAGGCAAAGGCCAACACCATCAGGGCATAAAACACAAAGTCCAGCGCGATGTCTAAAAAGCCCCCGACCGCCGTACTGCTTTCACTGGCGCGGGCGACTGCGCCATCGAGTGCATCGCACAAACGCGAGCACAGCAGCAGCGCCAAGCCCGCCAGCCAGGCCTGCGACGCCACGCAGGCGGCGGCGAGTACACCCAGGGCAAAACCAGCCCAGGTGATGTGATTGGGCAAAACACCCCAGCGCAACAGCGGACGCGCCAGCGCTTGCACAGCCGGGCGTATCAGGCGGGTAGTAAAGCGATCCAACATAGCGGCATTGTCCCTGCAAGTAATGACAGCAGGCTCAGGGCGCAGCCAGGTAAGTGACACGCTGCGCATCAGCGATATCTGCCGGGTCGTGCGTGACCACGATGGCAGCCATGCCGCGCCGCGCCACCGCGCCAAATACCAGCGCGCGCATACGCTGGCGCAGCGCGACATCCAGCTTGGCAAAAGGCTCATCGAGCATCAAAGCCTGCGCTTGCGACAACAAGGCGCGCGCCAAAGCAGCGCGTGCGCGCTGACCACCCGATAACGTGGCGGGGTCGGCATGCGCAAAACCCTGCAACTCCACCTCCTCCAAGGCTTGCGCCACCTGCGCCTCGCGTGCCGCCTGCGGTCCGGCGGCGACCGCAAACAACAGGTTTTCTCGCACCGTCATATGCGCAAACAATACATCGTCTTGGTACAGCAAAGCAATGCGCCGCGCGCGCGTAGGCAAGTTGTCCACACGCCGACCCATGACATGCAGCATGCCGTGAAATTGCATGGCCGGCGCCAGCGTGCCGCAGACTGCCGCCAGCAGGCTGGACTTGCCCGAACCGCTGGCCCCCATGATGGTGTGTACCGCACCGGCCGGCAGCGCAATGGCCAGGTCTTGCACCAGCACGGCGCTGGGGCTACGCAGGCTCTGCACTTGCAGATGTAGTGCCAAAGAGGTGTCAGTGCAAAAGGACATAAGCCGCTGCATCCTAAGCCAGGCTGCGTGTAGTAAGTGGTGGCGCAAAACGCCGTTTGCGGCCCAGCCAAAGCGCCAGCCCAAACAGGCCTGCAGGCAAAAGCCATTGCAAGAGCGCAAAGGCGGCCAGCAGCGGGCGTTGACCGCCAGAGGACAAGGCCAGCGCTTCGGTCGTCACCGTCGCAAAGCGCCCGCCGCCGACAAACAAAGTAACCAAGAACTGCGCCACGCTGACGGCAAAGCCCACCGCAAAAGCCGCCGCCAAAGCCGCGCGCAACAAGGGCCACTGCACCTGCCACAAATAGGCCCAGTGCGAACGGCCCAGGCTGGCCGCCAAATGCGCACCGCGTGAATCCAGCGCGGCATACGGGCCTTGCAAGCTGAGCAGCACATAGGGCCAGACGCTGGCACTATGCGCCAGCCACAAGCCCCAAGCGCTGGCATCCCAGCCCAGCGCAATGCACACGCGCTGCAAGCCCAGCGCCCACAGCAAAGTCGGCACAGCCAAGAGCAGGTAAGAGGCACCGAACAAAGCGGCATGCCAGCGCACGGGCAGGCATTCCAGGCAAAGCAGCGCCAGCACCAAAGCCATGCCAGCACTGGCTAAGCCCAGCCACAAGGTCGTTTCCAGTACCTTGGCGCTAGCGGCCACCTGCTGCCAAGCCTGTAGCGTCCAGGACTGCGGCCACAAGGCCGGAAATACCCATACACCGGCCACGCTACTCCACAGGAGTACGGCACCCACCAGCAGATAAACGGCGGGTAAGGCACGCATCCAACCCCGCCCGATGGCAGCCCCGCAGGCGCCGCTGCGCGCAAGGCATTCGCTTGCAGCCTGCCCCATGCTTTGGTAGGGCTTGGATTTGCCGCTGTGGCTGTGGAAGGTATCTGTCAAGCGCTGCGGCCCGCGCGTCCAGCGCGCCGGGGCCAGCCAGCGCCGGTCTATGCGGTAGCCCATCACAGCAAGGCCAGCCACCAGCACGGTACAAAGCAAAAGGCAGAACACGGCGGCCAGGCCTAGCGCGCGGGTGCTGGGGTCGGCATCCTGCAGCCATTGCCAGGCCAGCACGGCCAATGTGGGCGGTGCCGTAGGCCCGATGATCCAGGCTACATCCACCACCGACAGGCTGTAGGCCCAGACGGCCAGCAGGGGCCCGGCCATACGTGGCAGCAATTGCGGCCAGACCACGCGCCACCAGGCCGATGGCGCGCTATGCCCCAAAGTGGCAGCGACACGCAGTTGCGCTTGCCAGGCCAGCGCCACATCGGGCCGCTGCATATGCGCCAGTGCGCCCCACAACAAAAACGGAATTTCTTTGCATGCCAGCACCAGCACCAAACCCAGCGCATACGGGTCTTGCGTGCTTTGCCAAGGCGGCGGCGCATCCATCGGCCAGGGCATGGTGTCGGCCCACGGCCGCAGCAGTGCGAACATGAGCCGCACCAGCCAACCTGAAGGGGCTAGCAAGAGCACACAGCCTAGTGCGAAGGCTACATGCGGCAAGGCCAGCATGGCAGGCAAAAACGCTGCATGCTCGCGTTGTGCGCGCAGTCCCAGCCCCGTGGACAAGATGCAGGCGCTGGCGCACAGTGCCAGAAGTGTCGCCGCCAAACCGCTCCAAAGCGATAAGGCAAGGGCATTCGCAAACTGCGGGTGCTGCAGCAATTGCGCGCAGGCCGTCGCCAAAGAAGTGTTGCTTGAAAAAATATCCACGAAAACAGGTCGGAGCCAAAACAGCGATTGTCCAGCCAAGACCGCTTGCTGCGACAGACGGCGGTTACCATAGCCGCCATGTTCAGTTATCGACACGCTTTTCACGCGGGCAACCATGCCGACGTGCTCAAACACATGGTTTTGCTGGCGCTGCTCAAGCACATGACGCTCAAAGAAACGCCGTTTACCGTGCTGGACACGCATGCCGGAGCCGGCTTGTACCGGCTGGACGGCGACTATGCCCAAACCAGTGCCGAGGCCAGCCAGGGGTTTTTGAAACTGGCCCAGACCAGCCCCGCGCAGCCCTGGGCCCCGCTGGTGCAAGACTATCTGGATATGGTGGCCGGATTTAATGCAGCAGGGCAGTGGAAGGTTTATCCGGGCTCGCCCTTTATCTGCCAGCAGCCGCTGCGCGGGCGCGACAAACTCAAACTGTTTGAACTGCACCCCACCGACAGCAAAACCTTGACCGCCAATATCGCGCAACTGGAGGCCGGACGGCAAGTGGCGATTACGCGCGAAGACGGTTTTGAAGCGGTGAAAAAATTCTTGCCACCGCCTTCGCGCCGTGCGCTGTTGCTGTGCGACCCGAGTTATGAAATCAAAAGCGACTACGGCCGCACAGCGGCCATGGTGGCCGATGCCTTGACGCGCTTTGCGACGGGCAATTACATGGTCTGGTACCCCATCATCCCACGCCCAGAAGCGCATGACCTGCCACGTAAATTGCGTACCCTGGCTAACAAAGCGGGCAAGAGTTGGCTGGATATAACGCTGACCGTGAAATCGAGCAAGCTACTGCAAGACGATGCCGGCGACACCGTGCGCCCAGGCCTGCCCGCTAGCGGCGTTTTTCTGATTAACCCGCCCTTCACGCTCAAGGCGCAATTGGCGCTGGCACTACCGCAACTGGTGCAGGCGCTCAAGCAGGATACGCATGCGCGGCATACGCTGGAGTCGGGCGGCTGAGTCGCTGCAAAAACACAAACCGACGCGCTTGCCGGCCTGGAGATCGGCTCGCCGCATCGGCTACACCCTGGGCTTAGTGGGCCTGCCCTTGCAAGCGGGCCTGGGTACCCGTCAGACCCAATTCCCGGCAAATCGCCAGCGTAGGCGCGCTCTGGTTCAGCGTGTAAAAGTGCAAGCCCGGTGCGCCACCGGCGAGCAAACGCTCGCACAAGCGCGTAACCACTTCCAGCCCAAAAGCCTGCACCGAGGCCATGTCCTCTCCAAAGCTTTCCAAGCGCTGGCGTATCCAGCGTGGGATTTCTGCGCCGCAGGCCGCTGAAAAGCGCAGCAACTGGCCGGTGTTGGCAATCGGCAAGATGCCCGGTACGACATCAATATCCAGCCCCAAAGCCGAGGTTTCCTCGACAAAGCGGAAGTAAGCATCGGCGTTGTAAAAGTACTGGGTGATGGCCGAATCGGCCCCGGCGCGCACCTTGGCGGCGTAGGCTTTCACGTCATCCTGCGGGGACGCCGCCTGCGGATGGGTTTCGGGGTAGCAGGCCACTTCGATGTGAAAGTCTTTGCCGGTCTCGCGTCGCACAAAGGCCACCAAATCGCTGGCATACGGGAAAGCACCCGGCACATAGTCGTTTGGCAAATCGCCACGCAATGCCACCAAATGGCGCACCCCCATGGACTGCAAGGTTTGCAAATGGGCACGCACCGAGTCTTGCGTAGCATGGATGCAGGTGAAGTGCGCCGCCGCGCGTTCGCCTTCGCTGGCAAGCTCGGCCACGGTGCGCAGGCTGCCCTCTTGGGTGGAGCCACCGGCACCATAGGTGACGGAGCAAAAACGCGCTTGTAAGACCGAAAGTTGCTGGCGCACTAGGCGCAGTTTGTCAGCGCCTTCCACTGTCTTGGGAGGAAAGAATTCCAGACTGACTGGAACCCGTGGGGTAGAAAACATGGCGTTCTCATTCGCAAAGAGTGCACTAGCCCGGATGCCGGGCAAAGATAAAAAATTCGCGGTTGCCGTCGCCCCCTGCAATCGGCGATTCGAACCACGCAGTGACCACCAGGCCAAGGGCGGCGCATGCATCACGCAAACGCTGCTCTACGAAGGGGTACCAAGATGCGTCTTTGACAATGCCGCCTTTGCCGACCTGGCCGGGCTGCAGTTCAAACTGCGGCTTGACCAGGGTGAGCAAGCTTCCGCCCGGCTTGAGCAGGGAGAGCACAGCAGGCAGGACCAGGGTTTGCGAGATAAAGGACAAGTCCGCCACGATCAAATCAAAAGAGGGTGCAAAGGTGTGCACCGCCTCCCC
This sequence comes from Rhodoferax sp., assembly GCA_040400575.1. Classification (GTDB taxonomy): domain Bacteria; phylum Pseudomonadota; class Gammaproteobacteria; order Burkholderiales; family Burkholderiaceae_C; genus Allorhodoferax. The sequence goes on from JBBAPX010000016.1 coordinate 24,004, forward strand.
CTCATCGTCCGGGTTCCCATCACTATCAAACAGACCTTGTTCGCCGATGCTGTCCTCGTAGGCTTGCAGCAAATCTTCAGCGGTCAAAGCACGCGCATTGACTTTTTCCACACAGAGCACGCGCGGGTCAGTGCGCAATTGCGGATGCAACTGCGCACTACCCACGTCTACGCCCACGACGGATGCCGCACCGTGCTGCAATAAGCAGTCGGTAAAGCCTCCGGTGGACTGGCCCACGTCCAGGCATGCCATGCCCCGTACGTCCAATTGCACATGCGCCAAGGCGGCCTCGAGCTTAAGACCACCGCGCGACACATAGCGCGCCTCTGCGGTATTGAGCAGCTTGAGCGGCGCGTCCTCTGGGACCTCGTCGCCATTTTTGAGGACAGGCTTCCACGTGTCCCCTTGCTGCCACAGAACCCCATCGGCAATCAGGCGCTGCGCCTGCGAACGGGTGCTGGCATGCTGGCGGTGCACCAGCAATTGGTCAATGCGCATTCAGTGGCGCATCAATACCGGTAGCTGTCTGCTTTGTAGGGGCCGGCCTTGCTCACGCCGATGTAATCGGCCTGCTCTTTGGACAGCTCAGTCAGCATGGCGCCGACTTTTTTCAGGTGCAGGCGGGCCACTTTCTCGTCCAGGTGCTTGGGCAGCACATAGACCTTGCCGTTTTTGTATTCCTTGGGCTTGGTGAACAGCTCGATCTGGGCGATCGTCTGGTTGGCAAAACTCGCAGACATCACAAAGCTGGGATGGCCGGTGCCGCAACCCAGGTTCACCAAACGGCCTTTAGCCAACAAAATAATGCGCTTGCCGGGGGCTTTGCCTTTGGCCGGGAAGATCACGTGGTCCACCTGGGGCTTGATCTCTTCCCACTTGCATTTGGCCAGGGACTCCACGTCAATCTCATTGTCAAAGTGGCCGATGTTGCAGACGATGGCCTGGTCTTTCATGGCCTCCATGTGCTTGTAGGTAATGACGTTCTTATTGCCGGTGGCGGACACAAAAATGTCGGCTTTGTCGGCGGCGTATTCCATGGTCACGACTTTGTAGCCTTCCATGGCCGCTTGCAAGGCGTTGATCGGATCGATCTCGGTCACCCAGACTTGGGCCGACAGGGCGCGCAAAGCCTGGGCCGAGCCCTTGCCCACGTCGCCGTAGCCGGCGACCACAGCGACTTTGCCGGCGATCATCACATCGGTTGCGCGCTTGATGGCGTCCACCAAAGACTCGCGGCAGCCGTACAGGTTGTCAAACTTGCTCTTGGTCACTGAATCATTGACGTTGATGGCGCGGAAAGCCAAATCGCCACGGGCAGCCATTTCATTCAAGCGCAACACGCCTGTGGTGGTCTCTTCGGTCACACCGATGATGTTTTTCAGGCGACGGCTGTACCAGGTGGGGTCCAGCTTGAGCTTGGCTTTGATGGCGTTGAAGAGGCACACCTCCTCTTCGCTACCCGGCTTGGCCAGCAGCTTGATGTTTTTCTCGGCCTTCGTGCCCAGATGCATCAAGAGCGTAGCGTCGCCGCCGTCGTCCAAAATCATATTCGGGCCTTCGGCAGCCGTACCTTTTCTGCCGTCGAATTCAAAGATGCGGTGGGTGTAATCCCAGTAGTCTTCCAAAGACTCGCCCTTATAAGCAAACACCGGTGTACCCGCGGCAACTATGGCTGCGGCCGCGTGGTCTTGCGTGGAGTAGATGTTGCACGATGCCCAGCGCACTTGGGCGCCCAGAGCTTGCAGCGTTTCAATCAGCACGCCGGTCTGGATAGTCATATGCAGAGAACCGGTGATACGCGCGCCTTTCAGGGGCTGGGCTTTGGCGAATTCTTCACGAATTGCCATCAGGCCGGGCATTTCCGTCTCGGCGATGTTGAGTTCTTTGCGGCCAAAAGCAGCAAGGCTCAGGTCGGCAATTTCATAGTCTTGGTTTTTGATGGGTTTCAATACAGCGTTCATGACAAAGGCTCCAAAAAGTACATTTTGAAAACCACTGAAGAAGGAGGAGAAAGGTGACTCACCCCGCAGACATCAGTGGGTGAGCGCAGTTGAAACAAGCAGGAGACAGGGCCCCTGTACCCCGAGCCTCATTCACTTTGCGTGAACTGCATCGCTCCTCGGAGTGCGTGGATGATACCAAACCTCGCGCGCGCGCCATGGACCAAGGTGTACTGCAGCGCGATGGGGCGGAAATGCACGGTGTTGTCGCTACGGCCCATGGCATCCCCGCCGACCCAAGGCATGGGTTAAGGGCCAAGCGCCGCTAGGGCGCGCTGCGTACCAAGCGAACGAATACACCTTTGGTAGCGCCATCCACCGTAGTCTCGCTGCCATCGTAAAAATTCACGATCCAGGCCGCCGAACTATTGGGTACTAGCGTCCCCGTCCAGATAGCCTGCGGGAAGGGAGAAGTGCTTCCCTGTGGAAATTTGGTTTGGTTCATAGCACGCGCCTCGTTGGCCGCCGAGACCACCTCGCTGGTGATCACTTCTTTGGGTATGCCATCGCTCCAGCCGGTACTCTCGGGCGCGGGGTAGGCAAAAGAGCCGCCTTTGGGCGTGCCGGGCGGTAAGTCACCCCGATAGAAAGCATAGCCCCGCACCACGCCCTGCTTGGAACTTGTGGTGAGCAAGGGGTAGTCCGGCACAGGTTTAGTAAAGCTGCCGCCCTTAGGAAAGGGGTCGAGGCCTTCGACGTACTGACCCCGGAAAAAGGCCACGCCGGTCACCGTAGTTCCAGGGCTCGATACCCCGCCGACTTCGCCGCGCATGATGATCGATGGAGAAGTGGAGCCCTCTCGCATGTACACATCGTTGCTCTTGGGCGGGAAGTGCCAGCTCAAATTGTCAGTGCTGAACTCCAATTTGCTCTCGGCGGTAATTTGTACCGGCTTGGACCAAGCGGCCTCCTGGGTGCCTGCACCGCTGGCGGTGAACAAGCGCTTGGTGTACCACAGGGGCGTCGCTTCATGCGGCGTCGGGTCGCTGTCTAGCGGGTCGGGCGGTATGCCGTCGGTCCAGCCATTGCCGGTTTCGCCGGCGACGCGCACAGCCGTCCCGGTTGGCGTTTTTTTGCGCATATAGACGTCCGTCGTGGCCGCAGCATCGTGCCATGTTTTAGCGTCCGCACTAAATTCCATCCCTTGCGTATCCACCAGCACCGGATTGCTCCACTCGATCTCTTGTTCCCAGCCACCGGTCACCGTAAACAAGCGCGAAGTCATCCACAAACCGCTGGCTGCAGTTTTGTATTTCCACACGCCAGTGCATTTGCGGTCTACCAGGCCGGCCAACTCTTGCTTGCTAGGCAGACGCCAGGGTTTTTTGTCGGCACCGGCAGCCGTGGTGGCCACAGCTACGGCTTCGGCCTGGGTCGCGGCTTTGGCTTGGCCGGTACTGCAGCTATCGCCGCTCAAGCCCTCGATACATTGGCGCCAAATCAACTTGGTCTGGCTGTCCGTCACTTCGCCAGCAGCAGCGGTAAATCGCGTGCCAGGACGCGTCACCTCTATGCTGGCAATACAGGTATCTGCATCTCTTTGTTTGGCCGTTGGCTTACCGCCGACCACCACAAAATGCGGACCTGCCACCTTCCAATCCTTATCGATCGCCAAGGTATTCATCGGCAGGCCGGACTGGGCTTTAGAAAGCTGAAAAGTGCTAGTTGTCGCATCGGCGTCCACGGTGTAATAGCTTTCGAACTGACTGAGTGTTTGCGGCAAAAACCCGGCCGTGCGCAAACTTACCAGTTGGTCGGAAGCGATAGGCGGCTTGGGACTGCTGTCCAAGGTCACCACCCCTTTGCTGGCCTCGGTGATTCCGTAGTCGGTCACTTTGCTTGCATCGGCCTTAGTCGTCGTTGTAACTTTGGCGGCATAGGACTGCACCGGCAGCATCAGGCGCACCGGACGGGCGCTGGACTTCAGGCCATCAGCCACCTTACCAGTACCAAAGTTGAAGTTCCAGGCGTAGGTGCCAAGTGGATTGTTAGCGCTGGGGGTTCGCGTCCAAAACGCGGTACTGGCTATCGGCTCGGACTCCACGTCAGGAAAGTAATCGGTGTTGGCCATTACCGAGGCGGCGTAATTCAAGGGAAACTTTTGTAATTCATCGACACTGGGCACCACCCAGGTATCAAAACCACAGAGCTTGTTGTTATTCACCGATTTGGCGTAAGCCTCGGTATTGCATTTGCCGGGATCACCCACGCCTTTGCAGGTGGTATTCATTTCGACGCCGTCCGACCCACCGTTTAATTTGAATAAGCTGGTGCTGGTTTTTTTGGTCGTCGCATCGGTTATCTCTACTGCCGTGGTGCCGCTGTCAAACCAGGTGTATTTATGCCCTTTATGGCGTTGATGGTTGGGGTCGTTGCGTTTGACTTCCCAATACACCCGGTTGGCGGTGTCATGGACACAGTCCCATTGAGTGCCCGCCTGCTCGCTGCCGTTGTCTTGCCATTTGGCGAACTGGTTTTTTAGGGCGACACCATTGCTGTCGAGCTTGACCAGCGTAATGAGTTTTTCTTTGCCCGCCAACAGACTCGCGTACACCAGCGCGTCGGTGTCCATGACCTTAATGTTGTCCAGCAATTTGTCATATGCATTGCCGACATTGGTGCACAGCTTATTGCCCACGTAAGCTAGTTGCACTCCGCTCTGGGCATTGCCTTTGGTACTCACAGGCGTGCTGCCTTTGACCTCTGATAGCTTGAATTCATTGCCTTTAGCGTTCGCCTCCACGACGTAATAGGTCTTGGTCTCGCTCAGCGCCTGGGGCAGCGCGCCTGAGCTCTTTAAGCTTACCTCCAGGTCATTACTCGTTATACCCACGCCGGTGAACTTAAATACCGCCGGATCGTCCAAGGTAATTTCCACCTCGCCACCACAGTTGTAGGCCGCATACAAGGGCTGGGTCATAGGCTCACTCTGGATCGCACTGACATCAAAGCCATTGGCGATCAAGCCGGATTTGATTTTTTCCCAGGCCACCTGAATATTGTTGGTGGTGGCAAGCTGACTGAGCGCAGAGGCATCGGCTTCATTAAAGGTCCTGAAGTAGCTCGCCAAATCACTGACCTCGACGAGTGTGGCCAGCAAGGCATCGGTCAAAGGCGTGATATTGGCCACGCCGAACAAGGACAAGGCAATGGAGTGCAGTTTGGCGCCGTCCTTGGGTGAAATTTCCAGCACACAAGGCGCGAGCGCCTTGAAGTCACCCAAGGCGTCGATCTCAAAAGTGCCCTTGGCATCGGTTTTCACCGTTCTTTCAATAATGCTACTGGGAACCAAGGTGTGGTTCCCGCTTTGTTTGGCACCATTGGTGCTCAGGATGGGCACTCCGCTGGGCGAGTCGGACAAATTAAATTGCGTGGCACTGTTGCCTGGCTTTACCGTGTTGACGATGAAGTAGTTTTGGTAGCCGTTGAGCGGCGGCGGCAACTTGCCCGTACTCTCCAGCGTGACCACCTGGCCGTCAAAAACCTGGGCATCGGAAAATTTCGTGGTGTCCAGCACTGTCACAAGGGCCGCATTCTCAGCGCTGATGGTGATGGAATAGCGCAAGCGGTTGGTGCTGGCACATCGCACTTTCACCTCCGAGTCGGGCAGGGCCAAACCCACCGCCGCCGTGCCGCGCAGCGCATTACCGCCAGGGCTCAGCGCCACCAGCAAGTTATCGACAAGCGCACCCGCGCTCCCGCCACCGCAGGAGCTCAGCAACAAGCACAAGGCCAGCCAGCAAACACGCTTCATCGCAAAATTTCCAAAAATGAGCCTATACCGAATCCCGGATGTCTGTATATCGACATACCCGTCGCCCTACTTGAGGCCCAAGCATCCCATAACTCAAAAAGAGATTCCTCGGACCCAATCAGCAGCCGTTTTACCGACCCACGCCAAACTGCACCGCGCTGCAAGCGCGACGCGACCAAGGATGCCAAAAGCGACATATCACCCTAAACCCAAGCAACGACTATGCCAACTGACGAACTCGGAGCTGGCAGCCATACGGGATAGCGCGGTAGGTCCAGAAAGGCTGTTTATGGGTAGCTACGGTCCAGCAAACCTTGAACCGCGGTGATCAAGTTAGGAAGAGATTTTCGTGAGATACCCCAGACAGTGCGTGGATTGACGGTGGCGTAACCGTGAATCAGCTGATTGCGAAATGCGACAATATGCGGCAAGTCCGGTAGTTGCGCTGCCATGGAGGCATCCAACTTCGAGAGTTGGTTCAGGGCTTCCCCAATTACTTCAAACTTGCGCTCAACAGCCGCTTGCACAAGTTCATTGTTTTCAAAGGCCATGGCGTCCATGCCCTGTGTGAATGATTGAATGGCTAAGGCAGCTTCACGCACATCCCACAAAAATGCGCGAGGGTCACGCTGCATAAATCGCTTCGCGGTGCTGGTTGATGCTAGCCAACACAAAAGGGTTGCGCACGGCGCCGGGCTCCACCAGATCGACGCCCCGACCCAGCAGGCTTTCTAGCTCCGACTTGATGCCGAAAAAACGGTTCAAATCTGCGGGGGCCTCGGGTGAGAACTCCACTAAAAAGTCAGCGTCGCTATGCTCGGCATCAAAATCGTAGTCACGGGCGGCAGAGCCGAACAACTCCAGTCGGCGTATTTGGTAACGCTGACAAATCGCCGAAATACCGGCACGGTGTTGGGCTATGGAGGGATGCATCGGACAAGTTTAGCGATGTTCTGACGGGGGGCTGTACTGAATTTTGTGTAAACGGTCTAATGGCGGGTAACCGTCGAACTTCCAGGAGTGGATATGACCGTAAATACAAAGAAAGCAGTACCCTCGAGGCGATTTTTCTCACGCAGCACCCAAGGCGTGAAAGCTGCAAGCCTTATCTCAAATCAAGGCCTGATGGCTCTCTAGCGCCTTACTCCAGTGCAATACCTCCACACTTTGTCGCAAACCACAGGTATAAAAAGGATCCGTCTGCATCAAGCCATGCACTGCAGCCTTGTCCGGTGCCTGCACCACCCATAAACCGCCTTTGGGCACATCAGCCGGGCTCTCGCGCAGCGAACCGGCCACGAGGACTTTTTCTTTATTTGCATCCAACCAGGCAATATGCGCTGCCAGTTGCGCGGCACGTAAGGCGCCCTGTCCGGGCTTGTCGGTGAATAGAACTGCAAACAGCATGCGCAACGCTCCCTGATGTAACGAGAGGGGCCATCTTAAAATAGCCAACTTCGCGCGTTCAGCGCCGCCTTTTTGGAATCCCCCGCTTTGTCCTTCGCCTCCGAAACCCGCCGCCGTCGCACCTTTGCGATCATTTCCCACCCCGACGCCGGTAAAACCACCTTAACCGAAAAGCTCTTGCTGTTTTCTGGCGCGATTCAGATTGCCGGGTCGGTCAAGGCGCGCAAGGCATCGCGCCACGCCACATCGGACTGGATGGAGATCGAAAAGCAGCGCGGTATCTCGGTGGCGTCCAGCGTGATGCAAATGGTGTACCGCGACCATGTGATTAACCTATTGGACACGCCGGGACACAAAGACTTTTCGGAAGATACCTACCGCGTGCTGACTGCCGTGGATGCGGCGCTGATGGTGATTGACGCGGCCAATGGTGTCGAGGCGCAAACCCGGCGCCTGATCGAAGTCTGCCGCCAGCGCGATACGCCCATCATCACCTTTGTCAACAAAATGGACCGCGAAGTACGCGAGCCTTTGGATATTTTGGATGAGATCGAGCGCGAGCTAGGCATGCCTTGTGTGCCCATGACCTGGCCAGTGGGCCAGGGCAAATTGTTTGGCGGCATCATCAATTTACGCACCGACACCATGACGGTTTTTGAAAGCGGTAGTGAACGCCTGCCACAAGACTTTGACGCTATTGCCCTGTCGCATCCCGAGGCCTTGCAACAACGCTTTGGCAGCGAGTGGACCAGCGCCGTCGACAGCATGGAACTGGCTACCGGCGCATCCCCCGCCTGGGACCATGCGGCATTTTTGGCAGGCAAGCAAACACCGGTGTTTTTTGGTTCGGGCGTGAACAACTTCGGCGTGATGGAAGTGCTGGACGCGCTGGTGGATTTAGCGCCCTCGCCGCAAAGCCGCACCAGCACCGTGCAAGTCAACCGCCAGCCGGTGGTGCAGGAAGTGCAGCCTGAGGACAAGTCCTTTAGCGGCGTAGTGTTCAAGGTGCAGGCCAATATGGATGCCAACCACCGCGACCGTATCGCTTTTGTGCGCATGGCTTCGGGCAAGTACACGCCAGGCATGAAGCTCAAAGTCATGCGCACCGCCAAAGAGCTGCGCCCCACCAGCGTGGTCACCTTCATGAGCCAGCGCCGCGAGGCGGTGCAAGAGGCTTATGCCGGCGACATCGTAGGCTTTACCACCCACGGCGGTGTGCAATTGGGCGATACGATTACCGACGGCTCGATCAACCTGCAATACACCGGCCTGCCGTTTTTCGCGCCCGAGATGTTTATGACCGTGGTGCTGAAAAATCCGCTACGCACCAAGCAATTGCAACAAGGCCTGGCGCAACTGGGCGAAGAAGGCGCGATCCAGGTTTTCAAGCCCGAGATGGGCGGCAACATGCTCTTGGGCGCCATCGGGCAATTGCAGTTTGAAGTGGTGCAACACCGCCTCAAGGGCGAGTACGACGCAGATATTCGCTTAGAAGGCAGCCAGTACACCGGCGCGCGCTGGATCAGCGCCGACAGCCCCGCTGAGCTGCGCGAGTTTGTGAACGCTTACCCGCAGCGCATGGCCAAAGACGCAGCCGACACCCTGGCCTTTTTGTGCACCAGCCCCTATGACGTGCGCCTGGCGCAAGAGCGTTTTCCGAAAATCCATTTCCACCCCTTGCGTGAACATGCCGGCCTGAGCCTGGGCAGCGCGGGCTAAAGGCCGGGCCTGTGGCAGCGCATCGCGGTCTGGTCGCCGTTTTCGGCTCTACGCTGTTTCAGCTGAGCGGCGTGTTTATGTTGCTGCCGCTGCTACTTTTTTTACTCAAACGGGGCGAGGTGTCCAACACCGTCGCCGGCTTGTTTGCGGCTACCGAATGGCTGGGTATTTTTATCGTCACACCATTTGCATCGGCCATTGCACGCGCCATGGGGCGGCGCAATGCGCTGTGGTTGGCCTCGGTCACGCCACCACTGACCGCCTTTGGCTTTTTGCTCACCGACCAACTAGCCGCATGGTTTGTGCTGCTCTTGCTCGGCGCCATGGCCGGGGGCATGCGCTGGGTGCTGGCCGAGGCCTTCATCGCCGAATTTGCGCCGCCGCAGCACCGGGGCCTGTTGATTGGCGCCTACGCCACCATGATTGGCATGACCATGGTGGTCGGGCCCGCGCTGCTGGCCTGGCTGGGCGCAGACGATCCGGCGGCGCTGCGCATCGTCATCGGCTTCATGCTCATAGGCCTGGCCTGGACCGCTTTGATTCCGCGCCTGCCGCAAGACCATGACAACGACACCGCCCGCGTCGGGCTGATCGGCCTGTGGCATGCGGTGCGCGCCAACCCGGTGGTGATGCTGGCCGGTTTTGTCGGCGGTTTTTTTGAAATGGGCTTGAGTTCGGTGCTGCCAATTTACGGCCTGAGCCTGGGCTTGCCTGCGGGGCAAGCGGCCCTGCTGCTTTCCTTGAGCGGTCTGGGCGGCACGCTGTGCGCCATTCCCGCAGGTATGGTGGCCGACCGCTTTGCGTCGCCCGAATTGGGGCGCCGCCGACTGATGGTGCTGCTGGCGGTGCTCTTGCTGATTTCCGGCGCCATGGTTTTTGCCGTGGCACAAACCACCGAGCTGGTGTGGGCAGTGGCCCTTCTGTGGGGCTCGGCCGGCGGCACGCTCTACACCCTCACCATGTTTGACATCGGCAGCCGGGAAACCGGCATTACCTTGGTGAACAGCACCGCAGTGCTGGTGCTGACCTACACCCTGGGCGCGCTGGTCGCCTCCTCGGCTGCGGGGCTAATGCTGGACTGGTCGCCCGGTATCGGCCTGTCGCTGATGCTGATGACCGTGGCCGGTGGCGGCGCGCTTGCGTTTTTGCGCAGTGCGCGGGCCTTAGCTGTGCACCATTAAAACCTGCAGGCTTTAAAAGATGCATAAAGGTTGAACCATGCGCATCACCGTCACCATCGACGACGCTTTGTATGCCAAAGCCCTGGAGTTATCCGATCCGGACATGGACCGGGCAGACGTTTTCCGGGAAGCGATCAAGACCTTTGTGCGCGTGCAATCGGCCAAGCGCTTGGCAGCCTTGGGCGGCAAGGCGCCGAATATGGCCGATGTGCCCAGAGAACGTTACGCACCTATGGTGCCATGAACGTCATCGTTGACACCTCGGTGTGGATTGACCACTTCCGCCATAACAACCGGACCTTGGTGGAATTGATGCTGCGCGATAGCGTGCTGGTGCATCCGATGGTCATTGGTGAAATTGCCTGCAGTACGCCGCCGGCACCGCGCAACCAAAGCCTCGAAAATCTCGCGCAATTGCAGCCTTGCTATCAGGCCACTTCGGCAGAGGTCTTGGCCTTGTGGAGCGTGAAAAACTGTATAGACTGGGTTGCGGTTTGGTGGACCTATGCTTACTGGCTTCAACGCTGATCACCCCTGCTACTGCGCTTTGGACGCTGGACAAGCGCTTGGCCGATGTGGCGCAACGCTTTGGTGTGGCGCATAACCCGGTAATGCACTAGCCTTCGCTTTGATCACCTTCATGCAAAAAAAGTTTCAGGTAGTTTTTCTGTAGCCGCTGCCCGTTGTACTGCCGGACGCTGACGCATGCGCGCCAAATACGGGCCAAGCGCGGGCAGGCTATGGGCAGGACGTTGAAATTTACGCGTCCAGCAACAAATCACAAAAGCCATGCAATCCGCCGGGCTGTAGTCTGCACCCAGCAGCCAGGGTCCACCATGGGTTTGCAATTGTGTCGCGATTTGATCAAGCATGGGCACGATGCGCGTTTGGGCGCGTGCGCGAAACCCGTCCACAGCCGAAGCATCTACGTAACGCTCAGCGTAAACGTAGTGCAGTAAGTTGGCCTGCAAAGTGTTGGACAGCCAGACCATCCACTGGTAGCACTGCGCGCGCTGAGGCGTGCCCAGTTTGGGCAGCAAGCTCGCTTGGGGATGTGTGTCGGCAAGATGCAGCAAGATAGCCGGGGTTTCGTAGACGACCAAGGCGCCGTCCTCCAACACGGGGATGAGTCCGTTGGGGTTGAGCTTGAGGTACGCAGGAGATTTCTGTGCATTGCGTGTGCGGTCAACCAGTTTCAATTCAAACGGCACACCCAGCTCTTCCAGCAGGATGTGGGGCATCAAACTGGCATCACTGGGGTGGTAATAGAGTTTCAGCATCGGTATCTTTCAATTCATTCGGGTGGCAGGAATCATGCAAAAGCTTGCAACACGTTAACCACGTTGACACCCACCGCGTCCACCGCATAGCCGCCTTCAAACACCAGCACGGTAGGTAAGCCCGCGTGCGCGATGCGTTCGCCCATGCGCAGATAGTCTTGGCTTTGCAGCGCAAAGCCAGAGATCGGGTCACCGGCAAAAGTATCCACGCCCAGCGACAGCACCAAGGCCTGCGCCCCGTAGTCGGTGATAGCGTTTAGCGCCAGTTCCAGCGCCTCCGACCAACGCGTGTAGTCGCTGCCACGCGGCAGGGGGAAATTCAGATTAAAGCCAAGTCCCGCGCCCTGCCCACGTTCATCGGCATGGCCTAGATAGAACGGGTACTCGGTGCGCGGGTCGCCGTGGATACTGGCGAAAAATACATCTGAACGTTCATAAAAAATCGCCTGTGTGCCGTTGCCGTGGTGGTAGTCCACATCTAACACCGCGACGCGCTCTAAGCCGCTGTCGCGCAGGTACTGCGTTGCCAGTGCCGCATTGTTTAAGAAACAGTAACCGCCGAAAAAATCCGCACCCGCGTGGTGGCCCGGCGGACGGCTGAGCGCGAATGCAGCGCGCCCACCGTGCGCAACATGCGCTGCCGCACTGAGCGCGCAATCGGCACCGCTGCGCGCCGCCTGCCAAGTGCCAGCGGTCAAAGGTGTACCGGCATCAAAGGAATACAAGCCCATGCGCGCCGCAAAGTTTTCCGGCTCAAGGTCGGTGCGAAAACCACGCGTGGGCCAGACACTGGGGATGGCGTCTTGCGCCGCATTGGCCGCATCCAGCGCCAGCCATTGCTGCCAGGCGGTTTGCAGAAATCGTAAATAGCGCGGGCTGTGGATGCGCTCAAGTAGCGCGTCGTCAAAGCGCTTGGGCGTTTGCAAAGGCCCTAGTGCGCGCGCCTGCAATGCCGCAAACACCTGGTCCTGGCGCTGGGGCACTTCGTGGCAGGGCACCATGCGGCCGCGGTACATCTCCAACTTGCCTTGGTGGGCGACATGATCGGGGTTGTAAAAAATATGCATAACGCAAGCCTACAGGAATAAGCTTTCGAAGCTACGCCGGTGCGGCACTAGGCGCCTGTCTTAACGCAAACGGCTACCCACGATGCCCAGCGTCAGCGGATGAAAAAAGAACTCCCCGTCCTCGCCTTTTTCATTGGTGCCCACCACCACATAGCAGCCGGCCATATCACCAATGCGGCGCACTTTATAGCCCTTGGTTTCCAGCAATTTGGAGAGCTTGTCAGAGGCCGTCCAACCCGCTTTCGGGCCCGAGTTGCACTTGGGCGGTGACTGGGCAAAAGCCAGGGTGCCGAGCAGGCATGCAATGGCTACGAAGATAACGCGACTCTGTTTATGCATGGCGTCTAAAGAATTAAAAGCGACGCTCCATTGTGCACCGCCGGGCGTCCCTCAGCGATAACCGCCATTTTCTGCTTGCCGTGAAAGCCTGCATGGCTAGCGCCCACAGGCTGATTCAGCTGCTCAGCATCGGGTAGAGCGATAGCAGCAAGGCTGCGGCCATGCTGCAGTTGAACACCCGCATACGAAACGCGTCTTGCAAATAGCTGCGTAGCGCGCTGCCAAAGCCTACCCATACGGACGAGCAGGGAAAACCCAGAGCCACATACAGCATCCCCAGCGGCGCAATCTGCAGCAAACCGGCGCCCGGCGGCACGTAAGCACTCATGATGGTGACCGCCATCACCCAGGCTTTGGGGTTGACCCACTGAAACAAGACCGCGCCCCAAAAACCTAAGGGTTTCGCCTCGTTTTGGGCGCTATGCAAGCCATCGTCCAGCGCAGCGGGTACCGCAACATGGGGCCGCGCGCTGGCCAAACTCCAGGCCATCCAGACCATGTAGGCAGCGCCCGCAAAGCGCACCAGCTCATAAAAAGCGGGAAACTGCGCCAACACCGTGTGCAGCCCCAAGCCCACGGCGACCACCATAAAGCCAAAACCTAGCTGCACGCCCATGAGGTGCGCCAGCGTGCGCCGGAAACCAAAATGCACGCCCGAGGCCATCAGCATGGTGTTATTCGGGCCGGGCGTGACCGAGCTGACCAGCATGAACAAGGCCGCGCCCCACCATTGCTCTGGCGTCAACCCACCTTCTCCTCATACGGTGCGGCGGCGGGCAGGGTCGGCATAGACAAACGCTTGCCTGCAAACACCACCGCCACCACGGCCAACGCAAAGCCCAGTGTCATCACCTCTAGCGACTCGCCCAGCAACGGAACCGCCGCCACTATCGAGAAAAACGGTTGCAGCAATTGCAACTGACTCACGCGCAAAGCGCCGCCCATGGCCAAGCCGCGGTACCAAGCAAAAAAGCCAGCCCACATGGAAAACACACCGACATAGCCCAGCGCCAACCAGGAGGTGGTGTGGATGGCCTGCTGCGGCCAGTTCCATAAAGCACCAGGCACGGTCAGGGGCAAGGCCATAACGCACACCCAGCAAATCACCCGCTCTGCGCCCAGCGAAGGCGTCACTTGTGCGCCATAGACATAGCCCACCGCCGCCGAAAGAATGGCGCCCAGCAGCAACAAGTCCGCCCACTCGGGTACAAAGCCCAAACCTTGCTGGTAGGCGCGCAGCAAAGAAAAAACCAGTACCAGCAAAGCGCCCAACACCGCACAAACCCAAAACGCCAGCCGCGCGCGCAAGTGCAGCACCCAGGCTGACAAAGCGGCCGTGGCCAAGGGCAGTAGCGCAGTAAATACCGCCGCATGGCCAGAGGTGACATGGCGAAGGGCAAAGCCGAGCAGCAGCGGGAAACCGATCACATTACCCAACAGCGCAAAAAACAAGGGCTTGCGCTGCGCCGGCGTGGGCCAGGGGGCCCGGGTAAAAAGTAAAAATGCGATCGATAAAGCCCCGGCCAGCGCGGCGCGGCCAAAGGTGATAAACCAGGCTGAGAGTTGTGGGTCATCCGTGGTACCGGTGGCCAGACGCGTCATGGGCAGCGTGACGGCAAACACCACAACGGCCAAGAGGCCCAACCACATGCCCAGGGTTTGCTCGCGCTGGCTCATTAGCCTAGCATCCATAAGGCCGTCAGCACCAGCAAAGCGGCCATGGCGCGGTTAAACCATTGCAAGCGCAGACCCGTGGGCAGGCCCTCGCGCAGCGGGCCGCTCAGCCATTGCCGCGCCATCGAGCCGAGCACAGCGTAAAACAAATTACTGAAAAATCCAAAAGCCAGCATCACTGGCAAAGTGATAGCAAAACGCGCCAGCACGTCTTCCCGTCCGGCCAACCAGCCGCCCACTACGGTCAGTGCCAGCATCCAGGCCTTGATGTTCACAAACTGCAAGAGCACGCCCTGGCCAAAGCCCACGTTCAATACCGCTGCATCGGCCTGCGCCAGGCTTTTGGTGGTCGCCAGCTTGAAGGCCAGCCACAGCAAATAGGCCATGCCCAGGCCTTGAATTGCCAGGCGCAACATAGGCACCGCCAGCACCATCGCCCCCAGTCCGGCAGCGCACAAGCTAAACAAAAGCCCCCATCCGACAGGCACCGCGCAGACAAACTGCATCGCTCGGCGCAGCCCGAAATTGGCGGCCATGGCGGTCGATACCGTGGTATTGGGTCCGGGGGTGAAGCTGGTGACGGTCGATAGCAAAAGTAAAGCGAAAAATTCGGTCTGAGACATGGTCACAAATGTAATCCCAATCAAACGACTGGCAGGTAAAGCAGCCTACACTTCTCCCCTTGTGCGCTTAGCCATGCCATACCCGGACAGCCTTACCGTGCTCTCCCTAAGGTTTCAGATTTTGTTTTTCTCCAACCCCCTATTGCAAATCCCCGGCTACGGCCGACTCTGGTCGTCGCTGCTGGTCAGCGGGCTGGGCGGTCAAATCACCATGTTGGCGCTGCCGTTGACCGCGGTGGTTTTGCTACAGGCCACGCCCAGTCAGATGGGCATGCTGACAGCGATGGAGTTGCTGCCCTTTGTATTGTTCTCTTTGCCTGGCGGTGTATTTCTGGACCGGCGGCGCAAGTTTCCAGTGTTTATCGCAGGTGAATTGCTGATGGGCGCATGCTTGTTACTGATCCCCCTGGCCTGGTGGATGGGGCTCTTGTCCATGCCGTTGATGTACCTGGTGGCTTTCTGCCTGGGCTGCGTGTACACCGTGGCAGGCTCTGCAGCGCAACTTGTGCTCATCCAACTGGTCGGGCGCGACCAGCTGGTGCGCGCCCATGCGCAAAACGCGCTGGCCAGTTCGCTGGCCGAAGTTACGGGTCCGGGCCTGGCGGGGGCACTGATACGCGTACTGGGCGCACCACTGGCCATAGTCGCTGATGCCTGCTTGCTGGTGGGTTCTGTCGTGTTGTTACGCGGCATCCGGATCGAAGAGCCTGTGCCCAGCGTTTCTACACGCTCGTTTCGGGCCGAATTGTTCGAAGGACTGCACTTTGTGCGTACCCACCGCGTACTAGTGGAACTGGCCGCCATGCTGGGTAGTTGGCAGTTTTTTGCGCAAATGGCCATGTCCGTCCAGATCGTGTATGCGGTGCGTGAATTGGGCTTGAGCGAGCACAGCACCGCCATGGCCTATATCGCCATGGGCATCGGCTCGATCGCGGCGGGCGCATGTGGGCCGCTCCTGAGCCGCCGATGGGGAGTCGGCCGCTCGTTGCTCTTGGGCCTGACCTTAACGTCGGTAAGTTGGCTGGGGGCGCTCGCGCTGCGGGCATGGGTGGATGCGGTGCTCTTGTTTGGCGGCATGCTGTTGTGCTTTAGCCTGGGCGCAACGCTGATGTTCATCAACATGATTTCGCTGCGCCAAAGCAGCGCACCGCAGCCCATGCTCGGGCGCATGAATTCGACGATGCGCTGGCTGGCCCTGATTCCATCGGCCCCGGGCGCGCTGATCGGCGGCTGGGTCGCAGAACACTGGGGCCTGTCCTATTCGCTGGGCATGGCCGGTGGCGGTTGCCTGCTGGTGGCCCTGGTCTTTAGCGCTCGCCCGGTACTGCGCAACATCCTGGTGTTGCCGCAAAGTCCACCGACCGATCTGGTGCAAGTTGCGTCGACGCAAGATCGCGACCAGCAGGTCAAAATTTAGGCAGCCGCGCCCTGCCGCAATCGACCATCGACCACTTCAATTGTTCGATCGCAGCGCGCTGATAGCTCCGGATTGTGGGTAACGAACAAAACCGCTGTCGCATGCTCTTGGCACACGCTGCGCAGCAAGGCAAAGACGCCGTCAGCGCTTTTGGAGTCCAGGTTGCCGGTGGGCTCATCGGCCAATATCAGCGCCGGCTGCATGGCCAGCGCGCGTGCCACCGCTACGCGTTGCTGCTGGCCGCCAGACAGGCGATTGGCCGGTGCGTCCAGCCAAGGCCGCATGCCCACGCTGTCCAGCAATTGTGCGGCCCGCGTGCGCATAGTGGCATCCATAAATCCCTGGGCCGCGTACATCGGCATCATCACGTTTTCCAGGGCGCTAAATGCGCTGAGCAAATGGTGGTACTGGAATACAAAGCCGATGCTGTGCCCGCGCAAATGCGTGAGCTGGGCGTCGCTGAGCTGCGTGGTCTCTAGGCCGGTAATGCGCAGACTGCCGCTGCTGGGCCGATCCAAAAGGCCCACGGTATTCAGCAGCGTGCTCTTACCGGACCCCGAGGGGCCAACGACCGCACAAAAATCGCCGGGGTACAAACGCATGTCAATACCGTGCAAAACTTCGATTTCATTGTCTGCGCCGACGTTGAATGATTTGCGTATGCCTTGCAACTCGAGCACCGGCACGGGTTTGCTAAGTTCAGGCACGGATAGCCACCACCGGGTCTAAGCGTGCAGCCCGCAACGCCGGGGCTAGAGCAGACAGCAGGCCGGTCAAACTGGCTAAGGCCAGCGCTTGCACAAACAAGGCGCTGTCCATCGCCATGGCAAACATGATGCTGCCATCGGCGTTACGCATATAGCGCTGCCACAGCACCATGGCCAGGCCACCGATCAGCGCGCCCACCAATGCGCCGGCCAGCCCGAGCAAGCCGCCTTGCAATAAAAACACCCGCATCACCTGCGCGCGGCGCACACCCATGGCGCGCAAGATGCCGATCTCTCGCGAGCGCTGCACCACCGAGACCACCAGCACACTGGCAATGCCAAAGCCCACAGATAAGGCCACAAAAAAGCGGATGGCGGTGTTGGCCGTGGTCTGCGCCCGCACGGCAGTAAAAAACTGCTCGTTGGTTTTCATCCAGCTATCGGCCTGCAAGCCAGTATGGCTTTGAATTTGCTGCGCCACGGCCTCGGCAGCGTAGATATCGTGCAGCGTCAGGTCCAGGATGGAGGCACCACCGGCCAAGCCGAACAGGCTTTGCGCGGTACGCATGGCCATGAACACATTACGGCTGTTGGCTGCTTTGTTACCCAGGTCAAAAATGCCGGCCAACTTGAGCGTCAAGACGGTGCCGCTGACAGTAGCGATGCGCAGCGGGTCGCCCGGCACCACACCCAAGTCCGCGGCCAATTCTGTGCCGATGAGCAAGCTATCGCTGCCGATATCGGGCGTGCCTTGCACCATCTTGTCCCGCAAGGCGATGATTTGAAAATACACCTCGGGCAGCATGCCAACCACCGATACCGAGTGGCTGGCCTCGCCTCGCGTGACCAGTGCGGCGCCCAGCACGGCGGGCGAGACCAACTTGACTTCCGGCATAGCCTGCAATTGCAGTAACAGACTTTGCCACTGGTCTATGCCTTTGACGCGTTGCAAGGGAATTTGCACCTTGGCCGCTTGCATACTGCCGGGCTCTACCCTTTGTACCCGCGCCCGCTCCTTAGAACCCAGCACCTGAATATGCGCCTGCCCGGCCAGCACCCGGTTCACAAAATTGGCCCGCAAACCATTGAGCAGGGCCGACATAAAAATAATCACTGCCACGCCAATCGCAATACCGACCACGATAAACAAGGTCTGAATACGCCCTTCGCGCAAAAAGCGCCAAGCCACCAACACCTCGAAAGGCAGCCAGGCAGTTTGCTTCATGGCAGCGCCCGCCGTATGCGATCGCCCTCCTGTATAGCGCTGTGTGCCACGGGTACCAACAAGTCACCGGCCTGCAATCCGGACAGCATTTCCACCCGGCCCTGGGCTTGCAAACCCAGGCTCACGGCCTGGCCTTGGACACGGCCATCGCGCCACAACAATACCCAAGGCCTAGCCTGGTTCGCATCGTGCACCGCCGTCAAGGGAATATGCAGCGCTTGCGCGCGCCGCGCCACTTCAATATCTACCGATACCGTCATGTCTTGGCGCAGCTGGGCCACTTCCCCGATCACGTCCAGACGTACTTCGATTGCGCCACGCTGCGGGTCCACGGCCGGGTTGACAAAGGCCACACGCGCAACAAACTTTTGCTCGGGAAACGCGTCTGCCGAGGCCCAAGCGTTTTGGCCGACGTGCAACCACTTGAGATTCTTTTCGTCGATTTTCAGCACTAATTGCATCGTGCCTTGCGGCGACAACACCAGCAGCACTTTGCCCGGCTGCACGCCGTCCCCGACCTCCACATTGCGGGCCATGACCATGCCATCGACCGGCGCGCTGATGCGGCTGTAGCGTAAGCGCGCCTGGGTGGTCTGCCATGCCGCTTGGGCCTGGCGCAAACCAGCTTGGGCACTAGCAGTTTCTGCGCCTGGGGGCTGCAGGCTGGACCTTTGGTGCGCCGCAATCGTGACCTGGGTTTGGGCCAGGTCCAGCACGCGCTGCGCCTCTTCGGTGGCAGCGGCGCCATAAAAGCCTTGGACATACAAGTCTTGCGCACGGGCCGCATTGCGCTGCGCGCTGCGCAGGTTGAGCTGTGCCTGCGCCATAGCCTGATCGGCCAGCGGTCGTTTCAACTCGGAGAGCAAGCGCAAATTGCTCGCCATCAATTGCTCCGCAGCAGCGGCCTGCGCCAGATTGGCCTGTAGCTCGCTGCTATCCATTTCCAGCAGCAATTGCCCGCGCTTGACGGCCTGGCCTTCAAGGACCAGCACCGCGCCTACGGTGCCGGTGATTTGCGCGCCCAGGTTGATGCGGTGTGCCGTCTCTACGCGCCCACTGGCCACAATCGTATGCACCAAGATGCCTTGCACCACCGGCTCCAATGGGATTTGGGGGCCCATTAGCTTCCCATACCCAACATAGGCCAACACGCCAATAGCCGCCAAGCCAGCAGCCCAAAAGCCCAAGGCGCGTATCTTCAAAGCCACGGCGCAAACCTCGTTGACGCAAGACTCATGCAGCGTCAAAGTGCGCGAGCACCGTCCCCGCACCAAAGCTCTCGCCATCCTGTACCGCTATCGAACTGATTTGCCCGTCCTGCGGCGCCTCCACATCGATAGCGGCTTTCACCAGCACCACGTTCGCCAGCACCTGCCCTTTGCGCACCGGCACACCCGGCGCCACCAGCCATTTGTCCAGCAAGGCATGCGCTTCTTCCTGCCCACCGGTCCACACTGAAGCGGGCAATCGGATGTCCATCATGCGACCACCGCCTTGGCCAGCTTGCCCAGCAGCAAGGCCTGCGCGCCTTGCACGATATCGGCCACTTGGGGGATCACAAACTGTTCCAAAGGTCGGCTGTAGGGGATTGGTACGTTGGGCACTGCCAGGCGCATCACAGGGGCTTTCAAGGCCACGGTGTCCAGGTTCTCGGCAATGAGCGCCGCAATCTCACCGCTCAGACCAAAGCCCAGGTAGTCTTCATCGGCAATCAGCAAACGTCCCGTTTTGCGTACTGATTTGAGAATCGCCTCTTTGTCCAAAGGCACGAGGGTACGCAAATCCAAGACCTCGGCATGGATGCTTTGGCCTTGGAGTTCATGCGCGGCGAGCATGGCTTTTTGTACCATTTGGCTCAGGCTCACGATGGTCAGGTCCGCCCCCTCTTGCATTATCTTGGCCTGGCCCAACGGGATGCAGTAGGCCTGCTCAGGCACCGCGTTGCTACTGCCTTCCAGGTAGGCCATCCAGGGCAGGCCCATGATGCCTTTGTGGTACATGAATATCACCGGGTTGTCATCGCGAATCGCCGCTGTCATCAAGCCCTTGGCGTCATACGCGTTCGATGGCACAACCACTTTGATACCCGGCATGTGCGCAAAAGTGGAATACAGGCATTGCGAGTGCTGGGCGGCGTCGCTGTAACCGCCGCCTATGGCCGTGGTCAGTACCACCGGCAATTTCACATGGCCGCCAGACATATAGGTGTTTTTGGCCAGGTGGTTGTAAATCTGGTCCATGCACACCCCGAAAAAGTCCACGAACATCAGCTCCACCACAGGCCGCAGCCCGGCAGCCGCCGCACCAGTGGCGGCGCCGATGAAGGCCGTCTCCGAGATGGGGGTGTCCATCACCCGCTCTTTGCCAAACTTGTCCAGCAGGCCACCGGTGGCGCCAAAAATGCCGCCATAGCTGCCGATGTCCTCGCCCATCACAAACACGGTGTTGTCGCGCGTCATCTCTTGTGCGATGGCTTCCGAGATGGCTTGCGCCATAGTCAATATACGTTCTGTTTTCATACCAATGCCCTCGCAGACGCGTGGTCTTGCACAAACACATCGGCCAGCGCGTCTTGTGCATCGGGGTAAGCGCTGTCCGCAGCAAAGGCAAATGCGCGTACGACGCGCTGCTGCGCTTTGGACACCAGGACCGCCTCTTGGTCGGCACTCATGAAACTGCGCTCTTTGAGCAACTTAGACATCAAACCAATCGGGTCGCGCTGACGCAGACGCGCCACCTCGTCTTTGGGTCGGTAACTTTCTGGATCGCCCTGAAAATGCCCGAAATAGCGGTCGGTGCGCACTTCAATCAAGCTGGGTCCGTCGCCGCGTCGCGCCCGCGCAATCGCAGGCGCTGTAGCTTCGAATACCGCTACGGCGTCGTTGTCCGCTACGCGTATGCCAGGTATGCCATAGCCCGCGGCGCGGTCGGTGACCCATTGCACCGAGGTGGCCTTGGCCTTAGGCACCGAAATCGCCCACTGGTTGTCCTCACACACAAAGACTACCGGCAGCTTCCACACCGCAGCTAAATTGAGGGATTCATGGAAGGCGCCCTGATTGGCCGCGCCTTCGCCAAAAAACGCAATAGCCACCCAGTTCTTGCCCATTTTTTTGGCGGCCAGCGCAGCGCCGCAGGCAATCGGCATGCTCGCGCCGACGATGCCACTGCAACTGAATTTATGCGCGTTGTCAAACAAGTGCATATGCCCGCCCTTGCCTTTGCCCAGGCCGGTCACCTTGCCAAACATTTCTGCCGTCATGGCATCGAGGGGAACACCCTTAGCGATCGCAAAATGGTGCGGCCTGTGCGTGCCTACTACGGTGTCATCATCACTTAAATGCGCGCATACACCGACGGCCACTGGCTCCTGCCCGGCCGCCAAATGCATCTCGCCGGGCACTGGCCCGCCACCAATATCAAAGGCCAAACCTTTCTGGATCACAGGGGGTAACTTGCCCTCCATATACACCGCTGCCATGGTCTCTTCGTAGTAGCGGATTTCGACCATTTTTTCATACATCCACAATAGCTTTTCTTTGCCGATTTGCATGGGGACTCTCCGGGTTAAAAACCGTTCCCGTGTCGCGAAACTATCACGCTTCGTAGGCAACGCTGGGAATGTCTTCATACTAGGCCGCTGGCCTTGTCGGCGCTTGATGTGGGTCAAGCTTTCACGCAGCGCTGGACTGCCGCATCGGCGCGTTTTCAAGTCCGAAAGCCGCGCCCATCCATGGCGCTAAAGCCTACGCGGATAAGGCGTTACGAGTGCGCAGATGGAGGGTTTGCGTGCTCGCCCGTCTGCAACTGCCGCAGTGCTTCGAGCTTGGCCGCATAGTCAAAGCCCTCAGGCTCTTCAAATTCCACATAAGGCACCGCACTAGCGATCACCACTTGCTGTTTACGCTGGTGCTTAATCGGGCAAAAATAGGCTTCAGTAGCCTGAATCACGGCCGAGGCAAACGCGGCCACGCCCATGGCGTAGGCGCAGTAGCTGCAATGCGCTTTGGACACCCAGTCTAGGTAACGCAACTCCTGCCGGTCAAAGGCATTGAACTGCGCACGCACAATGCGAGGAATTTTGTAAATCGGAAAACATACATACTGGTAAATCCATACCGACAGGTCCAAAAAGACCAGTGGCACCACCATGCCATAGATCAAGGGACCGGTAATGATGTTGACGGGCCGCAAGCGCAGTACCAGAGCCCACAGGCCCACTGCGTTGTTGGGCGCGTGCTGCGGCACCTGCGCGGTCACGGCAGGGCCTCCTACTTGATCAGGGTGACCGGTAACTTGCTGGCGCTGGCCACGCGCTGCGATACCGAGCCCAGCAACAGGTCGCCAAAGGAAGAACGCCCTTTGGCGCCGAGCACGATCAAGTCAAACTTGCCCACTTTCGCAGCTTGGATGATTTCTTCGGCCACGTGCCCGGTTTTGATAATCATGTCATGCGCCACTTCGGCCTTGTCCAGCAATTTGTGCGCTTCCGACAAGTCTTTATCACTCAATTCGCGCAAATAATCGGCCAATGTGCCTTTGGGTGTGAACTTCTTTATGTGCTTGAAAGCAGTATCATCATGCACCGAAATCAAGGTGACCTTGGACTTGGACCGCAAAGCAGCGGCCAACTGGGCAGCAAATTCGGTGGCGCGTAGCGAGCTAGAGGAGCCGTCAACGGCAACAAGTATTTTCATGGTGATGTCCCTAAGTTATAGGGGCACAGCCTATTTGCCAAGGTAATCCTGTTGTTTGCGCTAGATCAAACAAAGGGCTACAGGTAGCACAATTTGCTCGGCGGTTCAGCGCTCCAAGCGGCGCCGGCCAAACGCTACCATCGGCATTTTTCAAAAGAAGAACCCAAGCCTATGCACAGCTCTCCCAAGGCCCCCAATATCCTGTTTATCATGACCGACCAGATGGCCGCGCCCTTGCTGCCGCTGCACGATGCGGCATCCATCCTCCAGATGCCACATCTCAGCCGCCTCGCCCGCGAGGGCGTGGTGTTTGACTCGGCCTATTGCAACAGCCCCTTGTGCGCGCCCTCGCGCTTTAGCCTGGTGACCGGGCAGCTGCCCTCGCGCATCGGCGCGTATGACAACGCGGCCGATCTGGCAGCCGATATTCCGACCTATGCGCACTACCTGCGTCAGCTGGGCTACCGCACTGCCTTGTCGGGCAAGATGCATTTTTGCGGGCCAGACCAGTTGCATGGTTACGAGGAGCGACTGACCAGCGATATCTACCCCGCCGACTACGGCTGGACAGTGAACTGGGACCAACTGGAAACACGCCCCAGCTGGTACCACAACATGGCCTCCGTGCTGCAAGCGGGGCCCAGCGTGCGCACCAACCAGCTGGACTTTGACGAGGAGGTGGTGTTCAAAGCACGTCAGTACCTGTATGACCATGTGCGCAACACGCCGGCCCAGCCTTTTTGCCTGACGGTGTCCATGACCCACCCGCACGACCCCTACACCATTCCCGCCGAGTTTTGGGACCTGTACGAGGGTATAGACATCCCCATGCCGCGCCACCCAATAGCGCAAGAGGCGCAGGACGCACATTCGCAACGCCTGCTTAAAGTGATGGATTTGTGGGACAAGCCCTTGGCCGCCGAGGCCATTGCCCGCGCCCGCCGCGCCTACTTCGGCGCCTGCAGCTATGTGGACAGCAAAGTGGGCGAGTTGCTCAAAGCGCTAAATGCTTGCGGCCTGGGCGAGGACACCATCGTGGTCTTCTCCGGGGACCATGGCGATATGCTGGGCGAGCGCGGACTTTGGTACAAGATGCACTGGTTTGAAATGGCCGCCCGCGTGCCCCTGGTTGTGCATGCTCCGGCGCGCTTTGCACCACGCAAAGTGGCGCACAGTGTGTCCGCCATCGACCTGCTGCCAACCTTCGTCGCCCTCGCCGGTGGCACGGTCGATGCGCAATTGCCATTGGATGGCCGCTCACTGATGCCCCATTTGCTAGGCACGGGCGGCCACGATGAAGCCATTGGCGAATACATGGCAGAGGGCAGCAAGACGCCGCTCTTCATGATCCGGCGCGGCCCGTGGAAATTTATCTACAGCCAGGACGATATCTGCATGCTTTACCACCTGCCGGATGACCCGCAAGAGTTGCACAACCTGGCGGGCAACGCTGCCCATGCGGATACCTTGCAAGGCTTTATGCAAGAAGTGGCGGCGCGCTGGGATATCCCCGTGTTGCATGCGCAAGTGCTGGCCAGCCAACGGCGTCGGCGCTTGGTGGGCAGTGCGCTGGGCAAAGGCAAACGCACGTCCTGGGATCACCAGCCGCTGGTCGATGCGACGCAGCAATATATGCGTAATCACATGGACCTGGATGATTTGGAGCGGCGGGCGCGCTACCCGCAGGTCGGTAGTTAAGGCAGCCGGGTTTCGGGCCCGCTGGCCAGCTTTGTTTTGCCTGCCGCAGGCCTCACTTTTCTTTGCTTCGCCAAAGAAAAGGTGAGCAAAAGAAAGGCGAGCCCAAGGCCTAGTAAGCCCAAACACCACGCCAGGCTTCAAGCCATTGACTACGACTGCATCGTTCACCAATCTGGACCAACAAACCCGCGCCACAACGCGCCGATTTAAAACCCCCATCACAAACGCAAAGAACCAGATTGGGTATTCAAGCTCCCCTTCACCCCGGCGGGGGTGAAGGGGCGGGGGGGGAAGCGGGGGATATACAAGAAGTCCTACAGCGAAACCCAGACCCAAAAACCAGATTTCGCCCAATTGACCAAACTTCCAGCTCCCCTAAGCCCGCCCTTGCAAAGCAAAGCAGGCGCGTCGCGCGCCTACGCGCAAGCCACGGGCATTCAGGATGTCCGCGCCGCGCCATGCATAGAGTTCTGCCGCTTGGACTTCGTCCATCCAGCCCAGTTGCTCGAGCACCGCGATGGTGGCCGCGTACAAGGCTGGTTTGTTGCCATCGCTGATCTTGATGGCAAAAGCCTCACCCCGGCTTTTGCTCGCCATGACTTGCACGCCATCCGCGCCAATTTTGCTGATCCAGTCGCCGCGCCCCGCGCGCATCCAGGCCAAGTCATTGCGGCCCGTGCCACTTACCAAGTCCGGGTGCGCCGTCATGGCCTCGCCCAACAGTGCAAAACTGTCGCCAAACTCTGTGTCTGCTGCGCCCGTAGCCAGGCGCGCATAGCCGTAGGCCAGGCGGGCCAGCGGCATGGCGTAATTGGGCGCCGAGCAGCCGTCTATACCCATAGGCATATCCTCTTGCTGCATGCCTACCGCGCGCGCCACCGCGCTGCGTACCGCGCGCTGCAAAGGATGCGCAGGCTCGGTGTAGTCCTGCACCGGCCAGCCCTGCTGCACACAATGCGCCACAAAGCCTGCGTGCTTGCCGCTGCAATTGTGGTGCCGCTCGTCATAGACCAAGCCCTCGGGCGGCGCTTTATCCAGCAGGGTAAACGAGCCCGGCACATGGCAGCCGCAGCGCAATACCCGGTAGTCCTGCCCGGCCTTGGCCAAGATGGACTCGGCCGTCTGCACATGCATCGGCTCGCCGTTGTGACTGGCACAGAGCAAAGCCAACTCCGCCTGCGACAAGCCCAAGTCCTTGGCTGCACCCGATTGCAGCAAGGGCAAGGCCTGCAAGACCTTGAGCGTGGAGCGGGTAAAGCTCACCCACTGCGGGTTACCTGCATGTGCCAGCACCGTGCCATGCCGGTCCACCACCGCCACCGCACCAAAATGCAAACATTCGCTGTGCCCGCCGCGTGTGAGTTCGACCAAAGGCGTCAGTTCAACAGGAGACACGGCGCGCACCATTTCTACCGGACAATCCGGTCCATGCGGCACCCCTTTGGCGCCATTGCCTACGAGCATAACCGGCCCCCATGCCGCCATGCCCCACCGATTGCCAGCACGATGACCACTCGCTATGACTGAACTGCGCTCCCCCCTGCAAGCCCATGTTGTTCAACTGCTGGTCCAGTCTGGCCAGGCGGTGCAGGCAGGCCAGTTACTGCTGGTGCTCGAAGCCATGAAAATGGAACACGAAGTCTGCGCACCAAGCGCCGGCACAGTGCGTGAACTTTTCTGCGCAGCGGGCGATACCGTGCAAGTGAACGATGTGCTGGCGGTCTTAGCTATCTTGCCCACGCAAATACCGGCAGCGCAAGTGGCTTCAAGCCAAACTCCCTCGCCAGCTCCAGGCTCCATGCAAGCCTCCTCAAGCTCGCAAGCAAGCGCAAGCCACGAGGACCAAGACGCAGAGGTGCACACGCGCCCGGACCTGGCGCGTGTGCAAGCGCGCCACGCGTTCACGCTCGATGCCAGCCGCCCCGAGGCCATGGCCAAGCGCCACGCACTGGGTTTGCGCAGCGCCCGCGAAAACATCGCCGACTTGGTGGATGCGGGCAGTTTTTCCGAATACGGTGCGCTAGCGGTCGCAGCCCAAAGCAAGCGCCGCAGCGCCGAGGACTTGATGCGCAACACGCCCGCCGATGGCATGGTCTGCGGCACCGCACGCATCCAGGGTCAAGCCTGTGTAGTGATGGCCTATGACGCCACCGTGCTGGCCGGCACGCAGGGCATGCGCAACCACCAAAAAACCGACCGCATGCTGGGCATCGCCTTAGAACACAAGCTTCCTGTTGTTTTGTTTGCCGAAGGCGGCGGTGGGCGCCCGGGCGATGTGGATATGCCCGTCCTGGCCGGTTTGCATGTGGCCACCTTCGCCAGCTTTGCCCGGCTGAACGGACAGGTGCCGGTGATTGGCATCACCACCGGTCGCTGCTTTGCCGGCAACGCGGCGCTGCTGGGCTGCTGTGACGTGATCATTGCTACTGAGGCCAGCAATATCGGCATGGGCGGGCCGGCCATGGTCGAGGGTGGCGGGCTGGGCGTCTACCCGCCCGAAGCCATTGGCCCCAGCGCCGTACAACATGCCAACGGGGTGATCGACATTCTGGTCACCGACGAGGCCCAAGCCGTGGCCGCGGCCAAACACTACCTGGGCTTTTTCTGCCCGGCCAGCGCGCGCTCGGACTGGCAGGCGCCGGATGCAATGGCGCTGCGCGATGTCGTACCCGAAAACCGCCTGCGCGTCTACGACAGTCGGGCAGCCATCGAAGGCATTGCCGACACAGGCAGCGTGTTGATGCTGCGCAGCGGTTTTGGCGCGGGCATCCACACTGCACTCTTGCGCATCGAAGGCCGTACGCTGGGCTGCATCGCCAACAACCCGCAGCACCTGGGCGGCGCCATCGACGCCGATGCAGCCGACAAAGCCGCGCGCTTTATGCAGCTGTGCAATGCCCACCGCCTGCCACTGCTCAGCTTGGTGGACACGCCCGGCTTCATGGTGGGCCCCGAGATAGAAACGCGCGCCCAGGTGCGCCATGTCAGCCGCATGTTTATAGCCGCGGCGCATGTGCGCGTGCCTTTTATGAGCGTGGTGCTTCGCAAAGGCTACGGCTTAGGCGCCATGGCCATGACCGCCGGCGGCTTTCACGCTCCGCTGTGCACCATCGCCTGGCCTAGCGGCGAGTTTGGCGCCATGGGTCTGGAAGGCGCGGTGCGCCTGGGATTTAAGAAAGAGTTGGAAGCCCAGCCCGAAGGCGCACAGCGCGAGGCCTTGTTTGCCCAGCTGCTGGCCCAGCATGTCGACAACGGTAGCGCCATGAACATGGCCGCCAGTCTGGAAATCGACGCCGTGATCGACCCCGCCGAGACCCGCGCTTGGCTCAGCCGGGCGCTGGCTGCCGGACAAACCCGTCCCTTGCGCGGCGGCATGGTCGATACCTGGTAGTGCCGTCCTTCCACCACCTACGGGCAGCATCCGCTCAGCCTAGGTGTTTGCCCGCTTCACGGCGCGTGAGTCCCGAGAACGCTTGCCCGTGTTGCGCCAAAAATGCGCGAACCGCATCGGGTCGGGTACGCGCATAGTCGCGTAAAGCCCAGCCAGTTGCCTTGCGGATAAAGAAGTCAGGCTCACCGGCCAGGTGCAGCGCGTAACGCAGCAAGCGACTTTCATCGGTTTGCTCCTTCCAGCCTAGTTGGTGCAACATCGCCACGCGGCGCACCCATAAATTGCTATGGCCAAGACAGCTTTCCATAGTGTGCTGGCCATCATGCCCCTGCTTGCGTGCCAGCAACAGGATATCGCCCACTACACCAGCCAAAGCATCGACGCTGTCCCACCACGACTTGCGCTGCGCCAATACGATCAGGGATGACAGGCTCTGGAGGTCTAGCTGACGGTGGTACTTGGCAAGCAGGTCCACCGCCGCGTACTGAAATTCTCGCTCTGGCAAGGCCCACAACGCTTCAGCCAGCGCCAACAAGGCAGGGGCCGTCCAATCCTTCAAGCCAGGCAGCGTACGCAAAGCCTGTCGGCGTGGGGCCGCGTGAATACCTAAAAATGCAAACTGGTCCAGCATGTAGGCCCGCATGGGTTGGGCTCGCTGTGCATCGGCCAGCGGACGCAAGGTGCCTTCAATTTGCTTAAGCAGCGCAGCGACCTTCGGCTGGGTAGGCATCAGCGCTATAAAAAGTCTGCTGGCCCAGTGCTAGCCATCAGCCAACCGCAGATGTGTGGCGCAGCCACTCGCGCAAGCGCTCCACGCCCTGTGTGAGTCGCCCTAGGTCTTTAGAAGCAAAGCACCAGCGCAGCCAGCTAGCAGCCTCGGGCGCAAAGGCTATGCCAGGGGCCAAACCTAGGCCGGCCTCGGCCACCAAGCGCTTGGCCGTCGCCAGTGAATCGGGGTGGCCGGGCAACTCAAAAAACGCGTACATGCCCCCCTTGGGGCTGGCCACTTGCAAGCCGGGAATGGATTGCAGCGCTGGCACCAGGGTGTCGCGGCAGGCTTGCAGATGACGCACCACGCGCGGTGTAACTTCATCGCGCCGCTGCAAAGCCACCAGGCCGGCGCGTTGGGTGAAGACGCTGGCGCAGGAGGTGTTGAATTCGATGAGCTTGCTCATAGCCGACGTCATCGACGCTGGCAGCACCAACCAGCCTAATCGCCAGCCGGTCATGAGGTAACTTTTTGAAAAACTATGCGCCACCATGAGTTGGTCCTCGGGCTCAGCGATGTCTAAAAAACTGGGGGCGCATGCATTGCTCGAGGGTGCGAAGTACAAGTTTTCATACACCTCGTCGGCCAGTATCCAGGTGCCGGTGCGGCGGCAGTGGGCCAAGATGGCGACTTGCTCTTCGCGGCTTAAGGTCCAGCCGGTGGGATTGTTGGGCGCATTGACGACCAGCATTTTGGTACGCACGGTGACGGCGGCTAACAAGGCGTCCAGGTCCAAAGTCCAGGCACCGGCCTTCGGACGCAAAGCCACGGTTCGTAAGTGCGCGCCTAGGATCAGCGGCTGCGCAGTGAGGTTAGGCCATACCGGGGTGACGGCGACCACTTCGTCGCCTGCATCCACCAATGCTTGCACCGCCAGCATCAGCGCATTGACGCCGCCCGAGGTGATGGCAATACGCTCGGCGCCTATGGCCGCACTGCCAGGCGCGCCAGGGTGTTTAGCGGCCATGGCTTGGGCTACTGCCTCGCGCAGTGCGGGCAGGCCCAGGTTGTGGCTGTAAAAAGTCTCGCCCGCTCGCAAGGAATCGATGGCCGCTTCGCGTATGAAATCGGGCGTGACTTCGTCGCTCTCGCCAAACCAAAAGGCAAGCACATCGCTGCGCCCCATTCCTGCATTGGCGACTTCGCGGATTTTGGATTCTTCGAGGTTTTGGATGGCTTGGCGCATAGTGGCCGCTTAGGCGGTGAACAGGTTTTGGTATTGCTGACGCAACAGGTTTTTTTGCACCTTGCCCATGGCATTGCGGGGCAACGCCGACACAAGAAAACAGCGCTTGGGAATTTTGAAATTCGCCAAATTAGCTTTGAGCGCTTTCACAATCGCATCGGCATCCGGCGCAGCGCCGGGCTTGGCAATGACGACGGCCACGCCGACTTCGCCAAAGTCTGGGTGCGGCACGCCGACCAGCGCGCTTTCGGCCACCCCGGGCATGGCGTTGATATAGCCCTCGATCTCGGCGGGATAGACGTTGTAGCCGCCGCTGATGATGAGGTCTTTGCTGCGGCCCACAATGCTGACATAGCCACGTGCATCGACCATGCCGACGTCGCCGGTTTTGAAGTAGCCGTCATGGCTAAATTCTTCGGCCGTTTTTTCGGGCATGCGCCAGTAACCGCTAAACACATTGGGGCCACGCACTTCGATATGGCCTATTTCGCCTACAGCGCAGGGCTTGCCACCTTCTGCACTGACGCGCAATTGCACGCCAGGAAGTGGGAAGCCTACCGTGCCACCGCGCCGCTCGGCCTGACCGCCGTGGCGCGCATCGGGCGCATAGGGGTTGGATGAGAGCATGACGGTTTCGCTCATGCCGTAGCGCTCCAAAATCGTGTGCCCGGTGCGTGCCGTCCAGTCCTGGAAAGTCTCCAAAAGCAAAGGCGCAGAACCTGCCACAAACAAACGCATGTTGGCGCAGGCTTGTAGCGTAAGGCCGGCTTCGCCCAGCAGACGCACATACAAAGTGGGAACGCCCATAAAAACCGTGGCTTGCGGCAAATAGGCCAGCACCTGCTGGGGATCAAAGCGGGCCATCCAAATCATCTTGCTGCCATTGAGCAGCGCACCATGCAGGGCCACAAACAAGCCGTGCACATGGAAAATGGGCAGGCAATGGATGAGCACATCACCTTTGCGCCATCCCCAGTAGTCTTTGAGCACCTTGGCATTGCTGAGTAAATTGCCATGGCTGAGCATGGCGCCTTTGCTGCGGCCGGTGGTGCCGCTGGTGTAGACCATGGCGGCCAGATCATCCGCTTTGCGGGCGGCGACGGTATGTACATCGCTGTGCTGCGCGGCCCGTTCGAGCAAGCTGCCCTGGCGCTGATCGTTCAAGGTAAACACATACTGCGTACCCGCCTGAAACGCCAGCTTGCTGGCCCAAGCAAAATCGCGCGGACAGCAGACCAGTACCGCCGGTTCGGCATTGCCTAAAAAGTATTGCAGCTCGGCGCTTTGGTAGGCCACATTGAGCGGCAAATACACATAGCCGGCGCGCAGCGTAGCCAGGTAGAGCAACATGGCTTCGACTGATTTGTCCACATGCGCGGCGATCCGGCTGCCTGCGGGCAAACCCAGCGACTGCAAAAAATTGGCCAACATCGCAGTAGCGCGGTCCAGGTCGCGCCAGCTGTAGCACAAGCCTGTCTCAGCCTGCACCGCCGTCTGATCGAGATCGCGCGGGAAGGCCGCGCGCAGTGCGGCAAAAAGATTGTGTTGGGACATAGAGAAACGCGTGCTACACCGGATGCCGGCTTAAACCAGGCGGCCGCCGCTGCGGCCACCCTTGCAAGAATGCTTAGTCCAGCTTCGCGCCGGAGGCCTTCACCACCTTGGACCACTTGGCCAATTCGGATTTAATGAAACCGTCGAACTGCGCACCAGCCAGGTTGGGGAAATCTGCGCCCTGGTTGGCCCAGGTGGTCTTGGCTTCATCGGTCTGGCAAGCGCGGCGGATTTCTTCCACCGCACGCGCCTGGATGTCGGCCGGTGTGCCTTTGGGCGCCCAGATGCCGTACCAGGTACTGACGGTGTAGTCGGGCAGGCCCAATTCGGTGGAACAAGGCACATCTGGAAAAGCCGGGTTGCGCTTGGTACCCGAGACCATCAAGGCCTTGATGCGCCCGCCCTTGATATGCGCCGCCGAAGAGCCCAGGCCGTCGAACATCATGTCCACATTGCCGGCAATCAGGTCTTGTAGCGCCGGGCCAGCGCCACGGTAAGGGATGTGGGTGATAAAGGTATTGGTTTGAAGCTTAAACAGTTCGCCCGCCAAGTGGTGCGAGGTGCCGCCACCGGCTGAGCCGTAGTTGAGCTTGCCGGGGTTTTTACGCACAAAAGCCAGAAATTCCGCATAGTTGGCAGAGGGAACTTTTTTCGGGTTGACCACCAGCACCTGCGGCACGCTGGCCACCATGATGAGGGGCACAAAATCGCGCTCTAGGTCGTAGTCCAGCTTGGCGTACATGCTGGGGGCGATGGTGTGGTGTACCGCACCCATGAACAAGGTGTAGCCATCCGGCGCTGCTTTAGCCGCTACGCCTGCGCCCAGCGTACCACCGGCACCGCCTTTGTTGTCGATGATCAGCTGTTTTTCGGTGAGTCGCGCAAACTGGGCGGACATGGGGCGCGCAAAAGCGTCGGTGCCGCCTCCGGCTGGAAAAGGCACTACCAAGTTCACGGGTTTGGCCGGCCAGGCCGATTGGGCCCAAGCTGGAAGGGCCAGACCTGCAGCGCCCGCGGCAGCGGCTTGCAGCAGGGTGCGGCGGCCCAAAGGCTGGGCGACATGGGTAAGCAAATAGGTCATAGTGGGGTCTCCTTATTGTTAAATCCGAACACGGGGTTCGGTGCAGCCTGTGGGGCCAAGCCTTCGCCAACGCGTGGCGCAATTGTCACGCAAACAGCGTGGGCCTCCCGCAAGCGCCCTTTACCCCGGCGCGATGCGCTGTTTTGCCCGGCAGTTGCACAAATAAAGCCGCTGCCGAGCGTGCCGCTTAAAAGCGCGGCAGGTCGGGGTGTTTGGGCTTGCCGCCGCGCACCAGTTCTTTGCCGTATTCGGCGCAGCGTTGCAGCGTAGGGATGACTTTGCCGGGGTTAAGCAGGCCTTGCGGGTCAAACGCGCGTTTAACGGCGAACATTTGCGCGTTTTCGGCGGCACTGAACTGCACGCACATGGAGTTGAGTTTTTCTACGCCCACGCCGTGCTCACCGGTGACGGTGCCGCCCATGGCAACGCTGGTCTCCAGGATGTCGGCACCAAACAGCTCGCAGCGGCGCAACTGGTCCGGGTCGTTGGCATCAAACAGAATCAGCGGGTGCAAATTGCCGTCGCCCGCGTGGAACACATTAGCGCAACGCAATTGGTATTTTTTTTCCATCTCAGCAATGGCCAGCAGGATGTCGGCCAGGCGCTTGCGCGGAATGGTGCTGTCCATGCACATGTAGTCCGGGCTGATGCGGCCGCTGGCGGGGAACGCGTTTTTGCGCCCACTCCAAAAGCGCAGGCGCTCGGCCTCGCTTTGGCTCACTGCAATCGCGGTCGCGCCATGGCGGCTCAGCACCTCGCTCATGCGGGCAATCTCTTCTTCTACTTCCTCGGGCGTACCGTCGCTTTCGCATAGCAGTATGGCCTCGGCGCTCAGGTCGTAACCGGCATGCACAAAGGCTTCCACGGCCGCGGTCATGGGTTTGTCCATCATTTCCAAGCCAGCCGGAATGATGCCGGCGGCAATCACAGCGGCGACGGCGTCGCCGGCTTTGCGTACATCGTCAAAGCTGGCCATGATGCAGCGCGCCAGCTGCGGCTTGGGTACCAGCTTGACCAACACTTCGAGGGTGACGGCCAACATGCCTTCGCTGCCCACCGCCAGACTGAGCAAGTCGTAGCCCGGCGTGTCCAGCGCTTCTGCGCCAAAGGTGATGGGCTCGCCCTGGGCGGTAAAGCCGCGCACTTGCAAGACGTTATGCAGCGTCAGGCCGTATTTGAGGCAATGCACGCCACCGGAGTTTTCTGCCACATTGCCGCCAATGGTGCAGGCGATCTGGCTGCTCGGGTCCGGCGCGTAATACAGGCCCAGTGGCGCCGCCGCTTCGCTAATGGCCAGGTTGCGCACGCCGCATTGCACAAGGGCGGTGCGCGCTAGCGGGTCTATTTTCAGGATTTTGTTGAACTTGGCCAAAGACAGCGTCACGCCAAGGGCATGTGGCATCGCGCCACCGGACAGGCCGGTGCCCGCCCCGCGCGCCACGACCGGCACGCCCAGCGCATGGCAGCTGCGCAGCACCGCCTGCACCTGCGCCTCGGTCTCGGGCAGGGCGACCACCAGCGGGCGCTGGCGGTAGGCGGTCAGGCCGTCGCATTCGTAAGGCGTGGTGTCTTCAGTTTGGTAGAGCAAGGCATGCGCAGGCAGGTGCTTGGCCAGGGCCTGCACCACGCGTGCCTGCAAGGCGGCTCGGGCGACGGCGTCCTGCGAGCTGGCATTCAAGGGGGCATTCATGGCCTACACTCTAGCGCAGGGCGGCAGAGCCGGCCATGAAGAAACTTGCAAAGCACTGTGAATTCAAGGGAGCGGCGACCACACGGTTTGCCCAGGCGCAGGCAAACGATCGAAACACCAGTCTTAGGCCAGCACCTGCTTGAGCCACTCAGCGAAGGCGGCGCATTCCCAGCGGTCCATCATGCCCGTGCGCCAGCACAGGTAATGGGCGTGCGGGCTGGGCACGTTGCCGGTGAATACCTCGCTAGAGCCCAGGCGCACCAGTGAACCGTTTTCCAGCCAAGGCGCGCCCAGCTTGAGCCGCACCAGGGCAATGCCCATGCCGGCGGCGGCGGCGTCGCACATCAGGCCGATGTCGTTGAACTGCGAGCCATCGACCGGCTCGGGCCAGTCCAGCCGGTGCGCTGCAAACCAGGTGCGCCACGGCTCCAAAGGGCTGCGCAGCAAGGGCTGGCTGGCCAGGTCCTGCGCGGCTTCAAAAGGGCCGTGCTCGCGCACAAAGGCCGGCGAGGCCATCGGGGTGACCACGTCTTTGGCCAGACAAACGTATTCCAGGTCGGCATAGCGACCGGCACCAAAACGCACCGTCAGGTCGGCGTCTTCAGCGACCACGTCCAAGAGCGGGATAGAGACCTGCATCGTCAGGTCGATTTCCGGGTAGGCCTCGGTAAATTCACGCAGGCGCGGAATCACCACCGAGCGCGCAAACGTGGGGGTCAGCGCCAAGCGCAGTTTGCGCTTACCCGGCGCGGCGCTAGCGCTGGAGCTGGGGAATTTTTGCAGCGTAGACAGGCCTTCGCGCACATGGGCCAGGTATTCACTGCCTTCGGTGGTGAGGGAAAAATCGGCGCGGCCAAAGAGTTTGGTGCCTATGATTTGTTCTAACTGGCGCACCCGGTGGCTGACGGCGCTGGGCGTGACGCAAAGTTCTTCAGAGGCTTGGGTGACGCTGCGCAAGCGCGCCAGGGCCTCGAAAGTCAGCAGGCATTGGATGGGGGGGATGCGCGCGGTGCTCATAGGAGTCGCTTACTATAATCCGCCGCTTTACACAGGGCTGACAACTTGCGGCACTGGTCAAAATTTACATCCAACCGGGAGAGGCCATGGCACAGCGATGGGCAGCGCGCATAGCGGTGTGGCCGCAATACTTTCTGCCCAAGCAAGCCCTGACAGCTTTCGCCGGCTGGGTCGCCACCCGGCGCTGGGGCCAGGCCACCACGCGCTTGATTGCCTGGTTCGTCGGCAAATACCAGGTGGACATGGCGCAAGCGGCGCAACCGGATATCGCCAGCTACGCCTGCTTTAACGATTTTTTCACGCGCGCGCTGCGCAGCGATGCGCGGCCCTTGGCGCAAGGGCGCTGGCTGTGCCCAGTGGACGGCGCTATCAGCCAGTTTGGTGCCATCGAAAACGGGCAGATCTTCCAGGCCAAAGGCCATGCCTACAGCGCCACCGCCCTGGTCGGCGGCGATGGCGCGCTGGCCGCGCAGTTTGCCAAGGGCAGTTTTGCCACTTTGTACCTCAGCCCGCGCGACTACCACCGCATCCACATGCCCTGCGCCGCCACCTTGCGCCAGATGGTCTATGTGCCAGGCGATTTGTTTTCGGTCAACCCGACCACGGCGCGCGGCGTGCCCGGCCTGTTTGCGCGCAATGAGCGGGTGGTTTGCGTGTTTGACACCGCGCAGGGGCCCATGGTGCTGGTGCTGGTGGGCGCCACCATTGTGGGCAGCATGGCCACGGTATGGCATGGCGTGGTGAACCCGCCGCGCACCGGACGTATCAGCCGCCATGAGTACCCAGCCGGTCAAGTGCATCTAGCCCAGGGCGAGGAAATGGGCCGCTTTTTGCTGGGCTCCACGGTGGTACTGTTACTGCCCGATGCGGCGCCCGGCTGGAACCCAGGCTGGCAGCCCGGCGGCCCGGTGTGCATGGGCCAGGGGATGGCCGGGGCGTCTTAGCCAGCCGCAGCACTCGGAACTGCGCAGGAAGATGCGCTGTTACTGCTGACAAGTTCGGCGTTTTTAAGCTGCACGATTTCAGCCAGGATGGAGACCGCAATTTCGGCCGGGGTTTTGGCGCCCAGCTTCAAGCCCACCGGGCCATGTAAGCGGGCCAACTCGTCTTGGCGCATATCAAAGTGTTCGGCCAGACGCTGCTTGCGCGTGGCTTGGGTACGCGCGGAGCCGAGTGCGCCAACATAAAACGCATCCGACTTGAGCGCCTCCAAGAGCGCCATATCGTCCAGCTTGGGGTCGTGCGTCAGGGCGACGATGGCGGTGTGGGCGTCGGGTAGCATCTCGCGCACCACATCATCGGGCATGCCCATGAGGCGCTGCACGCCCACCATGTCCAGACCTGCGCTGTATTCCTCGCGCGGGTCGCAGACCAGCACTTCAAAGTCCAGCATGCCCGCCATCTGCGCCACTGCCTGGGACAACTGCCCGGCACCGATCAACAGCAAACGCCATTTGGGGCCGAACACGGTACGCAACACTCCGCTGTCGTAGGACAGCGTCTGGCCGCGCAGGGCGCCGGACAGCGTCACCGCGCCACTGGCCATGCTCAGGCTGCGCGTGACCAACTGGTGGCGCGCGGTGCGGTCCAGCAAGTCGGCAATCCAGGCGCTGTCTAGCAAGGGCTCGTGCACCAAGAGCAAGGTGCCGCCGCAAGGCAGGCCAAAGCGCGCCGCCTCTTCTTTGCTCACGCCATAGACAATTTCAGTGGGCTGGGCCGCGCCAGCGCCGCTGGGCACGGTAGAGGCGGCGAGCGCGCCAAAGGCTGCTTTGGCACGCGCAATCAGGTCCTCTTCGATGCAGCCGCCTGAGACCGAGCCGCTCACACGTCCGTCGTCCCGCACCGCCAACAGGGCGCCGGGCGGGCGCGGAGCGCTACCCCAGGTTTGCACCACGGTGACGAGTGTCACCGCATGGCCGGCGCGGTGCCAATCGAGTGCATCGCTGAGCACCCGTAAATCCAGACTGTCCATGCACTACTCCCAGGGCTGCGCGCGCAGGCGCCAGGCGAAAAAAGCGCGGTACAAGGCCACACTTACCACCATGCCCCAGGTCATTCCGACAAACATGCCGCCGAGCATGGCAGTGAGACTGGAGTTGCCCAGGGCAACTTGCCAACGTACCAACCATATGGCCCCGGCCGTCATTCCCAGCAACATCCAGCCCGAGCAGAGCAGATTTTGCGTCAGCACCGAGCACAAGTAGCGCCCGCAATGCTGGCGCAAGAGACGCAGGCTGGGAATGGCCAGCAGGCCACCGGTAAGCATACCTGCATGCATGGCCGGCAAAAACGCCATATGCAATTGCAGGCTGTCTAAGAAATCCAGGGGCGCGGCCTGGTTACACAGGCTCTCCAGCCGGGCCGGGCCGGCTTGCAGCACATCGACCAACAAGCCGATCAGCATGCCACCAAAACCCAAAGACAACATGATGTAGGGTGGCGACAAGCCTGCGCGCTGCGGCCGCACCAATGACAATGCAGCGCAGCCGGCCGCCACCAGCACCAGCGACACCAATATGACAGTTGCTTGCGACAGACCGGGAATGGTGCCGGGAACGCCCAAACCCCATAACGTGGCGCCGACCGCAAGCAATAGGAGGCCCGGCGTGATTGCCGCAGAACCGGCGCCACGGGCCAGCCAATGGGGCGCTGGCTTCATACAAAGCCTCCGGACTGGCGGCTGCGCGTGCAGGGGTAAACCCTAGGTATGGCAGCGCTGGACTCTGTAAAAGTGCCCCTGTCCGTGCACAAAATGTGCCGGTCGGCTATGGTTCGCATCTGAGCGTTCATCTAGCGCACTGTAGCGATCTGCGAGACTTCGCGCAGACTGGTGAACGAAGCGCGATTGCATTGCATGAATTTCCGTTTGGCGGCACGAGAAGCGCCCAGGCATCGTTGGACCGCATCCATTAAGCAAAAAGCCATGACCAAAAGCTGCCCCTCCCCCGCCGATCGAGGCGCCGCCGCCGCCGCGTCCAGTTCCTGGTTGTACTTGCTGGAGCGCTTTGATGTCGGCGTGGTGCACCTAGACAATGCTTTGCATGTGGTGGGCATGAACGACTATGCGCGCCGCGCGCTGCCGGTAAAGGACAAATTGCCCTTCGGCAAAATCGTCACCGACTTTCACCCCGAGGCGGCCAAAGCCAAGGTGAAGTTTTTACTCGGCCAGGCCGAATGCCCGGTCAACAATGCGCCCCCCATGGCCATGATGATCAACATACCCGAGCGGGTATTGCTGATTAAGGTATCGAAAATCGGCGATATGCAGGGCGTCACCAGCGGCTACACGCTGGTGTTTTATGACATCACCGAAGTGGTGAGCAAAGAAAGCAGTAGCGAGGCCAAGCGCAAAGGGGTTGATGCCAGTGAAAAACGCCAGTTGCGCAAAATCCCCACCATCAAGCAAAACCGCGTGATGCTGGTGGACGTGCCCAGTGTGTCCTTCATCCGCTCCGAAGGCCATTACACCTGGGTACATACCGCGCAGGGCGGCCAGTTTTGCAATATCACCATCGGCGATCTGGAAAGCCGCCTGGATCCGAACCTGTTTTTACGGGTGCACCGCAGCTATATCGTCAACCTGGCGCAGGTCGACGAAATCGTGCGCGACGACGGGCGGATGTCGCTGCGCATGATGGGTTCGACGCCGGTGGAAATTCCGGTGGCGCGCTCTAGCATGGGCAAGCTGCTCGACCAGCTCGGCCTGACGGACACGGTGCCGGTGAAAAACAGCCACTGACAGATTCGTGCAATGCATTTGCACTTCGTGCGGCAATTGCGCTGCTTGATTGTTTTCCCTGCGCAAACGCGCCATGCCTCGCTACATTGCGGCTAGCTAGTTTTTTCGCGCTACTTAGAAATGAAGGAGACAACGTGATCCCACCGGCATTTGACTACCACGCCCCGCGCACCATCGCGGAGGCCATTTCCCTGCTGTCCAGCCTAGGCGACGACGCCAAACTGCTCGCAGGCGGCCACAGCCTATTGCCCATGATGAAACTGCGTTTTGCGCAACCGGGCACACTCATCGACATCAACCGCATCCCTGAATTGCGTGGCATCAGCGAAAGCGGCGGTGTGATTCGCATCGGCGCCATGACCAGCGAGAACGAGCTGATTGCCTCGCCACTCTTACAAAAACACCTGCCTTTGCTGCCTGAAGCGGCCCTGCTGATCGCCGACCCCCAAGTGCGCAACCGCGGCACCATCGGCGGCGACATCGCCCACGGCGACCCGGGCAATGACCATCCGGCCATCGCCATGGCGCTCGATGCCACTTTTGAATTACAAGGCCCCAAGGGCACGCGTCAGGTCAAGGCAGTGGACTTTTTCCACGGCACCTATATGACGGCACTGGCCGAGGACGAAATCCTGACCGCGATTTTGGTCGCGCCCTTTGCCGCAGGTACAGGCTACGCCTACCAAAAGCTCAAGCGCAAAACCGGCGACTGGGCAACTGCCGGCGCTGCGGTCATTTTGCGTATGGCCGCAGGCAAAGTAACGCACGCCAGCATTGGCCTTACCAATGTGGCGCCCACTGCGCTGCGCGCCAGTGCCGCCGAAGCTGCGCTGGTAGGCCAGCCCCTGACCGAGGCCACCATCAACTTGGCAGCCGCTGCGGTGCGCTCTATTTGCGACCCAGCCGAAGACCTGCGCGGTGATGTGGAATACAAAACTGCCATGGCCGGCGAGATGTGCAAACGTGCCATCCGCGCCGCTGCCGCCCGCTGCGCCTAAACCCCACACGATCCGGAGAACCCTGCTATGAGCAAAAAAATCGTATCCCTGCACGTCAATGGAAAACAAGTGGAAGAGGCGGTCGAGCCGCGTACGCTGCTGGTCCACTTTCTGCGTGAGAAAATGAACCTCACCGGCGCCCACATCGGCTGCGAGACCAGCCATTGTGGTGCCTGCACCGTGGACATCGACGGCCAGTCGGTCAAGTCCTGCACCCACCTGACGGTGCAATGCGAAGGCAGCGAAGTCAAAACCGTCGAAGGCCTGGCCAGCGGCGGCGTGCTGCATGCGTTGCAGGATGGTTTTTACAAAGAGCATGGCTTGCAATGCGGCTTTTGCACACCGGGCATGCTGATGCGCGCCTACCGCCTGTTGCAAGACAACCCCAACCCCACCGAGCAGGAAGTGCGCGTGGGCATGTCGGGTAACTTGTGCCGCTGCACCGGCTACCAAAACATCGTCAAAGCGGTTTTGCATGCGGCAGCCACGCTGCGCGATGCCCAATCCGTCGCCGCTTAACACCCCACACCGAAGGAGACCTTCATGAACGCACCCCTGAGTGACCGCGAAAAAGCCCTGATGGGCATGGGCGATTCACGCCTGCGCAAAGAAGACGCCCGCTTTATCCAAGGCAAGGGCAATTACGTCGATG
>JBBAPX010000017.1:0-46274 GCA_040400575.1 Rhodoferax sp.
TGGTGCTGGTGCTGGTGCTGGTGCTGGTGCTGGTGCTGGTGCTGGTGCTGGTGCTTCGCAGAGCGTGCTTTCAACCTCTTCCACTTGCACTTCATACTCTTTAACCCCATTGATCAACTTTTCAAAATTAAGTTGTGTGATTTTTTTCCGCAAATGGATTTTATTCGCTGCTAATTGATTAACTTGGATTTCAATCATCATCGTAACCGCGTTTGAATCTCCAAGCAACTTGGCCGCCATTTCGTTTGCATAGTATTTTTGATTATAATAAAATTGTACATCGCCTTTATCTATATATTCAAATTCAGTAGGTGCAACTGCGACTTGCTCTTGACCGCCAGCAATAAAAATCAACCCACGACGTCGGTCAAAAACTTCATACGCACCGCCATTCAAATCACACGGCAATTGACTGATACTCCATTTTTTATCGATTATATTTTCCAAAGCAGACTTCGTTCCGCTCGGAGTATTACTTTTATCCTTTTCCGCATTATCCGTGTCGATCCGACTACACCCAATTAGTGTAATGAGCGAAAAAGCTAATAATCTAAAGTTGCCTTTTATCATGGAAATAACTCCAAAATGTGAATACTTAATTACATATTTATAATCAACATCTAATCTCCCCACCCCACTTCTCCTCAAGTATGAGGTTCACTTTCTGCATAAAATTAAATATTATTGCAAGTGCATTCTTTTTCAAAGCCATTAGTTAAACACTTCATTAGCAGGCATGGTGTCCAGCGCAGTCAGCACCGTACCTTAATATAACCTCACTAAAGATTCGTCAAAATTGTGGTCAGAACTCCAAAATTACAAGAATTGACGGCTAGGGCCAGCGGGTACATCCCCACAACAGAATATAAGGGAAACTACTGATGATCCGCCGCCCAAACCCAAGAGCTAGCATCTCAACTTAAGCTAAT
The DNA here is from genome assembly GCA_040400575.1 of Rhodoferax sp. Taxonomy (GTDB): domain Bacteria; phylum Pseudomonadota; class Gammaproteobacteria; order Burkholderiales; family Burkholderiaceae_C; genus Allorhodoferax. The sequence continues at coordinate 930 of JBBAPX010000017.1, forward strand.
TGGCCTCCATGACACCCCGACAGTTTAGAATAGTGATTTTCCCGACAGGAGAATGATATGGGAAGCTATGTAAACAGCAGTCTGATTCGTGAAGAGAATGTGGTTTATGAAGCTAAGAATCATTGGATTATATTTATTTCTTTAAAATCATTATTGACTTTGTTCATTTCCCCCTTGATAGAAAATTGGACTAGTGAATACGCCATCACAAATAAGAGAGTGATTATCAAAACCGGCCTGATCAGCAGGAAAACTCTTGAAATGAATCTATCAAAGATTGAGTCGGTTAATGTGGATCAATCGATTTTTGGAAGGATATTGGGCTACGGCGCGATTATGGTAATCGGAACTGGCGGCACAAGAGAGAAGTTTTCTGATATCGCAGACCCTATGCAATTTAGACGTGTTTTCCAAGAATGTGTTGATGCACATTGATTCAGAAGATATTTTGTTTACCCGCTAGGAGCAACTCAACACCACCAACATGGTTGTTAAGGCCTCAAGCGCTGTGTCTCGTGTATCAGGCCCGATGGAAAATAAGGTTCTGTCTTCGATAGACCAGCTGATTGGGTATTTCGGAGTAACGGGAGCAGTGATTCCCGTCATCGTGACCGGTACCGCGGCCTACACCACCGGCACGGTGTTGCGCATGTGTTTCACTTATTTCGGTTGGGTTGGCGTCAATCCTTTTTTGCAGGACCGCTATGCCCGCCCCAAGAATCAACTGCGCAAACTCAAAGACGCCGTGCGTCTTAAATTCGAAGGCCAGCAAATCGCACCCCTCACCCCGTCAACAACCCCGCACCTAAAATGCCGCACCCCTCGCCGTAGCACAATGGATAGTGCGCATGCCTCCTAAGCGTGAAATTCAGGTTCGATTCCTGACGGCGGGACCAGCCCCGCCCTTCAGGACCGCGGTTTGGCGTTTTGCGGGTCGTACAAAGCGCCGTAGCCCACCGCTTCCACCTTAACCGGATAGACATCGTCAAAGTACTGGATTTGCAGCTCGCGCCCCACTTGGCAATAAGCGTGCGGCAGGTAAGCCAGCGCAATGTTCTTGCCGATGGTCGGGCCAAACGCGATGCTGGTGGTGTAAGAGCGGCGGCCCTCGCTGTCGATCAGGGTGTGGCCGGTGGCAGGGTCCATTACCGGCAGGTTGCCCAGCGGGTAGCGGGCCACGCCGGTGCTGTCGATGTTGTGGCTCATGGTCAGCGTACACAGGTAAGCCGCTTGGTGTTCGCGCTCACGGAACTTCAGGTGCGCTGATTTGCCATGAAAATCGGCCGCCTTAACCTTGGGGCGGGCCAGGTCGCATTCCATCAGGTTGTATTCCGTCAACAGATCGCCGTTTTGCAGGCGCAGGCTCTTTTCCATGCGGCGGCTATTGGCGTAGGTTTCCACGCCTACGGGCGTGACGCCCAGCGCAAACAGCGCGTCCCACAGGGCCAGGCCGTCCTCGTATTGAAAGTGCAACTCCCAACCTTGCTCGCCCACATAAGAAATGCGAAAGGCCAGCACCGGCACGCCCGCAATCTTCAGGTTGCGAAACGCTGCGAAGGGAAAGTTCTCGTGTGTCCAGGCATCGGGTTCATCGGCAATTTGTTGGATGGTGGCGCGGGCATTGGGGCCCCAGACGCCCAGGCAGCCGTAAGCGGTCGTGGTGTCGGTGACTGTCACCTTCGCGCCCCGGTCCTGCGCCATGCGCTCAATCCACACCAGGTCGCGGTGGCCGGCGTCAGCGCCGTCGATCACCCGGTAGTGGTCGGGGGCCAGGCGCAACACGGTCAGATCAGCGCGCACACCGCCTTTGGCGTCCAGAAAGTGGGTGTATACGCCCTTGCCCACGGGCGTGTCGCCACCCACCTTGGCCACGCAGATGTACTCCAGCAGATCGGCGGCATCTGGGCCTTGCACATCAATTTCTGCAAAGTGAGAAACGTTGATCATGCCCACGTCTTCGGTCATTTTGAGGTGCTCGGCGTTGGACACACGCCAGAAGTGGCGGTTGTCCCACTCATTGGCGCGCACCGGCACCTTGTCGCCGTAAACGGCCAGCAAATGCTCGTTGCTGGCGTAGCCATGCGCGCGCTCCCAGCCCGAGAGTTCCATAAAGTGAGCGCCCAGCGCCTTTTCACGCTCGTAAAACGGGCTTTTGAAGATGCCACGCCCAGCGCTGTAAGGCTCGCGGTTGTGCACCGGCGGGTTGTAGATCTTGAAGGCACCCTCGTAGCAGCGGTCATGGATGTATTGCTCATCCTGCTGGTAGGGGTAAATGCGGGCCACGTCGATACGGGCATGGTCGATATGGGTGTAGCCATCGGTCATCCAGTCAGCCACAATTTTGCCCACACCCGGGCCGTCTTTGACCCACACTGCTTCGGCGTACCACAGGCCGCGCACCTTGGACGATTCACCGATCGAAGGGTTACCGTCGGTTGTCACCTGCAACAAACCGTTGAAGGAGTATTTATCGTCATAGCCCAGTTCGGCCAGGATGGGTGTGAGTTCGATAGCGCGCTCCAGCGGCGCCATGATTTGATCGAGCTCCAGGTCGCGCTGCGAAGGCGAGAGGCGTGCCTGCTCTTTTTCCAGCAAGTCGCGCGGGTGGCACATGCGCGGGTTCTTCTCTTCGTAGTAGCCCCATTCGATTTGGCCACCCTCCGGGGTTTTGGGGTCACCCGTGTCGCGCAGGTAGGCTGAGTTGCCTTGGTCGCGCAGCAAGGGGTAACCAATATCCTTGCCGGTGCCCGCAAATTCCAGATAGGGTTTGAAGAAGGTCAGCGGGTGGTCCACCGGCATGATGGGCAGGTCTTCCCCGGCCATATTGGCAATCAGGCGTCCCCACAGGCCGGCGCATACCACCACGTAATCGGCAGCAATAAAGCCCTTGGTGGTTTCCACGCCCTGAATACGACCGTTTTCGATGCGCAATCCGGTGCAGGCGGTGTTGGCAAAGGACTGCAGCTTACCGGTCGCGACCGCCGCATCGACCAATTCGCCCGCCACCATTTGGGAGCGGGGTTTGACCAGCCCCGCATCCGGGTCCCACAGCGCGCCTTGCACCATACTCTCGTCCAAGAGCGGCATTTTGGCCTTCGCCTCGGCGGCGCTGATGAGCTCTACCCGGTTGCCAAAGGCCTTGCCCGAGGCGACGCGGCGTTTGAGCTCTTGCATGCGCTCGTCGTCACCCACCCGCGCCACCTCGATACCACCAATGCGGTCATAGCGGCCCATCTTCTCGTAAAAGTCGATGCTGTATTTGGTGGTGAAGATCGTCATCTGATCGTGCATCGTATTGAAGCAAAAATCAGAGGCGTGCGCCGTAGAACCCACATCGGTCGGGATGGCGGACTTGTCGATGCCGACGATGTTGTCCCAGCCACGTTCAATCAGGTGGTGCGCAACCGAAGCGCCGACGATGCCGCCTTGGCCGATGATGACAACTTTGGCGCGTTCAGGAAATTGGGCCATTTTTGCGCTTGCTCCTACAGAAATTGAAAGTGGGGGGCCAACTAGGCAAGTCGACAGTGTATTGAGCCCGGCGATCTTGAACGGTTCAATTGCGACAAGCGTTTTCACAAAGTCGGCAAACCAGCCCAATAGCTTGGGGGCGGGGAGAGCAAGTAAAGATGTGCGGTTGCTGACAACGACATTTCAGATGGGTTAGCGCCCACCAGTCCTGCTCACGCCATGTGCGGGCAGCGCACGGCAGATCACGGACGCGGTGGCGGAACTGGCACTGGCACTGGCGTCGGACAGAGACATGCCCACGACAGCCATTCTATTCACCATAAGGCTAGAAACATTGAGATGGATAACTGCCTTGAAGGCGGTATTACTCAGATCGGGAAAAGTTTTTCCACCTGAAAAGGCCCAGGAAAGCAACGCGTTGCCAATGCCACTCCCGGTTGGTTGCGCAGCGGGTTAAGGCCAGGTACACTCTCCGCCTACATCTGGCTCCAGATCAAAAAAGCGGGCCGCCTCGCGTTCGACAGGCGACCGCCACACCTAAAGCGTTGGATCATTTATGTTGTCACACCAGTCTAAGGACATATCGTCCAAAGCCATGCTCGCTCTCATCGTAGGGGCCTTGGGCGTCGTGTTTGGAGATATCGGCACATCGCCCTTGTATGCCTTGCGGGTCTCTATCGAAGCCTCTGGTGCCAAAAGTCCAGCAGAAATCATTGAAGCGGTTTACGGCATCCTCTCACTGATTACCTGGTCACTATTATTAGTGGTAACGCTAAAGTATGTGCTAATTATCATGCGGGCGGACAACCACGGGGAGGGTGGCATTTTTGCCCTGACCGCCCTGGTGCAGCAAAGCTTGAGTAAGACTTCTTCTTTGCGCTGGCCGGTGACCATCTTGGGCGCGCTGGGTGCCGCGCTATTTTTTGGCGACAGCATGATTACGCCCGCCATATCGGTGCTCAGCGCAGTGGAAGGCTTGAAGGTCTTGTCACCGGACTTGTCCAAATATGTGATCATGATTTCGCTGATTCTGATCACCGGCCTGTTCGCGGTGGAGCGCTTTGGCACCGCCGTGATCGGCAAGGTTTTCGGGCCTGTGATGCTGGTCTGGTTTACCACACTGGGTGTATTAGGCTTGGCCGAATTGGTCCATGCACCCGAGGTTTTCGCAGCTCTGAACCCCATTACCGGCGCCGCTTTTCTGCTCCATCACCCGGGGGTGGCAATTGCCATACTGGGGTCTGTGGTGCTCGCCGTCACCGGCGGTGAAGCGCTATACGCCGACATGGGCCACTACGGGCGCACGTCCATTCAGCGCGCGTGGATTTTTCTGGTTTTCCCTTGCTTGCTGCTGAACTATTTTGGACAGGGCGCGCTGCTGATCAATGAGCCTGCGGCAATCGATAACCCGTTCTACCGTTTGGCCCCCGACTGGGCACTGATTCCGCTGCTGGTCTTGGCTGCCTTGGCGACCATCATTGCCTCCCAGTCCGTGATTTCGGGTGCTTTTTCGATTGCGACCCAGGCGGTGCAGCTGGGCTTCATCCCGCGTCTACTGGTTAAGCACACATCGGCAGAAGAGATTGGTCAAGTTTATGTATCCAAAGTAAACATTTTTCTGTATGTCGGTGTCGTAGCCTTGGTTCTTGGCTTTCGCAGCTCGGAGCATCTTGCTGCTGCCTACGGCGTGTCCGTGACGGGGGCTATGGCCATAGACACCATTCTGGCCGCGTACTTCATGGTCTTTGTGCGGGGTTGGAGCAAACTGCTGTTCCTGCCCCTGTTTGCTGCCTTGTTCGCCGTGGATTGCATATTCCTGGGCACGAATCTCTTTAAATTCTTTGAAGGTGGCTGGCTGCCGATTAGCGTCGCAGCCCTGCTGGTCTTCCTGATGCTGTCGTGGATTACCGGGCGCAATCGCCTCCTCAAAGCCCGCTGGAGCAGCTCCACGCCCCTGTCGGAATTTCTCGCAACCTTATCCAGCAGCAAACCCCACCGAGTCGATGGAACCGCTATTTTTATGGTGCCGCACAGCGACATAGTCCCCATATCGCTGCTGCACAACCTCAAGCACAACAAGGTGTTGCACGAGCGGGTGATTCTGATGAATGTAGAAACTACCAACACGCCTTTTGTCAACGACGAGGAACGCATCAGCATCACGCATTTGGAGCATAACTTTCACACCGTGCTGGTGCGCCACGGCTTCATGGAAGAGCCGCATGTGATGCGTGCGGTGGCCTTGCTGCGCGCTCGGGAGTTCCATTTCAGCCTGATGGAAATCTCGTTCTTTGTGGGCAAGGAGCGGGTGGTTGCCCAGCAATCATCACCCTTGCAGATGGCACCCTTCATCTATATGCACCGGACCATGCAAAGCGCAACGGAGTATTTCCGGATTCCGTTCGGGCACGCTATTGAAATCGGCGGCCATATCGCGATTTAGCCCTGCCTAGGGAGGGCCTTGGCCTGCGTCTCCAGCGCGGTAATCACACTGGCAGTTCGGGTGCGACGGGGCAGTCAAGGCAGTGTCGTTTAACACGACACTTAAAGGGGTGAGCCATTTAATGATTCGAATGGTTCATTTAGAGCCCGCTGAGAATGCGGGCTTTTTTAATGGCGAAATGGGCGCAAATGGAATGTGGTCACCCGCTAAATGGTGATCGAAATGGCGAATAAATCTACCCATTTAAAAAGTCATTTATAGCAAATGCATGAGCCATTTCTCCGAATTAAATAATCATAAAAAAACCGAAATATTCCCAAAAAAGGATCCTGCGCACGGTTGCGTTGGGGATGGCTCGATGCGTGAGTTCCCCACTGGCATAGTGCTTTAGGCTTGGGCTTGGGTGGAACGATTGTGTAGGTGTCGTTCAACACGACACACTAGAACCATCCCACCCGTTCAAGCCAACTGGTCAGCCGCCATGGTCGCGGTAAATTTCGAATAGTGGCGCTCCAGCGTTGTCACACTAGTACCCATCTGCCTAGCCAGCGTGTGTATGTCCGTTCCAGCCAGCAGTTCCATAGTAGCGTAGGCGTGCCTGCTTGAATAGAGGGTGCGCTGCTGCCAGCTATTTTTCTTGTAAATCGGGCATTGAGGCTAACGCAAACGTCATGCGAAAACCCGATTCGCCAACGTCCCGTAACGGGACGATTGCGAACTGACGTGTTACACGACACTTTGAGCTAGTCCATCACAGCAGATAAACGCCTGTTGCCCTGCAACAAGTCAATATTCATCTCTGCGCTGAGGTTGCTGCTGTAGAACTTTTCCACCATGTCCACGCTTGCGCGTGCATTGCGTGCCAAGGTCAACAGGTCAATCTTTCGGCCATAAAGCAGCCTAAACGTAATGGCTGTATGACGCAAGCTGTAAAGGGTCCGTGCGCTGCCATTGGCCTTGTTGTTGCCCACGCCAGCCACTGCGTTCAAGCCAACTGACCAGCCGCCATGGTGGCAGTCAATTTCGAATAGTGCCGCTCCAACATCAACACTGAAGTACCCATCTGTCTAGCCAGCGTGTGTATGTCAGTGCCTGACATGAGTTCTATCGTAGCGTAGGTATGCCGCAGGCTATACAAGGTTCGTTGCTGCCCAGTGCTCATGTCCCGGCTGAGTCCTGCTGCTGCCAACATGCGCTGGAAAGTGCCAGCCAAGCCATAGGGCTGTGAGCCATCGTCCAAGGTGAATACCCGCTGGGGCAGCCGTGCCGCTATGGCGTCAGGCAGGCTCATGCTCACACTGCGCTGGCGCTGAGCCAGTCGCTCCAGTGCTGAGCCTGCTCTGTGCTTGGCGATCAGCCACCTGCCGCCTGTCTTGCCTGATACCCAGATGCGTAGATAGCGTTGCTCTTGATCCGTGTGCCATTCAATGTGCTGCCACAGCATGTTCATGCTCTCCTTGCCGCAGCGCATGCCTGTTGTGAGCAGCAGTTCCACATAGTCCCGCAGCAAAAGCTTGATCTGCCTGCCTGTGTGCCTGTGTCCGCCCTCGCACCAAGTGGGCATGAACGCCAGCAGTTGGTCTATCTCTTGGGTGGTGAAGCCAGGTCGTGCGCGGCTTTTGGCACCGCGTCTGCTGAGCCGCGCGATGTTGGATTGGGCGCTGTGCCAGCCCTGCTCAACTGCCACTTCAATCACCCTGTTGTAGGCAGCGCAGTGCGTTGCCAGTGTGCTGGCGATGGGCATGTGTCCAATCTGCTGGTTGCGCCAGATCTCAAACTCCCGCACCAGCTTGGCATCAATGCTGGTGAGGTTGTATTTGCCAAAGAACGGCACCAGGTATTTGCGGATCACCCACTGATAGTCCCTGTTGGTCATGGGGCGCAAACCTTGTGTAATCTCTGCCTCCAGTTGCACCAGGCACTGCGCTGCGGCTGCGCCAAAGCGGCGTGTGGTTTGCGGGATGCCCAGTTCTTCTTTGAATCGGGCTCTGTCGTAGATCTCCCCAGCCGCACGCTTTGCGTAGCCCAAGTCTCTGTGCTTGGTGGTGGCTCTGTGCCACACATGGTCATACAGCTTGAAGCGCATCTGCCAAATGCTGCTGCGCTCGCGCTTGTAGAGCACCACAGCGCCATCACGCAGGTGGTGCAGTTGGCTGCGGGGTGGCTGGGCAATCAGCTTGGTGCTTGAGAGTGCTGCGGGTGTGGGTGGGGTGGCTGTTGCAGTCGCCAGTTGCTCGGGCGTGGGGTAGCGGAGTTGGGTGGGCTTCACGCTGTGACGCTCCCCAAGCCCAGCCCAGTTTTGGTGTGCGGGCGGTGTGCTGAGAGAGTTGCTGGAGCATGCTCACGGTCAAGCAGCCTGCCCACGGTGCGTGACGCTGGGGCTCGCAGTGGCTCACAGCAGGAACCTGAAACAGCGGTTTTGCCAGTTACAATCCCGCCTCTGGCCCGGTAGCTCAGTCGGTAGAGCAGAGGATTGAAAATCCTTGTGTCGGTGGTTCGATTCCGCCCCAGGCCACCAAATTCCCTCCTCTTGGTTTCTACGGCGCACTTGCTGCCGATTGACGGCCAAAACACTCTCATACTCTCCAAAATGGCAAATAGAATACGATGCAATGGCGGCGTTGTTTGCTTTCGATCAAAGGCAGCATCAGCTTGGTTCAGCTTATAGCCATGCAATGACGCTATAGTTAACTTGCGATTTTTGGGAATTCACGATGCACTGGTACCTCGTCCACAGCAAGCCTAGGCAAGAGCGATTAGCCTTAGACAACCTGACACGCCAGGGTTACGCGTGCTACCTGCCGGTGCTCCCCACTGAAAAAATCCGCCAAGGCGCAATCACCTTGGCAGACGAGCCCCTTTTTCCACGCTACCTGTTTATCCGCCTGGGTAGCGACCTTTCCGCCAAAGGTTGGGGGCCGATCCGCTACACCACAGGGGTGAGCCGCTTAGTCAGTTTCGGCGCCGAGCCAGCCAAAATTGACGATGATTTGATATTGCAACTGCAAAAAAGCGAGTCCCTGCACATAACTAAGCCCGCTCGGCTTTTCGAGGTCGGTGACCGAGTGCGTTTTACGTCAGGCGCGTTTGCCGGCATCGAAGGCGTTTTCCAGATAGCCGAGGGCGAAAAGCGGGTGATGGTGCTCATTGAGATGATGAGCAAACTGCTGTCAGTGCGCGCTGCGCCGTCCATGCTGAGAAAACTGGGCTAATCCAAAAACTGCGCCCAAGGGTGGCACTTACTCCTATTCCAGCCGATTTTCCAAGAGAAAATCGACTTTCTGGCCTTGCAATGCATCGCCATTCCATTAAAACAGCCTTGTCCGGCTACAATGGAAGGCTTCGCAGCGATTGAGTGGTTCCGCGGCGAAGCTTGAAAAACCCACCTAAGAGGCTCCCGATAGTGGAGCGCCGACCGTGGAAAAGAGCCCTGCAAACCTTCTTTTTAAAGAGAAAACTCATGTCAACTTTCAGCGCAAAACCCGCTGAGGTCGTGCACGAGTGGTTTGTGCTTGACGCGACCGATAAGGTCCTCGGACGAGTAGCCAGCGAAGTTGCTCTCCGTTTGCGCGGCAAACACAAGGCCATTTACACGCCTCACGTCGATACCGGCGACTATATTGTCGTCATCAATGCAGCCCAGCTGCGCGTCACAGGCGCCAAAGCCCTGGACAAGGTGTACTACCGTCATTCGGGTTATCCAGGCGGTATCACAGCAACCAATTTCCGCGACATGCAAGCCAAGCATCCCGGTCGCGCTTTAGAAAAAGCCGTCAAGGGCATGCTTCCCAAAGGACCCTTGGGCTACGCGATGATCAAAAAGCTCAAGGTGTACGGCGGCGCCGAACACCCCCATACCGCTCAACAGCCCAAAGTGCTTGATATTGCAGGAGTCGCAAAATGATCGGTGATTGGAACAATGGAACCGGCCGCCGCAAATCCAGTGTCGCCCGCGTGTTCTTGAAAAAGGGTTCAGGCCAAATCGTGGTTAACGGTAAGGCAATCGAAAACTTCTTCGGACGCGCAACCTCCATCATGATTTGCAAGCAGCCTTTGCTGCTGACCAACCATGCGGAAACCTTTGACATCATGGTCAATGTGGCCGGTGGTGGCGAATCGGGTCAGGCCGGCGCGACGCGCCATGGCATTACCCGTGCGTTGATCGATTACGATGCCAGTCTTAAACCTATGCTCAGCCAAGCCGGCTTCGTGACGCGTGATGCGCGCGAAGTGGAACGTAAAAAGGTCGGCTTTCACGGTGCACGCCGTCGTAAGCAGTTCTCCAAGCGTTAATCCCTTTCAGGATTTACCACGAGGGCCGCCCATGGGCGGTCTTTGTGTTTGTGGGAGGTTCTTCCAGTGCGATTCAGATTATTGCGACGCAGACTCACCATCAGTGCACCACGCATGGCGGTGCGCAGCGCCATGCCCTGGCCGCTGCGCTGGGCGGTCGCGGCCATCATGCTCGGTTTTTGCGCCGCGATCGCGCTGTGGGCCTTCGAGTTTGGACGCGATATTGCGGGTTTGGAAAATGGCGGTCAGGCCGACATGCAGCAACTGCGCGCCCAGGTCGAGGCCCTGAGGACGGACCTAGACAAGGCGCACGAGCAGCGCGACCAGGCGCAGTCCATTGCCAACACGGCGGGCACCCTGGTGGCGGCGGAAAAAGCATCCAGCGAACATGTCAACGCGCAGGTCAAGCATTTAGAAGCTGAAAATCGGCGCCTGCGGGACGACCTGGGCTTTTTCGAAAAACTCATCCCTGCCGACTCTACAGATCCGGTGGCTATCAGGGGACTGCAAGCGGAGACCGTTGACAATGGCAAAATCCGCTGGCAAGTGTTGGTCATTCAAAGCAAGAAAAATGCGCCCGAACTGGTCGGCAAGCTGGAGATCATGCTCACCGGCTCGTCCAATGGCAAGCCATGGACGGGTTCGGTAAGCACCATGCCGCTGAAAATCACCCAGTACGGGCGTCTAGAAGGGTCTTTGGATGTTCCAGCGCAAGTGACGGTGAAGGGGCTGACGGCCAAAGTGGTAGACGGTTCCACAGTCAGGGCCAGCCAGAGTACCAAGGTGTAAGGCCTGCTGTCAGGGTGAAAAATCCAAAAGGAATGCCATGTTTAACAAGAAAAAGCAGCCGCCCTTAAAAAGCTTGGTTGCCCAGGGTGCCCGCGTCGTGGGAGACATTTTTTTCACAGACGGTATTCGCATCGAATGCGAGATCACGGGCAATATCGCCGCGATGGCGCACCAGCCCAGCATACTGGTAATTGCTGAGTCCGCTGCGGTGGCCGGTAACATCAGCGCTGACCACATCATTATCAATGGATCTATCAAGGGCGCGGTGACGGCTCGCCTCATGCTGGAGTTGCAGCCCAATGCCCGCATAGAAGGCGATGTCGCTTACGGGGCTTTGGAGATGCACCAGGGCGCGCTGATTGCCGGGCGTTTGACGCCTATCTTGGCGCATGAGGAAAAAGCCCCACTGCTGACCGAGTCAAATCAGGACTAATTTGATTTCCGACTGAAATACTGTACTATTTGGATGTAGCCTTTTCCTGGACATTTACATGAACGCAGTTGCCCAATCACTCCCGACCGAAATGCCCTCGCCGATTCTGTTCACCGACAGCGCGGCGGCCAAAGTGGCTGATCTCATTGCCGAAGAGGGCAACCCCGAGCTGAAACTACGGGTTTTTGTGCAAGGCGGCGGTTGCTCCGGCTTCCAATACGGCTTTACCTTTGACGAAATCACCAATGAAGACGACACCACTATGACCAAAAATGGGGTGTCTCTGTTGATCGACGCCATGAGCTACCAATACCTGGTGGGCGCCGAAATCGATTACAAAGAAGACCTCCAGGGCGCCCAGTTCGTCATTAAAAACCCCAACGCCACCACTACCTGCGGCTGCGGCTCCTCGTTCTCCGCCTAATCAGGCGTCCATTTTTCAGGCCACCGCGCCTGCTCAGGCGCGGTAAATCGCCCCCAAAATCCGCGCGCCACGCGCACCCGTCACGGCGGCAACGCTGGCTGGTTTACCTTGGACTGCCTGCTGTGCCAGCCAGGCGAAAGCCAGTGCCTCGACATCAGAAGGTGCAAAACCCCAGTCTTGGGTGCTGCTGATCTTGACGCCAGGCAGTAAAGCCGACAGCCTTTGCATCAAAAAAACATTGCGCGCACCGCCACCACACACCACCAAGCGCCGGTAGTTGGCACTTGCGGCGGACAAAGCCTGCGCGCAGGCCCAGGCCGTCAGCTCGGTTAAGGTGGCTTGCACATCTTGCGGCGCGCAGGCAGGAAAAGCTGCTAAGTGCTGGCCTAACCAAGCCGCGTTGAATAAATCCCGCCCGGTGCTCTTGGGGGGTCTTAGCCCGAAGAATGGTTCTTGCTGCATTGCAGCGAGCAAACCTGCATCAAGCTGCCCTTGCGCTGCCCATTGCCCTTGGTCGTCGTAGGCCGCGCCGGTATGGCGCTCGCACCAGGCATCCATTAATGCGTTGCCGGGGCCGCAATCAAAGCCCAGTAAGCCCGCACTATCCGCCTGTGCCGCGCCAGCCGGCAACAGGGTGATGTTGGAAATCCCCCCTATATTGAGCACTGCCCGGGATTCCTGCGCATCGCCGAAAACGGCCAAATGAAAGGGCGGCACCAGCGGCGCGCCTTGGCCGCCAGCGGCCAGGTCGCGGCTACGAAAGTCGGCCACAACCGTGATGTCGCAGCGCTCTGCCAGCAAGGCGGCTTGGTTAAGTTGGACGGTGTAGCCTATGCCGTCAAAAGCCTGCGGTTGGTGGCGCACGGTTTGGCCATGCGCGCCAATCGCCTGCACCTGCGCGGGCCTGAGCCCGGAACTGGCAAGCAATTGCCCGACAACCTGGCTGTACAGACCGACCAAGGCATTGGCCGCAAGTGCCGCGCGGTGGAGTTCGTCCGGTCCCGCGCTATTGAGGGTCAAAAATTCCTGCCGCAAAGCTTGGGGCATGGGCATGTGCGCTGACGCAAGAACCTGAGGCTGCGCGGGTGCTCCACCCTGTTCTCCCAGTTCGGCCAAGACGCCGTCGACGCCATCGAGCGAAGTGCCCGACATCAATCCTATATAGAGGCCGGGCATCGCGCTACGGCCACGCGCCTTACTGAACGCTGCCGACCTGCACCTGGGCGGCGGCGGTCAATTGCTGACGCGCAAGGTCTGCAACCCGTTCAAAAGCCGGCCGCAATGCCGCGGTGACCGGCGTGGCCTCTGCTTGGCGCGCAATCGTCATCGGGTCTTTGTGCGCGCCATTGACGCGGAATTCAAAATGCAGGTGTGGTCCGGTGGCCCAACCGGTAGCGCCGACCAAACCGAGGTTATCGCCCTGCTGTACACGCTGGCCGCTGCGCACGTTGATGCGGCTCAGGTGCGCGTATACCGTCGTGGTGTTGCCGCCGTGCTTGACTATCACCACATTGCCATAGCCGCCTTGCACGCCGGCAAAATCCACCACGCCATCCGCTACGGTACGCACCGGGGTGCCGGTCACCGCGCCGTAGTCCACGCCCAGATGCGCCCGCCAGGTTTGCAAAATCGGATGAAAGCGCATAGCAAAACCGCTGGTAATGCGCGAAAACGCCACCGGCGAGGCCAAAAACGCACGGTTCAAGCTCTCGCCACGCATGTTGTAGTAGGCGCCCTTGAGCGGGCTCTTGCCGTTTTGGGCAGTTTGCAGCGATTCAAACCACAAGGCCTGGTAGGACTTGCCGGCGTTGACGAATTCGGTGCTCAGCACCCGCCCGGCGCGCAAGGGCTCGCCATCGCCCTCCAAGGTTTCATACACCACCACAAAACGGTCACCCTTGCGCAAGGCGCGATGGAAATCGATATCCCCCGAGAAAATTTCGGCCATTTGCACGGCCACGCTATCCGGGATACGCGCATCGTCGGTGGCGGCGAACAAAGAAGATTGGATACTGCCGCTGGCCATGCGGGTGCTCGCCGTGAGCGGCAGCGTTTCCAGAGTCGATTGCCTTGCAGCACCCGCGCCACGCACTGACAGGCGATTGAAAGTGCCGTCTTCTTCGGGGCTCCAGCGGGCGGTCAAGGAGACCAGCCGGCCACGCTCGTCAACCTCGGCCTGCACGTTACGACCGGCGCGGCCCATTAGGTTTTTCTGTGTATCGTGGTCAGCGCGCAAAAACGCAGATGCCGCTGGGTCACTCACGCCAAGGCGGCGCAACAGGCTGTCGGCGGTATCGGTGCTGCGGGTCACATCACTGCGGTACAAGCGCATGGCCTGGGCGGCCAGCAAGTCACGCTGGGGCTCAATCGACAAGGGCTCGACGACTTGGACGACGGTGCGCACCGGCAATTCGGATGCCTCAGGCGCTAAAGAGACCAGCGCGTAGCTACCCCCAGTTGCGCCAATGAGCAACAGGGCAAGGCCCGAGAGAAAACGGGCCGGATGGCGGCGCACGGTCAACAGCGCCTCAAGGGCTGCGTTGCGCGCGGCAGTAAGAATGTCAGACACCAAATTCAGCCTCTCTGAAAAGTGCGCAAACCGGCTATGCGGACGCACCGGGCATTCGGGGGCGGGGACTAAAATACGCTGGTAGCCCGCGCCCGGACCTTTGAAATAGTGGTCGGAGTATATCGGGCCCCGTCCCAGGCCCCCTCATTTTCAATATGCACCCTGCTTCGCCCCCCTCCTCCCCCGTGTCCGAGCGTGTCCAAGAGGCCATGGCCGTCACCTTGCGGGGCTGTGAAGAGCTGATTCCCCACGAGGACTGGGTAAAAAAGCTAGTCCGCTCCGAGGCCACCAACACCCCGCTGCGTATCAAACTAGGCCTGGACCCGACGGCGCCTGACATCCATATTGGCCACACCGTGGTGCTTAACAAAATGCGCCAGTTGCAGGACCTGGGGCACCAGGTGATTTTCCTGATCGGCGACTTCACCACCATGATTGGCGACCCCTCCGGCCGCAACAGCACCCGCCCGCCGCTGACCCGCGAGCAAATCGAGGCCAATGCCCAGACCTATTACAAGCAAGCCTCGCTGGTGCTGGACCCGGCCAAAACCGAAATCCGCTACAACAGCGAGTGGAGTGACCCGCTGGGCGCGCGCGGCATGATCCAACTGGCAAGCCGCTACACCGTAGCACGCATGATGGAGCGCAATGACTTTCACGACCGCTTCAAAGGTGGGCAATCCATCAGCGTGCACGAGTTCCTCTACCCGCTGATGCAGGGCTACGACAGCGTGGCCCTGAAGAGTGACTTGGAACTAGGCGGAACCGACCAGAAGTTCAACCTACTGGTAGGTCGCCATCTGCAAGCCGAATACGGCCAGGAGCCGCAATGCATACTGACCATGCCGCTGCTAGAGGGCCTGGACGGCGTGGACAAAATGTCCAAGAGTAAGAACAACTACATCGGCATTTCCGAAGACGCCAACACCATGTTTGCCAAGGTGCTAAGCATCTCGGACCTGCTGATGTGGCGCTGGTACACCCTGCTGAGCTTCCAAAGCGAGGCACAAATCGCCGCACTCAAGTCTGAAGTGGATAGCGGGCGCAACCCCAAAGACGCCAAAGTGGCGCTGGCCAAAGAAATTACCGCCCGTTTTCACTCGGCAGCGGCGGCTATTGCGGCCGAGCAAGACTTTATCAACCGCAGCCAGGGCGGCATCCCGGACCAAATTGAAGAGCGCAGTCTGGCGCTGGTGGACGCCGCGCCCTGGGGCATTGCCGCCTTGCTCAAAGCCACCGGCCTAGCGGCCTCCAGCGGCGAAGGTAACCGACTGATCGACGGCGGCGGCGTGCGCGTGGACAGCAGCGTGGTAAGCGACAAAGGCCTCAAGCTGGGCGCGGGCAGTTATGTGCTGCAAGTGGGCAAGCGCAAATTTATGCGCGTTACCCTGGCCTGAGCCCGCATGCTCGCGCTTATCCAACGGGTGCGCCGCGCCAGCGTCACGATTGAAGGTGCAGGCGTAGGCGCCATCGGTCCGGGCCTCTTGGCGCTGGTCTGCGCCGAGCAGGGCGACACCCAAGTGCAGGCCGACAAATTACTGGCCAAAATACTCAAGCTGCGCATTTTTGGCGACGCCCAAGGCAAGATGAACCGCTGCTTGCAAGACCTGGACGGCGCTGGCCTGCATGGCGGCATGCTGGTAGTGAGCCAGTTCACCTTGGCCGCCGACACCTCGGGCGGCAACCGCCCCAGCTTCACCCAGGCCGCTGCACCGGAGCTTGGCCGGATGCTGTACGACTATTTTGTGCAACAGGCGCGTGCCGCGCATAGCGAGGTGGCAACCGGCGTGTTTGCCGCGGATATGCAAGTGGAGCTAGTCAACGACGGGCCGGTAACGATTCCCATGCGGGCAGCGCCGACGGCGGGAGGCTGAGGCCCGCGTGGTCAAGCGCTAAGCCTTATGCCGTATCTGCCTTCCATCCTGCGGCCGTTTTTTGAACGGGCCGAAACCGCGCTCTTACGCCATGGTACAGAGCCGAGAACCATTCTTTTTCTTGCAGTTTTTTCGGTTTTAGATGGCTTCCTACCCCTGTTGCCCGCAGAAATATTTGTACTTTCCTTGTGCATTCTCCAGCCGGAAAAGGGGAAAGTCATTGTGCTGGTGTTCGCAGCGGCTTCGGCATTGAGTGCTTTTTTGTTAGCCTCGGCTTTGGGTACTTTGACGACGTCCGCCGAAACGCTGAGCCAACAGCTTCTTGGGGCGCAAGGGCCCCAGGCATTGGCGATTGTGCGCAGCTGGGGCCCGGTCAGTATGGTGTTTTTTTCTATCTTCCCAGACTCCCCGCGTTCCTCCATCGCGCTACTGGCATTAAGCGGCGTAGCGCCCGCGTCGATCGGTGCAATGGTCTACATTGGCAAGCTGATGCTCTACGCCGGCTTGTTGGCTTTGATCCATCACTTGCCAGCGAGGGTGGGGCGATGGCGTGGTGCCGGGCCATTCTGGCAGCGGTGGTTGCAAGGCCGCGCTAGCCGATTTGTTGCCTACTGCCGTCGCATCCGCTGGCTGGCGCGTCACCCAGAGCAACGTTTTTCTATATCAAAAGGCATTTCTTGATTACAAGATCATCACTTTTTTCGGCCTTGGGTTTTGCCCACCCTGGGCAGGTGGTCAGCACGCGGGCACTGCCAGCGGCCAGTGCCTAGGCTGACAGCCCTCCATAAGGATTCTCAAACCCCAGCCGCGCCAGGATTTCGGCCTCACGCAACTCCATCACCTGCGCGTCTTCGTCGAGCGCGTGGTCCCAGCCCTGGGCGTGCAGGGCACCGTGGACGATGAGGTGGGCATAGTGGGCTTGCAGTGTTTTGCCCTGGTCTTTGGCTTCCTTTGCCACCACGGGCGCGCAAAGCACCAGATCGGCGATGACAAGGGGTTCTAGCGTGTAGTCAAAAGTCAGAACGTTGGTAGCGTAGTTTTTTTTGCGGTAATCCCGATTGAGCGCTTGGCCCTCAGACGCGTCGACGATGCGCACCGTGATTTGCGCTTCACTGGCCAGGGCGTGGCGCAGCCAGCGCACCACCTTGTGACGCGGCAAGGAGGCGCGATGCAGTGCTGCATCGGGCAGTTTGCCCCATTGAAGGGACAGGGTCAGGGCGTGCAGCATGGGCGAGTCCCCATTCAAAGAGTGGATTTACAAGGTGGTGTTGCTGCGCGGCGCCCGGGTTTTGGGCAAGCC
This sequence comes from Rhodoferax sp., assembly GCA_040400575.1. Lineage (GTDB taxonomy): Bacteria > Pseudomonadota > Gammaproteobacteria > Burkholderiales > Burkholderiaceae_C > Allorhodoferax. Next base: position 18,526 of record JBBAPX010000017.1, read on the forward strand.
GGTGCGCAGGGTGGCCACTTCGGGCGCGGGCAGCGTGGGCGCGCTGCCCAGCGCCAGGGCGATTTCCTCTTGCGCGCGGGCGGCGTCGTAGGCGTCCACGATGCGCGCGACCAACGGGTGGCGCACGATGTCGGCGCTGGTCAGGCGGGTGATGGCAATGCCCTCCACACGGCGCAGCGTGCGTTCGGCGTCAATCAGGCCACTGAGCTGCGCTTTGGGCAGGTCGATCTGACTGACGTCGCCCGTAATCACGGCCTTGGTGCCAAAGCCCACGCGGGTGAGGAACATCTTCATTTGCTCGGGTGTCGTGTTTTGCGCCTCATCCAAAATCACAAAGGCATTGTTCAGCGTGCGACCGCGCATGAAAGCTAGCGGCGCGATTTCCAGCGCCTGGCGCTCAAAGGCTTTTTGCACCTGCTCAAAACCCATGAGGTCGTAGAGCGCGTCGTACAAAGGGCGCAAATACGGGTCCACTTTTTGATTCAGATCGCCGGGCAGAAAACCCAGGCGCTCGCCGGCCTCTACCGCCGGACGCGTGAGCACAATGCGCTGCACCGCGCTGCGGTGCAAAGCGTCCACAGCGGCCGCCACTGCCAAATAGGTCTTTCCGGTGCCCGCCGGGCCGATGCCAATGGTGATGTCGTACTGCGCGATATTGTCCAAGTACAGAGCCTGGTTCACGCTGCGTGGCTTAAGGTCGGCGCGGCGGGTGGACAAACTTGGGCCGTCGCCCGGCTCGGGCGCGCCGTCGCCGGCCAACATCAGTTGCACTACCTCATCGGGGATGGGTTTGGCCGCCATTTCATACAAGGCTTGCAGCATTTCCATGGCGCGCTGGGCTTTGGCCTTGGGGCCGTCCACCTTGAATTGCTCGTGCCGATGCGCGATGCGTACTTCCAGCGCCGCCTCGATACTGCGCAGGTGTGCATCCGTAGGGCCACACAAATGGCCCAGGCGGGTGTTGTTGGGAGGGGAAAAAATATGTCTAAGAATCACGCTGATAATTCCGTGTCAGGGGCTGCGCCATCGCGCAAGACGGCGCTGCGCCGGCCCCGATGATAGGCAATTACACAAAAGGCTCCCGATGATTGGCAAGCTCACAGGCATTCTCAGCGACAAAAACCCGCCCCAGGTGCTAGTGGACTGCGGGGGCGTGGGCTATGAAGTACAAGTGCCCATGAGCACGTTTTACAACCTGCCAGCCACCGGCGAAAAAGTCAGCCTGCTGACGCATTTTGTGGTGCGCGAAGACGCCCAAATTTTGTACGGCTTTGGCTCGCAGGCTGAGCGATCGGCCTTTCGCGAGTTAGTAAAAATTTCCGGCGTCGGGCCGCGCACGGCCTTGTCCGTGCTGTCGGGTATGGCGGTCGGTGAACTGGCCCAGGCCATCACCCTGCAAGAAGCGGGGCGCCTGACCAAGGTGCCCGGGATAGGCAAAAAAACCGCTGAACGCCTACTGCTCGAACTCAAAGGCAAGCTAGGCGCTGACATTGGCATGCCCTCAGGCGCAGGCAACGAGGCACAGTCCGATATTTTGCAAGCACTGCTGGCCCTGGGCTACAACGACAAAGAGGCGGCGCTGGCACTCAAGGCGCTACCAGCCGATGTGGGGGTCAGCGATGGGATTAAATTAGCGCTCAAAGCGCTGGCACGTTAGGCCGTGTTGCGCCGGTTTAGGTGGCAAGGTGCGGCTCAGCAGCCTTGGCCCGCGCAATAACGTCGGCCATCACAGGCTCTAAATCTTCTTGCTTTACCGGCTTGGCAATGAAGGCATTGACGCCGGCAGCCTTGGCCTGGTCGCGCGCCTCCTGCAACACATCCGCAGTCAAGGCGATGATGGGCACCTGGGAATGCGGCCATGGCAGGGCACGGATGGCGCGGGTGGCGGTCAGGCCGTCCATCACCGGCATGTGGATGTCCATCAATACCAATTCGTAATCACCCTGGATCAAAGCGTTTAAAGCAAGTTTTCCGTTGTCGCAAAACGTTGCCTCGTGGCCCAGTCGCTGCAGCAAGATAGACAGGTATTTTCTATTCACCGGATGGTCTTCGGCCACCAATATACGAAGGCTGCGCAAAGCGCCTGCGCGCGCGCCCAGTAGCATCGAACCGGCTAAGGGCAGGTCCGGACCGGTCCACAGCACCAAGGGCAGGCGCACGGTAAAAACCGAACCCACCAAGGATTGGCTTTGCACCGTGAGATCCCCGCCCAAACGACGCGCTAAAGACAGCGAAATCTGTAAGCCCAAACCGACACCTGAAAATTGACGTGACAGGCCTGAATCCACCTGGAAAAAGCGCTGGAACAACTGCCCCAAGGCCTCTTCGTCCATACCAATGCCGGTATCCTCGACACGCAATTCCAACCATCGCTGCCGCGCCTGTTCAACCGTCCTGGCGTGCAAAATCACCCCGCCTTGCTGGGTGAACTTGATGGCGTTGTGGATCAGATTGAACAGAATTTGTCGTTTGCGGGTGCTATCGCCTTGCACCCACAGGTCTTCGTCGATCTGGCTTTTCAGCGCAAACTGGAGATTTTTTTGCGCCGCCAAAGGTTGGAAGGTGGCTTCAATTCCTCGCAGAAAACTCTGCAGGTGAAGCGCCTCCTTGCTCACACTGATGTTGCCCGACTCTAGGGCCGACAGATCCAAAATATCGTTGAGCAATTGCGACAAATGGTGCGCCGAGTCATTGGCAATTTGGACCAAATCGGCCTGCTCGGGATTTAGCGGGGTTTTGCTGAGCAAACTCAACAAACCCATGACGCCATTAAAAGGGGTGCGTAACTCATGGCTCATATTGGCCAAGAACAAACTTTTACCCACATTGGCCCGGTCCGCAGTCTGGCGCGCACCGGCCAACTCTTCATTGAGCAGTTTGAGAGCCGCTTCTTCCCGCTGCTGCACCCTGCTGCGCCAAATCAAACCCCAGCCCACTAGCACCAAGAGCAATAATTGACCGCCTGTCAACCACAAAATCCGCAAGTTTTGTTCCAGTAAACCCAGGGTTTGGCTCTCGAGTAATTTGGCACCCAATAAGTCTGCACTATTTCCCAGGGCCTGTGATTCTGCTGAAAAGGCCTGCATCTCAAGCAACAAAAGCCGCAAGCGCGCCCGGTCCGGCGGGCTTGCCAACAAGGCGCGCTCTGCGCTACGCGCGAAGGCCACGACCTTATCGACCGACTGCGCAACCTGTCCGTTTTGCAACAACAGGGCCGAGCCGGGTGACTCACGCAGGGTCTCAACCTTGCTTAGCAAAATGTCCAGTCGCGTGCCCAAGTCCTCCGCCGAAGGTGGAGTGCGGGAATTGACAAAAACATCTAAGGCGCTAACAAAGCGCAGAAACTCGCGATCGAGCAAAAATGCAGGGGCTGTGACCGAGTCCACCCGCTTGCTCACTTGCTGCTTCAGGGCTTGTCGCTGCGTCCACTCAAAGCCTAGCAAGGCCACCATGGCCAGCGCGATCAGGGCCGAGATAGCAAATAAAACCGGACCGTAGCGAATGGACTTAAAACGGCCAAGCATCTCAGATTTATTCGACTTGAAGTGACTTCAGTTGCCAGATGGAGCGCTCGTAGAAACGGACGGTCTGCAATTCAGGCTTGCTGTCATAGGGGTACACAATAAACAAAGGCCCTTTGTTCTTGGTCGTCAGGGTTGCTCCATTCATCTGGTGCGCCAGGATTACGTCGTAATCCAGGGCATCGGAAAATGGAATGCTCGTGCGGTACTCGTCCAGAGCGGTCGCATGAATGACGCTGCCCTTGATCTTGGCTGCGGCAAGCACATCACGCAACAAGGGGCCGGTGAATTTGACCGAATCTTTGTACCATGGCGTTTGTGCCACAAAGGTCCGCTGCGGCAGACTTTTGAGAAACTTCATGCTAAATGATGCCACCAAAGGCCCGGCGTCTTTGTCTTTTGCCGCAGCATCGGGTACCGCGCTGGGGCGAATGGGCGCAGGGGCGTAAACCCGCAACACCACCGCATCAGCGCTTGCCTGCGCCGCTGTATTTAAGCCCAAAAAGGCCAAGGCTACCAACAAAACATGGGCCCCGCGTTGGTACAAAATCATATTCTTACTCCCTGATGAATGTGCTGGATCACGCGAACTAAGAGATCCACCAGCGACCCGCCCAGGGCCGTCCTGTTGCAGCCCGGCCAAATGACTGGGTAGTACGTATAACATAGTTCGTACTGACAACCATTATGGTAACGAAAAAATTGACCCTTTTCACCCCCATAGCGCAAAATGACAGCCTTTGCACGCTTTTAGCCGAGCAATATTCGTAGACAGCGCTCGACCTTGTCGCCAAGCATTGCACGCTGAGGGCCCGGGGCGTGGGGAGATCGAGGTGTCCATGCCAGCGTCATGATGGCGTCGCGAACCGGGTTCACTATGACAATAGGCAATTAAAGCAAGCCACTTAAGCAGAAAATGCATGAATTGCGCATAGCATTTGCTTGAAGGACTGCCTGCAAGTGTCGCATGCGCTCCAGATGGACTTGAGACCGCCCCGTGATCGCACCGAGAACTTTCTGCACATGAAAATTGAGCTTCAAGCTGGGCCAGTTTGGCACCGCCTGAGGGCCTTCACCGGCTCCCAGCGCCAGTGGTTGCTGCTGTGCTGCTTTCTCGGAGCAATGGGCAACACACTGTTGTTCTATTTTGTCCCCCTGCCCGGCTACGACCACGCAGCCAACTTCGTCGCGATAGCTTGCTTTTTGGTCATGGCACTTTTGGTGCCCATTCCAGGCCTGTATATCTTGCTAAGTAACCTAGGCCTAGTTGCGGTCATAGCGCTGGTAGCATTCACCACGACCTACACTGGGGGTATCAATTCACCGGTGATGGTGTGGATGACCATCATGCCTGTGGCCGCGCTGGTACTGCTGGGTCGCCGTTGGGCCATGTGGTGGGCTTGCATCATCATGCTCACTATCTTCATGCAATTCTTAGCCGTCACGCAAGGCTGGATCTCGGGTGAAGTCAATCAGTCGCCGCAAACCATTGTGAGGGCCTTGCTAGACAAGATATTGGTAATCCTGACACTGATGTTGGTTGTGCACTCCTATGAAGGCGTACGTCGGCGCCAATTGCATGAGGTGGAACTGAGCAACGCCGATCTGGAGGCCGCGCACCGCGCCTTACTCCAAGCGCAGTCCCATAAAGATGAGTTTATGGCGTCGGTGGGGCACGAGTTACGCACCCCGATGAACGCAATTTTGGGCTTGAATGGGGTATTGCAATCAGAACTCAGTGATCAGCCTGACAATGTAGAAATTGCCGAACACATCCGGCTTTCCACCGAGCAATTGCTCAGCCTGGTCAATGAGATTTTGGACTTTTCACAGCTGGAAGCGGGACGCTTGGCACTCCTGGAAAAGCCCTTGGAATTAGCGCCGTTTTTGCACCGCCTGATGCAGCCCTTTGCTGTCCGAGCACAAGAAAAATCACTAACGCTGCAATTGCACATAGATCCGCAGTTGCCCGCCTGGGTGCTGGCAGACGAGCAACGCGTGCTGCAAATTGTGTCCAACCTTTTGGACAACGCTATCAAATTCACCCACCAGGGGCAGATTGATATACGCGCCACCGCGCTGCAAGGCAAGATTCGGGTGGAGGTGCAAGATACCGGCCGAGGAATTCCGATTGAGCGACAGCAGCAGGTATTCAATCGTTTTGAGCATGCGGACGTTCAAACCCAACTCGCTTATGGCGGTACCGGTCTGGGTTTGGCGATTTGTGAGCGCCTGGTGACTCTGCAGCAGGGGCGGATTGGGGTTCAGAGTGCACAGGGTCAGGGTGCCTTATTCTGGTTCGAGTTACCCCTGCAGGCGGTCCTCCCGCCTGCGAGTGACCGTGTCACAGTGCCAGCCCAAACGGCGCCACAAGTACTGCGGTTTTTGCTGGTCGATGACAACGCCGTCAACCTCATGGTCGCCCAATTGCTGCTAAAGAGGTGCTGGCCCCTTGCCCATGTCGTCGCTGCCCACAGCGGCGAACAGGCCTTGCAGGTGCTAGAGACGGAGTCCTTTGATGTCGTCCTGATGGACATGTTTATGCCGGGCCTGGACGGCCTACAGACAACGCACTTCATGCGTAGCCACACCCGACCGGAGCTGGCGCAAGTCCTCGTGATCGGCCTGACCGCCAACACCAATGCGCTGGATCGCGAGCGCTGTATGGAAGCGGGTATGAATGCCGTGCTGACCAAGCCCATGGACATACAACAGGTCAAGGGCATGGTTGAAGGTCTGCTCGCATCGGCACAGGCTCCCCAGCCATGAATACCAGCAAACTAGGTCGCAGATGGCGTATATGGCTTGTGCGCAGCTTTCCCGCACGCATGCGCCGGCCCCGTGACCGGTTTGTTGCCAGCGTGCTAGGGCTTTCACTGTTGTGCGCCCTCCTGGTGATCCCCCTCACATCCTCGCCCACCGGCAAATGGATGAGCCAGGTGTTCAGTGTTCTGATTTTCGGCGTCTTGCTGGCCTTTGTACGCGGGCTGTCTGAAAAAGGGGTGGTGTACGTGGCGGCGGTGCTGGGTCTGACCTACCTGTTTGCCATCAGCCTGACCGAGGGGCACCTGTACAGCTCGACCTTGGCGTGGGTGACCTTGATTCCATTGGCTATTTTTTATGTTGTCCATCCGAAAGCGGGCGGTCTGTGGATGGTGCTGGTGATTGCCGCTGACCTGTTGATGGCAGCAGTGGCTTGGGTTTGGGGCGACCAGTTTGCGTCCATGAACACAGCCGAGCTGCCGCTCATGTCCTTGCTAGATTACGTGCTGGTGACCGTCACCCTGTTCTTGGTTCCCAACTTCTATCAACAAGAACTGGAGCAGTATCTGCAGGGGCGCCAGCAACGACAGCGAGAGCTTCAGGCCAAGCAGTTGGAGCTGGAGCAAATGCTGCGCATGCGCGAACACTTTATCGGCACGGTCAGCCATGAGTTGCGCACGCCCATGAATGCCATCCTAGGCTTGAATACGGTCCTACTCGAGCGTGTGCAAGGCAATCCCGACGCTCGCAAGGTACTGGAGTACACCCGCCAATCGGCTGACCACTTGATGACGGTGATCAACGATGTTCTGGATTACTCCCAATTTAGCTCGGGCAACATCAGTGCGCGTTCCGAGCGGTTTGCCCTGCTAGAGACAGTGCATGCGGCCTTTGACTTGTTCCAGCCTAAGGTGAAAAGTACCCAGTTGCGCTATATCTGCCAGGTCGAGCCGGATGTGCCGCAATGGGTGGAAACCGACAAGCATCGCCTGATGCAGGTGCTGGTAAATTTGTTGGGCAATGCGATCAAGTTCACGCACCAGGGGCAGATCATGCTGCGCGTCGCTGTTCGTGGACAGGGCTTGGAATTTGCCGTAGAAGACACCGGCATCGGCATTGCCCCAGAGCAACAGCAAAGAATTTTTGAACGCTTTAGCCAAGCCGACGCCAGCATCCAAGGGCGCTTTGGCGGCAGTGGCTTGGGCTTGACCATCTCGCTGCAATTGGTGCATATTTTGGGCGGCAAACTACAGCTGGAGAGTCAGGAAGGGGTGGGATCGCGATTTTGGTTTTGCCTCCCGCTCAAGGCTGTGGCTGCACCAGTGGCCACGCCGGCGGCGCTGGTATCCAACCCGTCCAGCGCACACCAAACGCTGCGTTTTTTGGTCGTCGATGACCACCCCATCAATCGTTTGCTAGTGCGCTTGCTGTTGCAGCGCAAATGGTCCAATGCACTCATTGTGGAAGTGGAAGATGGCGCACAGGCCCTGCACGCCCTGTCCACCCAAGCGGGCTTTGACCTGGTGCTATTGGACATGGTGATGCCGGTGATGGATGGTATCGAGACGGCGCATACCATGCGTGCCAGCCCACATGCACCGACCCGACAAACCCCTGTGCTGGGACTGACGGCCAATGTCAGCACCGTCGATCTTCAACGCTTCAAGGAGGCCGGACTAGATGGCTTGCTGCTCAAACCTTTCGAGACGCTGCATTTATACAGCGAAGTCGAACGACTCACCACGCAAGCCGAACCTACGAGAGATAGGGCCTAGGCTTGCCCCGTTTGGACACGCTGGGCAAACAGCTTATTTCTCGCCCATGGACATGCCCATGGTCTTGGTTAAGGGTTTGGTCAGATAGCTCAGCACCGTGCGGTCCATGGCTTTGATCTCTACGCTGGCGGTTAAACCTGGGCGCACTTGGATTTGACTGGCTTTATCGCCTTTGAACTCCGTGCCGGTGATGATGATGCGCACGCGGTAGTAGGTCATCGGACCTTGTTTGGTTTCTTCGGTCAAGACATCCGGACTGATGTAGTTCACCTGCCCCTGCATACCGCCGTAAATCGAATAATCATAGGCATCAAGCTTGACGCTGGCCGTTTGCCCAATCTTCACAAAGCCAATATCGGCCGGCACGATCTTGGTCTCCACAATCAAGTTGTTGCCGCTAGGCAGCAACTCCATCACGGTGTCACCCTGGCGCACCACGCCGCCCAAGGTGTTCACCTTGATGTTGTTTACCACACCGTCCACCGGAGCTACCAGCTCGGTGTGCTCGAGTAAGCTGGTACGGTCGTTCAACTGCTCCGTCTGGGTGCTCAATTCCTCTTGGGTTTTGGTCATCTCAGCCTGCGCATCTTGGAAATACTTGTTGCGTTTGCCGGTCAGCTGCGCCGAGATGTCGGCGCTGGAGCGCTCCAGCCGCAAGAGCTCCGCACGGCTTACGTCCCCCATGGCTTCGAGCTGTCGGTTGATTTTCAACTCATCATCGGCCAGCGCCAGAATCTTTTTCAACGCATCGACTTCGTCTTTGAACGCTCGCTGCCGCTTGTTGTACAGCTCGGTCTGGTTTTGAATGTAATCGGTGTAGGACAGCAAGGAGGGTTCAAACTGCAAGGGCTTTTCAAAAATTTCAGCTTGGAGTCGTGCCAAGGTGATGCGCAATGCAGCCACTTTGGCACGCGTATCGGACACCGCAGCCTGCGCACGTTTTTTCTGCAAAGTCACCAGCAACTGGCCGGCTTTCACAACATCGCCTTCTTTTACATGCAGCACGGTCAGAACGCCGCCGTCGGGCGATTGGATGATCTGCGTGCGTTCTGCCGCCATCACTTGACCTTGCGCGCGCGTCACTTGGTCAATTTTTCCCACCGAGGCCCAATACACGAGCGCGATCAACGAAAGCATGAAAACCAGCAAAGTGGCGCGTGAGCGGTGCGGCGGTTTCAAGTCGCCAACATGCGAGGCCTGGGCCACCGGCTTGGCGATTACGTCGCTGACCACATGTGAGGTCTGACCATGCACCGGTGATTCTGGCGGTTTGGTAGGAGACTTATTTGGCAATGACATGATCAGCTCGCAGCTTGCGCGTTGGGGCGCTGTTGAAGTTGTTGCAACACGGCGTCGCGCGGGCCATCCATGACGATAGCGCTGCCTGCGACCACGATGATGCGGTTCACCAGCGCCAGCGTACCCGGTTTGTGGGTCACGATAACCAGCGTTTTACCGGCATTGGCCTCTTCGGCCAAAACAGCCATGCACTGGCGCTCTTGCATATCGTCCATGGTGGCAGTGGGCTCGTCCAGTAGCAAAATATCGGGCTTGCACAAAATCAAGCGGGTGAACGCTACGAGTTGCTTTTGCCCATTACTCAAGCCTTTGCCGCCTTCCATGATGGGGCGCTCCAAGCCCTTGGGGTGGCTGCCCACAATACGGTCCATGCCGGTGCGTGTCATGGCGGAAAACAGCACTTCGTCGCCCGGGTCGGGCAGGCCAATAAGCAAGTTCTCGCGCAATGTGCCCTGAAACAAACGGTGGTCTTGCTGCAAGTAACCTATTTTCTGGCTCAGCAGTTGGCGGCTAACGTGGCCCAACTCCAAACCATCAATACGGATACTGCCTTTTTGTGGATGGTACAAGCCGCTAAGCATGCGCAGCAGCGTAGACTTACCCGCGCCAATCGGGCCGACAACGGCAATGCGCTCGCCGGGCTTGATCTCCAGCTTAGGTACCACAATCACCGGTGGGTTTTGCCCATAGGCGAACTCCACATTAGCCAACTGGTAATGGCCCTTGATGTGGGTGGGCACCAAGGGGTGTGCAATGCCGTGGTTATCCGATTCCAGGGTGTACAGGCGCTCCAAGCCCTCTAGGGCAGCGCTGGCATGGGAATGCTGCACCAGCAAACCGGGCAAGGCCATAACGGGCGCCAAAATACGGCCGCTCAAAATCGAGCAGGCAATCAAGGCGCCCATGGTCATGTGCCCTTGCATCACCAGCAGTGAACCGGCCACCACCAAGCCCGCATAGCTCATTTGCTGAAGCACCGCCGACAGATAGCCCACACTCTCGGTGGCATTGCGCATGCGCAGGTCGCCTTGGATGGTCAGCTTGTTGTAGTTGATCCAGCGCGACAAAAACTTCCAGCCGCCCGAACCAGCCTTGATGGTTTCTATGCCTTCTACGGCTTCGACCAGCAGGCCGGTGCGCATATTAGAGAGGGCCGCAGTTTCTTTGGCCAGCTCTTTGACCTTGCTGCGAATACCCAGGCCCACCATCAGCGCAATGCCACCAAACACCAGCGGCACCAAGGCCACCAATGGACTGGCAATCAAGGCAATGATCACCAGAAACAACACGCTCATGGGCAAGTCGATTAAGGTGAACAAGGTGTTGGCAGTGTAAAAACTGCGCACCTGCTCATAGCCGCGCAATTGCCCGGCCAAGCTGCCGACCGAGCTGGGCACTTGGTCCACACGCAAGTTCAGCAACTGCTGAAACACTTCGCGCGACAAGCGGTGGTCAAAGCCCACCACCACATAGTCCATCAAATGCGAGCGTGCCACCTTCATCGCGTATTCAATCAAAATGCTGAGCAAGACCCCCAAGCTCAGCACGATCAAGGTGTATTCGCTGCGCGAGGGAATCACGCGGTCATAGACCTGCATGGAAAACAGCGAGGTGGCCAGCGCAATGATGCCGATGAAAGCCGAGGCCAAGCCCGCCTCGATCATCGGCAAACGGTATTGCCGCAAGGTTTGTTGCAACTGCTGCGCAAAAGTTTTCATCGCGGGCTTTTCCCCCATAGCCTGCGAGAGTTTGTTGCCGTCTTCTTGCGGGTTGAACTTGACCAAGGCAACTTTGCCCTGCAAAGCGTCTGGCTCCACGGTGTGCTGCCCGTGCGCATTGACCAAGATCCATTGGTCTAAAGGATCGCAGTCGATCACCACCGCCCAGCCCAAGTCATCAGCGTGGCAAAGCAAGGGCAGGTGAGCCCGATCGGGGCCGTCAAGCAACACGGGCTCGTCCAGGCCCATTTGCGCGGCTATTTTTTTCAGTTGAGGCAAAGGCGCTGAGGCATTGCCCAAGCCAGTCAAGCTGGCGCGCAGCGACAAGACATCTACGCTGGTGCCTTGCATTTGCGCCAATCGCGACATGGCCCATTCAAGTTGTTGGTGATTGATCATGGCTGCGCCATCGCTAAGGTATTGGGTGCCATATTGATTTCGAGTCGCAAACGCGAGCCGACTAAGCTGGCTTGCGCATCGACCAGCGCGTATTCGTTTTGCGCCAATTCACGCACTTGGTTGAGTAAGTCCAACCAGGTTTTGCGATTGGCCTGAAACTGCCGCTCAAACGAGGCCAGCACCATGTCAGAGCCAGCCACCGACTTTTCTAAGGCGGAAATTTGTGAATAGGCGTTCAAGAATTCTTCACGGTCGTTTTGCATGGTTTCTTGAATGTCCTTCATGGCTACCTCCACGCCTTGCTCCGACTTGGCGACACGCGTGCTCAGCGCCTGCGCCTCGACCACATTGGAAAATCCGGCTCCAGGCGTGTAGCTCAAGCCGGCGAAAACCACGGTTGAATTATTAGCATTGAAGTAGTTGTTGCCTATTGGCACATCCAAACGCACATACAACTGGGGCCATTTTTCAGCCTCTTTGGTACTCAAGCGGTTGTACGCAGAAACCACATCGCTGCGGGCAATCTGCACCGCTGGCGCGCGCACAGCCAAGTCCACCCAGTCGGTTTGCTGCAATTGTTGGAGAAACGGTGCCGCCTTGGGCAATGCAGTAAAAGGGGGCAGGGCTTGCAAACGCTGGCGTAAGTTCACCTCACCGGACAACTGCTCCAGCTTGAGCAGCGCCACTTTCAGGGTTCTTTGAGCGGCATCCAACTCCACTTGGGTTTGCAATTGCCGCGAGTTGGCGAATACCAAATCAATACGCGATGAAGCCTCTGCATCTACACGCCGCTGCATCTGCACCCTAAAACCATTTAGCCGGCTCATAGTTTTTTGCGCTACCTGAACCCGGGCATGGGCCGCCCACATAGACTGCCATGCATTTGAAATTTGCAAGTAAATCTGCTTTTGCTGCAATTGCACACGCAGCTTGCTGATGGTCACCTGGTTTTCGGCCTCGGTGACTCGCGAGGACACTAGGCCAGCGTCCCACACAATTTGCTGCACGCGCAGACTATGCGATGGCAGGGAACTGGTGTTGCCCGTGTTCGATTCCACCACGGCAGACAGCGTGGGCCAGCGTTGACGCTCGATTGCAGCGACATCGATAGTGCCGGCCTGCGTTTCCAATCGGGCAGCTTTCAGCAGGGGATGGGTTTGGTTGGCCGCGGCATACAGTGCCTCGACGGTGAAAGTCGGTAAATTTCGATTTGCGTCCTCGGTTTGCCCCCAGACTGGAAGGCCTAAAAACGCCAAGCCCAGACAGGCCAAAGCCCATCTGCGCGGCTGATTATGTTTGCTGACTTTTTCAGCGCTTAGTGTGTGAGCTCGCAAGTGGATACCTTAGTCCAGTCGTCAAATGTGTCAAATACATAGCATGGGCATGCCAATGCAATGGTGTTTATGCAGATACACAGACTGCCCACCTGAATTCGAATCTAAGCGACCTAAATTGTGTAATTAAGTGGGTCGTCCTCTATTATTACTGACTGACCTACCGCTGCAAAATGTGCCCTAGGGCTGCCAGCCAAGGCGCTAGCAGTGGCAGTTCAGGATAATTTTACTAAGACAACACTGTTGCCATAATAACAAAATTATCAAATTTGTTCAAACTATTTAAATTAGTTATAGACGGAACCTGCGCCAAGCCTTCAACGCAGCGCGAAAGACCTCCCTTGCGCGCAGCTGGTCACCGAGCATGATGTCACGCCACTGCGAGGTATGGATTTTGCTTAAGGGTTACCTACTGGACACCAGTGTGGTGTCAGTCCTGGCTGTAGGCCAAGAGCCCTGTGTACCCGGCCACTTGGGCGAGTGGCCGCAGTCTCACCGGGCGTGGCCTGCGCCGACCCTTTGGTTCAACTCCCCTCTTGAAAGCGCAGATTGACAAGAAGGAAGACGCGATTTGGCGGCAGTCGGACAATTTGCTTGATCGTTGACATCTCGGTGCAGGTTGACCATTTTTGGCAAACCAAGCGCGCCTTGGTGGATGTGATGCTGCAGGACAGCGTGCTGGTCCATCCAATGGTCATTATCGAAATGGCCTGCGCTACCCCGCCGGCGCCACGTAGCCAAGGTCTCGACAATTTGGTCCTATTGCAATAGGCGGAGTGCAATTGACGGTCACGTCAACCAAGGCATGCCCCCTCAATTCTTGGCCCTTGTCGCAGGTCACCTATGACGCAGGCATGGCAAAGTATGAGCCCAAGTCCATGCACTCTGATTCAAGGACTCAGACGCGCCGGCCAATAGCAGCCAGTGGAACTATGCGACTGCGAGGACCCCCCATTACTTGCGCGCTGAAGCATTAAGGATTGGGATGCCCAAGAGGGATTTGGCAGCCCGCGGCGTGCTTACCGCGTCAAGTAAAGTCATGTCATCGAGTACACGCATAAAGGCCTTTACAGCCAGATGAAAACCGCGCCTTAAATTGCAAACCTCAAAGATCACGCAACTACTTTCTTGGCCTGTACTGTGGCACTCCACAACGTCAAAATCCCCTTCCGCCCAGCGTACGATTTCGCCAATAGTGATAGTTCCTGGCGCCCTCGCCAAGCGCATGCCTCCCGAACGGCCGCGCACCGTGGTGATCAGGCCTTGCACACTCATCTCATGCACGATTTTCGTTAAATGGTTGTGGGATATTGCATAAGCCGATGCAACTTCATCGATCGTTGCCAACGCGTTAGACTCATATTTAAGGCTTAAGTACATCGCAACGCGAAGCGTGTAATCGGTATAGGTGGTCAGACGCATGGTGGTAGCAACCTAGTCATTGGATGAAACGCTCGTTATACCAGCATGCAATCACAAGCGCAGTCCACGCTCAGATGACTCACCGAACAAGCTTGGGCAGGAAATGAAATCACAGGCAGTCACTTACGCCGAGCGCTCATAAAGGCATAAGTCGTCCGACGCACTCAAGCCACACCAGACGATGGCGCTGAAACGGTAAACATGCCATTAAAGGGTTTTGTAGGCAGGCCGTGCGCCTCACCAATGGAAACGCACAGCCTACAGCAACAGCATCACTTCACCTGAAGGATCAACGTAGCAAAGGCCTTGAGCTCATCTTCCTTTAGTTTTTGTGGAGGCATTGGAATTGCGCCCCAGTTGCCGCTGCCACCAGCCATAATTTTTTGCGCTAATTTTGACTCCGCATTCTTGTCATTTTTATACCGTGCGGCCACGTCCTTGATGGCCGGCCCTACGAGCTTCTTGTCTAGGGCGTGGCATCCCGCACATCCGTTCTTTTGCAGTTTGTCAACTAAGCCCGCTGGCGCTGACTGCGCTTGGACGGTGCCAGCCATCAATACTAAGTACCCGCAGACAAAGCCCGCTACATTGGTTTTAAACAACATTTCATAGTTCCTTTTTAAGTTAACGAAAGCCAAATACTATCCAAAAGACAAAATAATTTAATGCATAACCATGACCTCCTTATGGTGTTGTTTAAAACATGTATAGATGATACACTTTTAAACACATTCACACAACTTAGGGAGGAATTTCATATGCAAACACTCGCAGCGCAGATCACCGCTATCTTTCTCGTCTTACTGACGCTTTGTTTCATTTGGGTGTTACGGCGTTCATCCACCATTCAAAGCCCCTTGGAAAACATTGCACCCGGTGCTTACCGGCTACGCAACCGGCTTTTTGCCTTGGTCATGGTGGCCGGTAGCGTGTTGGCCGTGGTGACCTTGATGCCATGGCCCTACGACGCGAATGCCAAGCCAGTGACGCGCCACATTGACGTGAAGGCCAAACAGTGGGCTTGGGAGGTGTCCGACCAAAAAGCGAAAGTGGGCGAGGTGATTGAGTTTCGCGTCACCAGCGAAGACGTGAACCACGGGTTTGGCTTGTACGACGAAAAAATGCAGATGCTGACCCAAATTCAAGCGATGCCCGGCTTCACCAACAAGGTCAGTCACCGTTTCACCGCACCGGGCAAATACAAAATTTTGTGCATGGAGTACTGCGGCCTTGCCCACCACGGCATGGTGGCCGACTTCGATGTCGTGGCCGCCCCTTAACCCAACAACTTGAACCACAAAGGAGAATCCAATGGCTCAATACCCTGTTCCCACCGACACCCAAGAAGCCTCAATAGGCGTGAAGCTGTACCTTGGCACCACGCTGGTCGTATTACTCCTGATGATGCTGGCCGGCCTGCTCATGCGCGCCGCCCAAGCGAGCTGGATTCAAATTCCGCCCGATATCTTTTACCAATTGATGACCGTGCATGGCGCGGGCATGGTCGGCATTGCAGGTTTGGCCGGTTCCGCCATCATGTGGCATTTTTTGGGTCGCTATGTCCAGCTTAACCAAGCTGTTTTGTATATCAACTACGGCTTGTTCTTGGCAGGCGTGGTCTTGATCTTGGGCTCCGTCTTTGTGGGCGGCTATGCCGGAGGCTGGACATTCTTATGGCCCTTGCCGGCCAAGTCCATGGGCGTTTGGAGCGCCCATGCGGCCGCCAGTTTCGTCGGCGGCTTGCTTTTGATTGGCGTTGGCTTTTTGATTTTTTACCTGGAAGCAGGTATCGCCATCACCAAAAAATATGGCAGCGTGCTGCGCGGACTGGGTATCGATCAGTTGATATCAGGGCAAATTCAGGCCTCGCACCCACCCACCGTGGTGGCCAGCTCGATGGTGATCATCGTCAACACCATCGGCATCTTGAGCGGCGCGGTCGTTCTGGCCGTCACCTTGGCTAATCTGTACTTCCCTGACTTGGCCATGAATGCGCTGCTGGCTAAAAACCTGATCTATTTCTTCGGCCACGTGTTCATCAACGCCACCATCTACATGTCGGTGATCGCTGTCTACGAACTGCTGCCCGTCTATGCGGGCCGTCCTTGGAAAGTTTCGCGTCCTTTTTATGCCGCTTGGGCCGCAGCCACCGTGTTTGTGATGGCGGTGTACCCACACCACCTGTTGATGGACATGGTCATGCCCAAATCTCTGTTGGTGCTGGGTCAAATCGTGTCTTATTTGAGCGGCATTCCGGTCTTGCTGGTGACAACCTACGGCGCCTTGGTGCTTGTTTTTGAATCCGGCATCCGCTGGAAGGCACCCGCCCTGTGGTTGATGTTGGCCATGTTCGGTTGGGCAGGCGGCGTGATTCCGGCCATTGTGGATGGCACCATCCATGTCAACAAAGTCATGCACAACACCATGTGGGTGCCGGGCCATTTCCACTTCTATTTGTTGCTGGGTGTGTTGCCCATGGTGATTGGTTTTAGCCTTCACCTTGTGAGCGTGAAAAAAGCGTTGAATGAAGGCGCACAGCGCTTGTTCTTCAAGTTGTACTTTGCCAGCGGTCTCGCTTTCTGTTTGGCCTTCTTGGCTGGTGGCTGGGCCAGTGTGCCACGCCGTTGGGCGCAGCACTTGCCAGAGTGGTTGCCCTACAACCAAGCAGCCACCTTGGCGGCAGTGTTGGTCGTGGTGGCCATGACAGGTCTGGTGGTCGCCATCACACGCCGGCTCTTGGAGAGAAACCATGGAACGGCCGCTTGACATCGGTAAAACCGTCAGTGCCGCGCTGGGGGTTGCGGCATTGGGCGCGGGGCTGTTGTGGCACCTCACAGCAGGCCTGAGCCTGTTCACCAGCGAATCCTGGCGTCGCGATGAGATCGAGAAAAACCCCGTCGCCTTGCCCGATGTCTCGCTGCAAGATGAACGGGGGCAGTTTTTCAAACTGCGCAGTTTATGTGGCCAGGTCATGGTGATGGACTTCATTTACACCCAGTGCCCGACAGTTTGCAAAACGCTGGGGGCCAGTTCCAGCCAACTGGCAAAGCGTTGGACGCAGGACGGCCATCCCGTAACGGTGTTGTCTATCTCGTTTGACCCTGCAAAAGACGAACCGGCTCAATTGGCTGACTTTAAAAAACGCATGGAGAGTCAAGCCAGTCCTTGGCGACTGGCTCGACCAACCCAAGTGAACGAGAGCGATCAATTGCTCGCTGTGGCAGGGGTTGTGGTCATCCCGGATGGCCAGCAAGGCTATGACCACAATGCCGCGCTGCACATCGTGAACAAAGACTGCCGCATCACGCAAATACTGGACTTGGAGGACATTGAAAATGCCAATCGCAAAATTCAATCGCTTCTTTGACACCAAACGCATCGGTCGTGCTCAACCCCAACACCGCCTCGTGGCCTGGGGTTTGCTGGCCGTGATTTTGTGGTTCCCTTACCTGGGGGGCCTGCTCAAAAGCAGCATGCTGACCCACATGGGCATCCAAGTCAGCTTGTTGATTCTGGTCGGCCATCGACTGGGCCATGCCTTGCTGGAATACCGGCCCGAGTTGACCCTCGTGGTGCGTCGTTACCGCTGGGCTTTGATGTTGATGACCTTGGTGACGCTCACCGTTTGGATGTTGCCTCGGCTTTTGGATTTGGCGGTAGAAAGCCCCGTGATCGATTTGATCAAGGCCCTCAGTTTGGTGCTGTGCGCCGGGGTTCCCTTGGCTTGGGCTTGGCCGCAGTTGCCTGCAGTCGCGCGCGGCGTGATTCACCTTGAGGCACTGGCCAGCTTATGGCGACTGGGCTGGCTCTATTTGGACAGCCCCACGCGCTTGTGCGTTCAGTACAGCTTAGATGACCAGCAAAGACTCGGCCACTTGTTGATGGGCGCTGGCGCAGCCTATGCACTGGGCTTGGCATGGTGGACTTTGCGTGGGCAAGCGGTCCCCACACCACTCAACAATTTGGCGCCTGGCCTCAGGGGATAAAGCATGTACACACAAACAATTGACAATTTCATTGCCCTGGCAGAGAAAAAAACTGCACTTTTACGCGACAAGCCCTTGGCTTTTTTCATGGGCTCAATCGCAGGCGGGGCTTATGTCGGGCTGGGCATTGCCTTGATTTTCAGCATCGGCGACAGCTTGCCCCCATCCATTCAAAAATTGGTGATGGGCCTCACCTTTGGCATCGCCCTGGTCTTGGTGGTCATCGCAGGCGCAGAATTGTTCACCGGCTACACCATGTACATGATTTTGGGTTTGCTCTCCGGTCGAACGACTTGGACCGATTTGTTCAAAACCTGGGGGGTCTGTTGGCTGGGCAATTTGCTGGGGTCTGTGTTGGTGGCCAGCCTGTTCGCGATGGGCGGTGCGAATGGCTTGTTGGCCAACTCGCACTCACTGGTGTACCACGTCGCGGACATCAAGATGTCCGGCAGCGTTGAAGCCCTGTTGGCCAGAGGCCTGCTGTGCAATTGGCTGGTTTGTTTGGCACTTTGGATGAGCGGACGTGTGTCCAGCGACACCGCCAAATGCATTGTGATTTTCTGGTGCTTGCTGGCCTTCATCGCCAGTGGGTATGAACACAGCGTCGCCAACATGACCTTACTGAGCATGGCCGTCATTGGCCGGCATGCGGAATTCGCCACTTTGGCCTCTGCGTTCTACAACTTGTCGGTGGTCACCATGGGAAATGTGCTGGGTGGCGCGGTCATGGTGGGCGGTCTGTATTGGCTCAGCGACGCGCGCGACACCAAGAACACCCATTCCGATTCTTCATCCACTCCCTCATCACTGCGAACGGTCACAAGCACAACACAACCTTCAACCCTCCAACACAAGGAGTCCACACCATGAACATCGCACACCTTTGCACCGAGCAAGAAGTCACCCAATTGGTCCATGCCTTTTATGGCCGCGTCAGAAATGATCCATTGATTGGCCCCGTCTTTGCCGAACACGTCTCTGACTGGCCCCCGCATTTGGAAAAAATGGTGGACTTTTGGTCCTCCACTTTGCGAGGTACCGCGCGTTTTCGGGGCAGTCCCATGGTCACACACAGCCGCCTGAGTGGCATCTCAGAGGCGCACTTCCAGCGTTGGCTGGAACTTTTTCGGCAGACCACCCAAGACATGGACAACCCCGCTTTGCAAGAGCGTGCCAACGACCTGTCGTCGCGAATTGCAGAAAGCCTTTGGTACGGATACCAGTTGAATAGGCAATCAAGTGCTTTGCCTGAAACTTTGCGACGCTAAAGGAGATACTTTAATGGACAGTGCCATATTGAGTTTGTTCGGCGCTTTTGCGCTGTCGATCCTGGGTTTGTTTGCTTTCATCTGGTCTTTGCGACAAGGACTGTTGATTGAAAACCCCCAGGGTGCTTCTGTCATCTTTGCACAGGGTGAAATAGGAAAGGTGGACGACCCCGCCCTGTCCGCAACACAAAACGCCAAATTCCAAGCCGCAGCGTCAGCGGCCGATGCGGATGCCGGCGTCAAAAACGAAGCCGCCTTGAATGCGCTTGAAATACAGGGCCGCGTGGTCTCGGACCAATCCAGCGCTTTTCCGGTCTTCATGTTCATCATGTTCGCCTGCTTTTGGCTGATGCTGGGGTCTGCCGCCGGCTTGGTGGCATCGATCAAATTGCATGAACCTGACTGGCTGGTCGACCAAGCCTGGTTGACTTTTGGCCGCATTCGCACATTGCACCTGAACGCCGTGATCTACGGCTGGTCATCCAACGCCTGCTTGGCGGTCATTGTGTGGGTGCTGCCCCGTTTATTGCGCACCCGATTGGCCGGTGCGCCCTGGGTCATGCTGGGCGGCTCGCTGCTCAACGCAGGCATCACCGCGGGCCTGGGGGCTTTGGCCATAGGCTGGTCGGATGGCATGGAGTTTCTTGAAATCCCATGGCAAATTGACATTTTGATTTTTGCGGGCTTTGCGTTGATCGTCTTGCCCGTCTTTTACACACTCAAAAACAAGCAGGTCGATCATCTGTATGTCAGCGTTTGGTACTTTGTAGCTGCGCTGCTTTGGATTGCTTTGCTTTTCCTCGTGGCCAATTTGCCTGGGGTTCACACCGGGGTGCAACAAGCCACCACCAACTGGTGGTACGGCCACAACGCACTGGGGCTGTGGTTCACGCCGGTCAGTGTGGGCACGATTTATTACTTCTTGCCCAAAATCATCGGCAGACCCGTTCGGTCTTATAACCTCTCGCTGTTGGGATTTTGGACCCTGGCCTTCTTTTACGGGCAAGTGGGTGGGCACCACCTGATCGGTGGCCCTATTCCCGGTTGGTTGACCACTTTGTCGATTGTGCAGAGCATGATGATGGTGATTCCTGTCATTGCCTTCGCGATCAACCAAGCAGGTACGCTGAAAGGCAAGATGCATCTGGGCCTTTACTCGCCCACCTTGCGCTTCATGATGTTTGGCGGATTGATGTATTTGGCTTCTTCGCTCGAGGGGTCCATGCAAGCCCTGCGCAACGTCAACGCAATCACCCATTTCACGCACTTCACGGTGGCCCATGCGCATTTGGGAATGTACGCCTTCGTCTCCATGGTTCTTTTTGGCGCGGTGTATTTCATGATGCCACGTGTCTTGAACTGGGAGTGGCCACACCCCTGGCTCATCAGCTTGCATTTCTGGCTGGCAGCCATCGGCATCACCATCTATGTCGTGGGCTTGTCCATCGGTGGCTGGCTTCAAGGTTTGGCGATGCTGGACGCCACGCGCCCCTTCATGGAGTCGGTCACGCTCACTATCCCCTACCTGCAATCGCGCAGCATCGGCGGCATTTTGATGACCCTGGGCCATCTGGTGTTCGTGGTGCATGTCCTTTTGATGGCCTTGCGCTTTGGCCCACGCCGGACCACAGCAGCCTTTTTCAACTCTCCCATGAAGGTGTCCCATGCTCAATGAAGTCAAATTGGCGGTGGGTGCAACCGTTTCCTTGGGTGTGGCGACAGCGGCTTTGGTGGTGCTGCCCTACATCCAGGTCAGCGACATTCAGCCCCCAGCGCAACTCAAACCCTACACCGAGCAGGAACTTCGAGGCCGCTCGGTTTACGTGGCCAATGGCTGTGTTTACTGCCACAGCCAGCAACCACGTGACCGCAATTTTGGCCCTGATTCAGCCCGTGGTTGGGGACGCTCCTCGGTGCCTGGCGACTATGTCTACGATCAACCTCACCTGCTGGGCACCATGCGCACAGGTCCCGACCTGTTCAACATCGGCGCGCGCCAACCCAGCACAGATTGGCACCTGGGCCATCTGTACCAACCACGGGCATATGTCCCTGGCTCCAACATGCCGGCGTACCCATTTTTGTTCAAGCAAAAACCCAAGGCCGATGAAGGCGAGGTCGTTGTCAAACTTCCACCTGGCCAAGAGCCGCCCGGTCTGGTGACCATTGCAAGCCAGGAGGCCGTGGACTTGGTGAAATACCTTCAAGCGATGAACCGCACCTACCCTGCGATTTCGCCCTCCCCAACAACCCCACCTTCTTCAGAAAAATGAGCACCCCAGACCACCCCGCGCAAGCCCGTGAAAATGCCGATCCTGTCGAGCGCAGCAAGCCCATCCCCCTTTTTGTCGCTGCTTTGACAACTGTGATGGTCCTCTTTGGCGCAGCCTATTTGCTTTTTTCTGAGAGCTTCGGGCCCAGTGAATTGGGCGACCGTCGCACCATCGCCGACTTGTCTGGAGCCCCTGCGGCCTCTGCGGCAGGGGGCGCTGTCGACGGCAAGGTGATTTTTGCCTCAAATTGCGCCGCCTGTCACCAAGCCGAGGGACAAGGACTGCCTGGAGTGTTCCCGCCACTGGCGGGTTCCGAATGGGTCATCGGCGATCCACGGACATTGGCGCATATTTTAGTTTTTGGTGTCAACGGCGAGATACAAGTCAAAGGCAATGTGTACAACGGAAGCATGCCCGCTTTTGCCCAATTGAACGATGCTGAGTTGGCCGCTGTGGCCAGCTACATTCGGTCCAATTGGACGAATCAAGCCCCAGCTGTGAATGCAGATGTGATCGCCCTGACCCGAAAAACCAACCGTACGACGCCTTTTGAAGGGGGCAAAGAGCTTCAAGCTTTGCCTCAGCTTTTAGATGCTAAGAAGTAAACAGCGGCCTCTCGGTGCGTTGATGCTGCTGGTTCTGAGCTTGCCGGCCTTGCAAGAGCTTCTTCAAGCCCAAATGCACTTTCAAATGCTTGTGCAAATGCCTGCTTTGGCTTTGACGGGTGCTCTTCTCGCGGGTTCCAACCCCCGGGTACCCACGCATTGGCAACGCGTTTGGAATGCGCATGGCATCACCGGTTTGTGCTTGGCACTTTTTGTGATGACCTTGAGCATGGTCCCACGTCTCTTGGACATCACGGTGACCGACCCTCTTTGGAACACCGGCAAATTTGCAGCCTTCTTGTTGTGTGGCTATGCTCTGCGCCGTTCATGGCAACAGGCGGGTTGGGTACTTCAAGGATTTTTCTTGGGCAATTTGCTGCCCATGATGGTCGTGTCCGGCTTCATCTACCAAGACTCACCCTTGCGGGTTTGCAACGTCTACGGACTTGGCGATCAACAAACCACCGGTTTTTGGATGGTTCTGAGTGCAAGTGTTGTGGCGGTGGTCTGGCTTTGGCGCGTCTTTTTGGCCCAAATGGCCTCAGAAACTGAGGCCAACCCCACCAAGATCCACGGGGTTATGTCCCGCAGAGCTTGATGCGATCGGGCACGTCCCCTTAGATCACCACCTGGTTGGCGGTCACCATGGCCTGTTCAATCAGCAACTGCACCATCGTGTTGGTGTTGTTGTACACCGCCAAGTTGTGGCCGTCGTAACTCACGACTGTGCCGGAGTTGCTCCATCCTGTGCCTGCACCCAGATTCAGCGTGTCCAAGGCTTCGCCATAAATGGCCACTTGGTGTTTGGCCACGGTGGCGTCCAATGCCGTACCACCGATTGGGGCCGTATTGCTGCTGTTGAACAGGTTCATACCCGACATGTCCAGCACATCGCTCAGGCGCATGTTCAAGGTATTGGCCGCCGTGTCGGTCTTCATGTCGATGATCTCGATGCTCTGAATGCGGCTGCCGGTGCTGCCGTTGATGTCCAAACCGTATCCGGTATTGGCAATGGCGGTCAGGTCTAAAGTACCGCCGTCAGACAGCTGCAAAGTGTCCATGCCCGTGCCGCCATTCACGCGGGCCAAAGTTTGTGTGGTCGCGTTGTACCCCTGAGACAAGGCCGTCAGCATGCCGGTGTGCAGCACAAAGGTGTCGCTCCCTTTGCCGCCGTACAACACATCGGCACCTGCGCTGATCAAGGTGTCGTTGCCCACCCCGCCCAACAAGGTTTGTCCACCGGTAGAGGTCAATGTGCTGCCGCCGGCAGCAGCGGTTTGGTCCACACCCGTTTCGTAATACCCGCCGGTGGCGCTGCCAAACACCACGAAGGCCTTGCCAGCGCCTAAGGTAATTTCGTCAAGACTTTCGCCCTTGGCGCCGATGATCAAGTCGGCCAAACCGTCACCGTTGATGTCACCGGCCGCGCTCACCGACCAGCCGCTGCGGTCATACGCCGTGCTGCCTGCAACCATGAAGCCGCCAAGCCCCTTGGCCACATCAGACAATTCCACCGCGCTGGTGCTGGTTTTGCCAAACACCACATAGGTGTTACCGGCTTGTGCTTGTCCATTGACAGTCGCCAAGTCTTCACCCACGATCATGTCGCTCAAGCCGTCACCGTTGACGTCGCCCATGAATGACACGGACATGCCCGCGTCGCTATCGGTGTTTGAACCGTTGATGACGTACCCCCGGGTCCCCATCGCGCTGACGTCGATGTTGCTGTTGGTGGCCCCACCCCACAGCACATAGGCTTTACCTGGCCCACTGAAAACTTTGGTTTGGGTGTTTCTTTGCGGCCCGCCAATGATCAAGTCCGCATAACCATCCCCGTTCACATCGCCCCCGCCAGACACCGAAGTGCCCAAACGCGAAAGCGCTGGTGCGGTGATTTCAAAGTCGCCATTGTTGGCGAGAGGTCCGCCAAATTTCACGACCACTTTACCCGCGCCGTCATTGTCATTGGGGGCGCTGACCACGATGTCCGAATAACCGTCGCCGTTCAAATCACCGGCCGACGACACCGAAAACCCGAGTTGCTGGGTACCGCTACCTGCTATCTTGAAACCACCATTCCCTGCCGTAATCGCACTCAACACAATATCTTGGTAAGTGGCAGTGCCGTAAACCAAGAACACATCGCCTGCAGTAGGACCGGTGTTGCTGGACACTGGACCGGGAGCGGCCACAATGAAGTCAGTGAAGCCATCGCCATTGAAATCGCCCGCACTGGAGATGGCGTTGCCCGCCGAGTTGGCACCGGTGTTGTCAGTGATGGCAAAACCCCCTGTGCCATTGGTCACCGTTGTCAAATCGACGGCGCTGCCAGTGCTTTTGCCAAACACCACATAAGTGAGGCCGTCAAGCGGTGCACTGACCAGCAAATCTGCACGCCCATCCCCGTTGATGTCCCCCACACCCGCGACGGAGATACCCAGCTGCCCACCTAATGTTGGGTGGTTGATTGCAAAGCCGACTGTGCCGCCAGCGCCGTTGTCCACATCACTCAGATTCACCGGTGTGGAACTGGATTTACCAAACACCACATAAGCCTGTCCTTTGCCCCCCGCCCCGTAGATCGCCCCCACAATCACATCGTCCAGGCCATCCGCGTTGACATCGCCAACCCCGTAGACGGACACACCAGCGCTGTCTTGAGGGTCTATGCCATTGATTTGGAAACCCAAGCTGGAAGATTCAAGCATTGAGACATTCATCACAGGTCGCGCATACGCTTGGGCTGGGCTGCGAGCAGACAAATTGCCCGCTGCGTCTACCGTGTAAAGCACGTAGTCGCCCGTATTCAGACCCTCTACAGGTAACAAGGTATCGGCATTGGCCGTTGGGATGGCAACGCTGCTCCAATGGCTGTCGGGCAAGGCCAAAATGTCACCCAGGCTGTTCACCGTACCTGAGCTGAGAACCAAGTAAGCGGTACCGACTTCGGTGCTTTTGATTGTCGCGTTGGTGGCCCCAATGCTGACAAGGGTCGGCGTGGGTGCTGTCGTGTCCACCACCGGCAATGCAGTGGCATCGATCTCGGGGATCGAAGGGTTGGCGGTGTAGCTGAAGGCATTGCCCATCACATCATGGATGCCTGCAGTTAAGGCCGTTTTAAGGGCTGCCTCGTCAATTGTGGCTTGCCCATTTTGGGCGGCTGCGATGGTGTAGGTCAGCGTTCGGGTGTTTGAGCCCGCTGTACCGCCCCAGGTGGCGGACACGCCTGAATCACCAACTTTAAAAATGGTGCTGTCTGTGCCACCGGTCAAGCCGTTGACAGCGCCATCAAAGGTCAGGGTCAGTGTGATGGTCTCGCCTGCGCTGGTGCCTGGCGTGCCTGCGATGGTGCTCAAGGCCGTGCTGGGCGCCGTGGTGCTGCTCAGCGTAGGCCCTGTGCTGTCCACCGTCACCGCGTCATTGGCCGCTGCACTCAAATTGCCTGCCGCGTCCGCCGTGTACAGCTTGTAGCTGCCGTCGGCTAAACCGGTCAGCGCCAATGACTGGCTGCTGGCTTGCGCAGTGGTGATCACCACGTTGTCAATGCCCCACGAGGCCACCGAGAATGCGGTGTTTCCTGTCAAGCCTGAGCCAAAGCCCAGCTTGACGTTGCCGCTCCCATCCAGTGTGGCTTGCAGGGTGTAGTGGTGCGACTCTTCGATGAATTGCGTGCCGCTGTTGCTGGGGCTGCCACCACTTGTGCTGGAGTTGCTACCGCCCAAGCCTGTGCTGGAATTGGCTGACAAGTTCCCCAAGTCAATGCCGCCGTCTTTGATGCTGGATGTCGCATTGTGATAGGCCTGGGCACTGACGGCCGCGTCGTTGACGTACACCTTGAACAGCTCACCGTTCCAGTTGTCGATCTCGTACATGTCAAAGTCGATTGTGATCGTCTTGCCCGCATTGGCCACGCCAAAGCTGTAGGTCTTGGCCAACGATTGCGCACCCGTGCCCGAGGTGTCATGGAACTGCCCCAAAAAGCTGCTCATCACCCCGCCCATATTGCCCGTTGTGGTGCCATTGCCGTAATCTGTGAGCGGGAAAATCGTTCCCCAACCGGTTGGTAGACTTGAGAAGTCTTCGCTGGAAAGCACGGTGGTGGTAGCCGCAGACAAGACTTCTGAGTTCCACTGCGCATTACTCAGCGCATTGATCTGCGCCACCGTGGTCACCGTGTTGGCAGCGTTGACCAAATACACCGTGCCCGCCTCGCTGCTGTTGACTTTGACCGTGGCGGTGTTGGCATAAATTTGGCGGTTCAACACGCCGGAGCCTTCGAACTCGGTGCTGTACTTGTAGGATTGGAAGGGTGAAACGTCAAACCAACCGACGCTGCCTTGGTACGTACCAAGGTAATTCTCGCCCGCGCCACCGTTGGGTTCGGGATTCAGCAAAGAGTTGTAAGCGCCATTGGGCGAGTTGATGTAACTGGTCGAACCGTTCATGAACACTTCGCCCGCCGTGGCCACACCGGAACTGTTGCCGTAGTACCAAACCCAAGTGCCTTCGGTCGTGTTGTCACTGCCGCCGAGCCAACCCGTGCCGTTGTTGTACATGCTGGCGCCGTTGACAAAGCTTTGTTCTGCGGCAGAGTTCACATGCACCAGATGGCCCACCTTGCCCATCAACGAGCTACCGACGGCGACGGCATTGGCAGCATTCCAATTGGCCGTTGCGCTGGAAACAACATAGAACGAGCCATTGCCGTAGCTGTAGACCATGTCGCTGCGGTTGGTGAGCATCGAACCGACCAAATCGAATTGGGCTACTGGCGGTGTGACGTCCTTAACAAAGGTGGCCAGGTTGAGGGTGGTGACGTTATTGTCAATGCCACTGTCGGTGATTTGCGTCAGTGTCACCACCCGGTCGCCCGACATGGCCCCTGCTGTGGCGTAACGGTAAGCCATGCCATTGATCACCGATTCGGCCGTTGCTTGACTGAGTCCTGCGGCGGAGGTCACTGTCACTGAGGCCGTGCTGCCGCTGACGGCCACGACATAGCCGAGACCGTTGGCCGATGTGGTGCCGGTGATGCCGTTGGTCATCGCAATATCAATGCCGTCAACATCCATGCGGTCATTGCCTGAGGCATCGATACCTGAAACGGTGAACTTCAGCGTCTTGATGGTTTGCCCCGCATCGACCATGTTGATGGCCGTGTTACTGAACAATGTCGTGAACTGCGTATTGTTGGCGTAATCCAGCGACTGTGGGGTGGCGCTCACGGTGGGGGTGTCGTTGCTGCCGGTGATCGCAAACACGGCATTCGCCGTCGAGCTTGCGCTGCCGTCGGTGACTTGAACCGTGAAGCTGTCAGTGACGTTCTGACCCGCAGTCAGTGCCTGGGTCGCTGCGTTGGTGTTGTCCAGCGCGTAGCCCACCACGC
>JBBAPX010000017.1:46374-53382 GCA_040400575.1 Rhodoferax sp.
GCAGTCAGTGCCTGGGTCGCTGCGTTGGTGTTGTCCAGCGCGTAGCCCACCACGCCAGTGGCAACCGTCAAGGTCGCTGTGCCGTAAGTGCCCGCCTTGGTGTAGGTCGCACCGCTGTTGGCGGTGCTCCAGCCGTTGTCTGTCAAGTAGGCCGTGTCGTATTCGGCTGTGCCGTCTGCGTCTGCTTTGGTCAGTGTGATGCTGGCGCTGGCTGTGCCTGGTGCTGCGTTGGCCGCGCCGCCCGCTTCCACCAGCGCTGCGCTTGGCGCGCCTGCGCTCACGGTGGGGGTGTCGTTGCTGCCGGTGATCGCAAAGCTGATCGCCGAGCTCAACGCTGTGGCCGCGCCGTCTGTCACCTGGATGGTGCCGAAGGCGTCGTTGACATTTTGATCTGCAGTCAGTGCCTGGGTCGCTGCGTTGGTGTTGTCCAGCGCGTAGCCCACCACGCCAGTGGCAACCGTCAAGGTCGCTGTGCCGTAAGTGCCCGCCTTGGTGTAGGTCGCACCGCTGTTGGCGGTGCTCCAGCCGTTGTCTGTCAAGTAGGCCGTGTCGTATTCGGCTGTGCCGTCTGCGTCTGCTTTGGTCAGTGTGATGCTGGCGCTGGCTGTGCCTGGTGCTGCGTTGGCCGCGCCGCCCGCTTCCACCAGCGCTGCGCTTGGCGCGCCTGCGCTCACGGTGGGGGTGTCGTTGCTGCCGGTGATCGTCACCGTCACCAACTGGGGCGTGCCATCAGCTGTGGTCACTGTGAAGGTATCACTCAGCGTGGCTGCTGCTGCCAGCGCTTGCACGGTGGCGTTGCTGTTGTCCAGGGTGTAGGTCCACACCCCGCTTTCGCTCATGGCGAAGGTGCCAAAGCCGCCGGTACTGGCTGCGCCTGCTGCCACCGCCGTGAAGGCGTTGGCTGTTCCATCCACATCGGTGGATGTCAATGTGCCGGTGGCTGTGGGCGTTCCTGGTGTTCCATTGGCCACGCCACCCGCTTCTGTCACCGCGCCGGTGCTGGTACCTGTGACCACAGCCGCATCGTTGCTGCCGGTGATCGTCACCGTCACCAACTGGGGCGTGCCATCAGCTGTGGTCACTGTGAAGGTATCACTCAGCGTGGCTGCTGCTGCCAGCGCTTGAACGGTGGCGTTGCTGTTGTTCAGGGTGTAGGTCCAGACACCTGCTGCAGTCATGGCGAAGGTGCCGAAGCCGCCCAAGCTGGCTGTGCCTGCTGGCACAGCCGTGAAGGCGTTGGTTGTTCCGTCCACGTCGTTGGATGTCAAGTTGCCGGTGGCAGTGGGTGTGCCTGCGATGGCGTTGGCCACGCCGCCCGCTTCTGTCACCGCGCCCGTGCTGGTACCTGAGATTACGGCTGCGTCGTTGCTGCCGGTGATCGTGAATACGGCATCTGTGCTGGATGTGTTGGCCGCACGGTCGATCACTTGCACGGCAAAGCTGTCAGTCGCGCTTTGGCTGCCGGTGAAGGCTTGGGTGGCTGCGCTGGCGTTGTTCAGCACGTAGCCGACCACGCCGGTTGCTACCGTCAGGGTGGCCGTACCGAAGGTGCCGGTCTTGGTGAAGGTGACGCCCATGTCTGCCGTGCTCCAGCCATTGCTGTTGAGGAAGGCGGTGTCAAAGTTGGCTGTGCTCGTGGCATCGGCTTTGGTGAGCGTGATGCTCGCGCTTGCGTTGCCGGTCAGGGCGTTGTTCACACCCCCTGCTTCCACCAAGGCAGCGCTTTGGGCACCGGCGCTGATCGTGGGGGCCAAAGTGTCAATGCCTTGGCTGTCTTTGGTAGACAGGTCGGCGTCCACGATGGTGTTGTCTGCGGTGTCTTTTAAAGTGCCACCTACCAAGCTTAGGGCTACGTTGTCGCTGGCCACGCCCGCTGTGGGAGTCACCACCACGGTGTAGGCGTTGGTGGTGCCCACTTGGGTGACCGAGTTCACGGTGCCGTTGGTGGCAGAGAAGTTGCCTGTGCCCACTGTGCCCACCAACACTTGATCAAAGGTCACGGTAAATGTGATGGGGTCTTTGGTGAAGTCAGCAGCTGTGGTGTCAGTCACGGTGCTGACTGTAGGCGCCAAGGTGTCGATGCTGATGGCTGGCGTAGTGCCTGCGCCGCCGTTGTTGCCTGCGGCGTCTAAGTATGTGCCTGAAGCCACGGTGATGCTGGCACTGCCTGAGGCCAAACCTGGTGTGGGCGTGAAAGTGGCGGTGCGGGTCAAGCCCGTGCCACTGATCGCGCCCAGGCTGCCGCCGGTCGTCACGATGTCTGCGCTGGTGAAGCTTGGGCCTGGGTCTTCGCTGAAGGTGAAGGTAATGTTAGCGGTTTGGCCCGCTCTGACAGCGCTTACATCGCTGCCAATAGTCAGCGTAGGCGCCAAGGTGTCTACGGCTTGACTGTCCGAGCTGGCCAAGCTAGTGCTCGCCACGGCGTTACCCGCCGCATCCGTGAGGCCCGTGCCCACCAAGCTTAGGGCCACTGTGCCCGAGGCCATGCCTGCGCTGGGTGTGACCACCATGCTATAGCTGTTGCTCGTGCCTACCCTGGTCATCGAGGTGATGCTGCCGTTGATAGCTGTGAAGTTGTTTGTACCCACCGTGCCCACAAGCGCTTCGTCAAAGGTGACGGTAAAGGTGACGGCGCCTTTGGTAACTGCTGCCGCGGTCGTATCGGTCACGCTAGTGACCGAAGGCCCCAAGGTATCGATGACCGGCAAAGCGGTCGTGTCGATATTGGGAATCACACCGCCATTGGCCGTGTACGCAAATGCGTTGCCAGCGGCATCCTTGATACCCAGAGTTAAGGCGGCCTTGAGTGCCACCTCATCAATGCTGGCTTGCCCGTTCTGACCAGCTTGAATAGTGTAGGTCAGGGTTCGGGTGTTAGCGCCTGCGCTGGCGCCCCACACCGCGTTCACGGCCACGCCTGCTACTTTAAAGATCGTGCTGTCCGCACCGCTAGTCAAGCCGTTGACGTTGCCATCAAAAGTGAGCGTCAGCACCATCGTTTCGCCCGCACTACTGCCGGCTGTCCCGGCGATGGTGCTCAGCTGAACCCTAGGCGTCACACTGGCTAGCGTAGGTGGCTGGGCAACGGGGCTTGCCCCGGTTGCGCCACCTGAGCCCACCGCCAAGGCCGCAGCCACGCCGCCCAATAAAGCGCCAGGCCCGCCGATTCCAGCGGCCACGGCCACCGGTAGCGAATTGAGTACCAGAGGCGCTGCCGCTGCCTGGCCTACCAGCAGGCACATAGAGTCGCCTCTATGGGGCAATACTTGGAATGCGTCGTCTACAAAGTCTTTTGGTAACACACTCCAGTTGTCCCCGGACAACCGAAAATCAGGGAAGTCGAAATACCCTTGAAGCAGCACCAAGGGCTCGCCTTGCTCGTCCTGCACCAGCAAATCAGCACCCTCGCGCTTGAGTCGCAGATAGACCCTTTTGGCCGCAGGCAAGGCATCGTCTGGCGGCTGTGCCTCGTCTTGCAATAACTCTGCTCGCAAGCCCGTTTGCGATTTGATTTTTAGCAGCCGACTGCGCAATAGCGCGCGTTGCTCAATGTTACAGGCAGCATCAGTAACAACAATTTTGTACATAATTAAAAATAAGGCAACAATTCAGGCTTAAAAAAAGCTCTGGGGGTTCATAACCCACAGAGCTTGATGCAATAGTGATTTCTCGTCTACATCACCACGTTATTGAACATGGCTTGTTCAATCAGCAATTGGACCGCAGAGTTAGCGTTGTTGTAAACCATCAGGGTGTGCCCGTTGTAGATCAGGACGGTGCCGGAGTTGCTCCACCCTGAGCCAGCACCCAGATTCACGGTATCTAAGGAATCGCCGTAGACAATTACCTGGTGTTTGGCCACGGTGGCGCCCAATGCGGTGCCGCTCACTAATGTTGTGTTGCTGTCGTTGAACAAATTCATGCCCGACATGTCAAACACGTCATTCACGCGTAAGGTCAAGGTATTGGCGGCGGTATCGGTCTTGAGGTCAATGATCTCAACGCCGGAGACGCGAGACATATTGCCCGTCAAGCCACCGCCAACGTTGCTGATCTGGCTGAAGTCCAAGCCCGCGCCGCCGGTCAATTTGATCGTGTCGATGCCGGTGCCGCCGTCCACGGTGGCCAGTTGGGTGGTGTTGCCGCCTGCGCCCATCACGCTTTGCAGCGCAGTGACGTTGTTGGCGTTGAGCACAAAGCGATCGTTGCCTGCGCCGCCGTGCATCACATCCGCACCACCATTGCCCGTCAAGGTGTCGTCGCCCTGGCCGCCCATAAACACTTCCGCTGCCGTGGTTCCGGTTTGCGTGTCATTGCCGGCCGAGCCTTGAAAGTCAATTTGGTTTGCAAACTGTGATCCACCATAAAGGACATAGGCACGGCCATAACTGACGGAGCCGGTGGCGTTGAGTTCAGAGGAGGATGGTGCACCCACAATCAAATCGTCATAGCCATCACCATTGACATCGCCTGCCCCATTCACACTGACACCTGTTCCCGCATCGCCATTGTTGGAGGGACTGACGATGGCAAAGCCGCCGACGCCCGATTGCACATTATTGAGGTCAATGGCAGAGGTAGAGGTTTTGCCAAACACCACAAAGGCTTTGCCAAACCAGTTTTGAGCGCCAATGATGAAGTCGGCCAATCCGTCACCATTGATATCGCCCGCATAACTCACCGAGGATCCTGAAAAGGAGCCCGCCGCACCGACGCCTGCACCATTGCCGTTCACGACGAAGCCGCCTACGCCCGCAGCGATGCTGTTCAAGCTAACGGCCGACTTATTGGGTCCGCCAAACACCACATAGGTTTTACCGGCATCGGCCTGCGAACCGACCGCCATGCCCCTGTCGGTCACGGCGAGATCTGCATAGCCATCGCCATTCACATCGCCGATGCTGTTAATGACATAGCCAGAATAGGGGCTAGGCGATGACGCGTTGGTGATTTTGAACCCGCTGGCAGCAGCGCTACCGTTGCTGATATTGGTCAGACTGACGGCACTGTTGTTATTTTTACCGTACACCACAAATGTGGCCGAATTCGTACCGTCGTTGTAGCTGACCCCCATATCGGCCAAGCCATCGCCATTGAGGTCGCCGATGGAGCTGACAGTGGCGGCAATGCCAAAGCCACTGGGGTCTTGGATTTTGTAGCCCCCCGTCCCTAAATTGGCGAGGTTCACGCCACCCGAATTTTGCGTTTTGCCAAAAACAATATAGGTACCCGTGTTGTCGACAACGGTGAAGTCAGCAATACCGTCGCCGTTGGTATCACCCAAGGGCGCAATTTTGTAGTTGTGGGCGACACTGGGGCTGTTATAGCGAACCGCAAAGCCTCCAATGCCGTTTTCCAAATCAACGGTACTGACTGCGGTGAAATTATTCTTTCCGTAAACCACATAGCTTGTGCCCGTTTGATCGGTACCAGAAACCATCATGTCGGCCAAACCGTCGCCGTTGATGTCACCCAAACCCGTGACGGTGAATCCCAGGCCATTGCCACCCGTACCAGTGTTGGAAATGATGGAAAAACCATTGTTAACAGGGAAGGTGTTGACATTGCTGACGTTGCTGTTCGCGCTGCCAAAATACACGAGGGCTTCGCCCGGACGAGTCAAGCCGTTGTAGGCATAGTGCGGGGCGCCGACGATGAAGTCATCAAACCCATCGCCGTTCACATCGCCCAAATTGCTGACCGAGTTACCAATACGGCCAACGGGCGTTGCCGCAGTGGACCCGATGGCGACACCGGGCGTGGTGGTGCCGATGCCAGTAGTGCTAATGGCGGTAATGGGGCCGGCAACATACGATGCATAGTTGGAACCCGCTGCGCTTGCGTTTCCAGCGGCATCGCTCACGGTGGCGGTCACGGTCAAGGTTGCGCCTTCGGCCGGTTTTGCAAAGGTGGTGGTGGAAAAACCGTTCGTGATGTCCGTTTGCGTCAGGGTGACGGTTTGGGTGGTCGTGCCGTCGCTGAAGACCACGCGGTCCCCCGCGACCACCTTGGTGTTATCAAAAGCGGCCTTGATGGAAAACGTAGTGGCCCCATTCAGTTCCGTTCTGTTCACCACATGGTCCTGATTGGTATCCGTGGTGATGGTTACTGTGGGCGCTGCACCGCTGTTGGGTGCTGTTGTGTCCAGCTTGGCGCTGTCTTGTCCTGGTGCGCTGGCGTTGCCGACGGCATCGCTCACGGTGGCGGTCACCGTCACGGTTGCGCCTTCGGCCGGTTTGGTAAAGCTGGAAGTGGCAAAGCCGTTGGTGATGTCGGCTTGGACCAGGGTAACGGTGTTGGTTGTCGTGCCATCGCTGAACACCACACGGTCGCCCACGGCCACCTTGGTGTTGTCAAAGGCAGCTTTGACAGCGAAGGTGCTTGCGCCATTGAGTTCGGCGGCGCTCACCGAGCCGTCGTCGTTGGTGTCGGTGGTGACGGTCACCGTGGGTGCTGCACCGCTGTTGGGCGCGGTCGTGTCCAGCTTGGCGCTGTCTTGACCTTGTGTGCTGGCATTGCCAGCGGCATCGCTCACGGTGGCGGTCACCGTCACGGTTGCGCCTTCGGCCGGTTTGGTAAAGCTGGAAGTGGCAAAGCCGTTGGTGATGTCGGCTTGGACCAGGGTAACGGTGTTGGTTGTCGTGCCATCGCTGAACACCACACGGTCGCCCACGGCCACCTTGGTGTTGTCAAAGGCAGCTTTGACAGCAAATGTACTTGCGCTATTGAGTTCTGCGGCGCTCACCGTGCCGTCGTCGTTGGTGTCGGTGTCGATGCTCACCGAGGGCGCTGCACCGCTGTTGGGTGCTGTCGAATCTATGCTCAGTGCCAGATCAGCGCTCTTGGCGCTTTCGTTGCCTGCCGGGTCGGTCAGCGTGTAGGCCAGGGTGTGTGGCCCCTCGGTCAGTGCCGTGGTGGGCGTGAGCGTGCCGGTGATGGGGTCATAGGTGGCAGGCACTTTGACGCCGTCCACGTACAAACTGGGCGTGTCGCTCAAGCCTGCGCCAA
>JBBAPX010000018.1:0-49765 GCA_040400575.1 Rhodoferax sp.
TTCAATTGTGCTCGTGAGGCGTACGGAAAACTTTTCCGTCCTTGTTGGCCCCGAGCCACTTGTAGGGAGCCAGCCTGCAAGGTATTACTACCTCGGCAATCCGGCTCGCCGTATGCCAGGGGTCTCCCCCTGTGCAACCTTGGGCAAATTCCTTTGCCCGGCAACTGCCCGAGAGCAATTGCACAAAAAACTACGCTGCCATCTCCTGCGCCGGCTTGGCTGCGCCACCGGGCTTCTTCTTACCCGGCGCAATCATCATAACCATCTGCCGGCCTTCCAGCTTGGGAAACTGCTCCACCACGATCAGATCGGCCAACTCTTCGCGCATACGCTGCAACAAAGCCAATCCAATTTCCTGGTGGGTGATCTCGCGACCCCGAAAACGCAAAGTGATCTTGCACTTATCGCCGTCTTCCAAGAAGCGCTTGATATTGCGCACTTTGATGTTGTAGTCACCATCATCCGTTCCGGGACGGAACTTAACTTCCTTGACTTCAATCACCTTTTGTTTTGACTTGGCTTCCGCCGCCTTTTTTTGCTCTTGGTACTTGAACTTGCCGTAATCCATCAAGCGGCATACCGGAGGTACGGCGGTGGCGGATATCTCAACCAGGTCCACGTCCAGCTCACCTGCGAGGCGCAAAGCATCGTTGATGTTGACAACACCAAGAGGTTCGTTGTCGACGCCGGTCAGGCGGACCTCCGGGGCCATGATTTCCCGATTCAGGCGGTGTTTACGTTCTTCGCGCTGGCGGCGGTCACGAAATTCAGTAGCGATGGCTCAATCCTTCACAAAACAAACCCACAGGGGCACTATCCGCGCGGAGCGCGACGCATCATCTTCATCTTTGGAAAACCTTAGACAAGGGATTTATCAGCTATGTCCCTTGCAATGAGCGCGCTGAACGCTTCAAGGGGCATGGCACCGAGGTCTTTTCCACCCCGGGCGCGCACAGCAACGGCACCGGCAGCCATTTCCTTATCGCCTACGACGAGCAGGAAGGGCAGCTTTTGCATCGAATGCTCGCGTATTTTATACGTGATTTTCTCGTTTCTAAGGTCTAAATCCACCCTAAGCCCTTGATTTTGCAGCGTTTTGGTGACTTTTTTGGCATATTCGGCCTGGGCATCGGTGATATTGAGGACCGCTAACTGCACCGGCGCCAGCCAGGTCGGCAGCGCGCCGGCACTCTCCTCGATCAAAATTCCGATGAAACGCTCCAGGCTGCCGACGATGGCGCGGTGCAGCATGACCGGCCGGTGGCGGGCGCCGTCTTCCCCCACATATTCGGCGTCCAAGCGTTCGGGCATGGAGAAATCCACCTGCATGGTTCCGCATTGCCACTGGCGCCCGATAGCGTCTTTGAGCGTGTACTCAATCTTGGGGCCGTAAAAAGCACCGTCACCCGGGGAGATTTCAAATTCGCAGCCCGAAGCGCGCAGGCTTTCCATCAGCGCGGCTTCTGCCTTGTCCCAAATCGCGTCGCTGCCTATGCGTTGCGCCGGCCGGGTAGCCACTTTGTAAATTATATTTTTGAAACCGAAATCGGTGTACACCTTTTGCAGCAGCGCGGTGTAGTTGACGCACTCTTGCAGGATCTGGTCTTCGGTACAAAAAATATGCCCGTCGTCCTGGGTGAAGCCGCGCACCCGCATGATGCCGTGCAAACCGCCCGAAGGTTCATTGCGGTGGCACTGACCGAATTCGCCATAGCGCAAAGGCAGATCGCGGTAGCTTTTGATGCCTTGTTTAAAAATCAAAATGTGGCCTGGACAGTTCATCGGCTTGAGCGCGTAATCGCGCTTTTCCGACTCGGTGGTGAACATGTTTTCACGGTATTTGTCCCAGTGGCCGGTTTTTTCCCACAGGCTTTTGTCGATGATTTGCGGGCCTTTGACTTCCTGGTAGCCATTGTCCTGGTAGACCTTGCGCATGTATTGCTCCACGCCCTGCCACAGCGTCCAGCCCTTGGGGTGCCAGAACACCAGGCCCGGCGCATGCTCGTCGATGTGGAACAAATCCAACTCACGGCCGAGTTTGCGGTGGTCACGCTTTTCAGCCTCTTCCAGCATGGTCAGGTGCTGTTGCAAGTCTTCTTTGGTCGCCCAAGCCGTACCGTAAATGCGTTGCAGCATTTCCTTGGTGTGGTCGCCGCGCCAATAGGCACCTGCCAGTTTCATCAGCTTGAAGTGCTTGAGCTTGCCGGTGCTGGGCACGTGGGGGCCGCGACAAAGGTCTTCGAAGCCACCTTCGCGGTAGAGCGAGACATCCTCGCCTGCCGGAATGCTGCCGATAATTTCGGCCTTGTAATGCTCGCCCATAGATTTGAAGTGGGCCACTGCCTCATCGCGCGGCAGCACGCGGCGCTGCACCGGCTCGTCTTTGGCGGCGAGGTCCGCCATTTTTTTCTCGATGGCTACCAAATCCTCGGGAGTAAAAGGCCGCTCAAAAGAGAAGTCGTAAAAAAAGCCGTTTTCAATAACCGGGCCGATAGTCACCTGGGCCTGGGGAAACAATTCTTTGACGGCATACGCCAGCAAGTGGGCGGTGGAGTGCCGGATGACTTCCAGACCCTCTGCGTCCTTGGCCGTGATGATGGACAACTGGCTGTTAGCCCCAATGGCATAACTGGTATCCACTACGATGCCGTCGACCTTACCCGCCAATGCCGCTTTGGCCAAGCCCGTACCGATGGACGCCGCCACTTCAGCCACGGTGACCGGGCCGGGAAATTCGCGTTGGGAACCGTCGGGAAGCGTAATCTGAATCATGGCAGCTAGGTTAGGTGGCAAAGGGCGCGATTTTAGTCCCTCACCCTCGCACTGGCATAAGATGGTGCGCACCTTCTACAAGCCGCTAGCCGTCATGCAATTTGATTACACCAACCCTTACAGCAGCACGCGTCTGCCGGTATTTGCCCGCAACCTGGTTAGCACCTCACACCCGCTGGCCGCGCAGGCGGGCTTGCGCATACTGTGGCAAGGCGGGAATGCAGTAGACGCGGCCATTGCCGCAGCCGCCGCGCTGACAATTTGCGAGCCCGTGAGCAACGGCCTGGGCTCGGATGCGTTTTGCATTTTGTGGGACGGGCAAGAACTGCACGGCCTCAACAGCTCGGGCCATGCGCCTGCTGCCTGGACACCGGACTACTTTCACAGCAAATACGGCAAGGCCCAAGCCACGCCACCCAAGCGCGGGATGGACGCGGTCACCGTGCCCGGCGCCGTCGCCGGTTGGGCCGCTATGGGCCAGCGTTTTGGCAAACTACCTTTCGCCGAATTGATGCAGCCGGCGATTGAGATTGCCGAGCG
The DNA here is from genome assembly GCA_040400575.1 of Rhodoferax sp. Taxonomy (GTDB): domain Bacteria; phylum Pseudomonadota; class Gammaproteobacteria; order Burkholderiales; family Burkholderiaceae_C; genus Allorhodoferax. The sequence goes on from JBBAPX010000018.1 coordinate 3,313, forward strand.
CGGCTACCTGGTGCCAGTGGTGGTCCAGCAAAAATGGGCTGCCGCTACGCCAGAGCTGCAAAGCCTGCCCGGCTTTGCCGAACACTTTTTGCCGTATGGGCGCGCGCCTCAGGTCGGCGAGTTATTCCAGTTTCCCGCCGCTGCACGCGGCCTGCGCGAGATCGCGGCAAGCCAAGGCGAATCCTTTTACCGCGGCGAAATGGCGCAAGCGATGGAACGCTTTTCCAACGCACACGGCGGCAGCCTACGCGCCTCGGACCTGGCGGCTTTTCAGCCCCAGTGGGTGACGCCATTGGCGCATAACTACCGCGGTTACACCGTGCACGAAATACCACCCAGCGGCCAGGGCATTGCCGCGCTGATGGCGCTGGGCATGCTGGAGCACTTTGACATTGCAGCCATGGCGCGCGACGGAGTGGACAGCCAGCATGTGCAAATCGAGGCTATGAAGCTGGCCTTTGCCGATGTCTATCGCTACGTGGCCGATCCGCAAGCCATGGCCCTGAGCACCGCGCAGCTGCTAGACCCGCAATACCTGGCCCGACGCGCCGCGCTGATCGACATGCAGCGCGCCCAAAGCTTCGGCCCCGGCAACCCGGCCCAAGGCGGCACGGTGTACCTGACAACTGCCGACGAAACCGGCATGATGGTCAGCTTTATCCAAAGCAATTACATGGGCTTTGGCTCGGGCTGCGTGGAGCCGCAGTTTGGTATCAGCCTGCAAAACCGGGGCCACGGCTTTAGCACCGACCCGCGTGCGCAAAATACCGCCAACCTGGTGGCGCCGGGCAAAAAACCATTCCACACCATCATCCCCGCCTTCCTGACGCAGGGCGGCCAACCGGTGATGAGCTTTGGCGTGATGGGCGCCAATATGCAACCCCAAGGCCATGTGCAAACCCTGGTGCGCATGTTGGACTACGGGCAAAACCCGCAAGCCGCTTGCGACGCACCACGTTGGCGCTTTAACACTGGCCTGGCCATCAACGTCGAATCGGGCATGGCCACCGACACCGTGCAAGGCTTGGCATCGCGCGGCCACCAGATGGAAGTGATGAACGACAGCTACCAAGACTTTGGTGCCGGCCAATTTATCTGGCGCGCTGGCGATCCGGGCAAGGAAGGCTATGTGGCGGCGAGTGATGCGCGCAGGGATGGCTTGGTGGCGGGGATGTAAGACGCGGTGTTTTATCCCTGCCCCGCTAGCACTATCGATTTTTTACCCATAACCGATCTGTGTTTCCAAAATCGAATCATTCAGCGCCAATAAATTACTTTGCACCGCTTGCTGTGAGTCGCTCAGCCAGCCACACTTTGATAACGGATTGACGTGTCACGCCCATCCGGCTGGCTTCGCGATCTAAGGAGTCGATCATCCAGGTCGGGAAATCCACGTTGACGCGTTTTTGAACTTGCTGAATGCGCTTGGCTTGGGACAAATCCAGGGCCTCAGTCAGGTCCTCGCCGGCGTCAAATCGGGCTTCAAATTCTTTAACTTTCATACAGTGCTACCTCTTCAATGCGTGCGCGGCGAACGGAGACTAATCGCACCTTAGCTCCTCGATAGGTGATAACGGCAGACCAATGCTTGAGGCCAATGAGCCCGATGACCAGGAACCGGGGTTCGTCCGCTGTCTTGGCCGGAATCTCTAGCAACATAGGGTCATCCCAAAGCAATTGGGCCTCGATGAAATTGATCCCGTGCTTGAGCCGGTTGATATCGCTCTTTTCGGAATCAAACTCAAAATCTGCCATGGTATAAAAAATATACCATAAATACCTCCTTTTGGGCTACAGCCAAACCTACGGGCGGTCCAAAAAGCCTATGAAAAAGGGCAGGCACTCAGGTACCCGCCCTTTTATCTCACTTTAACCACCCACGCCTAGAGCGGCGGGAGTGCAGGTCAGCGCTTTAGTGGAACTGCTCTTCCTCGGTGGAGCCGGTCAGCGCGGTGACGCTGGAGCGGCCGCCTTGGATGACGGTGGTTATTTCGTCGAAGTAGCCGGTGCCCACTTCTTGCTGGTGCGACACAAAGCTGTAGCCACGGTCGCGGGCAGCGAATTCGGGCTCTTGCACTTTTTCCACATAAGCAGTCATGCCGCGCTTGACGTAGTCTTGTGACAGGTCAAACATGTGGTACCACATATTGTGGATACCGGCCAGCGTGATGAACTGGTATTTGTAGCCCATGGCGCCGAGTTCGCGCTGGAACTTGGCGATGGTGGCGTCGTCCAGGTTTTTCTTCCAGTTGAAAGACGGCGAACAGTTGTAAGCCAGCATCTTGCCGGGGTGTTTGGCGTGTACGGCTTCGGCGTATTTGCGCGCAAAGTCCAGGTCAGGCGTGCCGGTTTCGCACCACACTAAGTCGGCGTACTCGGCATAGGCCACTGAACGGGCCACCGCCTGGTCCATACCTTTGCGGGTTTTGTAAAAACCTTCGGCAGTGCGCTCACCGGTCAGGAAGGGTTGGTCGATGGGGTCAAAGTCGCTGGTTACCAAATCAGCCGCTTCCGCGTCGGTACGGGCGATCACCAGGGTGGGCACGCCATACACGTCAGCCGCCATGCGCGCTGCTTTGAGCTTTTGCACCGCTTCGGTGGTGGGCACCAGCACTTTGCCACCCATGTGGCCGCATTTTTTGACCGAGGCCAGTTGGTCTTCAAAGTGCACGCCGCCCGCGCCCGAGCGGATCATGGCTTTCATGAGTTCGTAGGCATTGAGTACGCCGCCAAAGCCGGCTTCGGCATCGGCCACGATGGGCGCGTGGTAGTCGATATAGCCTTTGTCGCCAGGGCCTACGCCTTTGGACCACTGGATTTCGTCGGCACGGGTAAAGGAGTTGTTAATGCGCTCCACCACTTTAGGCACTGAGTCCACGGGGTACAAGGACTGGTCGGGGTACATGGCGGAATACTCATTGCTGTCGGCAGCGACCTGCCAGCCGGACAGGTAAATCGCTTTCACACCGGCCTTGACTTGTTGCATAGCTTGGCCACCGGTCAGCGCGCCAAGGCAGTTGACATAGGGCTCGTCATGCAGCAAATCCCACAGTTTTTCGGCACCACGGCGGGCCAGCGTGTGCTCAACCTGGAAAGAACCGCGCAGGCGGACGACGTCGGCTGCGGAGTAACCGCGCTTGATACCTTTCCAGCGCGGGTTGGTGGCCCAATCTTTTTCCAGTTGTGCGACTTGTTGTTCGCGGCTCAGTTGTTCCTTGAGTGCTTGCGGCATAAAAACTCCTTGTGGTTAATCGGTGCCCCGGCCACTATGGCGCATGGTGCAGTGCCGCAATTGTAAGTCTTATATAAGACATGGAAACAATCTTATGTCTTATATAAGACTAAATATTATTCCAATAAAATCAATGACTTAGCGCTATTTTTTCACCATGAATTATGAATATTTCTCTATACGAAATACGATCCAGGTGACTCTCAGGCCCAATTTCCCGCAATGCGAAAAAAACGCCAGGTCAGCGAAAGGGCCGCCTTGAACGCAGCAGTACGCCCTTAGAACGCGTCCGCGTAGCGCTGCATTTCCCAGGCGCTGACGTGTTGGGCGTAGCTATCCCACTCAGCGCGCTTCAGGGCGATCCACTGGGCGCAAAAGACCTCGCCCACCGCAGCGCGCAGCACGCTATCGGCTTGCAGCGCGTCAATGGCCGCTTCTAGGTTTTTCGGCAGGCGCGCAGGCATGGGCTGGCCGCTGGCCTGGCGGGTATACAAGTCTTCAGTACAAGGCGCGGGCGCGGCCATGGCCTTGTCGACCCCATGTAAACCGGCATGCAATACGCCAGCCAGGGCCGCGTAAATATTGCAAGACGGGTCGGGCAAGCGCCACTCCATACGCCCTGCCACGGTGCGCAGCAAACAGGTGCGGTTGTTGTCGCCATAGGCCTTCCACACCGGCGACCAAGTAGTGCCCGAGGCGCTAGGGCTACTGGCCAAGCGTTTATAGCTATTGACGGTGGGCGCGCACAGCGCCGCGAGCGCGTCGGCATGGTGTAAAAGTCCTGCCGCAAACTGATGGCCCAAAGTGCTAAGGCCCAAGTTGCCGGCCGCATCGGCAAAAACCGCCCGACCCTGGGCATCGGTGATGCTGATGTGGAAATGCAAACCACTGCCAGGTGCCTGTGCCAGCGGTTTGGGCATGCTGCTAAACACCTGCCCATGGCGCTGGGCTATCGCGTGCGCGGTCAACTTGAACAGCATATAGCGGTCCGCTGCCGCCAGTGCATGGTCGTGCGCATAGTTGATTTCATACTGGCCGCAAGCGTCTTCATGGTCCATCTGCTGCAAGCGAAAACCCAAGGCGCCCAGTGCTACGCGCATATCGTCTAAAAACGCGTAGTTGCGCTGGATGGCTTTGAGGTCGTACGACGGTTTGTCCAGCGAGTCCTGGGCGTCGGCCAGCATCCAGTGCCCTGCGGCATCTTGGCGCAACAGAAAAAATTCAGGCTCGATACCCACCCACATCGTCCAACCGCGCCGGGCTAATGCATCGGTGGCCGCTTTGAGGACTTGGCGTGAGCAAGTAGCGAGCGGCTGGCCGCCGGCAAAGCCATCGCAGACCGCATGCGCCACACCCGGCATAAAGGGCAAGGGGCGCAGGCTCTCTGGCTGCACGCGGCCATAGTATTCGCTGGTGGCGCCATGGCGCGGCAGGCCCGTGCCCCAGATACTGGGGCCGGCAAAACCGGCACCCTGCGCTACCCATTCCTGTAAATTATCCAGCGGCACCAGCTTGCCTTTGGCCACGCCATGGATATCGCAAAACTGGGCTAAAACGGAGTGGATGCCTTGTGCTTGCAGCGCAGGCACGCGTTCTTCCAAGGAAACATCTACCATAACCCTATTGACCTTCAATCAGGCTAGTACCTGCGCCAAGATGTCCAGCCCTTCGTCGAACACCGCGTCTTCGATCGTCAACGGGAACAAAAAGCGCAGCACATTGCCATAGACCCCACAGGTCAATAAGAGCAGGCCTTGTTTCAGGGCTGCTTGCTGCACGTGTTTGGCCTTGTCGGCGTCGGGCGCGCCAGTGTGCGGATTGACAAAATCACAAGCCACCATGGCGCCCAAGGCGCGCACATCGCCGATGCAAGCATTGGCGGCTTTGGCTTTGTTCAGATGCACCACTAAACGGTCGCCTAAAACCTGGGCACGTGCCGGTAATTGCTCTTCGGCCATGACGTCGAGCACCGCATGCGCGGCAGCAATCGCCAAGGGGTGACCGGCGTACGTGCCGCCCAAGCCGCCGGGGTTAGGCGCGTCCATGATGGCGCTGCGGCCCACCACGGCGGACAAGGTGGTGCCGCCGCCCATGCTCTTGGCCAGGGTCATCAAATCGGGGGAAACACCGTAGTGCTCCATGGCAAACATCTTGCCGGTGCGGGCAAAACCGGTTTGCACTTCGTCGGCGATCAGCACGATGCCGTGTTCATCGCACAATGCGCGCAGCCATTGCACCGCCTTGGCTTGGATGGGGTTGAAACCGCCCTCGCCTTGCACCGGCTCAAAAATAATCGCCGCCACACGGCTGGGCTCGATATCGCACTTAAACAATTGCTCCACCGCTTTTATCGTTTCCTCCAGGCTGGCGCAGTGGCAGGGAAAGGGCGCGTGGTAAATCTCGGGAGCAAAGGGGCCAAAACCGGCCTTGTAGGGCTGCACCTTGCCGGTGAGCGCCAACGCAAACATGCTGCGCCCATGGAAGGCGCCGCCGAAAGCGATGACGCCGCTGCGCTTGGTGTAGGAACGCGCAATCTTGATAGCGTTTTCAACGGCTTCGGCGCCGGTGGAGAAAAATGCAGTTTTGGTCGGGCCATCGATCGGCACGATGGCGTTGATGCGTTCGGCCAGAGACACATATTCCGCATAGGGCACGACCTGGTAGCAGGTGTGGGTAAAGCGTTGCAGTTGGGCGGCAATAGCGGCCTGTACTTTGGGGTGGATATGGCCGGTATTCAGCACCGCGATGCCGCCGGCAAAGTCGATAAAGCGACGGCCTTCGATATCCCAAAACTCGGCATTTTTTGCGTGGTCGATAAAAAAGTCGCCCATCACGGCCACGCCGCGCGGTGTCGCGGCCAGACGGCGGGCATGCCAGTCGGCATTGGTGCCAGGGGCAATAGCAGCAGTTTCAGGCTTGAGATTGGCATTCATATAGTTTCCTCCCTTTTGTGATGTGGACCCGAACTATTTTGCCTTGCCCGCGACCGGCCCAGCACCCGCACCAGCCAGCGCTCCAGATCGTCGATATAGGTAAACACTGCAGGCACCACGAGCAGACTGAGCAGGGTAGAGGTGATGAGGCCGCCAATGACCGCAATCGCCATGGGCGAGCGAAAGCTCGGGTCTGCACCCCAGCCGATGGCCAGCGGCAGCATGCCAGCGCCCATGGCGATCGTGGTCATCACAATCGGGCGGCTGCGCTTACGGCAGGCATCGACCAGCGCCTCAAAGCGCTCCATGCCTGCCTCACGCGCAAGTACCGCGTAGTCCACCAGCAAAATCGAATTTTTGGTAACAATGCCCATCAGCATGATGAGCCCGATCATGGTCGGCATCGATAAGGCCCGCCCGGTGATCAGCAGCAACACAAAGGCGCCGCCGATACTCAAAGGCAGGGCCGCCAAAATCGTAAGCGGTTGCAAAAAGTCTTTGAATAAGAGCACCAGCACGCCGTAAATACACAGTACGCCAATCAACATGGCAATCCCAAAGCTGGCAAACAAGGCTTGCATTTCCTGGGCATCGCCCAGTTCGGCGATCGAGACACCGGGCGGCAAATTGGACAGGCTGGGCAAGGCCTGCGCTTCTGCATTGACTTCGCCCAAGGTGCGCTTACCCAGTTCCACTTCCAGCACCACATTGCGGTTACGGTTGAGACGGGTGATTTGCGCTGGACCGCTGTCCATACGAATGTCGGCCACTTGCGCCAACATGACCGGACCATGCTTGCCGGGTACCGTCAGGCGTCCGATAGAGGCGAGGTCCGCGCGAACAGCGTCGGGCAACTTCACGCGAATCGGCACCTGGCGCTGCGCCAGATTGAGTTTGGACAGCGCGGTATCGTAATCACCCGCCGTGGCGACCCGCACCGTCTCACCGATGCTTGCCGCCGTCACACCCAAGTCGGCAGCGCGTGCATTGTCCGGTCGCACAATGATTTCGGGGCGCACCAGTGAGGCGCTGGAATTGACATTGCCTATGCCTTTGAGGCTGCGAAGGTCCCGCTCTACCAACTGGGCCGCTTGCATCAAGGCTTGCGGGTCTTCGCTCTTGAGCACCAGTTGCAATTTGCCGCCCGTCTCGGGGGAACCCACATTAAACCGCGCGCCCGCAATGTCGGCCATGCGGGTGCGAATTTGGGCATCAATATCTTGCATACTTTCTTTGCGCTCGTCACGGTGCACAGCGCTAATGGTCAGCACCGCGCGGCGCGCTTCCGCTGCTGCGCCAGGCGCAAAAGCATCTCCACTGGAGCCGCCGCCAATCGAGCTGAAGATACCCACGATATGGGGAAGTGTGGCAATCTCTTTGCGCGCCTGCTCGGCGATGTGCTCGGTTTGCGCCAAGGTGCTGCCAGGGGCTAGCTCAATAGTCACCTGCGTCTGCCCCCGGTCGCCCGGCGGGATAAAGGTTGTCGGTAGCAAGCCCACCAAAGACACCGAGCCCACAAAAAACAGTCCCGCCCCAATGGCCGTGACCAAACGGTGGCGCAAGCACCATTGCATCACGCGCAGGTAAGCACGCATGATCGGGCCATCAGGCGGCTCTACCAACACGGGTGCGCCGTCAAGCGTGCGGGCAGGTTTCAAAATATAGGCAGCCATCATGGGCGTAAGTAGGCGCGCCACCATGAGCGAGGCAAGTATCGCCAACACCGCTGTCCAACCGAATTGCTTGAAAAACAGCCCCGGTACGCCGCCCATAAAAGCCGTGGGTAAAAACACGGCAACCAAAGCAAACGTAGTGGCAATCACCGCCATGCCAATTTCGTCCGCCGCTTCCATGGCCGCCGCAAAAGGCGACTTACCCATTCGCAAATGGCGGGCGATATTCTCAATCTCGACAATCGCATCATCGACCAGCACCCCGACCACCAAAGCCAGCGATAAGAGCGTCACGGTATTGAGGGTGTAGCCAAAGTACTTCATCCCCAAAAAAGTGGGAATGATGGACAGCGGCAAGGCGGTGGACACCACGAAAGTGGCGCGCCAGTCACGCAAAAACAGCCACACCACCAAGATCGCCAAGAGTGCGCCGTCGTACAGCAGCTCCATAGAGCCCTTGAAGTTTTCCTGTACCGGTTCGGCGTTATCAATAATGGCATCAATGCGCAAGTCTGGATTTTCTTCTTGCAGCGTGGCCACTACGCGGCGCGCGCCTTCGGCCACTGCTACTTCGCTGGCGCCTTTGCTACGAAATATTTCAAAGGCCACGACTTTGGTGCCATCTTGGGTGGCAATCACCCGTGCTTCGCTCACCGTGTCCATGACCTTAGCAATCTGCTCTAGTCGGACATGGCGGCCATCGGGCAGGGGCAAGTCCAGTTGCGCCAATTCCTGCGCGCTTTGAACAGTGGCAATAGTGCGCACCGATTGCTCGGCGCCGCTGACATCACCACGTCCGCCGGGTGCCTCGATTTGCACGATTTTGAGGCGCCGCGACACATCCAAAGCCGATACGCCCAGCGCCGCCATGCGCTCGGCATCTAACTCCACGCGCACCTCGCGGTACACCCCACCCAGGCGCTTGACAGCACCCACACCGGGCACCCCGCGCAAGCGCTTGTTCACTGTGTTGTCTACAAACCAACTCAAAGCTTCGTCATCACGCACCTGCATGCCCGGCTTGCCCGCGGCTTGCACGGTGTAGGTACTCACCACGCGACCAGCGGTGGAGGCCTTGGTCACCGATGGATCGCGCAACTCGGAAGGCAGATCGGCACGGACACTGGCGACCGCGTCGCGCACTTCGCTCACAGCTTCGTTAATCGGCTTTTCCAGCACAAACTCCACCGTGACCACGGCACTGCCATCGAGCACGGTGGTGAACACGTTTTTCACGCCTGCCAAAGTGGCTACCGCATCTTCTATTTTGCGCGCCACCTCGGTTTCCATTTGTGCCGGCGCCGCGCCCGGCAAGCCGGCCTCTACCGTGACGATGGGTAATTCAATATCCGGAAAATCCTGTACTACGCTGCCGCGAAAGGCCAACAAACCAGCCAGCGTCAGCAGGACGAACAGCATGATCGCCGGGATTGGATTCCTGATGGAGTAAGCCGAAAAATTCACACCTGCCCCTTATTGCGCGGCTGCGCTGGCAGCGGGTCGTGCCGCACTGGCAGGCGCTGCTGGGGCAGGCCCGGCTACTTTGACGCTATCGCCATCGCGCAAAAAGCCGGCGCCGGACGACACCACCAGCGCATCGGCTTGCAGACCCTCTGTAACTTCAATCACCGGGCCTGCGGCGCTGTTGGCCCGTCTACCGGTGCTGATACGCGTTTGCGTCACCCGGCCATCGTTTTGCAGGACGAAGCAATAACTAAAACCGTCGCGCACCACCACCGCTTGCTGGGCCACGGTCAGGGCTGGGGTTTGGCCTAAAACAAATTCGCCCGGCGCATACATACCCGGCTTGAGCGCTGCAGCATTTTTATCGAGAGGGCCGATCAAATCCACATAAACCAGACCGACGCGGCTTTGTGCATCCACCGTGGGCGCGAGCATGCGCACCCTGCCCTGCCACTGGCCGCCACCCGGCGCAGTGATGCGCACAGAAGCACCCCCTGTCACACGTGCCAACTCATTGGCGGTGAGCTCTGCACGCCATTCCAAACGGCTGCGGCGCAGCATGCGGAACAACTCGCTGCCTGGCGCAACCACCGCACCCAGGGCCGCGTTACGCGCAATGATGGTGCCACTATCGGGCGCGATGATTTGCGTGTGCTTGAGGCGCAGCAACTGGCTGTCCAAGCCAGCCTTGGCCGCTGACAGGCGGGCTTTGGCCATTTGCTCGGCGCTCAGCATCTGACTAATTTGCTGGGCGCTCAAGGCGCTGTCGTTTTGCAGGGCGCGCGCGCGGTCGGCATTCATTGCCGCGTCATTGGCAGCGGCCTGAGCCTCAGCCAGTTGGGCCCGTGCCAATGCCACATCAGCCTGCACGCTATCGGCCGACAACTGCGCCAGCAACTGGCCCGCTTGCACGACATCGCCTACGTTAGCCATCAGGTCGGCAATGCGCAAGCCGCCCACTTCCGCTGAGACGCTGGCCTCTTGCCACGCGGCCACATTGCCATTGGCGACCAAGGTCAAGGGCAGCATGGTTTTTTGTACGCGGGTGGTGCTGACGGTTAAAGCCGGTTTGGCTGCGGGCTGGGCTTGTACTGCCTGGGCGCCGGACACCGCCAGAGCAGAAAGTAGCAGACCGATCTGCAAAAAATGACCCGCCGCCGGGCGGACCAGGGTCCGATGAAAACGTAAAAAAAATGGGGGCTCAGGCAAATGCATACGTCTTAACTTTCAGTCTTATTGTTTCGTGTCGCTGGGCGCAGGCTGTAACACTGAAGCCGGCCCGGCACCGGCGCTGGCGCTGTCCCAGCCACCACCGGCGGCGCGGTACAAGCGCACCCAGGCGCGCCGGCCTTCCCACTGCAAACCGGTGCGCTGCGCATCGGCGGCCAGCAGACTGCGGGCTGCCTCTTGCAGCTCCAGCCCGGTGGCCATGCCCTGGCGCTGGCGCGCCAGCACGGCCGCATACACCTGCTGCGCATAGCGGTAACTGCGCTGCGCCTGCTCGCTACGGTCCGTATTCAATTGCAATTGCACCAGCGCCTCTTCCACCTCGCGCACCGCGCTGCGCACGCGCGCTTGGTACATTGCCACTTTGTTTTCAAAGTTCAATTGGGAGACTTCAATAGTGGACTGGCGCTGCCCGGCATCAAACACCGGAACCACCAAAGACACCGGTCCCAAGGACCAGGTTGTCAGGCTTTTGTCCACGCCGGCCATACCGAACTGCGCTGGGCCAATCGAGCCGTTAATGGTCAGCCGGGGCCAGCGCTGTGCCTGGGCGCCGGCCACCAAAGCAGCCGCCGTGAGGACATCGCGCTCGGCGGCGAACACATCCGGACGCTGGGCTATGGTTTGCGCGGGCAGGCTGGCCAGTGCCAAGGCCGGTGGGTCTTGTATCGCGCCGGGCGCGCGGACAAGGCCGCGCACCCGTGCCTCGGGCAAGGCAGACAGCGCCACCAGCGCTTTGATGCCCAGATCGCATTGCGCGCTTTGCTCGTACCAGCGTCCATGCGCATCGGCAGCCGCAGCGCGCGCCAGCGCCAGGCTACTGGCGGGCACCATACCGGCAGCCAGCAGTTGGCCGGAAAGGCGCACGGTCTCCTCATAGGATTGGTGGATGGCCCTGGCGTTTTCGGCCAACGGATGGCAGGCGCGCGCGCCGTAATAAGCATGGGCCACTTCGGCGGCCAAGGCCACACGTGCATCGTGCCATTGCGCCTGGCTGGACTGTAATTGGGCCAGTGCGCCGTCCTTCACCACCTGGTTAGCGCCGACCAAGTCGATCTCCCAACTGGCCTGCACTGACAGGGCAGCCGTATTGGTAACGCCGATGTCGGGCTGGCTCTCGCCCCGACTTAGCGACATACCGGCGCCAACCTGCGGCAGCAACGCCGCGCGGGCTGAGACACTGCTGGCCCGGGCCTGGGCAATGGCGGCCATGGCCTGCGTCAGATTTGGACTGGCGGTTTGCGCAGCCTCTAACAAAACTAAAAGCGAAGCATCCGCCTGGGCCTGCCACCAGTCTTGCAAGCTACGGGTATTGCCTTGGTGAGGTAAGGGGGCCTGCCATTGGGCCACCGGCGGCGCAAGCGGTGCGCTCGGTTGCTGCGGCAAGGTACAGGCCGTCAATAGAAGGGCGGCACTGACGGTGGCAATGGCGCACATCCGGGTGCACAGCGCGCTGTTCTGCAAATGCTTCATTCAGTAAAAATTTTCAAGTCGAAGGAGCCAGGCTGCAAGTGGCCAAACGCATTTGGCGCCGCCTGCAGACACCCATTATTGGGCATTGAGGGCAATCGGCGCTCCGATAAGGCTTTGAGGCCCAACCATCCTAGCGCGCAAACATGACGCGGCACTCAGCTGGCGTGAGCCAAGGTGCTGACCGCCGTAACCAGCCCTATACCGGCCAACAGCCAGGCGATTTGCGTAGCGGTTTGCAAGCCGCCAAGACGCTTTTGCAATTGCGGAATCAAATCGGCCAGGGCCACGTAAATAAAACTACTGGAGGCGATGACGAGGAAAAAAGGCAAGTAAGCCTGCAATTGGTCCACCAACCAATAACCCAGCAAACCGCCCAGTGCGGTAACCGACCCGGCCATGGACACCTTGATGAGGGCCGCCTGACGGTCAGTAGCGCCGGTGCGCAAGATGACCAAGTCGCCCATGTGGTGGGGCACTTCGTGGGCCAGCACGGCAACCGAGGCAATCATGCCCAGACGCACATCGGCCATAAAGGCCGAGGCAATCAGCACACCGTCGCCAAAACAATGCACGCTATCGCCCGCCAGCACCGCCCAACTGCCGCCGGTGTGGCTAGGTCCTGTCGCATGGTCATGGTCATTGTGGTGACCATGGCTGTGGCCGTGGGCATGCGCACCATGCTCGTGTCCGTGGTGCCAGAGTTCCGCCTTATCGAGCAGGAAGAAAAACACCAAGCCGATGAGCAAAGCCATAAACAAATCATGCGCGCCGGCCTGGCTTTCAAAAGCCTCCGGCAGCAAATGCATGAACGCAGTAGCCAGCAAAGCACCGGCAGCCATGCTGAGCATGTGCTGGGTGTAGCGCGCCATCAAACCAAAGCTGAGGATCGCAGCCACCCAGACGCTGCCTATGCCCGCGCACAGGGTTCCGATCAAAATGGCAAAAACAATCACAGGCGTTCCTTTGGGGCGCTTATTGTGCAACAGGCCAAGCGGGGCTCGGCTTAATGCGCCTGATCCCAATTAGGCCCCAGCCCCACTTCAGCCAGCAGCGGCACTTTGAGCTGGGCCACCGCAGCCATGATGCGCGGTATTTCGGTGCGCAGCCAGTCCACCTCGGTTTGGGGCACTTCAAAAACCAATTCATCATGCACCTGCATGATCATGCGGGTGCCATAGGCGCCCGCATCGAGCGCACGCTGCACCTGCACCATGCTGAGCTTGATTAAATCGGCCGCAGTGCCTTGCATGGGCGCGTTGATCGCGGCGCGCTCGGCCCCGGCGCGGCGCTGGCCGTTGGGCGAGTTGATTTCCGGCAAATACAAACGCCGGCCGAACACAGTTTGCACATAGCCTTGGGCTTTGGCCTGCGCCCGGGTGTCGTCCATATAGCGCTTCACACCGGAAAAACGGGCGAAGTAGCGCTCGATGTAGTTTTTGGCGGCGGTGTTGTCGATGCCCAGGTTGCGCGCCAGCCCGTAGGCGCTCATGCCGTAAATCAAGCCAAAGTTAATCACCTTGGCGTAGCGGCGCTGCTCGCCGTTGACTTGGTCCAGCGCCAGTCCGAAGACTTCGGCTGCGGTGGCACGGTGCACGTCCACGCCCTGGTGGAAGGCCTGCAAAAGCGCCTCATCCCCGCTGATATGCGCCATGATGCGCAACTCGATCTGGCTGTAGTCCGCGCTGGCGATGACACTGCCCTCGGGTGCGACAAAGGCCTCGCGCACTCGACGGCCCTCAGGCGTGCGGATGGGAATGTTTTGCAAATTCGGGTCATTGCTAGAGAGGCGCCCGGTCACCGCCACCGCCTGTGCGTAATGGGTGTGGACGCGTCCAGTGCGCGGCAGGGCCAGTTGCGCCAGCTTGTCGGTATACGTACCCTTGAGCTTGGAAAGGCCCCGGTGTTCCAAAATTTTCGCCGGCAGCGGAAAGTCTTCGGCCAGTTTTTCCAGCACTTCCTCATCGGTGCTGGGCGCGCCGGTGGCGGTTTTCTTCACGACCGGCAGACCTAGCTTGACGAAAAATATCTCGCCAATTTGTTTCGGGCTGCTGAGGTTAAAGGGCTGGCCGGCCAAGGCGTGGGCCTCGGATTCCAGTTCCACAATACGCGCGCCCAATTGCTGACTTTGAGCGGCCAGCGTGGGAGCATCAATAAGCACGCCGTTGCGCTCAATGCGGTACAGGGCTTCGCTGCTGTCGATTTCCAGTTGGTAGATAAACCGTAAACCGGCGTCCACCTGCAAGCGCGGCCACAAGGCCTGGTGCACGTCGAGCGTCAGATCCGCGTCCTCACAGGCATATTGCGCGGCGCGGGCGACGTCTACTTGGTCAAAGCCGATTTGCTGCGCACCTTTGCCACACAGGTCTTCAAAGCTCAGGCCCTTGCGACCCAAATGGCGCTCGGCCAGGCTTTCCAAGCCATGCGGCTTGTGCACTTCGAGCACATAGCTTTGCAGCATGGTGTCGTGCACATAGCCGCGTACCTCGATGCCGTGGTTGGCAAACACATGGCGGTCGTATTTCACATGCTGCCCCAGCTTGTGCTTGCTAGCGTCTTGCAGCCAGGGCTTGAGCAGGGCCAGCACTTCGTCGCGGTCTAACTGCGCCGGAGCGTCCGGGTAGCGGTGCGCCAAGGGGATATAGGCGGCGGTGCCAACGGCCACGCTCAGGCTGATGCCCACGATCTCAGCGCGCATGGCGTCCAAGGAGGTGGTTTCCGTGTCCAGCGACACCAACTCGGCCGATGCGATCAACGCCAGCCAGCGCCGTAGCGCGGCCTGGTCTAGCACCGTTTCATAGTCGGTGGCGCGTGCCAGTAAAGACGGCACAGGCTCAGTGCCCTGCATCCGGGCGCTTGCATCACCCGCGTAGCTTGGCGCAGCCATGTCGCCAAATAAATCCGGGCCGGTGGCTTGGGACTTGGCAAGGGCTTTTTCCAATTGCCCGGCTACCGTGCCGGCCAAACCCTTAAAGCCAAAGCGCAGGTAAAACGCATGCAGGCCGGCCAGGTCCTCTGGGCCGCAGAGTAAATCAGAAAATTCTGGCAAGGCTGGCAGCCAACCCAAGAGATCGCAATCGGTTTTGATGGTGAGCAACTGGCGCGCCGTTGGCAGCCAGTCCAGAGCGCTACGCAGGTTCTCGCCGACCACGCCTTTGATAGAGGCCGCGTTTTCGATCACCCCTTGCAAGCTGCCGTATTCCTGCAACCACTTCACAGCGGTTTTCGGCCCGACCTTGCTCACGCCGGGCACGTTGTCCACGGTGTCGCCGACCAGGTTTTGGTAGTCCAGCATCAAATGCGCAGGCACACCGAACTCTTCCAGAACACCGGCCACATCGCGGCGTTTACCGTTCATGGTGTCAATGATGGTGATGCGCTCATTGACCAGTTGCGCCAGGTCTTTATCCCCGCTGCTGACCACCACATCCATGCCGCGTGCGGCGGCCAGCACCGCCAAGGTGCCAATCACGTCATCGGCTTCGACGCCCGGCACATCAAGCACCTGCATGCCTAAAAGGCGCACCATTTCGTGGATAGGCTCAATTTGCGCCCGCAAATCGTCAGGCATGGGCGCGCGTTGGGCTTTGTAGGCGGGGTAGATCGCGTCCCGGAAGGTCGGGCCCTTGGCGTCAAACACGCAGGCCACATAGGCGGCGGGCACTTCTTTACGCAAGGCCTGCATCATGTTGACCATGCCACGCAGCGCGCCGGTGGGGGTGCTGGCCGGGTCACCTGGCACGGCGCGCAGATCGGGCATCGCATGAAAAGCGCGGTACAAGTAACTGGAGCCGTCAATCAGCAGCAATGCGGGCGTGGGAGCGGTAGAAGTGGGGTGCATAACGCCATTTTGCCTGTGGGCATAGAGCTCAAAGTGCCCCGCCTACAATCGCGCCCGGAACCGCAGAGGGTCTGCCCCTGCCTTGGTGTCCGCAAAGTCCGCATTGCCTTTGGGCACTGCGCCCCTTATTCAGGTTTGCTTCATGGCGGTTTACACCCAAGTTTCCTTCGACCAGGCCCATGCCTTTTTCCATACCCTGGGCTTGGGGCCGCTGACCCGTCTGCAAGGTTGCGCCGGCGGCATCGAAAACACCAATTACTTTGCCGATACCGCGCAAGCGCGCTACGTGCTTACCTTGTTCGAGCGCCTGAGCGCCGAGCAATTGCCCTATTACCTGCACCTAATGCGCCACTTGGCGCAGCACGGCATTCCCGTGCCCGACCCGGCGGCCAACGCCCAGGGTCAGTTATTGCACAGCCTGCAGGGCCGGCCCAGTTGTGTGGTCAGTTTGCTGGCCGGCAAGAGCGAGTTGCAACCCGGCACCGGCCATTGCGCGCAAGTAGGCGCCATGCTGGCACGCATGCATTTAGCCGGGCGCAGCTTTGAGATGCAGCAGCCCAATTTGCGCGGTTTGGACTGGTGGCGGCGCACCGTGCCCGAAGTGCTGCCCTTTCTCACGCCAGAACAAAGCGTCTTGTTACAAAGCGAGTTGCAGGCACAAGAAACCCTGGCGCAGAGCGCGGATTACGCGGCCTTGCCGCGCGGGCCCATCCATGCCGACCTGTTTCGCGACAACGTGATGTTTGCGCCCGATGCCCAGGGCCAAGCCCAACTCACGGGCTTTTTTGATTTCTACTTCGCCGGTAATGACGTCTGGGTGTTTGACATTGCCATTTGCCTGAACGACTGGTGTGTGGGCACCGCTAACGGCGTTGCCGATAGGGACCGCACCGACGCCTTTATGCAGGCCTATACCGGCGTGCGCCCCCTGGAAGCGGCGGAACGGGCTGTTTTTGCCCGCATGCTGCGCGGGGCTGCCTTGCGTTTTTGGCTCTCGCGCTTGTGGGACTTGCACCTGCCGCGCCAAGCCGCCATGCTACAAGCCCATGATCCGGCTCCCTTTGAGCGCATACTGCGCCAGCGTATCGCCCACCCACTTAGCTGGCACGCACCCCTTTAGCGCCACCAGCCCCACTGCATGAAACTTCATATTGTTCCCGCCCGCCAAGGCATCCTCTGGGTCAAACTGGGGATGCGCACTTTTTTACGTCAACCACTAGCACTCACCGGCCTGTTCTTTATTTTTATGGCCGCCATGTCGGTCATCTCTATGGTGCCCCTTGTTGGCAATGTGCTGGCCCTGGCCTTGCTGCCAGGCGCTACCCTGGGCTTGATGGTGGCCACGCAGGAAGCGCTTAAAGGCCAGTTCCCCATGCCCAGTGTTTTACTTGCGGGTTTCCGTGCCGGGCGCGCGCAGATGCGCGCCATGCTGGTACTGGGTGCGCTGTACGCGCTGGGTTTTGTCGGTGTTCTGGGCTTGTCTGCCCTGGCCGATGGCGGCAAGTTCGCGCAAATGTATTTATTTGGCGGCGCCGTGAGCAGCGAAGTCTTCCAAGACCCGGCGTTTGAAACCGCCACGATGGTGGCCCTGCTGTTTTATATGCCTTTGTCCTTGTTGTTCTGGTTCGCGCCTGCACTGGTCTATTGGAACAATGTCAGTCCAATGAAAAGCCTGTTCTTTAGCATGGTCGCGTGCATACGCAATATCGGGGCGTTCACGGTCTATAGCCTGGTGTGGATGCTGGCCTTTATGGTCATTGGACTAGGCGTGGTGCTAGTGGCCGGCTTGTCCGGCAGCGAAGAGGCCGTAGCCCTGGTGCTGTATCCCACGGCGATGGTGATGGCGGCCATGTTTTTCAGCTCAATTTACTTCACCTACGCCGACAGTTTTAGTATCCCCAGCGTGCACTTGGCCTGAATCGGCCTTGGGTGCTTGGCAGGCGGCACTGCACTGGCAAGCAGTCAACGTTGACCGCTTATTGCAAAACCCCCAGGGCTTTGCTGACTTGGTAGAGGCCAAACACGAGCAAGGCGATTGCTGACACGCCCAGCATCGCGTGTTTGATTCCTTCGCCAAAGCGCGCCGCCAGCCCGAACACCAAAACAATCGCGGCCAAAGCGCCCACCAGCGTGAGGTAAAAACCCCCGAGAAAGGACAGTCCAACCATCGGCGACTCGCGCCAACCCGCCACCAGAATCGGACCGGTCACCAGAGTCCAAAAAATATAGGGGCCGGGGCTGAGCATATTCATCACCACCGCTTTGCCCATAGGCAGGCCCGTTTCCACCTCTAGCACACCTTGCACCGGTGGTGCACGCCAGGCGCGCAAAGCGCCCCAGGCCAAGTACAAGATGAACACGCCACTGACACCATACAAGACCTGCTCCATCCACACCGGCACTTGCGAGAGCACCAGCAAGCACAAGGCGATGATGGGCCCGTCACTGAGCAAAGGCGCTAGCGCCGAGGGCAAAGTGCGGCGCCAGCCCTGGCTGATGGACTGCGAAATCAGGTAGGTTTGAAACGGCCCCGGCTGCGAAGCCGCAGCAAAACCGAATCCTATTCCCTGAAGCACATACATCCACATCGGCTCATTCTAGGAGGCAGGTGTGCCGCGATTTGCGCTACATCAGGTCACGCGCCGCGCTAAACATCCGCCCGCGCTCTAAAATTACCCTTACGCGAGCCGGACTTACCAAAAGACAGGCCCACGGGTTCAGCAATGTCAAGCCCGGAAAGAACTACAAGATGCAACCATCGACGTTGGAAAAAGCAAAGCGCCCTTGCTGGCAATCCGTGCAGCGCGCCCTGCAGGCCTTTGCGCTGCTCATACTTGCGCTGGCGGGCCAGGCCGTGCTGGCACAGGCCGCGCGCCCGATACAAATTTGGCCCACCATCCCCTTTGTGCGGGGCAAAGACTTGTGCCAGTACCAGGAAAACTACGCCAAAACCAAGAACGAGCAGTCCAAGGACATGCTGCAAAACGTGGTCGCGCTGATCCGCGAAGGCGCGAAGGAGGCGGTCGCTTTTGGCATTGTGCAGGCCATGGACGACATGGAAAACGCCAACCGCGCGCAGGCCAATGCTGGCATGGGCATGGACGTACTGCTGGAGGGCAGCTTTAAGGCCACCCTGGACGCTTATTACCGCGACCTGCAACCGGGCCAGCGCAAGATTGCATTTTTCAACCCCATGCCTCTGGCCCAATTGGTACGCGGCCTGCGAGACCAAAAACGCCAGGGTTATCTGGACGATAAGCTGGTGCGCGACCTGTATGGCATTTTTTGGGGCACTTATTCATTTGCGCAAGCTTGCAATGGCCAGGTCCTGGTGACCATGCATTTGGAAGGCAAAGACGGCACCACGCGCAGCTTTCAAGCGCAGGGCTTGCCCCAATCGGTGATGCAAAGCGTGGCCGGGCAGGTGTTTGACTATTTTCAGAAAACTAAATTCCCGTCCAAAGTAGTGGTCGGCAACCGGAGCCTGGAATTGCTGGGGGCGCCTGGCATGCCAGTGGCCCACACCGCCGGCCCGGCAGCGGCTGAGCGCGCTTGCAGCAATAGGAATGCGCGCCTGCCTACGGTGGCTGAACTCGAGTATTTGGCAGCACTGGGCGATTACAACGGTGGCGTGAGCCTGCGCAGCGACGTCTGGGCGCTGCCCGGCGGCATGGTCTATGCGCCAGACCTGCCCAACCCTTCGCCCGTGCGCAGCGCCGAAGAAGTGCGCGGACCGGATTTACATTTTTACTGCGTTCGCTGAACCGACTGCGGTAAGACACCGCTGCGTTGACTGCGGGTTAGGCGGGGCCTTGCGCTTCAAGCTTGGTTTGGCAAGCCATGCAATGCGGGGTTTCAGGCATGGCGTCTAGACGGGCCTCCAAAATTGCATCGCCGCAAAGCGTACAAAAGCCATAACTGCCCTGGTGCAGGCGCTTGAGGGCAGCGCCGACTTCGTGCATGCGGGCAATCTCGCGCTCCCCAATGCAAAAGTCCAAATCGCGCTGGGTGATGCTCTGGGCGTGCGAGTCGCCCGGTCCGGGCAAGGATTCAGTCGCCACTTCGGCCCGCGTGCGCTCGCCACCGCGCTGATCGCTGACCAGGCGAAGCAAATCCGCCAACATGTTTTCAAGACGTTCAAGATGCACCATGGCGTGGTGGTGCTGCATGGATGAGATAGTGTGGGTCATGGGTGCATCATGCAAGCGCACCGAATAATTCCCTTTGACAATGATCAAGGATTCGGCAGCTTCATGGTTCGCCGCCGCAGACGGCGGCGCACTATTCCACCGGCGTCAACTTGGCCACGCTTAAAGCAAGCCACTTCGTGCCATGGCGGGGGACGCTGATTTGGGTGCGGGCGTCGGCGCCCTCGCCTTCCAGGGTTAGCACTTTGCCTTCGCCAAATTTGTTTTGAAACACCTGCAAGCCCACACGCAGGCCGTGGCCGGGGACGGTTTTGCGGGCGACCGGCAGACCGGCGTCATAAGTTTCCGTGCGCAAACTGCTGGTCGGCGCATGCCAGGCCGGCGCGCTGCTGCCGGCCCATGGGCTGCGCGCTACCACTGCTCGTGGTGTTCTAGCGCAAGCGGTATCTGGCGCGGTCGGGGCGGTGACTGGTGTCACGCTAAGCTGGCAGTTTTGACATCTCCCTCCAGCCGTGCACTGCCACTGCGTTACGGGTCATAGATATATCACCTCCGTATACCAATTGGCTAGGTAAGGCCGCATTGCCGGCATAACGCGCCCACTTGTTCAACCCGGTCAAGAAGTCGCTGTTATAGGTTTGGCCGGATTTAATTTCGATAGGCAGCAGCTTGTCGCCGTGCTCCACCACCACATCCACCTCTTCGCCTGTGTTGTTGCGCCAAAAATAGAGGTTGGAGGTCAGGCCCTGGTTGTACCGGCGCTTGAGCAGTTCACTGATCACCAGGTTTTCAAACAAGGCACCGCGCGCCGAGTGGATGGCCATGTGTTCTTCGTCATGGATGCCCAGCAGATGCGCTGCCAGCCCTGTGTCATGAAAGTACAACTTAGGCGTTTTGACCAGCCGTTTGCCAAAGTTTTGGTGGTGTGGCTGGAGCAAGAACACCACATACCCCGCCTCCAACACCGATAGCCAGGCGGCCACCGTCTTGTGCGACACACCGCAGTCGTTTCCCAAGCTGGTCATATTCAAAAGTTGGCCGCAGCGTGCCGCGCACAGCTTAAGAAAGCGCTGGAACAGGCTCAGGTTTTGCACCTCAATGAGTTGGCGCACGTCACGCTCTACATAGGTCATCAAGTAGTTGGCGAACCACTGCTCCGGGGCCAAGCTGCGGTCATGGATCGGCGGGTACAGGCCACGCCACAGCAGATCGCCCAGGCTGGTCACCGGAACGCCGCCCTCTTGTAGCTCTTGCAGCGAAAACGGTAGTAGTTGGACCAGCCCCACCCGGCCGGCCAAGCTCTGGGTGATGTTGGATAACAATCCGAACTGTTGGGAACCGGTCAGCACAAACTCCCCCATGCACCGTGTGGCATCGACCCGTGTTTGCAAGTAAGAAAACAGCGCTGGGCAGCGCTGGGCCTCATCCAAAATGGCGCCGTCAGGAAAACGCGCCAAAAAACCCCGCGGATCTTCTTCAGCAAAGGCCCTGGTGTCGGGATCTTCCAGCGACACATAGGGCTTGCCGGGAAAGGTGCTTTGGGCCAACGTGGTTTTCCCCGCCTGCCGCGGCCCGGTCAATACCAATATCGGGTAGCCATGGGCGAGGCTCTGCAGAGTGGTGCTTGCGTGGCGCAGAATCATATTCTTACAATTTGGATATTTAATTTCCAAATTGTAATTCAGGCTACCGCAAGACCCCGACTTTAGGGGGAGTTGTTGCGCGGGGCCAAGTGGTCAGCTTGCACTGATTCAGTGAAGCTGCTGGAAGACTTGCCCTACAAGGCCTGCCCGCTGGCCTTGAGTGAGCCTTTGTTTAGAGCCAGTTACCCGAGATATGCCGACTCTCCCCTGCATGGGCAGTGCCAGGCGCAGCCACATGGTTTGACCGCCGCAGACGGCGGCGCACTATTCCACCGGCGTCAACTTGGCCACGCTCAAGGCCAGCCATTTGGTGCCGTGGCGGGGGAAGCTGATTTGGGCGCGGGCGTCGGCACCCTCGCCTTCCAGCGTCAGCACTTTGCCTTCGCCAAATTTGTTGTGAAACACCTGCAAGCCCACGCGCAGGCCATGGCCAGGGACGGTTTTGCGGGCGACCGGCGGACCGGCGTCATAAGTTTCCGTGCGCAAACTGGTGGTCGGCGCCTGCCAGGACGGCGTGCTGCTACCAGTCCAGGGGCTGCGCGCGGGCGCGCGTTTGGGGGTCAGGAACTTGAGGCTTCCCTCTGGCAACTCGTCAAAAAAACGGCTTTTCAGGTTGTAGCGCGTCTGGCCGTGCAGCATGCGGGTTTGCGAATGGCTGAGGTAGAGCCGGTCGCGCGCGCGGGTAATGGCCACGTACATCAGGCGGCGCTCTTCTTCCAGCCCGTCGCGGTCGCTCATGGCGTTTTCATGCGGGAACAAGCCCTCTTCCATGCCGGTGATGAATACGCAATCAAACTCCAGGCCTTTGGCGGCATGGACGGTCATCAGTTGCACCGCGTCCTGCCCGGCCTGGGCCATGTTGTCGCCCGCTTCTAGGGCGGCGTGGGTTAAGAAAGCGGTCAAGGGCGAGAGGGTTTCGCCGGTATCGCCAAATTCGGGCTCCTCCGAGGCGGATAGGTCAGCGGCTTGCTGCGTCTGCATGTCGGGCGCGTCCGCAAGCGGCGCGTTGCCAGCGGCCCCAGCACGCGCCGCTTCCTGGCGGCCAAAGCCTTCCAAGCGCACAAAACTTTCGGCGGCGTTGACCAATTCCTCCAAGTTTTCGATGCGGTCTTCGCCTTCGCGGTCCTGGCGGTAATGCTCTAGCAAGCCGCTGTGCTCCAGCATGGTGGCAACAATGTCTCTCAAACTACTGGTGGCGGTTTGTTCGCGCAGCACGTCGATCTTGGCTACAAAAACCGAGATCAGCGCGCCGGGCCGGCCTTTGAGGGCGCTGACCGCGTCGTGCAGCGAGCAACCCAACTCTTTGGCAATGTCTTGCAATTGCTCTAGGCTGCGCGCGCCTATGCCGCGGGCCGGAAAGTTGACCACGCGCATGAAGCTGGTGTCGTCGCGCGGGTTGGACAGCAAGCGCATATAGGCCAGCGCGTGTTTGATTTCGGCACGCTCGAAAAAGCGCAATCCACCATACACGCGGTAAGCAATACCGGCGTTGAACAAAGCGGTCTCGATGACGCGGCTTTGCGCATTGCTGCGGTAGAGCACCGCAATTTCGGATTGCGGATAACCTTCGCCCAAACCGGGTTTGCCCGACTCCATCAGGTAGCGCATTTCGGAAACCATCCATTGCGCTTCTTCAAAGTCGCTGGGCGCCTCATAGACGCGCACGGCTTCACCCGGCCCCTGGTCGGTGCGCAGGTTTTTACCTAGGCGACGGCTGTTATGACTGATAAGCGCATTGGCCGATTCCAAAATATGGCTGTGGCTTCGGTAGTTTTGCTCCAGCTTGATCTGGTGTTCCACCGCAAATTCGCGCACAAAGTCGGCCATATTGCCCACGCGCGCGCCGCGAAAAGCGTAAATGCTTTGGTCATCGTCGCCGACGGCCAGCACCGCGCCGCCGGGTCGCTCGCTGCTAGTGTCGGCACCGTCTTGCTTACCCGCCAGCATCTTGATCCAGGCGTATTGCAGTTTGTTGGTGTCCTGAAACTCGTCGATCAGAATGTGCCGAAAGCGCCATTGGTAATGCTCGCGAATAGCGGCATGGTCGCGCAGCACTTCGTAGCTTCGCAACATCAGCTCACCAAAGTCCACCACGCCTTCGCGCTGGCACTGCTCTTCATAGAGTTGGTAAAGCTCAGCCTTGCGGCGGGTATCGCTGTCGCGTACCGGCACATCCTGCGGGCGCATGCCCTCTTCTTTGCAGTTGGAAATAAACCAACTCAGTTGCTTGGGCGGGAAGCGGTCTTCGTCGACCGCCAGTTGCTTGCACAGGCGCTTAACCGCGCTAAGCTGGTCTTGTGTGTCCAAAATTTGAAAGGTTTGGGGCAAGGCAGCAGTTTTGAAATGCGCCCGCAAAAAACGATTGCACAGGCCGTGGAAAGTGCCTATCCACATGCCGCGCACCGAAATCGGCAGCATGGCGCTAAGGCGGGCCACCATCTCTTTGGCGGCTTTGTTCGTAAATGTGACGGCCAGAATGCCGCCAGGGTTGATATGGCCCTCCTGCAAGAGCCAGGCAATACGGGTGGTCAGCACCCGAGTTTTACCGGAACCGGCACCAGCCAGGATCAGCGCATGCTCGGGTGGCAGGGTGACGGCGGCGCGCTGTTCGGGGTTGAGGCTGTCAAGCAAAGGAGAGGACGCGGTACTGGCAGAAAGCATGCCCGATTGTAGGAAGCCCGATGCGTCAGCGGCTGTGCGTAAAATCAATCACCGGGCCCAAGCATTTGGCGTCCGGTATTTTTTTGCCGGTACCAATCCAAGCGCCTGTGTGTCTGATGCAACTTTGGGAGCTTGGCTTATGGATATTTTTGACTACGAAAACATTTTGCTGCTGCCGCGCAAATGCCGGGTGGAGAGCAGGTCTGAATGTGACACCAGCGTAACGCTGGGCACGCGCAGCTTTCGCATGCCGGTGGTACCGGCCAATATGAAGACGGTGGTAGATGAAACTATTTGCGTCTGGCTGGCTCAAAACGGCTACTTCTATGTGATGCACCGCTTTGACCTGGACAATGTTCGCTTCACCCAGGACATGCGCGCCAAGGGCCTGTACGCATCTATCTCACTAGGCGTTAAGCAGGCCGATTACCAGACGGTGGACCGGCTGCGCGAATTGGGCCTCACGCCCGACTACATCACTATCGATATCGCCCACGGCCACGCCGACAGTGTGAAAGACATGATTGCCTATATCAAGCAACACCTGCCGGCCAGCTTTGTGATCGCCGGCAATGTGGGCACGCCCGAGGCGGTGATTGACCTGGAAAATTGGGGGGCGGATGCGACTAAGGTCGGCATCGGGCCGGGCAAGGTCTGTATTACCAAGCTCAAAACAGGGTTTGGGACCGGCGGCTGGCAACTGAGCGCGCTCAAGTGGTGTGCCCGCGTGGCGACCAAGCCCATCATCGCCGACGGCGGTATCCGCGACCATGGCGACATCGCCAAAAGCATCCGCTTTGGCGCATCGATGGTGATGATTGGTTCGCTGTTTGCAGGCCATGAAGAGTCCCCCGGCCAAACGGTGGAAGTCGATGGCAAGCTGTACAAAGAGTATTACGGCTCGGCCAGCGACTTCAACAAAGGTGAATACAAACACGTTGAAGGCAAGCGCATCCTGGAAGCGATCAAAGGCCCACTGCGCAACACCTTGGTGGAAATGGAGCAGGACCTTCAAAGCTCGATTAGCTATGCCGGCGGTAAAAAGCTGATGGACATCCGCAAAGTGAATTACGTGACTCTAGGCGGCGACAACGCAGGTGAACATTTGTTGATGTAAGCGAGGAATAGATTTATGCGCATTGCATTTTTAGGATTGGGATTGATGGGCGTACCCATGGCCGCGCGACTGTGCCGCGCGGGCTTGGAGGTGCATGTGTGGAACCGCACGGCTGAAAAAACCGCGCCCCTGGTGGCATTGGGCGCGCATGCCCACGCCAATGCGCTTGATGCGGTGCGTGGTGCGGACCTGACCATCACCATGCTCGAGCACGGCGGCATTGTGGAATTAGTCTTGTTTGAACAAGGTGTGGCGCAAGCCCTGCAAAGTGGCAGCCTGCTGGTGGACATGTCCTCGATTGCGCCAGAACAAGCGCGCAGCCATGCGACCCGTCTCGGTGCTCTAGGCGTGCGCTACCTGGATGCCCCGGTATCCGGCGGCACATTGGGTGCAGAGCAAGGTAACCTGGCCATCATGGCCGGTGGTGAGGCCCCTGACTTGGAACAGGCGCAAACTGCTTTGCAACACCTGGGCAAGTCCACGCTGGTGGGCCCGCATGGCTGCGGGCAATTGGCCAAGTTGGCCAATCAAATGATTGTGGGTATCACCATTGGCGCGGTGGCCGAAGCCTTGCTGCTCTGTGCCAAAGGCGGCGCGGACATGGCCAAGGTGAAAGAGGCGATCAGCGGCGGGTTTGCGGACAGTCGCATTTTGCAAGTGCATGGCCAGCGCATGGTGGAGCGCGATTTCGCGCCGCGCGGGCGCATCAGCGTGCAACTCAAAGACATGCGCAACGCACTAGACACCGGCAAGCAATTGGGCTTTGACGCGCCCATTACGCAACTCCTAGAGCAACTTTATGCCCAGGCCCACGACAACGGCTTGGCCGGTATGGACCAGGCAGCCCTGTTTGCCCAATTGGCTCGCCGCAACAACATGGCTTAAAGCGGTACCAGGGCACGCCGGGCCCAGGACCTTGCCCGCCAAGCACCCAGGCTCGCTAGCAAAGCCTTGGGATGTACTTTGGTTTGAACATACCAGGCGCCAAGCCCCAAAGCGGCCGAGAACCAAGGGTAAGCACCAGTGTAATTAGGTAGAAAACACAATTGACACCCCTTTACAAAACTGCGATTATTTCACTCAGGGCAACATAGTTTCCCTTAAGTAGTATGGTCGCTTCCTAAATTTTGGTAATTTTTCAAATAAAGGTGCAATATGAAAACACGTAGTCAATGGGTACTTGCCGCTGCACTTAGCAGCGCTTTGGCAATGGGGTCGGCCATCGCGGCTGACGACAAAGCCCCGATCAAAATCGTTACCAATAACTGGACCAGCCAAGTAGTTTTATCCTATGTAGTGGGCGATGTACTCAAATCCAAAGGACTCAACGTCGAGTACAAACCGTCCGATACGCAATTGCAATTTACTGCTATTGCTGCAGGAGACATGGATTTTCAGGTTGAAGTTTGGGAAGGCTCCATGAACGATAACTTCCAGAAGTCCTTGAAAAATGGCGCGGTGGATTACGGTGCGCACAATGCGGTGACCCGTGAGGACTGGTGGTATCCCAGCTATATGAACGAAATGTGTCCCGGCCTGCCAGACTGGAAAGCACTAGACAAATGTGCCGCCAAACTGGCGACCGCCGAAACAGGCACCAAAGGCCGTTTTGTAGGGCCACCGGCGGATTGGGGTAAGCATTATTCCGAGCGCATCACGGCCTTGAAGATGAATTTTCAGGAGGTGTCTGTCGGACAAGCGGCAACGCTGTGGGCTGAGTTGCAAGCTGCCTACGACCGCAAACAACCGGTGGTGATCTTCAACTGGACACCTAACTTTATTGAGGCGAAGTTCAAGGGGCAGTTTGTGGAGTTTCCCACCTATGACCCCAAATGCCACACAGACAAAAGCTGGGGCATGAATCCCGACGCCTTGTATGACTGCGGCGCAGCGGCCAAGGGCTACATGAAAAAGGTGGGGTCGAAACATATCGCCAGCAAGTGGCCCACTGCCGACAAGATCTTGAAAAAGGTGAATTTCACCAATGACCAGATCGCTGCGGCCGCCGCCATGGTGGACGTGGACGGCATGAAGCCGGAGGACGCTGCCAAGAAGTGGGTAGCCGCCAATCAGGCCAGCGTCAAAGCCTGGACGAACTAAAAGTCTCCCGACAACAGTGGGCCGCCGTAGGCGGCCCACTGCTTTGTGCAAGTACTCTGTTTTAAGGTTAGTGCATGTTGCAGGCCACGCCGAAAATATCCTGTCGTCACCTTTGGAAAATTTTCGGCACTGACCCTGTCGGATTTTTGAAAAAACACCAGCACCAGCCCACGCTCGACGCCTTTGCCGCGGAGAAATATATTGGGGCCGTCAGAGACGTATCCTTTGACGTGATGGACAATGAAATTTTGGTCATCATGGGCCTGTCTGGCTCGGGAAAATCCACCCTGATTCGCGCCATCACCCGCCTGCATGACCCCACCGCAGGGGAAGTCATGCTGGACGGCAAAAACTTGCTGAACGCGTCCCCCAGTGAACTCATAGAAATACGGCGCCACAAAATGGGCATGGTGTTTCAAAACTTTGGCTTACTGCCACACCGCAATGTCATTGATAACGTTGCCTTTCCCCTTGAAGTGAGCGGGATGTCGCGCACGCTGCGCGATGCCAAAGCCCGCGAGATGCTCAAACTCGTTGGGCTTGAAGGGCGTGAAGCGTATTTTCCGCGGGAATTATCTGGAGGGCAGCAGCAACGGGTCGGCATCGCGCGCTCCCTAGCCGTGGGACCAGAAATTTGGTTTCTCGATGAGCCTTTTTCAGCCCTGGACCCGCTGATCCGTCGCGAGATGCAGGACGAGTTCATACGCCTGCAAAAGCTGTTGCGAAAAACTATTTTGTTCATTACCCATGATTTTGATGAGGCGGTCCGACTGGCAGATCGGATCGGCATCATGAAAGACGGCGAGTTGGTGCAATTGGCAACACCGCAAGAAATGGTGTTGCACCCTGCCAATGACTATGTGCGCGAGTTCGTCAAAATTGCGCCGCGCGACAAAATTCTGACACTGGGCGCGATCGCCCGTCCACTGACGGGAAAACTGCCACAACAGGCCCTGGCAGGGGACACCAAGCTGTGTGATGCAGCGGCTCAAATACTGGCCTCCGACCAGCGTTTTTCCATCCTGAACCAGGGCCAGCAGACCATGGGCACGGTCAGCCGTGAGGATTTGATCGAAGCCCTGTTCCCACAGACGACGACGCCATGACTAGCGCGCTCGCAGTGGATGTGGCTTCGGAGACAGGGCAGGCACGCGGTCAAACCTGGCTGCCCGCGCTGGGTTTTTTTGGGGCTTTGCTTGGCGTGGTTGCCAGCGGCGCATTTCCTTGGCTCGACATCTGGCCGGGAGAGTGGGTGCTGCCATTTCGGGATTGGTTAACCGATGCATTCGCCTTGTTTAGTGAATGGGCCAAGCCGCTTACGCGGGCCATTTCGGCCATCCTTTTTGTTCCGCTTCACCTAGTGGAAGTTTTGCTTTTCCGCGGTGTGCCCGACTGGAATCTGCCTGCCCTGCCCTGGGTGTTCGTGGTCATGGGCATCGTGGTATTTGCCCATTGGCAAAGTGGCTTGCGGCTGGCCCTTTTTTGCGGCGCATGCATGATGTATCTGGTGCTATTTGACCTGTGGTCAGACGCCATGCAGACGGCCTCCTTGGTGCTGGTGACGGTTCCACTGGCGGCAGGTATTGGCCTGGCATTGGGTATTTGGTCAACCCGCAATCGTGGGGTGGAACGCACACTCAATACGCTGTTTGATGTGATGCAAGCCACGCCGCACATGGCCTACTTGGGCCCCGTGGTGGTGTTGTTTGGCTTTGGGCAAGTGCCCGCTATGCTTGCCACGCTGATTTTTGCATTACCACCCATGGCGCGATGCACCATACTGGGCATACGCAGTGTTTCACCCGAGATTGTGGAAGCGGGCACCATGGCGGGATGCACCGCGCAGCAGCGACTATGGAAAGTAGAGTTGCCTGCCGCGCAACAAACCCTGCTACTGGGACTCAACCAGGTTGTCATGCAAACCTTGGCCATGGTTGTGATTGCTTCGCTGGTGGGCGCATCGGGCTTGGGGCAAAAACTGCTTTTTTCGCTACAGCAATTGCGCATTGGAAAAGCCATGGAGCAAGGCATCGCCATCACCCTGATGGCTTTGGTTTTGGATCGGCTCACGGTAGCGCAAATGGTGCGGGCTGCGGCCAATACCATCGTCTCGGGCAGCTTCTTGCAGCGCCATATGCACAGCCTGGTGTTTGCCTTGGCCGGGCTTTGCCTGATCGTATTGGGCTACCTGGTGCCGGTACTGTCCGTATTGCCATCGGAAATGACCATCTCCTTTGGCGGCCAGATTGACAGTGCGGTTCGGTGGATTTCCAAAAACCTCTACAGCTACCTCAAGCCCTTTCGTGACAACATCACCATCTACCTGTTGCTGCCCATCCGTGATTTTTACCTCTGGCTCCCTTGGGTCGTAGTCATCGCTGCGCCCACGGCGATCGCTTGGCATTTGGGGCGCTGGCGGCTGGCATTGGTGCCCGTGGGGCTGTTTGGCTTTTTATTGATGGCCGGCTTTTGGACACCGCTGATGTTGACCATCTACTTGGTCACGAGCTGCGCGATTTTGTGCTGCCTCATTGGTATCCCTTTGGGGGTGTGGGCTGCAAAAAGTCCTGCGGCAGCGCGCACGCTCATGCCACTGTGCGATCTGCTGCAAACTTTTCCTAGCTTTATTTACCTGATCCCAGTCATCATGCTGTTTCAGACCAGCGATTTATCAAACGTACTGGCCATGCTTTGCTATGCCACCGTACCGGCGATTCGCTATACCTACCTAGGGCTGATGCGCGTGCCGCAAACAACGCAGGAGGCGGCGATTGCGTCAGGCGCAACGCCAGCCCAGCGGCTATTCAAAGTGGAACTTCCGATTGCGTTCCCTGAAATTTTATTGGGGATCAACCAAACCATCATGATGGCACTGGCCATGGTAGCCATCACCGCGCTGATTGGCTCGCGGGACCTGGGACAGGAAATCTACAAAGCGCTTCCCAATGCCGATACCGGACGCGGTCTGTTAGCGGGGCTTGGGATTGCCTTCATTGGCATTGTCGCCGACCGGCTCATCAACGCCTGGGCCCAAAGGCGTAAGCGCCTTTTGGGCATGGCTTAATTGCTGGGAATTTGAAACCGGCCTTTGTGCGACAGGGCTGGCGCCAATCGGCCAGCACCTGTCGGCACATACCCTCAGTTAGGAAGCCGAAAGGGAATAGCCAATGGCCATGACCGCTACGCCTGCGATCAAGGTGACATAGGGCAAGACGCCGGCCTTGTTTTCAATATCGCCCGTTTCCTGCAAGTCACTCGATGTGCTTTCAGGAAACACACCGCCGTCCTGAACGTAGTGGCGGAATAAAAAGACCGGGATCACCAAAGCAGCAACCACCAAGCCAGTCATCAAGGTTCCGGCTCCCCATACGTTGGCGCCCATGCCCATCAGGAACACATTGACAAAGGCTAGAAGCGCGCCAACGGCCAGCAACCAGGTCGCTGCTTTGTAGGGACGGTCCCAATTGCCGCGATCCATACGGTGGATCCATCCTGCGTTGAGATTAAGGAAGTTGAAAATGATGTAGCCGACATTGGATGCGGCGAGCACAAATACGTAGTCGGACAAGAGCAACAAAACCAAATTAAAGCAAAGGTCGGTCCACATGGCCGCAGTGGGCGCGCCGTGTTCGTTCACCTTACTCAAATATTTGGGCAACCAGCCGTCTGCGGAGGCCTGGTACAGCGTGCGCGAAGAGCCAGCCATAGAGGTCATGATGGCCAGAACCAGCGCCAAGATCATCATGGCAATGAGCAAGTTGGTGATGGCCGGACCCGCACCAATGATGCTGGCCATAGCGGCTGCGACACCCATACCGGAATAGATATCAGGCGCCAAGATACCGTCATAGACTGCGTTGGTGATCGCACCATCGGCCCCAACCACCGGTTGCGTCACCACGTTACCGAGGCCAAAGTGGGCTTGAAAAGCCAAGGGAACCAGCAAAAACACCACGATACACAGCAGCCCGCTGTAGAAAATGGCTTTGAAGGTATCCGTCTTGGGATCTTTGAACTCGCTGGTGTAACAAACCGCGGTTTCAAACCCGTAGGTGGACCATGCAGCGATAAACAAACCGCCAGCCATCAAGGTCAAGCCCGCAGTGTTCCAGACTCCATCACCGGCCAGGCCCTTGTCCCATGCCAAGGGCGCAATGGGGAAAAGATGCGATAGGGACTGCGCACTCATGACATCGCCTGTGAGCAGTGGCACCAGGGCAATCACCATCAAAGGAAACAAGGCAGCAATAGCTAGGATTTTCTGGGTCTTGGCTGAACGCAAAATACCACCGTGCTGAATGCCAAAAACGGTGAGCAAGATCGTCGCCCCAAGAATAAAGACGGCATTGATACGCAAAGTCAGCCCGGTTTTTATCGACCCGAGATCGAGCAGCGTAATTTGCCAGGTGTTGATGGCTGCATCGGGCGCGAACAAAGCCATAAGCAAATAGCCGGCAGCCAGTCCCGAACCGATAGAAAGTACGGGTGACCAGGCGAACCAATTGCACCATACCGAAATCGGCGCGACAAATTTGCTGTAGCGCAGCCAGGCCATGGCACCATAGACGGATGCGCCACCCGATTTGTTGGGGTAAAGCCCCGCAATTTCAGCGTAGGTAAATGCCTGCAAAAATCCAAATGCAATCGAGATGGCCCAGACAATCCACGCCGGCTTACCGACGGTCGCAGCGATGGAGCCAATCGAGAAAAGCACCAATGCCGGCACACCACTG
This sequence comes from Rhodoferax sp., assembly GCA_040400575.1. Taxonomy (GTDB): domain Bacteria; phylum Pseudomonadota; class Gammaproteobacteria; order Burkholderiales; family Burkholderiaceae_C; genus Allorhodoferax. Next base: position 35,555 of record JBBAPX010000018.1, read on the forward strand.
GCAACCCAGAATGCGCCGGTCCAGCCAATCTTTCTCTGCAAACCCTGCGCTTGCGCGCTGTCAGTCGTAGTCATAGATATTTTCCTTTTGAGGGATATAAAAATAGCGTCAGTGGCCCTCGCCCACCTAGCCCAACAAACTAATGAATTCCGCAACCCGGCGACGTAATGCCGCCATCGTCAAACTGCGAGAGCCACCCCACCATAGTGGCCCGGTTGCGCTCAAAACCTTTGTATTCAGCCAGTTCTTTGGGAAGTTCGCGCAAAACCCGGTGAAAACGTTTGGCCCATTTGGGGTGGGTCACCAATTCATTGAGTTGAATCAGGTAGCAACGGATGGGGAACACCAATGCATTAGAGCGAGGCAGGCGCCAGAAAGACTGCAATTCCACCCGCAGGTACATAAGGTCTCCGACGTTTTCGGGCGTCACTGTGGTGCGATCAGGACCCCACTTAGGATAATTTTCGGGGCTGGTGTCATGGCGTGCATGCACTGTCATGGTCCAATTTAAGCGCCGCGCGGGTGCACCCTGGGGAATCGCGAGCAGAAACTTCAGTGCACGCTGAAAAATACCGAGTTCATGCGCCAAAGGCACGGGCGCATGCCACTCGAAGAAGTTCATGCCAATATCAAAATCGAGCGACCAGTCCGCCTGGGTCGTCACCATGCCCGCGTCCATCCACAAGTTTGCGTCGCGTTGGTCCAACACACACCAGTCACCCTGGCTTTGGCGCGTGATGTATTCCATGGGCCCATAAGGCAATGTCGCCTCGTCGCCAAAAGTAAAGGACTGCTCAATGCCTAGCGGTTTATTCAGCCAGCGCCATTGCAATCCATCGCGGTGTAACTCAAACAAATCGGGATAGTCACGCGCTTTATGCGTCATGATCAACTCCAACAAGTCCCAGCCCGCCAAGGTCATATGCGGCAGTGATTGGCAACGCAAAGGATCCTCTAGCAAGGTCAGTGCGCGCTCACGCATTTCGGCCACGTAGTGCTCATCTACGTCGAACGACTTCTCATACACAGTGCCTACCCGCCCGTTGGTGTGAGGCTCCATATTGACAGCATACATATAGCTGTCCTTGTCAAACGGAAAAGGGAAGCGATCAATTGCCCCTGGAGAATTGAAGTAAACAAAATCATCCCGAAAGGTTTCGTCTTTGAATTGCAGCACGTTTTGACTCACACATTACTCCTGATTAATCACTCGCAATACCTGACACGTCGCTGGCACTCAGCGGTCAATGGTGATGGATTGGCCTATGACGCGCGATACGCAAGGCATAATTTTTTCACCGCTGCGTTGATCTGCTTCACTGAGCCAATGGTCGCGGTGGTCGAGGACACCATCACACGCAATAACCCGCGTCTCGCACTGACCGCAGGCGCCACCTCGACACAAATAAGGCGGATTGAGGCCGGCAGCCTCTAAAGCCTCCAGAAAGCTCTGACGCTCGCTAACCTCTAAGCTGCCTCCCGATGCCGCAAGTTGTACGGTAAAACGGCCGCCGGCTTGGGGGGCAGAAAAATGTTCAAAATGCACCAACTTATCTGGCCAACCGAGCCCGGCCGCTGTTTTGCGCACCCAATCAATCATTCCAGCGGGCCCGCATACATAAAGATGAGTGCCCAGGGCTTGGCCTTGCAAAAGCAATTCCAAATTCAATTTTTGGTTTTCAATATCGAAATAGGTCGTAACGCGCCCCGGATATTTTTCTTTAAGCGCGCTGGCGTAGGCGGCCAGATCGGCACTTTGGGCGCAGTAGTGCAATTCGAAAGGCGGTGTCGCCCGCTGCCCGGCTTGAGACAGCTGCTCCATTTGGGCCATAAACGGGGTAATCCCAATCCCGCCGGCAATGAATAAATGCTTGTGCGCTCGCAAATCGAGAGAAAACAGGTTGACCGGGTGCCCAATCAAACCGGTGTCCCCCACCTTGACGTGCTGGTGCAGGAAAAGACTGCCACCCCGCCCGGCATCGTCACGGCGCACTGAAATACTGTAGCTCTGGGTTTCAAACGGGTTGCCCATTAGCGAATAGGGATTCCTACATGCACCAAACTCGACGATGACATGGGAGCCACCAGAAAATACCGGAAGGTGCGAGCCGTCCAGCGCGGCAAAAGAAAAGCGGGTAACCAGCGCATTGACCGGCTGGACTTCGGTCACGCGGACCGGAATTTTGAGGTGTTCGGCGCTCATAGAAAACTTGGGATGGCAGGAGGAATGTTGTCAGGCTCTTCCGCATGAATACAAACTCCTTGGAAGGCACCGATACGCCGCGAATAGTGGTCCCGTACCAGTAGCCAAAGTTTGCAGTGCGCGCACTGCGCTGGCTGGGTAGTTACGCCTTCGGTGATGCCCTTGCAATGCACGCATTGCATACGCCGGGACAAGGAGCCACGGTGCTCGGTACGTATGGTGGTGTGGTCGATGCCGCCATGCAGGGCTAGCTGCATCACCTGCCCGATCAGTCCCTCCGTCCCAGCCAAATACAAGCACAAGCCCATGTGCGCATCTGCAAAGACTTTGGCGATACGCGGTAAAGCGCTAGCAACACTGGGCGATTGGTGCCATTGACGCGGTCGCAGCGCTTGCAGCGTCTCGGAAAAAAGGGCAGCAGCAGGGGCCGAGTCACTCGGTATATAAATGATGTGGGCATCTGCAAACCAGTCTGGCGGCAGGCGACGCGCCAAATCTGTAATGGCCTGGGCACCTGCGCCGTCAGCGACCAGCAAGTGCGCGCTGCCTTGCATGGGACTGAGGCCCTCATACTTCGGGCGGCTCAACATAGGTTCAATGCAAATAGCCGCTTTGTCCTTAGCGTGCCAAACGCCCTTGGGCGCGTTAGCAACGGCCGCAAAGCCGCCGTGAGGCCATTTTTTGGCCAGCTAGCACTCGGCAATGCACGCATGAACAGGTCACACTTTCGTTTCATAAATATCCAAAACTGGAGTTTGCAAATTGCGAACTTTTCCTTGGTCTGAAAATTCCCCAAGGGAAACAATTTATCCCTATGGTGCATTATTTTCGCCAAAAAACGAGCCGGGGTGTGCTGGGACTTACCCTAGTAGCCACCCCATCAGGTGCGTTGGCAGGCCACAGCCCCTAGGCGGTACAGACCCTAACTTGCCCGCGTGTACGCCACCAGTAGGCCCTTCAATCAGGCCCGCTGGGATTCAGCCCGAGGCGTTTTGATTCTGAGAATCAGGCTCCAAAGCGACCAGCAGCGCCGCGCCGGCAATCAAGGCAGCACCGGCCCATTCACCAGCGTCCATCATCGCGCCGCCAATGAGCGTGGCGGACAACAAGGCCATCGCAAGTTCGGCGATCCCGAGCACGCCAGAACGCCCCGCTTCCATACGTGACACGCTCCATTGCCAGGTTACCGTCGCCAAAGCCAGCCAGCCAATGGCATACGCAGCCAAATAGACCCAAACGCTGACCGATAACGCGGGCAGCGCCCAGGCGGCGCCTCCTTCCTGCACGGTTAGCAACAGCGCCGAAGTGAACAGGCAACCCAAGAACAAAGCAATTGTTTTGCTAGCAGTGGGAATGGACTGCGCGTGGCGCGCGACCACGTTGTTTGCCGAAAAGGCCAGACCGGCAGTAAGGGCCAGGAAGTCGGTCCAGCCCAAAGGGGCGGCGAACGACTGATCGCCGCCAACGATTAACAAAACCCCACCCAACGCACAGGCCAGTGCAGCTAGGCGGCGCCTAGTAATGCGTTCGCCCAAAAAAATTCTCCCGCCCAAGACCCCCCATACCGGCGCGAGGTAAAACAAAAGCGCCACGCGCACCACATCGCCGGCCAGCAAGGCGCTGATGTAAGCGGTATTGCCCCACCCTCCCACCAGGGAAAGCAGCAAAAACAGGGGGATGCAATGTCTCCATTGCGCATACTCGCGCACCAAAAGCGGCAAACTGATCAGCCCCAAGCCGCCAAAAGTCAAGAAGGCGACCATGGGTCCCGACAAGCCTTGCCCGGCAAAGTACTTCAGCGGCAGCCATGCCAAGCCCCACATGGACGCCGAAAACAACAGCACCCAAACCGGCAACATAGGACTCGCGCGTCTGCCCTCGTCAGATTGCAGACGCATCGACATCATTGGTGGGACTAAAACAATCCCGATATTTTTCCATCGTCATCGATATCGATGCGCATGGAGGATGGCTCTTTGGGCAAGCCTGGCATGGTCATGATGTCGCCGCAAATCATCACGACAAATTCCGCCCCTGCCGAAAGGCGCACTTCGCGGACGTTGACCGTATGTCCAGACGGCGCAGCGCGCAACTTAGGATCGGTGGAAAAAGAATACTGCGTCTTGGCAACGCACACCGGGTAATGTCCAAAACCATCGGTCTGAAGTTTGGCAATTTTGGCGCGCACCGCACTGTCGGCAGAGATATCCGCTGCACCATAGATCTTGGTCGCGATAGCTTTCATTTTGTCCCATAAGCTGTCTTCGTCAGCGTACACAAACTTGGTTTTCGCGGTACCCGACTCAGCCAGCTTGACCACCATATGCGCCAGTTCCTCCGCGCCTTTACTGCCTTCAGCCCAATGGCGGGCCACCACCACCGGCACCCCCATTGCGTCCATATGGGCGCGCAAGGCATCGAGCTCCTCGGCGGTATCGGACGTGAAATGGTTGATAGAAACCACGCACGGCAGTCCATAGTTCTCGCGCATATTGTGTACATGCCGCTCCAAGTTAGCGATACCGCGCTTAACGGCTTCTACATCGGGCGTATTCAGGTCTTTGGCCTCGACACCCCCATGGTGCTTGAGGGCACGCAGCGTAGCCACGACTACGCCAGCGTCCGGGCGCAGGCCCGATTTACGGCACTTGATATCGATGAACTTTTCCGCACCCAGGTCGGCACCAAAGCCGGCCTCCGTGACAACGTACTCGCCCAGCTTGAGCGCAGCTTTTGTGGCCGTGACGGTGTTGCAACCATGGGCGATATTGGCAAAGGGTCCACCATGAATAATGGCAGGGTTGTTCTCTAGCGTTTGCACCAGGTTGGGTTTGATGGCGTCTTTGAGGAGCGCGGCCATGGCGCCTTGTGCATTGAGGTCACGCGCTCGAATGGCTTGCTGATCGCGGGTGTACCCCACAATGATGTTGCTCAGCCGCTCTTTGAGGTCTTTGCGCGAGGTCGCCAAGCAGAAAATAGCCATCACTTCAGAGGCCACGACGATGTCAAAACCGTCCTCGCGCGGGAAACCGTTGCCGGGCCCCCCGAGCGAGACCACGGTGGTGCGCAGGGCGCGGTCGTTCATATCCATGACACGGCGCCACACAATGCGACGCGCATCAAAGCCTAGGCTGTTGCCGTGGTGAATATGGTTGTCCATGAGCGCGGCTAGCAGGTTGTGGGCCAGCGCAATGGCGTTGAAGTCACCCGTAAAGTGCAGGTTGATGTCCTCCATCGGCACCACCTGGGCGTAGCCGCCACCAGCGGCGCCGCCTTTCATGCCAAAGACGGGGCCTAGCGAGGGCTCGCGCAAGGCGATCACGGTGCGCTTGCCGATACGATTAAGCGCATCACCCAGGCCTACGGTCGTCGTGGTTTTTCCTTCACCGGCTGGGGTGGGACTGATGGCTGTCACCAAGATGAGTTTGCCATCAGGTCCTGTTTGCTGATTCAGCCAGTTCAGGTCAATCTTGGCTTTGTAATGCCCATAAGGCTCCAATGCCGTCAAGGGAATATGCAGCCGCTCCTGGGCCATTTGCAAAATGGGTTGCAGCGTTGCCGCCTGCGCAATGTCGATATCGGATAGGGCCATAAATTCTCCTTGAGTAAATTAGTTATCTGCTTTATTTCAATGGGATACAAAAGTGCTTACGTACCGCTTTCTCGATCTTCCAGGTACCTTTGAAATTTGCCTCAATGACAAACGCATCGCCCGGACCCACGTGGACCGGCACGCCGCCGTCCGCAGTGATAGTGATTTCGCCCTCCATGATGTGGACGAATTCGTAGGCGGCATAGGTGGCGTGGTAGCTGCCCGGCGTCGCCTCCCAGGTACCAGAAATCATGCGGCCATCTGCCGAGGTGTGCTGCACCCAGGTTTTCATAGTGGGGTTGCCTTCGGTTACCACCCAACCGTCCAAATTGGCGGTACTGGGTTGGGCATCGGTCGCAGGGAATCTGAAAGCCATTGGGTTATTCATGATGTACTCGGTAAATGCCAAAAAGGGGATCCAAGGCCTGCCCAATGAGGCCTCAGAGACCGCCGAACTGACAGATCAGTCCGGCATGGGCTGCTGCCGTTTAGTCCTGGACGGTGCGACGCTTTTTGTCCTTGTCGTAGAAAGGCATTTCGTGGGCAATGGCACTGACATCTCCGTCAGGACCGCGCACCGTCAGCGCTGTCCCTTGCACACACACAGGTACATCTAGGCGTGCAATCGCAACCGACCAGTGGTTTAGCGGCGAGTACATGGGGCAGGTAACGACGCCCACTTTTTTGTCGCCCTGATAGACCAGACTGCCTTCTGCCGCCGCCTTGCTACTGTCCAGCTTGAGCCCAAACAGTTTGAAGCGCTCTTTGCCTTTGAGCCGGTAGTGCTCCTGCGCACCGCGAAAACCTTGCTTGCCGGGGCTAACGGTGAAGTCCAAACCCAGTTCCCAAAGCGTATCTCCCGGTGCTTCGTCCGCGTAGGGGTACATCTCGGAATTGTCAAAGGGGAAAAACACCAAGTAGCTTTCGGTGCGCAGCATGTCCAGGGTGGTGAATCGGCAAGGAATAATTCCCATATCAGCACCCTCCGAGAGTATGGAGTCCCAGATGTGACCAGCGTCCTGACCTCGGCAGAAAATTTCATAGCCCCGCTCACCGGTGTAGCCGGTGCGCGAAAGCGTGATCGGGTGCCCATACAGCATGGCCGGCATATGCGTAAAGTAAGCCAATTTACGCACCGCAGGAATATGTTTTTCCAAAAAATCCACCGCCAACGGGCCTTGCAGCGACAAATCGTGCATGTTGTCGTCAAACCGGACGGACACGTCCTTACCAGTGGAGGCAGCCACCAGGGACTCGTGACCCGCTCCTGAGCCGTGCACGAACATAAAGGAATTGGGCCCGAAGCGGTAAATGATGCCATCGTCAATGAATTTGCCGCGCTCATCGAGCATCGAACAGTAAATGCTTCGGCCGGGGGCCAGTTTCTCGACGTTGCGCGTAGTCACCCGATCCAGCAGGTGACTGGCATGGGCGCCATTGATATGAATTTTTTTCAGGCCTGAAACGTCCATGAGTCCCGCCTTGGTGCGCACCGCCATGTACTCTTCATTCGCATCTTTACCATAGGACCATGCAGTACCCATGCCACTCCAGTCTTCCAACTTCGAACCGAGCGCAAGGTGGCGCTCTGCAAGCGCCGAAAATCTCCAAGAGGCTGTCATGACTTTCCTTTCAAAATGGGTTGTGAGACGAAGTTACCTGTATGCAACTTATTTTCATTATGACGCATTATCTTGAAGGTTTGAAAAAGACTTAGCAAGGGTATTCCCTCATGCACAGCACACACTCGTTGTAGGAAACTTAGTTCAATACAATGAAATTTTTAACACTTCACTTTTTGGGAAATTCCTCATGAAAAAACGCGTAGCAGTTATAGGTGCGGGTCCTAGCGGATTGGCGCAACTGCGGGCTTTTCAGTCCGCGGCGGCCAAAGGGGCCGACATTCCGGAGGTGGTCTGCTTTGAAAAGCAAGACAACTGGGGAGGCTTGTGGAACTACACCTGGCGCACGGGTTTAGATGAGTACGGTGAGCCGGTCCATGGGTCTATGTATCGCTATTTGTGGAGCAATGGTCCCAAAGAGGGTTTGGAGTTTGCAGACTACAGCTTTGAAGCGCATTTTGGACGGCAAATTGCTTCCTATCCCCCCCGGGCCGTGATGTTGGATTACATCGAAGGTCGGGTGAATAAAGCCAATGTGCGTCCATGGATACGTTTTCGCACACCTGTTCGCAACGTCCATTACGACGAAAGCACCCAACTCTTTGATGTGACGGTGCACGATCTGGTCAACAACCGGGTCTACACGGAGCAATTTGACTTCGTGGTAGTAGCCAATGGCCACTTCTCAACGCCTAACGTGCCCTCCTTCCCCGGCTTTGAAGACTTCCCAGGACGGGTTTTGCACGCCCATGATTTTCGCGATGCCGTGGAATTCGTAGACAAGGATGTGTTGATCATTGGTACCAGCTATTCCGCGGAAGACATTGGCTCGCAGTGCTGGAAATACGGCTGCAAGTCGGTCACAGTCAGCCATCGCACCAGCCCCATGGGCTATGACTGGCCAAACAACTGGGAAGAGAAACCATTGCTACAAAAGTTAGAAGGCAAACTGGCGCACTTTAAGGACGGTAGTACCAAGGAGGTGGATGCCGTGATTTTGTGCACCGGCTATCTGCACCATTTCCCCTTCCTGCCCGATGCGCTGCGTCTGCAGACGAACAATCGACTGTGGCCTCGTAATTTGTACCGTGGCGTGGTCTGGGAAGCCAACCCCAAGGTGTTTTACTTAGGCATGCAGGACCAGTGGTACACCTTCAACATGTTCGATGCACAGGCATGGTTTGCCCGCGACATCATGATGGGCCGCATTGCAGTGCCCGATGCGCCCACCATGCAGGCCGATGGGCAAGCCTGGGCAGATCGCGAAGCAGCGCTGGCCGATTCCCATGAAGCCATTGAATACCAAGGCGCTTATGTGCAGTCCTTGGTCGATCTCACCGATTACCCGGACTTCGATATCAAAGGCATGAACGAGGCATTTTTTGCTTGGAAACAGCACAAGGTGGAAAACATCATGGGCTTTCGTGACAACAGCTACAAATCTCTCATCACAGGTACGATGGCACCGCCACACCATACCCCTTGGAAAGATGCTTTAGACGACTCCATGCAAACCTATCTGCGGCCCAGCCGCTAAGGTGGTAGCCACCAATTACCTTAGCAACGCCAAGCTGGCGTTGCGCCTTTGCAATTGGACGCATTTATGCAAACGATGAATGAAGACGGTTCGCTATCGCCCACCCAGACCGATTTGCAGCACCACCTCCCTAGCGCAGCTGTAATGGAGCGGCCATTTGCGGGGCTTGAGCCCTTACAAGATATCTTGGTAAAAAGCGCCAGTGCCAGGGCTTATGTCGTGAAGGCTGGCCAGTACATACAAATCATCGATGTCGATGGCAAGCAATGCACCGATTTTCAATGCTTTTCGCAAACCAAGCTGGACCAAGGTCTGCAGTTACCCCTGGATGTGACGACCACACGTACATTGATGGGTCACGCCTATCCCATGCCGGGGCTGCATGCCAAATATTTCGATCAAGACATGACCGGATTAATCGAAGTGGTTCAGGACACGGTAGGCCGACACGACGCTTTTGCTATGGCCTGTGCGGCCAAGTACTACGATGATTTGGGTTATCCAGGCCACAACAATTGCAGCGATAACTTCAATGTTGCGCTGGCAGAATTTGGTATCGCCGGTCGTCGCGGTTGGATGGCGATTAATTTTTTCTTTAACACCTTTATTGACAGCCATGGGGTGGTGGGGTCGGACGAACCCTGGTCGCGCCCAGGCGACTATGTGCTGTTGCGCGCGATGACCGATTTGGTCTGCGTGTCCTCGGCCTGCCCAGACGACACCAGCCCAGCCAATGGCTGGAATCCGACCGACATCCGGGTTCGGGTGTTTGATGCGTCCCTCAGTTTCCCCACCGGTATTGCCTACCGGGTGACCCCCGAATCGGAGCCCACTATGAGCCGTCAGTCTGCTTTTCATCCGCGCACCTCGGCTATGACACGCAATTTTGTCGAATACAAAGGGTTTTGGCTGGCGCGCAGCTATGCCAAAAGCGATGCCATTGCCGAATACTGGGCCTGCCGGGAGAAGGTCGTCTTGATCGACCTTTCGGCATTGCGCAAGTTCGAAATTACCGGGCCTGGCGCCGAAGCGCTATTGCAGCACTGCCTGACGCGCGACGTTAAAAAACTCGGCGTGGGACAGGTGGTGTATTCGGCTATGTGCTACCCGCATGGCGGCATGATCGATGATGGCACCTTGCTGCGTTTGGGGCGGGATAATTTTCGCTGGATCGGCGGAGATGATTTTGGCGGCGTGTGGCTTCAAGATCAGGCTAAAGCATTGGGCTTGCAAGTACTGGTGCGTAACTCGACCGACCAGTTGCACAATATTGCCATCCAAGGCCCGTCCAGCCGCACACTGCTAAAGCAAGTGATCTGGACACCACCACACCAGCCTGCACTGGCCGAACTGGAGTGGTTCCGATTTACCGTAGGCCGCTTGGGCGACGCCAGTGGCCCGCCGCTCATGGTCTCGCGTACCGGCTATACGGGCGAGTTGGGCTATGAAGTATGGTGCCATCCGCGTGATGCTTGCGCCGTGTTTGACGCAGTCTGGGCGGCAGGTCAGCCGCTGGGTTTAACGGCAATGGGCTTGGACGGCCTGGACATGGTGCGTATTGAAGCCGGCCTTATTTTTGCGGGCTATGAGTTTTCTGACCAAAGCGATCCGTTTGAAGCAGGTATTGGCTTTACCGTTCCGCTCAAGGGGAAAACGGATGACTTTATGGGACGCGCCGCATTGCAAAGGCGCAAAGACAATCCTGCCCATAAGTTAGTGGGCTTGGACATCGACAGCGCGCAGGCCGTAGGCCATGGCGACGGTATTTACGCCGGTCGCGCACAAGTCGGTGTGGTCACCTCTGCTATGCGATCACCCTTGCTGGGTAAAACGATTGCGCTGGCGCGCATGGATATACACCACGCCGAAATCGGCACCACCGTGGAAATCGGCAAGCTTGATGGCCAGCAAAAACGCCTTGGCGCAACGGTAGTGCGCTTCCCGCATTACGACCCCGAGAAGACCAAGCCGCGCAGTTAATGCAAGCAGGCGCTAAGCCTGCCAAAAGGAATCGTCGGCAAGGTAAGTTTTTTGCGCTGCCCGCCGACGCGCCGAGCGGATGGTATTGGCAATAAGCATAGTCACCGTCATCGGCCCTACGCCTCCGGGTACTGGGGTGATCCAGCCCGCACGCTCCTTGACGGATTCGAAGTCCACGTCACCCACTGTGGTGCCATCGGGAAGTTTGTTGATTCCCACATCGATCACGCAGGCGCCTTGACGCACCATCGGGGCGGTAATCAAGCCGGGTCTGCCAGCGGCCACAATCAGAATATCGGCCAAGATGGTGTGCTGCGCCAGATCTCGGGTTTTTGCATGGCATACGGTCACGGTAGCTTCGCGTTGGAGCAGCATCAGCGCCATGGGCTTGCCCACGATGTTGCTGGCCCCGACGATCACTGCATTCTTTCCCTCCACCTCGATACCCGCGCTGTCCAGAAGCAATTGCACACCAAAGGGTGTGCAGGGCGGGAAGATGGTATTGCCAACGACCAGCGCGCCGACGTTGTACAGGTGAAAACCATCGACGTCTTTATCCACGTCAATAGCAGCCAAGACCTTACGCAGGTCGATGTGCGCAGGCAAGGGCAACTGGACCAAGATGCCATCAATTTCGGGATGCTGATTGAGTTTCCCAATAGCCTGCAATACATCAAATTCCGGCACGTCCGCCGGAAAAACTTGTAAGTGCGAGCGTACGCCGCATTCCTGGCAGGCACGTGTTTTGTTTCCGACATAGAGGCGAGAGGCGGGGTTGTCACCCACCAGGATCACCGCCAAACCGGGCGCTACGCCGGCCGCACTGAGCTCCCCAACCTCCTGCGCATATTTTTTACGCAGGACTTTTGCGACGGCTTTTCCGTCAATGATGGTCGCGGTCACACACGCGTACTCAAAACCTACCGTCGTGGCCAGGAATCCAGTTGGTTCCCGCCAAGGGCAAACGTGCCATGGCCGCTGCCTCTACCGTGAGCGCTACTAAGTCCTCGCGCTCTAAGTGATGTACGTTTTGCTTGCCGCAAGCGCGTGCAATGGTGGTTAACTCCATATTGAGCGTCTTGAGATAGTTGCGCAGTCGTTTGGCACCGACATCGGGCTGCAGACGCTGTTCCAAGATGGCGTCCTGGGTTGTCACGCCTACCGGGCATTTGCCAGTGTGGCAATGATGACAATAGCCTGGCGCGGTGCCCAGCGCCTCGTACTCGGCCAGCGCACTCATGTGCTCCCCATCCTGCATGTAACTTGGCGAGTTGCAGCCCAGGGCTACCAATACGCCTTGCCCCAATGCCACGGCATCTGCGCCCATGGCCAAGGCTTTGGCTACATCGGCTCCGGTACGGATACCGCCAGAAATGATCAATTGAACCTTCCCCACCATGTCCAAGTCTTCCAGCGCATCCACCGCCTGGCGCAAGGCTCCCAGCGTGGGAATGCCCACATGCTCGATAAAGCAAGTCTGCGTTGCCGCGGTGCCGCCCTGCATACCATCGACCACCACCACATCCGCACCCGCATGGACTGCCAGTTTGACGTCATTGAAAACCCGCGTGGCTCCGATCTTCACGTAAATTGGCTTCTCCCAGTCGGTGATTTCACGCAGCTCATTGATCTTGATGGTCAGGTCATCGGGACCCGTCCAATCGGGTTGTCGAGAGGCCGATCGCTGGTCAACCCCCTCTGGCAGGGTACGCATTTTGGCCACGCGCGGATTGACTTTCTGGCCTAACAACATGCCGCCGCCGCCAGGTTTGGCACCCTGGCCGATGACTACCTCGATCGCATCAGCACGCCGCACGTCGTCTGGGTTGAAGCCATAGCGAGAAGGCAAACATTGGTACACCAAGGTTTTGGAAGAGTCCCGCTCCTCTTTGGTCATGCCACCGTCACCCGTGGTGGTGGACGTGCCCATTTCAGTGGCTGCGCGGCCCAGTGACTCTTTGACATTGGCGGACAAGGCGCCAAAACTCATGCCTGCGATAGTGATCGGTATGTCCAACTCGATGGGTTTTTTTGCAAAGCGTGTGCCCAGCACGGTCTTGGTGGTACAGCGCTCGCGATAGCCCTCCAAGGGATAACGCGAGAGTGATGCGGCTAAAAACAAGAGATCATCAAAATGGGGAAGCTGGCGCTTGGCACCCAATCCGCGAATCTCGTACAGGCCATGCGCCGCGGCGTTGCGGATGTACTGCAACATTTTGGCGTCATAGCCCCAGGACTCTTCGTGCGAGGCGGATTTAAAAAAATTCATCTTTTGTTCCATAGCGTTCTTTCTAGTATTCCTGATTGGCGTCGGCGTTCCAGTGGTAGAGCTCACGCTTGCTAGCGACGCGTTTGAAATCTGCGGCGCGGTGTTGGGTCATGCCAGCTTGTGCGAGCAAATCTGTCACGGTCTGCAGATCCTGCGCCCCCATAGGCTCCAACTGTGCATCCGCACCCAAAGACTTGATGCTGCCTTTGACATAGAGAACCGCCTCGTATAACGAGTCGCCCAGACCATCACCCGCATCGCCACACACCACCATGCGACCGGCCTGCGCCATAAAAGCAGAAAAGCTACCCACGGAGCCACCCACCACAATATTGCCGCCCTTGAGTGAAATTCCGCAGCGCAGGGCCGCATTACCCTCTATCACCAGCAAACCCCCATGTGCCGAGGCGCCGGCACTATTGCTCGCAAAGCCCTTCACGTGGACACGCCCGCTCATCATGTTCTCAGCCACACCCGTACCCGCGCTGCCTTCGATCGTGATGTCGGCATGCATATTCATCCCCGCCGCGTAGTAACCGGCGTGGCCATGCACCACTACTTTGACCGGGGCGTTGAGCCCAGCGGCGATGCTATGTGCGCCATCGGGGTGATGGACCTCAATGGTTGCACGCGACGCCTTACCCGCATCGCTATGCAAGTACTGGTTAAGTTCTCGCACCGATTGCTGGCGCAAATCAAAATTTAGGCCTTCCATATATACATCTCCTGAGGTGCGGGTTCGAACACATAGGCATGGTCGATATCGGGCAGGTGCGCGAGTGAGCGGAACTCCGAGGCGATGGCCACATAGTCGTCAGTCTCGGCTATCACTGCCGGTTTACAGGCAAAGGGGTCGCGGATCAGCGCGAGTTGGTTCTCGGTCCCCATGAGCAAGGTGTAAAAACCGTCGAGCTCGTCAAAACCGGTTTCCAGCGCGGTTTTTAGATCGTCGCCTTCACGCATGCGCCATTCGATAAAACGGCAAGCGCTTTCGGTGTCGTTGTCGGT
>JBBAPX010000019.1:0-42619 GCA_040400575.1 Rhodoferax sp.
CCTAGGTCTTGGAATATCAATTAAGCGAAGTAATTGCCAGATCTGGTTTGCATGCTCCGATGCAATCTTTTGTTGATCAGCTAAGCCCTTGGTTACCAAGCTACCGCTGCGGCCGTTCATCTTTCAATTTTCTTGTCTGCTGCGAGGGTTTGCGGTGGGTTCTTTGGTTTGAACTCTAGGTGGCTCAATAGTGAGCTAGCAACCACTGCTTGCGCCAAGCCCCATAAATTTGGTCGGCTAAGGCATGGCTGCAACCCACATGGCGCTCGCTAGACGACGCCATAGCCTCCAGACTTTGCACGCTATCAGGCCATCGCTCCACCAAACGCTCGAAGGACGCGCCGGGCTCTGCCATCCAAAGCGCAATTTTTTCGGCGGTGATTTCGATATGAAACTGCATGGCCAAGTGCGGGCCGATCGCAAAGGCCTGGTGGGCGCAGGCCGTTGAGGAGGCGATCAGCTCTGCGCCCGGCGGCAGCGTCACAAAGCTGTCGCTATGCCATTGGTAGAGCGTGTGGGCGCTAGGTCCATTGTCCGACCCCACCGGTGTTGTGCCTTCGCCAAACCAGTAGCGCGCTGCGGTGCTGCCCGTGGTGCGCAGCGGCATCCACCCAATTTCGGGCTGGGGGGCGCGTTCCACCTTGCCGCCAAAGGCGCGGGCCATCAATTGCCCGCCCAAGCAGTGGCCGACGATGGGCACGCCTAGCGCGTCAGCTTCGCGCATCAGCGCTTCGGCATGGCGCAGGGAAGGGCGCTCGTCGTTGGCGCTCCACTCGCCACCCAGCACCGCCATGCCTTTGTAGGCGCTAAGCGATGCGGGGTAGGCCTCCCCGGCGTCGGCGCAGAACACATGCCAGCGGATGCCTTTCGCGTCCAGCCACCGGCCCAGGTAGCCGGGGCCGTCATCGCGCAGGTGCTGTAGCACCAAAACGTCGGCGGCTTGGTCGTGGGGTGTAGGCATAGTGCTTATCCGCAATGACTAAGTCGCTCAGGCCGCTTGCGCGCCCGCAGCCTTGGCGGCTTGCGCGGGGGGGGTGAGGGGTGCCGCAGGGGGTGCGCCCCATTGCAGTGCCAGTTGCGTGCCTTGCAAGATGGCGCGCTTGGCGTCCAGCTCGGCAGCCTCATCGGCCCCGCCAATCAGGTGCACCTGTGCGCCCGCTGCCAGCAAATCCGCCTGCAGTTCTCGCTGCGGTTCTTGCCCGGCGCAGATGACGATGGTGTCCACCGCCAGCGTCATGGGCTTGTCGCCGGCCAGGATGTGCAATCCTTCGTCGTCAATGCGCTGGTAGCTGACCAGGTTCATCATCTCTACTTCGCGGTTTTTGAGCGAGGTGCGGTGTATCCAGCCGGTGGTTTTGCCCAGACCGTCGCCCACTTTACTTTTCTTGCGCTGCAAGAGGTAAATCTTGCGCGGGCTGGGGGCGATGTGCGCCGCAGCTAAGCCGCCAGCACTGGCGTAGCTGCGGTCCACCCCCCATTCTTTGAAAAATTGGTCTGCATCCAAACTAGAGCTGCCACCTTCGTGCAGCAAAAATTCTGCGGTGTCAAAGCCAATGCCACCTGCGCCAATCAAGGCGACACGCTGCCCGACCGCGCATTTATCGCGCAGTACGTCCAGGTAGCTGCGTACCGACGGGTGGTCTATGCCCTCGATGGCTGGCATTCGGGGTGTCACGCCGGTGGCCAGCACCACGTGGGTGAAACCGGCGCCGAGCAGGTCTTGCGCGCTCACGCGCTGGCCCAGGCGCAGGGTGACGCCGGTCAGGCTGATTTGTTTGCCAAAGTAGCGCAGGGTCTCGTAAAACTCTTCTTTGCCCGGCACTTGTTTGGCGATGTTGAACTGCCCTCCAATCTCCTTAGCCGCGTCAAACAGCGTGACGTCCAGGCCGCGCCGCGCCGCGGTGGTGGCAAAAGCCAAGCCTGCCGGGCCGGCACCCACGACTGCAATGCGCTCGCGCACCGGGGCGGGGGTTTCGATCATCAGGGTTTCGTGGCAGGCGCGGGGGTTGACCAGGCAAGAAGTGATCTTGCCGCCAAAGGTATGGTCCAGGCAGGCTTGGTTGCAGCCAATGCAGGTGTTGATCTCGTCGGCCCGGCCTTCGGCGGCTTTGCGTACAAAGTCGGCATCGGCCAAAAAAGGCCGCGCCATGGACACCATATCGGCCATGCCGTCGGCCAAGATGTGCTCGGCTACTTCGGGCGTATTGATGCGGTTGGTGGCTACCAGCGGAATACCTACTTTGCCTTTCAGCTGCGCGGTCACCCAGACAAAGGCGGCGCGTGGTACTTTCGTGGCAATGGTGGGAATGCGCGCCTCGTGCCAGCCAATGCCGGTGTTCAAAATCGTGACGCCGGCAAGCTCCAAGGCCTGCGCCAGTTGCACTACTTCGGCCAGCGTGGAGCCGCCTTCCACCAAATCCAGCATGGACAGCCTAAAAATCACAATGAAGTGAGGCCCCACCGCTTGCCGGATGCGACGCACGATCTCCAGCGGAAAGCGGATGCGGTTTTCATAACTGCCGCCCCAGGCGTCTTCGCGCTGGTTGGTTTGGCGGGCGATAAATTCATTGATCAGATAGCCTTCCGAACCCATGATCTCCACGCCGTCGTAGCCCGCGCTTTGGGCTAGCGCGGCGCAGCGCGCATAGTCGGCAATGGTTTCTTCGATTTCTTCTTCGCTTAAAGGGTGCGGGCGAAAGGGGTTGATAGGCGCTTTGAGCGCGCTGGGCGCCACCAGCTGCGGGTGGTAGGCGTAGCGGCCAAAGTGCAGGATTTGCATGGCGATCTTGCCACCAGCTTCGTGCACGGCTTGCGTTACCACTTTGTGTTTGTCCGCTTCCACTTGCGTGGCCATACGCGCGCCGCCAGGCAGCGGGCGGCCCCGGTCGTTGGGGGCGATGCCGCCGGTCACGATCAGGCCCACGCCGCCACGTGCGCGCTCGGCATAAAACGCGGCCATGCGTTCAAAGCCGTTTTTGGCTTCCTCCAAACCCACGTGCATGGAGCCCATGATGACGCGGTTTTTGAGTTCGGTAAAACCCAGGTCCAGGGGTTTGAGCAAATGGGGGTAAGGGTTCACGCGGGCGTCCTTAGGCTGTGGCTATTGAATCAGGCCGCCATGCACCGCAGGTGCGCGTAGCGGCCAACAAGGGCGGTATTCTCTACCATGTGTGCCTGGCCCTGGCGCACGCATCAAGGTGTGAGTCTTTGCGACCTGTCCTGTATCTTTATGAAAATCCGCCTATGCAAGCGACTGTGAAAGCCCTTTCCCCAAGCCCTGTGCCCCAGGCGCCAAATGCCGTACGTCCGCGCGATGCCGCCAGCTTGCTGATTTACCGTCGCCAGGGCGCGCAGCTCGAGGTGCTAATGGGTAAGCGCAGGCCTGGGGCACGGTTTTTGCCCGATGTGTATGTGTTTCCGGGCGGCGCGCTGGATAAGGCCGATGCGCAAAAGGGGGTGGAGGCGACGGGTGCACCAGGGCGCGCTGAGGCGGCGGGCGCTACGCTTGCACCGCATTGGGTGCAAGCCATGGCCGCGCGCCACCCGCTGCACGCCGCCGCTTTGCTGCGCGCTGCCTTGCGCGAGTCGCATGAGGAAAGCGGTTGGCGCTGGCCCGATGCCGCACTGCCAGGCTTGCACGGTACTGGTTTGTGCTACTTGGGCCGCGCCATCACCCCGGCGCAAAGCCCCAGGCGTTTTCATGCGCGGTTTTTTGCCGTGCCCCAGGAACGCATGCAACAAGACCCGCATGCCGATGGCGAGTTGCTGGACTTGCGCTGGGTCGAAGTGCGCAATCCGCAGCGGCTACCCATCGTCGACGTCACTGAATTCATGCTAGACGAGTTGCAGCGCGAGCTCGCTGGCAAGCGCGCAGACCTGCCTTTGCTCAGTTATGTCAATGAGGGGATGCGCATACGCCGGCTGTCCATTAGCCCTTGAGCGTAAACAGCGGAATGTCTTGCTGCACGGATAGCGCATCGAGTTGCGCACGGCTTTTGTCTTTTACGAAGGCGGCAATTACGGTATGGCTTTCGGGGCGAAACATGCTGCGCATATCGCTTTGTGACTGGCCAGCCGCTTGCATCAGGCGCTGCGCGAAATGCGGCTCCAGCGCCGCGAAGGCCACGCGGCCGTCTTTGCAGGGATAAATCCGGTAGCCAGCGTGTCTACCGCCTACGCTTCCTTTGGTGGTGCTCAGGCCCCAGTTGCGCGGAAGGGCCAGGTAATGCGCGGCCTCAGACAGGGCAACTTCTATGCGTACGCCCTTGCCGCTGGCCATACGCTGCATTTGCACTTGCAGCACTGCTTCGCTGGCCATGAGCGAGCCACCCATGTCGGCATACAGCGTGGGCGGCATGTCCATGCCGGTCACCAAACCGGCTTCGGCCATATAGGTCAGGTCATGCCCGGGCTCTTCGGCGCGCGGGCCCGGTGCGCCGACGATAGCCACCATGTTTAGTGTGGGATAGCGTTTTTTCAGGCCGGCCCAGCCCAGGCCCAGCTTGTCCAGCGCGGAGGGGCGAAAGGAGGTGAGTAGCACATCGGTGCGCGCTAGCATTGTGTGCAGTTGCGCCTGGCCTTTGGCGGTTTTGAGGTCGGCCTGCAGCACCCGGATGCCTTGGTGCAAGGTGGTGTAGGCGGGCATGTTGTACATGCCCATAGGGTCGCCGGGTGAGCCTGCGGGCATGGTAGCGGGCGCAGGGGGTTCAAGCTTGCTGCAAGTGGCGCCCATGGCTTGCAAACGCATCATGGCCGCGGGCCCGGGCAGGTTGAGCGCCAGGCTGAGGATGCGCACGCCTTTGAGCGGACGCAGGGCTTTAGTGGGGGGCGTTTGGGTCGTCATGGGGGCCTCTTGGGTCTAAGGGGGGTAGCAATATGAAAGCGGGCCAAATGGGTGCCATGCAATGCGAAGCCAAGCGCTGCGCTTAGCCCGGGCCAAAAACGCTGGGGGCCGGGCTGCGTGCTTGCTGCGCCCATGTTGCAAACCAGGCCAGGGCCACCGTGTCGGGTTCATCTGCGGCCAGCGCATCGAGCACGCAAACATCGCCTAGCAATTTGGCGCCCAGGTCTTGCAGGCGGCTTTGAAAAGCTTTGGCGCCACCGTAAAACGTGTCGCCATAGCTGCTGTCGCCCAGCGCCACCAGGCCAAAACGCACATGGCCCAGAAAACGCGCATCGGCCTCTAGGCTGTGGTACAGGCCTTGGGCGTTGTCTGGCACATCGCCGCTGCCGGTGGTGGAGCAGCACAGCACAAACAGGCCGGGGGTGTCGAAAACGGCAATCGTCAGGTCCTGCATGTCCAGCACTTGCGCGTTGGCGCCGTGCTCGGGCGCGACAAAGGCCAGGGTTTGGGCAATCTGGCGGGCGTTTCCGTGAACGCTACCGACCAGCAGAGTGAGTTGCATAAGAAAATGGGCAGAGCAAAAAAGGCAGGGCCGCATGATAGGGGCAATAATCCGGCCCTTGTGCAAGGGGTCGCGCCGCTGGTGTGCACGGACGCGGCGGGCTGCTTAACTAGGGGTGCTGGCTTGACGTCTGATTTTTTAAGTGCCGACTTGTTTCCGGAATTGCCCAAAGTAGCAGTCCCGCCCCCGCCGCGCAAGCGCAAACCGGTTGGCGCCAAAGCCGCCGCAAAATCTTCTATGACACCACCCTCCCCAGTCAGCACTTTGGCGGCCACTTCCTCATCCGCAAGCTCTCTTAGCGCCCCCGAGGCCTGTGCCGCCGTGCTGGACGCGCATCCCGACTACCGGGTGCTGCGCCGCCTACCAGTGCGCCTTGGGTGGCCTGGCGCGCAGTCCAGCGGCCGCACCCGGGTCTTGATTTTGGATACCGAAACCACCGGCCTCGACCAGTCCAAAGAAAAGATCATTGAACTGGCCATGCTACGCCTGGAGGTGGACAGCGCCACCGGCATGCCGCTGGGCCCGCTTGAAGTGTTTGACCAGTTGGAAGACCCAGGCCGTGCCATTCCCAAAGAGGTGGTCGCTTTGACCGGCATCACCGATGCCGACGTGCAGGGCAAGCGCTTGGACGAGGCGCGCATCGCGGCCATGCTGGAGGGGGTGGATGTGGTGATTGCCCACAATGCGGCTTTTGATCGGCCGTTTTGCGAGGCGCGCATCCCTCAGCTTCGTGACTTAGCCTGGGCCTGCTCGTTTGCCGACATCGACTGGAAAGCGCAAGGCCGCAGCTCCAGCAAGTTAGAGGCGCTGGCACTGGAGCTGGGCTGGTTTTACGACGCGCACCGCGCCGAGATGGACTGCCATGCGCTGCTGGCGGTGTTGTGCGCTGCGCTACCGCAAGCGCCCGAACGCAATGGCATGGCCGCGTTGCTGGTCGCAGCAGCCAAGCCGGCCTTGCGTATCTACGCCACGCACGCGCCTTTTGATTCCAAAGACTTACTCAAAGCGCGCGGCTACCGCTGGAATGCCGAGCAAAAAGTGTGGTCCAGCCGCCTGGCGGACGAAGTGGCGTTGGAGGCGGAATGCGAATGGCTCAAGACCGAGGTCTATGGTGGACGCCATGCGGTAGTAGCCATAGAGCAAAGCGATGCCCGCGCCAAGTATTCAACGCGTGGCGGGCGCTTGGTGCAACGGCAGTTATAGGTTGTATCGCAATGTCTTACCAACTCATAGGTCTGCAAGCAGCCAAAGTCCGCAAAGTGCTTATCAACGGACGTCTGGTGGCCTCGGCGATGCACAAGACGGCGCAAGCGGGGGCAGTCGCTGTGGGGCCGCTAGGTTTGCAGACCGATGAGCAGGCCGATTTGTCGGTACATGGCGGCTTGGAAAAAGCGCTTTACGCCTACCCCGCCGAGCACTACGATTTTTGGCGGGCCGAACGCCAGTCTGCAGGCCTGGGCGGCATTGACGACAGCCTGGCTTTTGGCGCGCTGGGCGAGAACTTGACCTTGCAAGGTTTGGTGGAAAGCAATGTGTGGGTGGGCGACGAGCTGCACTTTGCAGATTGCTGCCTGCGCGTCACCCAGCCCCGCGAGCCCTGCTTTAAATTCAATGCCTCCATGGGCTTTAACATCGCGTCCAAGCGTATGGCGCAAACCGGTTTATGTGGCTTTTACTTGGCCGTGGACCAAGCCGGGACCTTAGAAGCGGGGGAAGCCTTTACCCTGGTTCCAGGCCCGCGCCGCGTCAGTATTCCCGAGCGCTTTGCGGCCAAAATGTTCAAACATGTGGCCTGAGATCTGGAGTTATCGCAGGCTTGGACCCAGTGGTAGCGGCAGACGCATGGCGCTGGCTTGCCTGGCGGGTGGCGTCCCTTCAGGCCCCCACGTTGCATTCGCGCCGCAGCAAGGCCAGCGCGTCGTGCAGGGCGTAGTCGGCGTCGCTGCGCAATACCGGCAGCGCTTCCTGGGCAAACTCGTCCCACATGCGCAGGTAGTCGCTTTGGTAGGCGCTGGGTGCGTGGTCTCGGATAAATGCGCTGGCGATTTCCGTGTCCATGCCGGATTTGCGGATTTTGCGGATTAGGGTGGCGGCGCTTTTTTCGGTGAGCACGGTTTTGTGCGCGCTACCGGCTGCCACGCACAAGAGCAGGGTTACAAGCGAGCCTTCGTCCTCATGGCCACCGGTGGCTTTGCTCCAAGCGGCAGAGACTTGGCGCTCAAAGTCTTCGACTTCGGCCAGGCCGTCTTCCAGCCAGAAATAGCGGCCGGTAAAGGCAGGTGTTTGGCCGAACAGCTTGCGCGCTGGCGTGTTGGCGTCCATGATGCGCGCCCAGTCCGCGTGCATACTGTCGGCGACGGCACGCAGCGCAGGCGCAAAAGCCGCAGGCACACCCTTGGGCAAGGCCAGGGTCGGTACCTGCGCCATAGCGGCGAATTTTTTGCGCAGTACGGCAATGGTCTGCTCAAAAGCGGGCCAGTCGGGCACTACGCTGCGCTTGGCCAGTGACCAAAGCAGAGCCGTGCGCAAGACGGCCTCGGCGTCCGGGGCTTCTTCGTGCAAGGTGTCAATGTCTAGCTCCCATTGCTGCGCGCACCAAACAGCCGCATCCATCACGCGGGCGACCTGGTCCCGCTTGGCACGCTCTGCGCGGTAGTCGGCATGGTTGCGCAGGCTCCAGCGCTCTAGCACGGGAATGTGTTCGTCGCTAAAGCCACGTCCGTCCTGCATGCCGAAGTGGGTGTTCTGTGGCATGGCAATCATGGCTTTGAGCATGTCGGAGCCGCCTTTAGAGCGCGATAGCAGCGAGTGATCGCGCAGCGCTTGCGCCGCGCGCTGTAGATCGCCTTCGCAGCTCTCTTGCAAATAGAGGCTCACTAAATTAACGATGCGCTCGCGCGCTTTTTCCAGATCCGGGCGCAAATACTCGGTGCCGAAATAGCGCGCAATTTGCACCATGCCTTTGGGCGCTTCGATGCGCAGGGCGTCCAGGCGCTCGCCGCCGATCAGGCCGTGGGCGACACCATAGGCAAGCGCTTTTTCAAAAAATGGGCGCTCGTCAAACAGCGCTATGCCGCCATTGGCAGCGCCCATACCACCGGTAACTGGTGCGTCGGCCTTGGCCGTCATGGCGCAAAACTCCTATGTGAAAGGGAATTGTTGACCACGGACTAAATCGCCGACTCTTCATCGGCGTCCAGGGCGGCAGGGGTCGCCTTGCCTCTGTCGGTGTCGCCGGTTTCCACTTTGCCGTCGTCCTCATCCAACTCAAACTCTTCGCCGCGGCCAGCCTCAAAGGCGCGGGCTTTGGCGCGCAGCACCAGCAAGGTTTCGATGAACAAGTCCACGCATTGGTAGCGCAGGGTGTAGGCCATTTGCATCCAGTCCTGGTCCGCCACTTCGTCCTCATCGATACGCGGCTTGGCATAAGCATTGGCGTACAGGTCGGCCTCGGAAATCATGTCGCCGTCGTCCTCGGCCGTGTCAAACAAACCGGTGCGCGCAAAGGCCTCCACGCGGCTCCAGCGTTCGGCAAAATAATCAGCCAGCGCTTCGCTGCCGCCCTCCAGATCGCCAATGGCGGTGAGGAATTCCACCGGGTCGCCGCCGGCCCGAAAGATGACCGAGTTGACCATGCCACGCAAATGGGTGCGCGAGAGGTCTTTGTATTGTTTTTCGATCACCACGGCGCGCGCAAACTGCTGGGGCGAGACCAGTAGATTGACCACCGATTCTTTGGAAGTGTCGTATTCGCGGATGACGGCCAAGATATCTTTGGGTGGCAGTTGCTCCAGCACCACCATCAAGGCGCTGTCGCCCTCGGCGTCGGCCAATTCGACCAGTGCCGATTCGGCGCCTGAGATATCGCCCGCAGCAATCAGGCTTTGGGTTTTAGAAATCAATGCAAGATGTTGGCTCATGGATTTTCCTCTGTCAATTCGTTGCGCAGGCTTCATTCCTTGCGGTCAAAGCCTTGTTCGGCCATCCAATCATTACCCGCTTCTTCGGCAGCGCGGGCTTCTTTTTCTTCCTCAGAATCTTGGTCCTCGCCTTGCTTTTCTTCGTCCTCATCGTCACTCGCAGCTACGGCAGCAGGCGTATGGTGGAACAGGTATTCCATGCCCGCTGCCAGCACCATCAGCGTGTCGCCCGCCGGGTCTTTGCGCAGTTCCTCTGCCAGGCCGACGGCCCAGGGCTCAAGACTCACATGGGTCGAGAGAGCGGTCCAATCAGGTAATTGGCTTGGGTCTTTGGCCACCAGCGCGTCCATCAGCGCCGGTTTGCTAAAGCGCATGCCCTGGTGGAAGACGATGGCCACCATTTCCGGGGCGCTGGCCATCATCTGGCGTAAAAAGGGCAGTTCTTTACGGCGCTGGGCCAGGCGCTGACGCAGCACGTTTTTGCCTTCGGAGTCAAAGGCCATGTCATTGATTTCCGCTTCATAGCTGGAGCGCAATAGCGCGAAATAGGACGATATTTTCATAAATGGATAGTCAGCGGCTTTGCAGCAGTTTGTCTAAATAGGGGTTCCAGATCTCGCGCGCGGTGTGCAGCGGGTCATCGAGCAAGTTGCGGCGGCGGTTGTCGTCGTAGGCCTGACGTTGGGTCTCGTCGCTGAGCACTTCATAGGCTTGCTGCACCGAACGAAAACGTGCCGGGGCATCCGGGTCGCTATTGCGGTCAGGGTGGTAGGTGGCGGCAAGTTGGCGAAACGCCTTTTTGATGTCGGCGATGCTGGCGCTGCCGCGCAGGCCCAAGGCGCTGTAATGGTCCGTCATAGCCCTCTATTGTCGCTGTCTTGAAAAGCACGGGGCCGAACAAGCGCTGGGGTGGCTAGCGCGCGTTGGGTACCGCGCGCAAACCCGCCTTTTCAAGCCTGTCATCTTGGTGCCATCGCGGACCTTGCACTGGTTTATCCTCCTCCAACTGGGCGATGTGCCCCGCAGAACAAAGGCATTTGCATGAACCGTCTCCTAGCCCATACCGGCGCCCGTTATCCCATCGTCCAAGCCCCTATGGGCTGGATTGCGCGCAGCCCCTTGGCCAGCGCCGTATCCCGGGCCGGTGGTTTGGGCATTATCGAAACCTCGTCGGGTGAAACCGAAAACTGCCAGCGCGAAATCCGCGCCATGGTCGATAGCGGCCTGCCGTTTGGGGTGAATCTGCCCATTCGCTTTCTCAAAGACGAAGCCATGTTGCGCTTTGTCTGCGAAGTTGGCATCCGCTTTGTTACCACGTCGGCGGGCAGCCCGGCCAAGTTCATCGCGCCGCTCAAAGCAGCGGGCATCGTGGTCTACCACGCGGTGCCTACGGTGGAGATGGCACTTAAATGCGTGGAAGCTGGCGTTGATGGTCTGGTAGTGGAAGGCGGCGAGGGCGGTGGCTTTAAAAACCCCGAGGAGGTCAGCACCCTGGTGCTCTTGCAGGCGATACGCGAGAAAGTGGATGTTCCCTTGATTGCTGCAGGTGGCATCGTCGATGGCCGGGGCATGGCGGCGGCTTTTGCGCTGGGCGCCGAGGGTATCCAGATGGGCACCCGCTTTGTCGCCAGCCTGGAGAGCCCGGTGCACGCCCATTACAAAGAGGCGATTGTGGGCGCCGCTACGACCGGCACCTGGATGCTCAATACCAAGGCCAGCCCGTGCATCCGTGCCCTCAAGACCGATTTCACCCAAGTGATTCACGAAGCGGGCCTCATGGGGCCAGAAAGCTTCTTAGGTATTCAAAAAGTGTATTTCGGCGGCGACATGAACGCCGCACCCGCGCTAGCGGGCCAGTCTGCCGGTCTGATCCATCAGGTCAGCAGCGTGCAGGACATTATTTCGCAGACAGTAGAGCAATTCCAAGCCATTTCCAAGCGCATGGGGGCCATGGCGCAGGCGGCCGATTTTGGTTAAGCCCCAAGTGACTGGCAGCGCTTAAATCGGCAAGGCCACCAAATCATGCCCCTGCGTGCCGACGACGCGGGCGCGGGTGAATTCACCCACTTTGAGGGTTTTGCTGATTTTTTCTGGAGGTAGTAGGCGCACCACGCCGTCGATTTCCGGCGCGTCGGCGTAGCTGCGGCCTATGCCGCCTTTTTTGCCCAGACCGGGGGCTGAATCCACCAGCACTTGCATGGTGGCGCCAATCCGCCGGCGCAGGCGCTCGGCCGACACTTCTTCGGCGACTGCCATAAAGCGCGAGCGGCGCTCCTCGCGCAGTTCCAGGGGCAGCATGCCCGGCAGGTCGTTGGCGCTGGCGCCGTGGACTGCGCTGTAAGCAAAGCAACCGGCGCGGTCGATTTGGGCTTCGCGCACAAACTCCAGCAGGTGTTCAAACTCGGCCTCGGTCTCACCTGGGAAACCTGCAATAAAGGTGCTGCGCACCACCAGCTCGGGGCAGGCTTCGCGCCAGGCGGCAATGCGCTCCAGGTTGCGCTCGCCACTGGCCGGGCGCTTCATGCGCTTGAGCACATCGGGGTGGCTGTGTTGCAGCGGAATATCCAAATAGGGCAGCACTTTGCCTTGTGCCATCAGCGGCAGCAGTTTGTCTACCGTGGGGTAGGGGTAAACATAGTGCAAGCGCACCCAAGCCCCGTAGGGCGCGGCAATTTCACCGAGCGCTTGGACCAATTCAAAGGTGCGGGTTTTAATCGGCTTGCCATCCCAAAAACCAGTGCGGTACTGTGTATCTACGCCGTAGGCCGAGGTGTCCTGGCTAATCACCAGCAGTTCTTTGACGCCGCCGTCAAATAGCGCGCGCGCTTCATTGAGCACATCGCCGATCGGGCGCGATACCAGGTCGCCGCGCATAGAGGGAATGATGCAAAAGGTGCAACGATGGTTACAGCCTTCGCTGATTTTCAAATACGCATAGTGGCGCGGCGTGAGCTTGATGCCGGCAATCCCAAAGCCCTGCGGCACCAGATCGATAAATGGATCGTGCGGCTTGGGCAGGTTCAGGTGCACCGCGTCCATGACTTCTTGGGTGGCATGCGGGCCGGTAACGGCCAGCACCTTGGGGTGCATTTGCCGCACCAGATTGTTGCCCTCGCTGTCTGCGCGAGCGCCCAGGCAACCAGTGACGATCACGCGCCCGTTGTCGGCCAGGGCTTCGCCAATCGTGTCCAGGCTTTCTTTCACCGCGTCATCAATAAAGCCGCAGGTGTTGACGATGACAAGGTCGGCGCCGGCAAAGGTTTTAGAGGTCTGGTAGCCCTCGGCGCTTAGCTGCGTGAGTATGAGTTCGGAGTCCGTGAGGGCTTTTGGACATCCTAGGCTTACAAAGCCCACGGTGGGGGCGCGCGCTGCGCTGGGGCCGGCGATGGTTTGAACGGTCATGAAGTGTGCTGACAAAAATAGAGGGGCGCCCGCCAGGGCGCACAAGGCAGCGCTTAGCGCTTGATACCGAAAGTACCCAGAAATTGCTCGGTTTGCTTTTGCATTTGTTCCTGCATTTGCTGGAATACATTGCTACCCATCACGCCGGGCACGATCGGTACTGGCATTTCCATCAGGGTTTGCATATTTTTTTCCATGATGCCGCCCATAAAGCCCTGCATCGAATGGCCGTAAAAGCGGATGATATTGGCCAGTACCGGCGCGGTAAACATGGGTGAGCCACCGGCCTCTTCTTCCAAAATAATTTGCAAGAGGATGCTGCGCGTCAGGTCTTCAGAGGTCTTGGCATCGACCACGGAAAAGACTTTGTGGTCCATGACCAGTTGTTTGATTTCGGCCAAGGTGATGTAGCTGGAAGTGTGGGTGTCATACAAGCGCCGATTGGGGTATTTTTTGATGACGCGCTCGGGCAGGTCCTTGGGGGCTTCTGTAGTTTTTGGCATGGCGGTCGGGGTGGGCGGGGCATTGGGCGGTGAGGAGCCCATTGTAGGTAGCCCCCGCCGGGCGCAAGTACAGGGTTAGCCCTTAGAGCCGGGCCCCCGCCTAATCCAGCGCCTTGCCGCGCAATTCCTTGATGGCGCTGCGCTGGCTTTTGTCTTGCAGTCGCCGCTCTTTGGAGGCGCGCGTCGGGCGCGTGGCGCGGCGCGGCTTGGGTGGCAGGGCCACGCTTTGCACCATATCTTGTAAGCGGGCGTAGGCGTCCAGTCGGTTCATATCCTGGGTGCGATGGCCTTGCGCCTTGATGATCAGCACGCCGTCTGCCGTAATGCGCTTGTCGCGTAGTGCCAATAAGCGCTCCTTAACATCCTCCGGCAGCGACGAGGCGGGAATGTCAAAGCGCAAATGGATGGCGCTGGAGACTTTGTTGACGTTTTGCCCGCCAGCGCCCTGGGCGCGAATGGCGCTGATGTCCACCTCGGCCTCGGCTATGGTGATAAAGGGGCGGGTGGCGTCGGACATAGGGCGGTTACACTGAAACGGGCTTTCACTACCAACTTTGCACAGGAGATCACGCCATGGCCAAAGGTCAACAAAAAACCAATAAAGAGGCCAAAAAGCCCAAGAAGGATACCTCACCCCCCAAAGCACCCAGTGGCGCAGAGCCGGTGCGCGCGACCATCACCACCGCCGTGATCCCGCGCGGCAAGATCAAAAATAAATAGACCGCCGGACCGTCCCGCTTAACGCACCGCAGGGTGCGTTTTTTGTGGAGGTTCCCGGTGACATTGGCCCGATGCAGCTTCAAGAGGTTTTATACAGCCAGGGTTTTGGCACCCGACGGGTGTGCGCCGGGCTGATCCAGCAGGGCTATGTGCAGGTGTACGACAGCCCTGAGGGTGGCCTCGCCCGCAATTGCATCGACGCAGCGGCGCAGTTCGAGGCGTCGGGTCTGCGCTTTCGGGTGCAGGGCGTGGACTGGCCCTATTGCGACAAGGCTTACATTCTTTTGCACAAACCTGCGGGTACCGAATGCTCGCAAAAGCCATCGACCTACCCCAGTGTTTACACGCTCTTGCCCTCGCCTTTACGTACGCGGCCCCAAAAAGCCGCGGTGCAAGGCGTGCAAGCGGTCGGGCGGCTGGACCAAGACACCACCGGCATGCTCTTGCTCACCGACGACGGCAAGTTCATTCACCGGATGAGTTCACCGCGCCACCATGTGCCCAAGGTCTATGAGGTGACGGTCAAACACCCTTTGGATGACAGCCAAATCGCCCGTTTACTTGGCGGCGTGGTGCTGGACGATGACCCCAAAGCGGTGCGTGCTGCCGCTTGCGAGGCGGTGGGCCCTTTGCACCTTCGGCTCACCCTGACCGAGGGCAAATACCACCAGGTCAAGCGCATGCTGGCGGCGGTTGGGAATCGGGTGGAAGGTTTGCATCGATCGCAGATAGGCGGTTTATCCCTGCCTGCGGATCTGGCGCCGGGGCAGTGGTGCTGGCTTTGGCCGGCGCAACTGGCACTGCTTGCACCAGCCTGAAGAGCCCGAACCATGACGGGTAAATCGCCCCGCCCGTTACACTTGGACGCTGTAGACAAATAAGGCTTTTGTGAAATCGTTGAACTGTTGGACCCGTTGGTTGCCTCTGGCCTGTTTTTTTTGCACTGCGATGGCCAGTGCAAGTGACAAATCCCCACCGATCTTCGTTCTCAACTCGCTAGATGCCACAGTGAGCGTGATTGACCCTACCACCTGGAAAGAGACGCACAAGATTCCTACCGGCAAAGAGCCGCACCATTTGTACCTGACGCCGGACGAAAAATCCCTCATTGTCGCCAATGCGGTGGGCGATTCTTTGCTGTTTTTAGATCCCCGTACCGCCGCCGTGCAGCGCACGGTGAACGGTATTTCGGACCCCTACCACCTGCGTTTTTCCCCGGACATGAAATGGTTGGTCACGGTGGGTAACCGCCTTAACCATGTGGACGTTTATCACTGGAACGGCAGTGATATGACGCTGGCCAAACGCATTTCGACCGGCAAAACACCGAGCCATGTCTGGATCGACAGCAGCAGCACCCTGGCCTATGCCACCATGCAGGAAAGCGATGAATTGGTGGTGATCGACCTGGCCAGCCAAAGCATCAAGTGGCGCGTGAAAACCGGCTCGCTGCCGGCCGATGTGTTTGGTACGCCGGACGATAAAACGCTGTTGATCGGGATGACCGGCGGCAATGGTGTGGCGGTGTATGCGCTGAGCAAAGCGGCGCCCAAACTGGTCAAAACCATCAAGACCGGAGCGGCCGCCCATGCGTTTCGTAATGTTGGGGACAAGCGCCATGTCTTGGTCAGCAACCGCGTGGCCAATACGATTAGCAAAATCGACTATCAGACCTTGGCCGTGGTCGATACCTACACTGCACCGGGCGGGCCCGATTGCATGGATTTATCAGCGGACGGGCGCTACATCTACGTGACCTCCCGCTGGATTAAAAAACTCACGGTGATTGACACCACCACGCGCAAAGTGGTGCAGCAAGTGGCGGTGGGACGCTCGCCGCATGGTGTATGGACGCTGGACCACGCACCCCGTTAGTTGCCACGGCGTTGCGCAGCCGTGCCTACGGCCGGCTTGCAAGCTTTCGCGGCACCGCCATCGCGGTTCTGGCAATACCTTTAGCTGGGCTTGCCTGGGGCCAAAGCGATTGCAAAAAACCGGTGTACCTGACCCTGGACACCGGCCACATGGCAGTGGCCCCTTTTATCGCTGATACCTTGCGCAAACACCAGGTCAAAGTGACATTTTTCGCGGCCCATGAGCGGACCCAAACGGGCGATGGCAGCCTGGGCGAGCATTGGGCGCCTTGGTGGCGTGAGCGCGGCCAGGAGGGGCATAGTTTTGCATCCCACACCTTTGATCATGTGGTCTGGCGCGCGGACCTTCCAGACGGCGCTGACGGCGCGCAATTTTTAGTGCAGCCCTCGGCGGGCAGCCAGTCGGGCCGCAAAATGGATTACAGCGCCGCGCAATACTGCGCGCAGTTGAAGGCCTCGGCCACGCGCTTGAGCGCGCTCACGGGAGAGCCCAGCTTGCCTTTGTTCCGTGCGCCAGGCGGCAAAACCTCGCCCGCCTTGCTGGCCGCTGCCCGCGCCTGCGGTTTTGCGCATGTGGGCTGGGCCGATGCCGGTTTTCTGGGCGACGAACTGCCGAGCGAAAAATTCAGCAATCAAGCGCTGCTGGCCCAAGCACTGCGCAACATCCGCAGTGGAGACATTCTCATGGCGCATCTGGGCATCTGGTCGCGCAAAGACGCCTGGGCTCCTGCCGCCTTAGAGCCGCTGATCGTGGGCCTCAAAGAGCGTGGTTTTTGCTTTGCCACCTTGCGCAGCCACCCCGATTACCGGGCCTGGATTGCGGCCCATCCAAGATAGCAGCTCGAAATGGAACCCTTGATGGAACTATTTGCCTCTTTGCAGGCCTGGCTATTCGAGGCCTGTATCCAGCCTGCGGTGTTTGCTCTGGGCTTTGGCGCTCATTTGGACCTGGCTTTTGGCGCTACTGAATGGCTGCTAGTCGGTCTGCTGGAAATCGCCGTCCTCGTCAGTGTCATCGGTCCTTTGCAGCGCTGGCGCCCCGTCGAGCCAGTGGTCGATGTTGCCACTATACGTACCGATATTTTGTACACGCTTTTGCACCGTCTAGGTCTGTTTCGCCTGGTCTTGTTTTTCACCCTAGATCCTTTATTGGACAGCGTCATCGGCACATTGCGTGTCGGGGGGCTTACGACTTTTCACCTGGACGATATCTGGCCGGCAGTGACGGGCCATGCACTGGTCAGTTTTGTTTTGTACTTGCTGGTATTTGATTTTTTCAGCTACTGGTATCACCGCGCCCAGCACCAGTTCCATTGGTGGTGGAAGCTGCATGCGCTGCACCATGCGCAGCGCCAGATGACCATGTGGAGCGACAACCGCAACCATCTGTTAGACGACGTCTTGCGCGATGTTTTTTTTGTGTTTTTGGCGGTGCTGATCGGCGTGGCGCCGGGCCAGTTTGTGGCCTTGGTGGCATTCATGCAACTGAGCGAAAACTTGCAACATGCCAATTTGCGCCTCTGGTTTGGCCACTTGGGTGAACGCCTGTGGGTGAGCCCGCGCTTTCACCGCATGCACCATGCTATTGGCATTGGCCATGAAAGTCAGCCGCCTATTGCGAATGGCGCACCGGCGGTTTTAGGCGGCTGCAACTTTGGCGTATTGCTGCCCTGCTGGGACATGCTTTTTGGTACTGCTGATTTCACCCTGGCCTATCCCGCCACCGGTGTGCGTGACCAGGTGGAGCAGGGCCGTGACTATGGCCATGGTTTCTGGTCGCAACAATGGCGTGGTGTCTTGCGTTTGGTCGGACGGGCCTAAGGTTTCTCGTTGACAATGCGGTAAGTCAAGGAGGCGTCTATGGTTTTGCTGATTTCTTCCTTTTGGCGGGCGGTCTTGTACTGCCTGCACCCCAAGGTCATCCTCTTGTCGCTGCTGCCTTTGCTTTTGGCAATGGGCGCTGCCAGTTTGCTGGCTTATTTTTTCTGGCAAAGCGCACAGGAAGCCATGCTTGGCATGCTCGATGCTTCTGTGTTTGTCACTACCATAGCGGCCTGGTTGGCCGCAGTGGGGCTGCCCGCACTCAAAGCGATGCTCGCGCCTTTGATACTGATTGTGGTGCTGACGCCCTTGGTCGTAGTGTGTACGGTGTTACTCGTCTCTGCCCTAATGACGCCTGGCTTGGTGCGTGTGGTGGCCAGCCGCCG
Organism: Rhodoferax sp.; assembly: GCA_040400575.1. GTDB lineage: Bacteria > Pseudomonadota > Gammaproteobacteria > Burkholderiales > Burkholderiaceae_C > Allorhodoferax. The sequence continues at coordinate 18,032 of JBBAPX010000019.1, forward strand.
CTTTCCTGCACTAGAGCGTCGCCATGGCGCCTCTTTTGTCGCCAGCCTGGGCTGGGCCCTGATTTCCTGTGCCTTGGCGCTGGTCGCCACCATCGTCACAGCACCGATGTGGATAGTGCCGCCCCTGGTACTGCTCATTCCGCCGGCGATTTGGGCTTGGCTGACATACCGCGTCATGGCCTTTGATGCGCTGGCAGACCATGCCAGCAGTGCCGAACGGCAAACTATTTTGACCACCCATAAAAGTGAGCTGATTATCATGGGCTTTGTCGTCGGGTTTTTAGGCGCTACGCCCAGTCTGCTCTGGTCTATGGGCTTGATGGCGATTGCCATGGCGCCGCTTTTATTGCCTTTGTCAGTGTGGCTGTACACCGTGGTCTTTGTGTTTGCGTCGCTATGGTTTGTCCACTACTGTCTGGCCGCCTTGGAGGCTTTGCGCGCCGAGCACGAGGCCAGTATGTTTGTTCCGACGCGGCCATTGACCCAGGTCGATCCACTGCCCTCGCACCCCAACTCCCTGGCACCCGAGCTGCCGCCTATTCCTTAAGCGCACATGCACTTTGGCCTCATCATCATCGGCGACGAAATACTCTCAGGCAAACGCAGCGACAAGCACCTGCCTAAAGCCATTGAGCTATTGAGCGCGCGCGGCTTGCAGGTGGCCTATGCACATTACCTGGGCGACGAGCCGCAGCGCATCACCGCAAAGCTGGCCGATGCGTTTGCCAGCGGAGATGTGGTGTTTTCTTTCGGCGGCATAGGCGCGACGCCCGATGACCATACCCGCCAATGCGCTGCTAAGGCCCTGGGCTTGCCCCTGCAACTGCACACTGCAGCGCGTGATCTGATCTGGGAGCGCATGCGCGACATTGCTTTGGAAAACGGCCACGCTTTCGAGCCGGACCGCGCGGACAATATTCACCGCTTGGATATGGGCCGATTCCCCCAAGGCGCCACACTGATTCCCAACCCCTATAACAAGATCGCCGGTTTTAGCTGCCAGGGGCAGGGTGCGGGCGCCGTGCATTTTGTGCCTGGTTTTCCGGTCATGGCCTGGCCGATGATGGAGTGGGTGTTGGACACCCATTACCCAGCGCATTTCACTCGCGACGCCCATGTGGAGTTGTCTGTCATCGTGATGGGCGCTATGGAAGCGACGCTGACGCCACTGATGCAGAGCGTGCAGGACGCGTACCCGGTCAAGGTGTTCAGTTTGCCCAGCGTGGACCATCCGCAGTACGGGCGACACATTGAGTTAGGTGTCAAAGGCGCACCCGAGGCGGCCGGGCCGGCCTTTGAAACGCTGAAAAATGGCTTGGCAGCCTTTGGTGTTGAATTGGGCCCTGAATTGGTGCGCAAGTAAAGCCATACGCCGCCCCGCATAAGAAATGCACTTATTCGGTGCAATAATGCACCTTTAAAGAGCTTCACCCAAAAACCACCATTTCCTAAATCATCGGACCGTCCTTCGGACAAGGCAAAATGTAGGGCGGAGAAAGCGTTTTATGCCGGCTGACCACCCGCTGGCATAGAAACTGCGAACACTCAAACACAATCCCCTTTTATAACCGTGCAACAGGAGTATTTGATGGCCAAGACCGTCGCAGATGTGATGAAGATGGTGAAAGAAAATGAAGTCAAGTTTGTTGACTTCCGCTTCACCGACACCCGTGGTAAGGAGCAGCACGTGACCGTGCCGATCTCGCATTTTGATGAAGACAAATTCACATCGGGCCACGCCTTTGATGGCTCGTCGATTGCTGGGTGGAAGGGCATTGAAGCCTCGGACATGCAACTCATGCCCGATGCCAATACCGCCAACATCGACCCCTTCTTTGAAGAGACCACCCTGTTCATGAGCTGCGACGTGGTCGAGCCCAGCGACGGCAAGGCCTATGACCGCGACCCGCGCTCCATCGCCAAGCGCGCCGAAGCCTACCTCAAGGCCTCTGGCATTGGCGACACCGCCTTCTTCGGACCCGAGCCTGAATTCTTCATTTTTGACGATGTACGCTGGCACACCGATATGTCGGGTACTTTCTTCAAAATCGATGAAGCCGAAGCACCTTGGAACAGCGGCAAAGTCATGGACGGCGGCAATAAAGGGCACCGCCCCACCGTCAAAGGCGGCTACTTTCCCGTGCCCCCGGTGGACAGCACCCAAGACATGCGCGCTGAAATGTCGCTCATTTTGGAGCAACTCGGCATACCCGTCGAAGTGTTCCATCACGAAGTGGCTGGCGCCGGTCAAAACGAAATTGGTACCAAGTTCAGCACCTTGGTGCAGCGCGCCGACTGGACCCAGATCCTGAAGTACGTGGTGCAAAACGTGGCCCACAACTTCGGCAAAACCGCCACCTTTATGCCCAAGCCTATCGTTGGCGACAATGGCTCGGGCATGCATGTGCACCAATCCATATGGAAAGACGGCAAAAACCTGTTCGCCGGTGACGGCTATGCGGGTTTGTCCGATTTCGCGCTGTACTACATCGGCGGCATCATCAAGCACGCCCGCGCCCTCAACGCCATCACCAACCCGGGTACCAACAGCTACAAGCGTCTGGTTCCCGGCTATGAGGCACCGGTCAAGCTGGCCTATTCCTCGCGCAACCGCTCGGCATCGATCCGTATCCCCTTTGTGGCCAACCCCAAAGGTCGGCGCATCGAGGCACGCTTCCCCGATCCACTGATGAACCCCTACTTGGGCTTCTCGGCGCTGATGATGGCGGGCTTGGACGGTGTGGAGAACAAAATCCACCCTGGCGAAGCGGCCACTAAAGACCTGTACCACCTGCCGCCCGAAGAGGACGCAATGGTCCCCACCGTCTGCCACAGCCTGGACCAGGCGCTGGACTGCCTGGCTGCCGACCATGCTTTCCTGACCAAGGGCGGCGTATTCACCCAAAGCATGCTCGAAGCCTATATCGAACTCAAAATGGGCGAAGTGACGCGTCTGCGCCAGGCCACCCATCCTATTGAATTTGATATGTATTATTCCCTGTAATGGCGTCTTTGCGACGCACCGCTCAGGCTGGCAGGCATCCGCTTGTACGTCTGGCGGTGGCATCGCAAGGCCTGGCACTAAAAGACGGCTGCGGCCGTCTTTTTTTATGGAACAGCGTGGCGGTCCCCACATTTTTGTTTCCTGGCCTTGTGCTGCTGCTTGCCGCGATAGCTGGCAGCGGCGCAGCTGCGCAGGACCGCATATACCGCTGCGGTATCGAATACACCAATATGGTCACCCGTGCCCAGGAAAAAACCTGTACTCTGATCACCACGGGTAATGTCAGCATGGTGCCCGCCGACAAAGCATCCGGCCCTAAGCTAGCGCGTCCCGCGGCTCGACAGGATGCACCGGCGCAGCGCACTAAAGACCTCGAGGCGCGAAGCATTTTGGAATCTGAGCTGAAAAAGGCCCAAAGCCAGCTGGCCGAGATCAAACAGGAATACCAGGGCGGCGAGCCTGAAAAACTGGGCCCTGAAACCCGCAACTATCAAAAATACCTGGATCGCAAAGCTGAACTAAAAGCCCGCCTGGACAGGACCGAAGCGGACATCGTCAGCCTGCGCCGCGAAATCGGGCGCTTGCCCGGTGGCCTCGCCAGCACGCCCTAAACCGATGGCACACACCCCGCATTACCAAAGCTTTGATCTGCTGGCCAGTCTGGTGGCCGTAGTGCAAGTCGACGCGAAGGTGGTGTTTTCCAATGCGGCACTCGAGGACGCACTGGGCATTTCGCGCCGTGCCATTGTGGGCGCTAGTCTGGCCGATGTGTTTAGCGAACCCGCAGCGCTGCGCGATGCACTAGCCGGGGCTTCGCACCATGCGTTTGCTGCCTTGCGTTACGACGGATTTTTGCGCCGCAACGGACAGGATCTACTGCCCGTCCATGTGATCGTGACCGACGCCGATACCAAAGGCTATTTTGTGGTGGAACTGGTGCCCCAAGAGCAGCAAACGCGCCAGGACCGCGAAGAACGTCTGGCGCAGCAGGCCTTAGCGAACAAAGAATTGATACGCAACCTGGCCCACGAGATCAAGAACCCGCTAGGTGGCATACGCGGTGCGGCGCAATTGCTGGAGATGGAAATCGCCGCCAGTGGTCTGAGTGAGTACACCCAAGTCATCATCCGCGAAGCAGACCGCCTGCAAACCCTGGTAGACCGATTGCTGGCGCCGCACCGCCGCCCGCACATGGTGGGTGATGTCAATATCCATGAAGTGTGTGAACGGGTGCGCTCCCTCATCGTGGCCGAATTTCCCAAGGGTTTGCGGGTGATGCGCGATTACGATGTTTCCATTCCCGAATTTCGCGGCGATGTAGAACAGCTCATTCAGACCGTGCTCAATATTGCACACAATGCCTGCCAAGCCCTGGCCGAGCGCATGGCCCAGGGCGATGCGCAACTAACTTTGTGTACCCGTATTGCGCGCCAGGTCACGTTCGGAAAAATGCGCTACAGGCTGGCACTGGAATTGCATGTCATCGACAACGGACCGGGCGTACCCGATTCGATCAAGGACCGCATCTTTTACCCCCTGGTTTCGGGCAGAGACGGCGGCTCCGGTCTGGGGCTGACATTGGCGCAAACCTTTGTACAGCAGCACCATGGCCAGATCGAGGTCGATAGCCAGCCAGGCCGAACGGATTTCAAAATATTGATCCCGTTACCGTAGTTGGAAACAAAAAAGAAAGCACGCCGATGAAGCCGATTTGGATCGTAGATGATGACCAGTCCATACGCTTTGTGCTGGAAAAAGCCTTGTTGCGCGAACAGCTCCCAACGCGGAGTTTTTCCAATGCCCGTGACGTGCTGGCTGCGCTCAGCAGCGATGATGAAGTACCGCAAATTTTGGTCAGCGACATCCGCATGCCAGGCGGCTCGGGTCTGGATTTGCTGGACAAAGTTAAGGCCAAACACCCAGGCCTGCCAGTCATCATCATGACCGCTTTTTCCGACCTGGACAGCGCTGTTAGCGCATTTCAAGGCGGCGCGTTTGAATACTTGCCCAAGCCCTTTGACTTGCCCAAAGCCGTCGAACTCATACGCCGGGCGGTACAGGAAAGCCAGCGCGAAGAGTTTGCCGAAGAGCGCATGGCCGACACCCCCGAAATGTTAGGCCAGGCGCCGGCCATGCAGGATGTGTTTCGCGCGATAGGTCGCTTAAGCCAAAGCAATGTCACCGTCATGATTACCGGCGAATCGGGCTCGGGCAAAGAGCTGGTGGCCCGTGCCTTGCACAAGCATTCGCCGCGTGCCAGTGGCCCTTTTGTGGCGATCAACACCGCGGCGATTCCTAAAGAGCTGTTGGAGAGTGAGCTCTTTGGCCACGAGCGCGGCGCCTTTACCGGCGCACAGGCGCAGCGGCGCGGGCGCTTTGAGCAGGCCGACGAAGGCACCCTGTTTTTGGACGAAATAGGCGACATGCCCTTCGAGCTGCAAACCCGCTTGCTGCGCGTGCTCAGCGACGGCCATTTTTATCGGGTGGGTGGCCACAGCGCTATCAAAGCCAATGTACGTGTGATCGCTGCGACGCACCAAGACCTGGAGCTGCGCGTGCAGCAAGGCGCGTTTCGCGAAGACTTGTTTCACCGCCTCAATGTCATCCGCTTGCGCTTACCGGCGCTGCGCGAGCGCCGCGCGGACATTCCCATGCTCACCCGCCATTTTTTGCAGCACAGCGCCAAGCAGCTAGGTGTGGAGCCTAAACGCATTGCCGATAGCGCGCTGGCGGCCATCGAAAACTTTGCCTTCCCCGGCAACGTGCGCCAATTGGAAAATATGTGCCACTGGCTAACCGTTATGGCACCAGCCCAAGTGATTGAGCCCAAAGATCTGCCGCCCGAATTTGGTGTGTACAAGCACCAGAGCGCATCGCAAGCCACGCCCGATACTGCGCCCGATGGCACCGCCGTGGTGCGTGCCAACGGCTATGCGGAACCCTTAAGTCCATCGGCCGCAATGCCAAACGCCAGTACTGCGGTCGACGTTGCGCCTTTGGCCTGGCCGACGTCCGACACGCTGGGTCGCGCACCCGCTGCGCCGTCCCCGCTGACCGGCTGGGAAGTCGAACTTGAAGACGAAGCGCTGACATTGCTGCGCACCGGTCACGTCGAGGTCTGGGACACGTTGACTCGCCGCTTTGAGGCGCGCATGATTCAGGCCGCACTCACCAACACCCGTGGCCGTCGCATCGAAGCGGCCACCAAGCTGGGCATTGGCCGCAATACGATTACCCGCAAAATCCAGGAACTGGGTTTAGACAAAAAATTTGCACTGTCGCCGGAAGAATAAATTCTCGGCCTTCGCCGCGATGCAAGCCATGACTTGCTTGCCCGTATTCGCTTGGGCACACAGGGAACTGCCGCGCCGCTCTCGTTGATGGAAGTGACGCGGTTTGGTTATTGCGCGTCCGCGCCAACTAGTGTCAGCACAACAGGCGTGTGGTCGCTGGGCCTTTCGTTTTTGCGGGGAGTTTTGTCGATGGCGCAGGCGCACGCGCGCTCGCGCAGGGACTGGCTGATGAGAATGTGGTCAATGCGCAGGCCCCGGTTGCGGCGAAAGGCCATGTCGCGGTAGTCCCACCAGCTATAGCTTTTGGGCGGCTGTGGGAACAGGCGCAGGCTGTCGTGCAAGCCCATGGCCACCAGCGCCCGCAGGTGGTAACGCTCTTCCTCGGTGCAGTGGATTTGTTCGCGCATGCCTTCTGGGTCCCAGACATCGGCATCGTCAAAGGTGATGTTGTAGTCGCCCATAAGCAGCAATTGCGGATACGCCGCCAGTTCGACCTTGACCCAGGTGCGCAAGGCCTTCAGCCATTCCATTTTGTATTCAAACTTATCGCTACCCGGCGCCTGGCCGTTGGGAAAATACGCGCCGATTACGCGAACACCCTGCACGGTGCCAGTGATCACACGCGCCAGTTCGTCTTCAAAACCGGGAATGTTTTTCACCACGTCGGTGGCCTCGGCTTTGGTCAGCATGGCTACGCCGTTATAGGTTTTTTGCCCGAACCACTGCGCCCGGTATCCGGCCTGCGCAAAGGCCTCGTGCGGGAATTTATCGTCGGTGAGTTTGGTCTCTTGCAGAGCTAGCACATCGACCGGGTTGGCAATAAGCCAGTCCAGCACCTGGGGCAGGCGCACGGCTAAAGAATTCACGTTCCAAGTGGCAAATTGCATGGTTCAAAGCAGCGTGGCGCGCTGGTAATTCACAAAACTGTAGGCCAGTCCGGTCGCTGAAACATGGCTTTCGCGGCGTATCTCGCGCCATGGGCTGCCCAACTCGGGCGCGAAGGCATCGCCTTGCACCTGTACATCTATTTCGGTCACGACCACACTGTGCGCCAACGCCAAGGCTTGGGCGTAGATTTGTGCGCCGCCTATGACCCAGGCATCAGGCGCATCGCCGCAGTGCGCCAATGCATCTTGCAAGGAGGCCGCGACCTGCGCGCCTTGGGCTTGCCAATCTGATTGGCGCGTGACCACCAGATTCAAGCGGCCCGGCAGTGGACGGAATTTTGGGGGCAGCGAGTCCCAGGTTTTTCGACCCATGATCACGGGGCAGCCTAGGGTGTGGCGTTTGAAGTGCGCCAGGTCTTCAGGCAGGTGCCAGGGCAGGGTGTTGTTAGCGCCAATCACACCATTGGCAGCGCGTGCAAAAATCAGGTGCAGGCGGGTTGGCATAGCCTGCGCTTAGACCGCCACCGGCGCGGAAATCGCCGGATGCGGGGTGTAGCCTTGCATCTCAAAGTCTTCGTAGGCGTAGTCAAAAATACTGGTCGGGCGGCGCAAGATTTGCAGCGTCGGATAGGCCAGGGGCTCACGGCTTAGCTGCAGGTCCACTTGCGTGTGGTGGTTGCTATAGACATGACAGTCGCCACCCGTCCAAATGAAATCACCCACTTCCATATCGCATTGCTGAGCCACCATGTGCGTGAGCAGCGCGTAGCTGGCGATATTGAAGGGCACGCCCAGAAAAATATCTGCGCTGCGCTGGTACAGCTGGCAGCTCAGGCGCGGCTTGGTGCCCAGGCCATCGGCGGGTGCCACATAAAACTGAAAAAACGCATGGCAGGGCATGAGCGCCATTTTGGACAAATCGGCCACATTCCAGGCGCTGACGATCATGCGGCGTGAGTCCGGATTGCTCTTTAGCGTCGCCATCAATTCGCTGATCTGGTCGATATGCTTGCCGTCCGGCGTTGGCCAGCTACGCCACTGCACACCATAGACCGGCCCCAAGTCGCCATCGGGCTTGGCCCATTCGTCCCAAATGCTGACGCCGCGCTCTTTGAGCCAGTGGTTATTGCCCGATCCGGTCAAAAACCACAGCAACTCCTGGATGATGGAGCGCAAATGCACTTTTTTGGTGGTGACCAGCGGAAAGCCCTCGCGCAGGTCAAAGCGCATCTGGTAACCAAACACGCTGGTGGTGCCGGTGCCGGTGCGGTCCTGTTTGTGCACGCCTTGGGTGTAGGCGTGGCGCAGCAGGTCTTCGTATTGGCGGCGGATGGGGCGCTCGGTTTGGCTGGTCATGGATGCTGCTGGTGTGAAAAATGCCGGTTATCGGCGTGCCTCGCTATCGGGCAAATTGTAGGCGTGCAGGGCGGCGGCGGCACGAGCTGCTCGTATTCTCTTGGCCGCTGCCCAGAGCGATGGACTTGAACCCAAGCTGCGTGAATCAAGCCGCTTTAGCGGATCTTGTCCGACTGCATGGTTTAAGTGCGCGCCAACATGCGGCCGGGGTTAAACATATTGTGCGGATCGAGTGCGGTTTTAATAGAGCGCATCAGGCCCAGCGCCACCGGCGATTTATGTTTTTCCAGCTTCTCGCGTTTGAGGCTGCCGATACCGTGTTCTGCGGAGATGGAGCCGTTATAAGTGTCCACTAGCGCATAGACCACGCTATTGACCGGACCTTCCTGTTCGCGCAAAAACTTTTCGGCGTCCTGGCCTTCGGGCGCCTGTACGTTGTAGTGCAAATTGCCATCGCCCAGGTGGCCGTAGTTCACCAACCGGATACCGGGGAAGGCGTGTGCCAGTGCCGCATCGGCCTGGGCTACAAACTCGGGGATGCGCGACACCGCAATCGAAATATCGTGTTTGATATTGAGCCCCTCTTGCGCCTGCGCCAGCGGAATACTCTCGCGGATATGCCATAGCGCCCGCGCCTGGGCCATGCTTTCGGCTACCACGGCATCGCTGACGCAACCGGCCTGCATAGCGGCTTCCAGCAAGCGCTCAAACTGGCTGCGTGCGTGTTCGTCGGACTCGTTGTCCGAGTTTTCTAGCACCACGCAGTAGGGGCTGCTCTCATAAAAAGGCACGCGCTGCTGCGGGAAATGCTTGACGACCAACTTCAACGCAAACTGCCCCATCACCTCAAAGCCTGTCAGGCCAGCGCTCAGGTGCTGATGCGCCAAGCCCAGCAGCTGCACCGCCGCCTCCAGGGAAGGCACTGCAGCCAAAGCCGTTAGTTGTGATTTGGGCAGCGGATACAGCTTCATGGTGGCAGCGGTAATCACGCCCAGCGTACCCTCCGAGCCAATAAATAAATGCCGCAAGTCATAGCCAGTGTTGTCCTTGCGCAGGCCGGTCAGACCGCCCCATACCTCGCCTTGCGCCGTCACCACTTCCAGGCCGAGGCACAGTTCGCGCGTATTGCCGTAGCGCACCACTTGCGTGCCCCCGGCATTGGTGCCCAGATTGCCACCTATGGTGCAACTGCCTTCTGAAGCCAAGCTCAAGGGGAATAAAAAACCGGCTTTCTCGCACACCTCTTGCAGGTTTTGCAGCACGCACCCGGCCTCTACGGTCATCGTCAGGTTGCCGCCATCGAGCGCGCGCACGGCGTTCATGCGCGTCAAGCTCAGCACGACTTGCGTGCCGCTGGCGTCCGGCGTGGAGCCGACCACCATGCCGGTATTGCCGCCCTGAGGCACGATGCTCACCCCCGCAGCCGCACAAGCCTGGACGACTGCCGCCACCTGGGCGGTGGACGCCGGGCGCACTACTGCCAGCGACTTGCCGCGCTCGCGCTTGCGCCAGTCCAGCTCGTAGCCAGTTAAATCGCCTTCGGTCAGCACATAGGTATCACCAACAATGGCGCGCAGTGCGGGAAGTAGGGTAGCGGGTGGGGTCATACGCGTTCTTTAGCTGGGTTGGGTGGTGGGCGCTTCGCTCAGGCCTGCAGCCTTGGCATCGCGCTGGCGCAAGCGCACATGCATCAGGCAGGCAACAAACAAAATCAGGCACAAAGCGATCTCCAGCAGCGCGCAGTAGTTGCTGGGCGCTTTATCGCCCCAGGCGCGCACCACGCCCTCGGTGAAGTAGAGCCATACCAGCATGGATACCCAGCGGTAGGTGTACATGCGGTTTTTCAGCAGCCCGGCCATGGGCAAGCACAAAGGCAGGGCCTTGAGCGCCAACCAAGAGCCGCCAGGCCGCAGCGGTGCCACCAGCAGCTCCCACACCAGGCTGAGCACAATTAGCCCCAGCAGGCTGCCCACCGCCAGCGCGCGGCTAAGTTGGACATGGGTTTCCACCGGGGTGGTTGGGCCGATTGCAGGCGAGGTAGCAGGCGTGATCGAAGAGGGGGGTAGTGGTGTTTGCATGGCGGTGGCATCATACCGGCCATGCAACTATTTCCTCGCTTCCAACTCTGGCTGACCGATGTCCGCCATGTGCCCTGGCTTCCAGCCCTTCAAACCCTGCGCGAACGCTTCCGCGAAGACCGCCTGGGCCTGACTGCCAGCAGCCTGACCTTTACCACCACCATCGCCCTGGTGCCACTGCTGACCGTGGCCTTGGCGGTGCTGACGGCCTTTCCTATGTTTGCCAAGTTTCAGGACGTATTACAAAAGTGGTTGGTCGCCAGCCTGATACCGGACGACATCGCTCGCCAGGTGCTGGGCTACTTGAGCCAGTTTTCGCGCAAAGCCAGCAAGCTCGGCGCCTTTGGTTTGGGCGCGCTGGTGCTGACCTCGCTGGCGCTGATCTTTACGATCGACCGCACCATCAACAGCATTTGGCGCGTGCGCACTTTGCGGCCTTTGGGCCAGCGCCTCTTGATTTATTGGTCTGCACTCACGCTGGGGCCCTTGATTTTGGGCGTCAGCATCAGCGTCAGCTCGTATGCGATTTCGGCCTCGCGCGGCCTGGTTGAGGGCGTGCCTGGCGGCGTGGGCTTTTTGCTGGATACCACGCAGTTTTTGATGGTGGCCGGCGGCATGGCCGCTATGTTCCATTACTTGCCCAACACCCGGGTGCGATGGGGCCATGCCTGGATGGGCGCTTTGTTTGTGGCTACCGGGCTGGAAATCGCCAAGCGCCTATTGACCTGGTACCTGGAAATGGTGCCGCTGTATTCCGCTGTGTACGGCGCATTTGCCACGCTGCCGATATTGCTCGTTTGGATTTATCTGTCTTGGGTGATCGTGTTGCTGGGGGCAACACTGACGGCGTATGTGCCCGGATTAATCGCTGGTCTGCCGCCACGGCGCTACGCACCAGGTGCCCGCTTTGGGCTGGCTCTGGCCTTGCTGAGTGGGCTTGGGACGGCGCGGACCGAGGCAGCGCGCGGGCAGACTACGGCCCAACTGTGCGAAACCCTGCATGCAGACCCTTTGGATTTGGCGGAGGTGCTGGAGACGCTGAAAGCCATGGACTGGATCGGCAAGCTGCAGGAAAACACAGTGAACGATGGTGGCGCGCGTTGGGTGCTGCTGGTAGACCCAATGCAAACCCCTATCAGTCCGCTGGTGCAAAACCTATTGTTAGCCAAGGATGCGCAAAATAGTCAGTTTTTGCACATTGCCTTGCGTCCTGGATGCATGCTGCAGGAGGTGATCTAAGGCCAAGCGGGCTGGCCCGGCTTGGGGCAGACATGCGCAGTGCCGCTCAGTACCAGTACTCTAGGTGGGGCAAGGGGTTGCGCTCGGTATGCGTACGGTAGTTGAAGTGCATCACAAAGGAAATCCGGCGATCGGCTTTGCTACGCACCTGAAAGGGGCGTACTACATGGGGCATAAAGCTATCGAATAAGACCATATTGCCTGGTTCATAACTGACTTTTAATCGCTGTTTGTTGGTACGGGCATGGATGCGGTCTTTGCGGTAGAACTGCTCCAGTTCATCGGCGAGGAATCGCTCCTGCCAGATATCCAGGTCGCCGCCCCGGTGCCGGGTGTGCTGGGCCGTCCGCTTTATCGAAATAACACAGGAATAGGCCCGGGTAGCGATGTCAAAAATGCTAGAGGGGTAAAGCAGCAGGCCTTCAGTGTCGGTGTGAAGGTTGTAGATTGGCCAGTCGTGTAACTGCAGGTTAAAACCGGCCAGCAAGAAGTACTTGCTGTCACGCGGCACGATCGGTAGCGCGGCGATGTCTAAACCCGAGGCGTCCAGGATCAGGGCGCCTACGCGCGCAATAATCCCCGGGATTTCTGGAAAATGGTGAAGCAAGAATTGGTTGTGCTGGTCGGCGAATCGGTAGTAGCTTTCATTGAGGCCCGCTTCCACCATGCCGTAGTAGGCGGCCATCTGGCCATAAACCGGGTCAACGTCAGGACCAAATACCTCAAGATGGCCGAGCACGGTTTTTTCCCAGCGCTTGCAGGTGGCCGCATCCAAAAAGTCGGACAGCACAAAAGCCTGCGCGGTAAATAATTGTTTCAATTTGAATACCCAAGGAGTGATGCGTAGGGGGGCCAGAATGGGCGCCAGTACCGGCCCTGCGGAGCAAAGGTAATGCACGGCGCTTGTCGTGACAATGGGGAAAGCCCGAGGTGGATGCTACTTTGGCATCCATTGTCAATTCCCAATGAAACTGCAAGTTCACCCAAAAGACCTACTTTTTATGGGTGTACCATTAGACCTGGCGGATCGGCAGTTTGCCCCGGTTGGTGTAAAAAATCTCATTATTTTTAATCGTTATCTCCATGCACAGCAAAAAGAAGAAGTTACTCCAGCATTTGCGCACCGAAGTCTATTGCCGCCTAGGCGTATCGCCAGTGCATGGTATTGGCGTATTTGCCATACGCGATATTCTCAAAGGTGCTAAGCCGCTCAAGTCCCGCCTCAAGATGCATGAGATTAAATTCAACCACGCCGAGCTCAGTTCTCTGCCGCCGCGGGTGCGCAAGGAATTGGACATGTTTTGCTATTACGACAAGCACCACATGCTGGTGCCAGCCATCGGTCTGAACTCGATGAATATGTCGGTGTACCTGAATCACTCCAAAACGCCGAACCTCAAAATGCGAAAAAATGGCGACCTGATTGCCTTACGCGACATCAAGCAGGACGAAGAACTGATGATGGATTACGACGACAGCTTTGGCGAAGTTCACACTTTCGGGCTCGGGACGCAAGACTGAGCGGCATTTGTCCCGATCGCATAAAAAAACCGGCTTATGAGAGCCGGTTTTTTTTAATTGCAAGCGGCATAGCCGCTTTCAGCGCTAGTCCGAGCGCAGGCGATAAATCTGGTTCCAGTCTTCGCGCTTGAAGTCCGTGTGCAAGGGCGATGTCGGGTCTAGCGCCAGTGGGTGATCGGCGTCGGTCATCGCCAGGGCAAAAATAGGCTCGTGGTCAGTCACAAACAGGGCTTTATAGCCATAGTCACCCACCGGGCCTAAGTTGTAGTAGGCGTAGCCCGCTTTTTGCGTCCAGCGCGAGGCCAGTAGGCAGGCATAGATGCCGGGCGAGCGGTTGCGGTAGGCGGTGTTCCACTGGCAAAAACTGCCATACACCTGATCACGATCGGGCATGACGATGGAGACATCACTCAATACCAAGTCACCGTTTTCTGCATGCGCCTGGATGATCAGCACATCGAGCTTTTGTACGTAGTCCACAAAGCCGGCAATCTCCTGGTCATGGATTTCGTAGGCGGTGAAATGTTCGCGCCCCAAGTCGAATACGTCTTGCACGGAAAGGTCGCGGCCCGGCACCAGGCGTTCGGTCACCGTAAAGCTGCGGCACAACTTGTCCAACTCCTTGAACTTACGGGCGCGCCGTTCGTCGGTCCAAAATTCAGGCAAGCCGGCATGCACCAGGCCGTATTTGTCGTTGATAGGCACGCCGTAGTTGCCCTCGGGGGGCAGGGCGTAAACGATAAACGGCTTTTGCGCCGCAGCCAGCATCTGGGGCGTCACATCGATATAGGGGCACAGGCCGTCCCAGCGGCTGGTGTAGTACCTGGTTTGCTCATGGAAACTTTCCACGCACAGGTTCTCGGGGGTCCAGGTCTGGTGCGCCAGGGATTGGGCTTCGCTATGGTCAAACCCATTAAGCGCTTCGTGGTAGTTGGCAGATGAGTACAGATCGGTCGTCATGGCTAGGGTTCCTTTGGCTAGGCCTTGGCTTGCAAGGGTTGCAGATCAAAGTAGTCAGAGTCGATGCGGTGGTTTTCGCGCAAAAATGCCGCATCACTGGCGTGCAGTGCCTTGATCGCACTGCGCATCGAGGCTAAATGCGCGGAGGCCTCGCTGTGGGGGTTAGACAGCTGCCGCTGGTATTCCGGCATCAAGGGGCAATCGCTGTCGTAATAAAACTTTTTTTGCTTCGGATGGTAAGCCAGTGGATAGAGCTTGCAGCTCAGCGGCTTGTCATCTCCCAGGGTACAACCCTGGTCGCCTAAATGGGTGCACTGTGACTCAATGCATACGCTGCCCATCGCCTTTTTTTCAGTGGCGGTGAGGGTAATGTCCAAGGGTGGAAAGCCGGGGTCTATGTGGCAGCATTGCCTGCACTGTGCGCAGTGGTCAAACAGCACTGGTGTGTCCGGCAGTTACAAGGCCGCCGTCGCAGCGAAATTTGGAGGGTACAGATCCGTTGCGGTGCATCGCAACTTCTGAAGATGTGCAATTGGGCAAGGCCTGCAACTGTGTTTCCAACATACTTGTTTTGGTGACCTAAATTTATAGGTGCTAATAGTATGCGCGATTTTTACACGACTTACACACTTTTGTAAGGCATTTCTGAAATTTTTTTCAAACAACTTGAAGCGCAAAAAAACGCCCTCGTAGGCCGATGCCGCATTTGCAAAAAAGCTATCTACGCTAGCCCGCAGCGGCGCGACTATCGCAGTTGCAAATCATTAGACCTGCAACTTGGTGAGATGTGTTTCCCGCACTGTGCATCCCGCTTGCCTATGCGCTCGCCTTGGTTCTAAAAAATGGGTGCAGCCGACGCAGAGCAGAAGCGAAAAGCAAACGCTTAGACTGCGCAGCAACAGCAACAGCAACAGCAACAGCAACAGCAACAGCAACAGCAACAGCAACAATCTGCGCATCGCGTAACCACAATGTGCCTTATCGCTTGGAACTGGCAGCCCGACACGGAGCAGCCCCTCTTGCTCATCGCCAATCGCGACGAGTACTACGCACGCCCCACGCGGCCCCTGCACCATTGGGATGGTCCGCCTATTTGCGCTGGCAAAGACTTGCAAGCCGGCGGCACCTGGCTGGGCTTAGCGCCCGGTGGCCGCATGGCGGCGCTGACCAATGTGCGGGACATGCGCCAACAGCGCGCCGACGCGCCCTCGCGCGGCGCACTGGTCAGTGATTTTTTGAGCGGGCAAACCAGCGCATCGCATTACTTGAAAAGTATCAGCGCAAGCGCTGCGCACTACAACCCTTTCAACCTGCTGGTGTGTGACGGCCACATCTTGCTCGGCTTTGAAAGCCAGGCTGCGCGCACGGTCGCTATGCAGCCCGGTATTGCCGCCGTGTCCAATGCCGGTTTCGACACTCCCTGGCCGAAGCTGCTTGGGCTCAAAAGCGGTTTACAACACTGGGTCACGCAACCGACCAGGCCACAAGCGCTAGGCATCGCGGCCTTGTTTGGCTTGCTATCCCAGAACGAACCCGCACCCGATGCGCAATTGCCCGACACCGGCATCCCTCTAGAGCGCGAGCGGGTGCTTTCCTCGGCATTTATAGCCAGCAGCGACTACGGCACCCGCGCCAGCAGCGTGGTCATGCTGCGGCGCAACAGCGCACGCTTTATCGAACGCAGCTTTGACGCACAAGGTTGCACTGGCGAGGTCAGCCTAGAACTATAAACCGCGCAGTCCACCGAGGGCTGCCCCCCAAAGTCAAGGCAACTAGCCTGCAAGGCCTCGCCTTTTTTCGACAACTATTTTTTACAAGGCAATAATTTCCGCTCATCAACAGGGATGCAGCAGCGATGACGGTCACGCTCAACAAAGGCGAAATATTGCTTCGCGCCTATGGCTTTATGCGCAAGTTTTCCGATGCGCATTGAATAATTCAGTAGGGATGAAGAAGTTCCCATAAATTTTCATTTCACAACATTTCTGAGGTAATCCATGGTCTCGTGGTATCTCGCCCACTAAGCCCCCTTCTATGATGGCTCGCGCAGCTCATGATTGGCGGTTTTAATCTTGCGGCTACATCGCCTTGTTGTTACCAATCCTCCTTCACCGCCATCACCGCATCCCGCCCAGCGGCTGCGCGCCCGGCAAGCCAGGCCGTCAGAGTGCCTGCAGCAATGACGGCTACGGCCAGGGCCAGCAGGCGCAGCAGCGGCACTTGCATGTCCATGCTCCAGTGAAAGCTTTGCGGGTTGACCACATAGACCAGGACCGTGGCCACGGCCAGGCCCAGAACGGTGCCGGCGATGGCGCCCAGCGTGGTCCATGCGGCGCCTTCCAGCGCCAGCACCTGCAACACTTGCGCCCGCGTCAGTCCCAGATGCAGTAGCAAGCCAAACTCTTTGCGCCGCGCCAGCACTTGGGCGCTAAAGCTGGCCGCCACACCAAACAAGCCAATGCCTATGGCCACCGCTTGCAGCCAGTAAGTGACGGCAAAGCTGCGGTCAAAAATATCCATGGTGCGGCTGCGAATTTCTTGCGCCGAGCCAAATTCGAGCAGGCTGGCAGCGTCGTTTTCCTTAGCGCCCTCATCCGCCATGGCATTGGCCAGATTGCGGATACTTTGCTCCACCTCGCCGTTATCGCTGCCAGTTTGCAACCACAGCGCCAAGTCGTTCACGCGCGCGTCATCGCTAAGGAGTGCAAAGTCGCGGCTGTCAATGACCACGGTGCCAAACTGCCTTGCATAGTCGCGCCACACACCGGCAACAAAAAAGCGCGGCTTCTCTAAGCCCGGACGGGTTTGCGCAGCCAGCGCTAGCGCCAGCGGCGGCAACTCGGTGCCCGCGCGTGCGCCATACAAGTCCACCATCGCTTCGCTGACGAACACCGCAACATAACCTGCCGGTGCGGGCAAGGCTGGGGCCAGCAGCGGCAGGTCGGCATCGACTGGCACCCTATCCGCGCTTTGCATTTCGCGCAAGGGCCGCACCAGCAACGCGACTGGCGGGCGTGCGCTGTCAAATGTCAAAGGCATGCTGCGCTGCGTGCGCAGGCGCGCCACGCCCGGCAGCTGGCCAATGCCTTGGATCAGTGCAGGCTCAAAGTAAGCGTGCTCACTGCTACCGGCGCTGCCCGAAGTGCGCACATAAAGCGCCGCGGGCAATACCGTGTCCAGCCATTGCAGCATCGAGCCCCGAAAGCTGCCCACCATCACCGTCAGCGCCACCGCCAGGCTAAGGGACGCCACGACGCCGCTGACGGCAATCGCCGCGCTCGCGCGCATCCGCCGCGCGCGCTCCACCGCCAGCAGAGCCAGGGGCTTGTCCGCAACCAGCGGCGCTAACCCGTCCAGCAGCCAACCCACCAGGGCGGGCAGGGCGATGACGCCGCCTAGCAGTATCAAAGCCACGCTGACATAGGCCGCCAGCGGCACGCCGCCAATGGGTGGCAGCATCGCCAGCAAAATGCCAGCGGCCAGTAAGGCCAGGCCTGCGCTGGCGTGCCCACCGCCTTGCGCAGACAGCCCCAAACCTTTGAGCGTTTGTGCCGGTGCCATGCGCGCCGCCATCCGTGCCGGCCACCACGCGCCGACCAAGGCCGCCAACACGCCCAGCGCGCCAAACACCAGAGCTGCGCTGCTACTCCATTGCAGCGCAGGCAGGGCCCCAGAAAAATAGCCGCCACCCAAATCGCCGCCCAACATCCGCAGCGCCAGCATCGCCAGTCCGGTGCCCAGCGCAATACCCAGCACGCTGCCCATCAGGCCCAACGTGCCCGCTTCCAGCAATATCAAAGCCCAGCGCTGGCGCGGGTCCAGACCCAACACGCCCAGCAAAGCCAGGGGCTGCGCGCGCCGCGTGACGCTGAGCGCCAAGACCGAATACACCAAAAAGCCACCGGTAAACAAAGCCACCAGGGCCAGCACCGTCAGGTTCACCCGGTAAGCGCGTGACACATTGTCCATACGCGCCAGCGCCTGACCGGGCTCGGCCAGTACCGCATCCGCAGGCCAATCAGGCTGGGCTTGCAACTGCGCCATAAATGCAGTGCGGTCTACGCCGGGGCGCAGTTGGACATCTACGCGGCTAAGTTGCCCCAGCATGCCAAACACGGTTTGCGCTGCGGCTACATCCATCACCGCCAGCGGCGCGCCGCCCGCCGCGACGCGGCCCGCTAGGCGCAGGTTTTGCCACTGCATGCCTTGTTGCAGGCGCACCGCCGTTGCGGCTCCGGCTGGGTCCTGAAATGTGCGAAGAGTGGCATTTATGCCGCGCCCGCCATCGGGGGCATTTGGCGGCACCAAAGCCGCACGCGCCGCGCTATTCAAAAACACGGCATCCGGCGCAAACACATCGAGGCGCCCGGCATCGCTGTCAGGCAGGGGCAGCACCTCGGGTGTGATGCCCGCCACTTGGAGTGCATCCACCCCCAACACGCGAATAGCCAGCTTGCTACTGCCCTGCAATGGCCCTTCGCTGCGACTTTGAGGAAGCAAAGCATAGGTATTGATTTCAATCACCGGCGAGGCGCTTTGCACATCGGGGTGGCGGCTTAGGCGGCCATAGAGCGCCTCGTCAATGACAGGCCTGCTGCGGCCTTGTAGCTGCACATCGGCCTGCCCGGCGACGCTGCGCATGCCGCGCCCAAATTCATCCAAAGCGGAGGCATTGATCACATGCACTGCAAACGCCAGTGCTACACCCAACATCACGGCCACCACCGCCGCGCCATTGCGCCAGGGGTGGTGCCGCAATTCCTGCCAGGAAAAGCTGGTGAACAAGGGCCATAGCGTATTGGGCATACCCCATTGTCGTAGGCACGGGTATGATCGCTGTCTCACCGGGGGTGTCTGGCATAAGTCGGACTGAGAAATACCCCATGAACCTGATCTGGGTCATGCCAGCGTAGGAAGTGTGATGGGGAAAATGCCGTGTCTGTGGGGGCAACTTTTTCGTTTCATGCATCCATGCTGGATTGTTTTGAAACGTTAAAAGGATAGTTCCATGCAACATGGCATTTTTTCATTGTCACGGCGCAAAGCGCTGGTCACCACGGTGCTGGGCAGCGCAATGGTTTGCGTAAATTACGCAAGCGCAGCGCAAGAGTTACGGGTGCTGACGCACAGCGCTTTTGCGGTGCCCAAGCCGCTGTTGACGCAGTTTGAAAAAGAGACGGGGGTCAAGCTACGTATCAGCAAAGCCGGCGATGCTGGCGAAATGCTGAACAAGCTGATCCTGACCCGCAAAGCGCCCATCGCCGATGTGGTGTACGGCATCGACAACACCTTAGCCGCCAAAGCGATTGCCGCTGATGTACTGGATGCTTACAACGGCCCGGCCAGCCAGCGCGCCGCTGCGCAGTCCTTGCCGGCACCTTTGGTTCCGGTGGACTACGGCTACGTGACGATCAACTACGACGTGCAGTGGTTCGCCAAGCGCAAGATCGCCTTGCCGGGCAGCCTGGATGATCTGACCCAGCCCACCATGGCCCGCCTGCTGGTGGTGCAAAACCCGGCCACATCGAGCACCGGCTATGCATTTTTGCTGTCTACGATTGGTGCGATGGGCGAGGAAAAAGCCTTCGACTGGTGGGCGCGCATGCGCAAGGGCGGTGTGAAGGTGGCCAAGAGTTGGAGCGAGGCCTACTATACCGATTTCAGCCGTGCCGCAGGCGGCGCGCGACCGCTGGTAGTGAGCTATGCCAGCAGCCCGGCAGCCGAAATGTTTTACAGCAAAGTAAAACTGACGCAGCCGCCCACCGGCAGCCTGAGCCTACCGGGTGCCGTCTTTAAACAAATCGAAGGCGTGGCTTTGGTCAAGGGCGGACAAGCGCGACCTGCTGCAGAAAAATTTGTTGAATTTTTGCGCTCGGCCGAAGTGCAAAAGCAAATACAAACCGAGATGTGGATGTACCCGGTCGAGCCCGGTGTAGCGCTTGCAGATGCCATGAAGTTCGCGCCCGAACCGGCCACGTCTGATACGCCTTCGGATAAAGAGATTGCCGACAAAGGCGCTGCCTGGGTAGCGCGCTGGACGCAAGTGGTGTTGAAGTAAAACCTGATGATGCAGCCAGCCTTGCCCGCTATTTGCCACGCGCGCTGGCCCGATGCAATGGGACTTTGCCGGTGCGGGGGAGGGCACTGTGGCTAAGGCGCGCATTGGTTTGCCCGCCACGACAGGCGCTTGGATTTTGGCCGGTTTGCCATTGGCATTTTTGCTGACTATGCTCATAGCACCCGCGCTTCGCCTGCTGGCCGAGGCGTCTGCGGTGGGCAGCAGCGACGCGTCTTGGCTGGCGCCCCTGCTAGATCCGTATCTGCGCTGGCGGCTGTTGTGGTCCGGCTTACAGGCCAGTATTACCTGTGGCTTGGTGCTCTTGCTGGGCCTTCCCATTGCCTGGGTGCTGGCCCGGCTGGAGTTCCCCGGGCGCAGCTGGCTGTTGCGTGTCCTGATGCTGCCTTTTGTGATGCCCACACTGGTCGCTGCCATGGGCGTGCTGGCGCTGGCTGGGCCACAAGGCTTGTGGCAGCGCTGGGGCGGTGCTTCGTGGCAAGGCACACCCTATTTACTTTTGTATGGCCATGTATTTTTTAATCTGTGCGTGCTGGTGCGCGCTGCCACCGAGGCGCTAGAGCAAGTCAGCGCCTCGCGCCTGGCGGCCGCGCGCACCCTGGGTGCCACACCTTGGCGTGCGTTTTGGCGCATGGAGTGGCCGGCGATTTCGCCCTGGCTGATGTCGGCTTTGTGCCTGGTGTTTTTGTATTGCTTTGCCGGCTTTGGATTGGCCTTGGTACTGGGCGGGCCGCACTATGCCACGGTGGAGGTGGAGATTTACACCTTGGTGGCTTATGAATTGCAAATTAGCCAAGCCGGCGTATTGGCGGTGTGGACGCTGTGCCTTACCGCACCCTGCGCGTTGGCCTATGCGGTCTTGGAGCGTCGTCTGGCCACGCCGCAGCGCGCAGACCGCATTGCACGCCACAGGCCGCACAGCGCCGGGCAGTGGCTGGCCGTGGCGCTGACGGTGCTGACGTTGGGGCTGGTTTGCGCCGCGCCGGTGCTGGCGATTGTGGTGCGCGCCTTGGGGGCGGGGGCCGCCGCTTGGTCTGTTTTATGGGAGGCTGACACCCTGGATGCCTTGTGGAACACCGTGCGTTTTTCTGCGTCGGCGCTGGTGCTGGCCACGGTGCTCGGTGTTTGCCATGCCCTGGCCGCGCAGCGCTGGGCGCTGTTGCGTGTCATGGCATTTTTGCCTTTTGTGGTGTCGCCCGTTTTGGTGGCCTTTGGGCTTTTGCTGCTGTACCCGGCCTGGACGGCCAGCGCGCCGCTACTGGTCGCCGCTTATGCCTTGCTGGCCTACCCGTTTATCGCCAAGGCCTTGGCCTCTGCGCTGGACGGTATGCCCGCGCAATATATGGACGCGGCGGCTAGTTTGGGCGCATCGCCATGGCGGGCTTTCTGGCGCGTGCGCTGGCCACTTTTGCAGCCGGCCTTGCGCCGGGGCATGGCTTTTGCAGCGGCCACTGCGGTAGGCGAGTTTGCAGTGACCCTGTTTTTAAGCCGTCCCGAGTGGGCTACTTTGACCACGCTGATCTACGAGCACCTGGGACGGCCGGGGCAGATGCACTACGAATCCGCGCTGGTCTTGTCCTGCGCTTTAATGGCACTGGCCTTTGCCGCATTCATGCTCTTGGAGTGGCCTGGCCGCGAGGATCATTTATCCCATTCGCACCATGCTTGAATTACGTCATATCGTCAAACACTGGCAAGCGCCGAGCGCCGCGCCGCGTGTGCTGTTGGCTGGATTAAATCTGCAAGTCAATAGTGGCGAAACTGTAGCGATCTTGGGGCCTTCGGGCAGTGGTAAAAGCACTTTGCTCAAAATCATCGCGGGGCTGGAAGCGGCCGATAGCGGGCAGGTTTTCTGCCAGGGGCAAGACATCAGCGCCATGCCTGCGCACCTGCGCCGGTTTGCACTCATGTTTCAGGACTTTGCCCTGTTTCCGCACCTGAGCGTGCAGGACAACGTGGCCTTTGGCCTGGTGGAGCAGGGGCTCAGCCGCCAACAGGCCCGCGAGCAGTCGCTGGCGATGCTGGAACGCGTTGGCATGGCAGCGCATGCGCTGGGCCGGGTATGGCAGCTCTCGGGCGGCGAACAGCAACGGGTGGCGCTGGCCCGGGCCCTCATTACCCGCCCGCGCGTACTCTTACTCGATGAGCCGTTTTCTGCGCTGGACGCGCAATTGCGCATCAGTATGCGCGCCGAGTTTGCGCGACATATCGCCAGCGCGTCCATGGCAGTTGTGTGGGTGACGCATGACGAGACTGAGGCGCGCGCTGTGGGTGCGCGCGGCCTGGAACTACAGGCGGGGGTTTTGCAGCAGCGTTGGTGAGCTTGGCGGCGCCGGCTCAAGTTTTAGACGCTTGCTGCCGATACCTAAGTAGGTCTGCTATTGGGTTGGCCCACCGAAAGCTATCAGCATGAGTCACATATTTGCGTTTATCCTGGGTATGAGTGTCGCCACCTATGGGGTGGGCGAGACCCTGGCCCAAATGGAAAAAGCCTGGCACACGGTGCAGGTCGCCATGAAAGACACGCTGCCTAGCGCTGACAAGCGCTAATTTGCAGAAGGGGCAGCTTTGAGTCGTGTCAGCATGGCCTCGGCTATCTGTTTTTCGACCGACCCTTGCCACCAACTCTCTTCACGCAACTGCGTCAGCTCAATGAGCGTGCTTAAGCCCAAGCAAATCATTACGCCACTGATGAGGCCAAAACCGGCGCCTGCCGTACGGTGCGCCGGCTGAACACCGCTGTGGTGGAACATATGGCGGTGCAAGCGCACACCCAAATGGCCCAAATACAACGTAAGGACCAAGGCGAGCAGCGCGCCCAGACCTTCGCGCAGGCTCTCACCCGGCCCACTCAGCGGTAAATGGGCCCCAACGACAGGGCCCAGATAGACCACCGCAAAAAAGGCCAGTACCAGGCCCAACATCGACAGCGCCTGTGACAACCATCCCCGATATGCGCCCGCTGCCATAGCAATAAGTAGCGTGGTCGCGAAGAGCCAGTCCAGGTTTGTCATGTAAGAACTATTTCTTCGTGGGGATGTACTAAAAAATGCAATCCGATTATTTCATTAAATAAGAAGATTTAATTGAATTTAACATATTTTTATTGAATTATGACGGTTCAAAGCAGTACACAGGCCGAGTATTTTTCAGCCGTACGCATTTGTGCGACAGGTGTCTGTGCGTGATGTCTTAGGCGCCCTAAAACGGTGCGACATTTGCGGTGCCAAGTCTGCCTGGCCATGGGCGCGACTTTGGTGGCTCGCTCAGCTCCGCTTACCCGGCACCAAGGTGGTGGGTAGTGCCTGCGTAAGCAGCTCTGGATAGTCACGGCTGAAGTGCAGGCCGCGGCTTTCGTGGCGGGCGCGGGCGCTTTGAACTATGAGGTCAGCCACTTGCACCAAGTTGCGCAATTCCAGCAAATCGCGGCTGACGTGAAAGTTGGCGTAAAACTCGTTGATTTCGTCTTGCAACAGCGCGATGCGGTGGGCGGCGCGCTCCAGACGCTTATTGGTGCGCACGATACCGACGTAGTCCCACATAAAGCGGCGCAGTTCGTCCCAGTTGTGCGAGATCACCACCGACTCGTCGGCATCGGTCACCTGGCTGTCGTCCCAGGCGGGCAATGCCGGTGGCGCGCTTAAGGTGCTGTTTTCAATGTCGTGGCTGGCGGCGCGGGCAAACACCATGCACTCCACCAGCGAATTGCTGGCGAGCCGGTTGGCGCCGTGCAGGCCGCTGCAGGCCGCTTCGCCTATGGCATACAGACCTGTCAGATCGGTGCGGCCTTGCAAATCGGCCAGCACGCCGCCGCAGGTGTAATGCGCCGCCGGCACCACAGGAATGGGCGCGCGGCTAATGTCGATACCCAACTCCAGGCAGCGCGCATAGATGTTGGGGAAGTGCTCCCGAATAAAGGCCAGCGGCTGGTGCGAGATATCTAGGTACACGCAATCCAAACCGCCCTTTTTCATCTCAAAGTCAATCGCACGGGCCACCACGTCGCGCGGGGCCAGTTCGGCACGGGCATCGTGTTTAGGCATAAAGCGGGTGCCGTCGGGCAAGAGCAAACGGCCGCCTTCGCCGCGCACCGCTTCGCTGATCAGGAAAGACTTGGCGTGCGGGTGGTACAGGCAGGTGGGGTGGAACTGGATGAACTCCATGTTCTGCACCC
>JBBAPX010000020.1:0-32781 GCA_040400575.1 Rhodoferax sp.
ACACTTCAGCCACCACGGTGTATTCGCTAAAGGTGCTGGTGCCCATGTAATGGAATAGCGGTTGGCCTTGGTAGCTCAGGCGCGAGGTGCCGTCGGGCATCACGCCACGTCCCTGGGTGGCGCGCACGGCCTGGCACAAATTGGTTTTGCCGGACAAACAAAATTTGCACATGCGGCATTCGGCGGTGTACAGCGGAATGACATGGTCGCCCGGCGCCACGCTGGTGACGCCCTCACCCACCTCTAGCACGATGCCCGCGCCCTCGTGCCCCAACACCGCGGGGAACAAGCCCTCGGGGTCATCGCCAGACAAGGTGTAAGCATCGGTATGACAGACACCGGTGTGGGTGATGCGCACTAGTACTTCACCCGCGCGCGGCGGCGCGACATCGATCTCAACGATTTGAAGTGGCTGATTGGCCCCGAAAGCGACTGCGGCGCGTGATTTCATATTCATTTCCTTGGTTTTGATGGAATATAGCGGCAAGCCCAGTTTCCACGGAGCGTGTCAGCGTCGCGGGCTCAACAAGAACCCTAAGCCCCTATCGGGCGCGGCGCATAATGGCTTGGCATTTCGGGCTGATCGACCACAGCCTTTTAAGAAAGCCAAACCACGCCCATGATTGCCTTACTCGAATCCCGCACCGCCGGTCAGTACGGTAAAGCCAGCTGGCTACCCAATATCGTGGCGGGCGTGGTGGTCGGCGTGGTGGCCCTGCCCCTGGCCATGGCTTTTGCCATTGCCTGCGGCGCGCGGCCCGAACAAGGGATTTACACCGCTATCGTGGCCGGCATTTTGGTGAGCGTTTTGGGCGGCAGCCGCGTACAAATTGCCGGGCCCACTGGCGCCTTTATCGCCATCTTGAGCGGCATCACCGCCACGCACGGCATCGCCGGCTTGCAGATTGCCACGCTCATGGCGGGGGTGATGTTGGCGCTGATGGGCGCGCTGCGCTTGGGTGGAGTGATTAAGTTCATTCCCGCGCCGGTGATTGCCGGCTTCACCACTGGCATAGGCGTCATTATTTTTCTCGGGCAATGGACGTATTTTTTCGGACTGCCGGCGACCCAAGGCGTGCATTTTCACGAGAAGTTTTTAGCCCTGGTGCAGGTGTTGCCGCAGTGGCATCTGGCCACGTTGGGCTTGTCATTACTCAGTTTGGTACTGGTGCTGTTTACGCCCAAATTGCCAGGCATGCAGCGCGTGCCCGGGCCGCTGGTAGCCATGGTGATGGCCACCGTACTGCAAGCCGTGTTTCAGTGGAACGGCGTGGCCACCATAGGCAGCGCCTTTGGCGGCATACCCCAAGGCTTGCCGAGTTTGCAATTTCCAACCATCACGCTGGCTGGCATAGTGCCCTTACTGGGCCCGGCGTTTTCGATAGCCCTGCTGGGGGCGATTGAATCGCTGCTGTCTGCCGTCGTAGCCGACAGTATGGCCGGGCTCACGCATGACTCCAACCAAGAGTTGATCGGGCAGGGCATCGCCAACATCGTGGCGCCCCTGTTTGGCGGTTTTGCCGCCACCGGCGCCATCGCCCGCACCGCGACCAATATCCGCAACGGCGGCACCAACCCCATAGCCGGCATCACCCATAGCCTCACGCTGATAGCCACCCTGCTCTTTCTGGCGCCACTGGCAGGGCAAATTCCGCTGGGCGCGCTGGCCGCTATCTTGTTTGTAGTGGCCTACAACATGAGCGACCTGCAACACTTTTTTCACATCGCGCGCAGCCCCTCGCGTCCGGATGTGCTGGTGCTGCTGCTCACCTTTGTGCTGACGGTATTGGTGGACTTGGTAGCCGCCGTGCTGGTAGGCGTGGCCCTGGCGCTTTTGTTGCGCAGGTGGGCCAAGGCTTGATTGCGCCTATCAGAAGAACCTAAGCGCCAAGGCCAGCGCTGGCTGTAATTTCTCGCAGCCCAAGCGCTTCACCATCGAGCCCATCCAACCGATAGCCTGGCACCCAGTCAGCTCTATCCTCCTACGCTGCCGCGCAGTCCTCCCGCGCATAGACCAGTGGCACGCTATGGCGCGAAACGGCCACCTGGCGCAATCCATATCGGCGTGGAAGTCGGTGCCTTTCAGAAATTTTTGCCGTCAGTAATTGAAGTCACAGAAATTTCATGTAAGGCACCTAGCATCCGCTCGGCTTTACAAAATACGCCGCCCTCATCACCCGCAACAACCCTTCCCGGAGCATCGCCCGTATGATCAGCAAACGAGTTTTTTCATCCTCTATTGTGTTAAGCGCTGTGCTGACACTGAGCGCTTGCGGTGGAGGTAGCACGACTATCGACCTCCAAGCCGCTGCCACCGAATTTTCGGCAAAAATCAGCAGCAGCCTGTCTGCACTGACTACCAGCGCTGGCCTCACATCCCAGGCTTTGCTCGATCTCTTCGACGACAAGTTTTTGGACGGCGGGTTTACCAGGGCCGATCTCGTCAATTTACTCGGTACCAACTCGACGGAACTGGCGACCAACCCCGAATTGTCTTTGTTTCCAATGGCTACCGTCACCAACGCCAAAGTCACGTGCGGCGACACCAATATTTGCACCCTGAGCGGCACCCTTACCAATTCAGATGCCGACACCACCTCTGTCGAATTCAGCACCAAAGTGCTCGTCAATACGCGCGGCGTGTTTTTCTACGGTGATCAGTCATCGACCTCCTCGATTTAACTACCCATCAGCGCATTCAAAAGGTTTTTCCCATGAGTCATAAATTTACCCTCTGCCAGACTACCATTGCGGTAGCTTCTTTGATCGGTTTAATCTCTGTTGCCGGCGTGCAAAACGCAGCAGCGGCTGAAAAAGCCAGTGCAAAGCCTGCAGGCACCTATGTCAGCGGTGACTTTCACAACCACTCGACTTGTTCGGACGGTTCTCTTTCAATGCAAAGGCTGATTGACAAGTCAGTGAAAACCTTCGGTCTGGACTGGTATGTACAGGCTGACCACGGTGGCAGCAGCGCCAGAAACTGTACCTTGAGAGAAGACCCGTTTGAGCCGGTTGCTCCAGCATTGGGACTGACCAACAGTTCTACTGGCCCGTTCCCGCCCGCCACTTACCCCAGTGCCGGCCAGCCGGCTTCTACGTTGAAAGGCCCTAACCAGTCTTGGGAGGCCACACTGCCCGGTGGCCGTGCTGCCATCAAGGGTGATGGCACTGCCCAGCCTAAGCGCATGTGGGCCTGGCAAGAAATTCAAGAATTTCAGTACAAGGTCACTGAAGACGAGAGTCGCACTCGCCAGAAACCCATCTGGATGGGTCTGGAGCAAAACGCGCCCGGTCACGAACACGTTTCTATGACGGTGCTGCAGGGCCAACGGCCTTGGCCTCAAGCGGGCGTGATGGGCAATGCCAATCTGCAAGCCCAGTACGAGTACTGTTTTGACCGCTCCGATACAGACACCAGCCGCGGCGCCGACAACCAGTGGGATTGCTCTGTGGCCGGAACCACCAGCACCGATGCTCTGAGCTCTACTGCACGCAAAATCACGGGTAACAACTCAGCAACAACGCTTGACCTAGGACACCGCAAAACGATTGAAGGCCTCAAATGGCTGAAAGAAAAAGCGCCCACTACCAGTTACTTTGTTCCCGCCCACTTAGAGCGCGCTGGTGTTTACCTTGCGAACAGCAGCAGGGGTTTCAACATCGAGCATTTACGGGCCTTCAACAACACGGCGCCTGACATTGCCTTCGGTTTTGAGTCAATGCCCGGCCACCAGGCATCTGAAAACCGAGGTGAATACGCACCCAACCGGGGCGCTTCTGTGGCCAACCCAACGGGTGGTTTTGACAGCGTAGGTCTCGGTACCTATGGCGGCACGGGCATTTACGCGGCCAGAATTGGCGGCGTGTGGGATGCCCTGTTGGGAGAGGGCCGCAAGTGGTGGTTCTTCGCCAGCTCTGACTACCATAACCGCGGCTCCTTCGGTGCTGACCAGCGCGAGTCTGACCAAGATTTTTTCCCTGGTGAATACCAAAAAACTTATGTGATGGCGCGCAAGGGCACCAACAACCTCTCGGCTGAAGCCATCATTGACGGCTTACGTTCGGGCAACAGCTTTGCGGGCAGTGGCGATCTAATCGACCGTTTGGCTTTCGTTGCCTGTGCGGCCAATCCAGCCATCCCTCGCCCCGCTTTCAAAGCGCTGGTTGAAAAGGCTGCGGCCAACGCGGCCCTCAAAAATGGAGAGATTCGCATGAACGGCTGCGCCACCATGGGTGAAAAACTGGTGGTGACTCCGGGCGCCGACGTGGTGGTGGCTATTGCTGTGCGCGATCCGCAGGGCAAGAACTACTCACCCTACAGCTTTCCTAATCCTTCGCTCAAGCAGATCAATATCACCCAAGCCCTTGATATGCCTGTCCTGGATCACATCGATGTCATTGGCGGTAACGTGACTGGCTTTGTGAACCCCACCGATACAGCGAAATACGCTGGAATAGAAGGCACTCCTGCTGCTCTCAATACGTCCGCGGAAATCAAGAAAGTGTTCAACAGCACCAACTGGGTAGCCACTTCTGATGGTCTGCGGGTCATGAGCTACCGCATTCCGGCGGTGAAGGTATCTCAGTACGTTCGTTTGCGCGGCACCAACCTGCCGGCGGCCACGCCATTTGAAACGGATGCGAAGGGTAACCCCTTGAACGACTATGACTTGTCGCCGTTTGTGGACGCGGCCAAGGCTGAGGCTCAAAAACCAGGCAAAGTGCGTTGCGATGATGCGGCGTGCCCGGCGCACATGCGAACAGTCGATGGCGTCAAGTATTCCAGCTTGGATGTCGCCGGATGGGCAGACCTGTGGTTCTACAGCAACCCTGTTTATATCGAGGTCACCAAGTCAGTCAAGGTCGTAGGCGCCAAGTAAAGCGTACTTGTAAGAAGTGCAGGACCGGCATCGGACTTGCACACCCGGCCCTGTGCCGGGTTTTTTGTTTTTGAAAGTACATGTGTTGACAGCAGAGAGTTCTATGACGCCCACGGCACCGGTGCCGCTGATGGCGGGAAAAGCCCCAACAGGGCTCGCCATGCTGCTGATGTTTGCATCGGGTGCGGGCGGATTGGTGTGGCAAATGGTTTGGACCGCCCAGTTCGGCCTGGCCCTGGGCCATGAAATCATTGCGGTACTCTCGGTTATAGCGGCTTTTTTTGGTGGCATTTCGGCAGGCTCTTTTCTGCTGGCCCACCGGCTCGAACGCAGCCTGTACCCGGGTCGCTGGTATGCCGGTCTGGAGGCTTTAATTGCCAGTTGGGCACTGCTGGTGGCCTTGGTGTCACCCTTGGTGCTGCCGCATCTGTCCCAATGGATTGGCGCTGAGCCATCGGCAGTTTGGCACTGGGCGCTTGCTTTTTTCATTCCTCTTCTCGCTTTGCTGCCCGCGACTTTGGCTATGGGCGCAACCCTGCCTGCGATGGAGCGTTTGCTGCGGCGGGAACACAACCAGCCGCTGGGCAGTGTCTACGCCGCCAATACGGCAGGCGCCATGGCGGGCCTCTTGCTTGCCGTGTTCTTTTTTGTTCCGAGTCTGGGACTGCTGGGCACCAGCCTGGTCTTTGCCGGGGTCAACGCGACCTGCGCCTTACTGACGTGGCAAGTTTGGGGCGGGCCACTTAAATGTGATTCGCACTTGCCCGACGCTGCGCCCCAACGGGCTCAGGCGTTTGATGCAACAACTCCGTTGGCTACGCCGCAAGCGGTTGGGCTACGCCTTTTCTTGACCGGATTGTTGGGCATAGGCTACGAGGTGCTTGCGGTTCGCGTGATCAGCCAGGTCACTGAAAATACGGTGTATACCTACGCGATGCTGCTGGCGGTTTTCTTGTTGGGCACGGCCTTGGGTGCCGTCCTCATCAAGCGCGCTGGTGTGACTGGGGATGTCACTGCAGAGCGCATAGACCAAGCCCTTGGCGCGCTGATTTTTTCGATTTTTTTGGGTGGGATGAGCCTGTGGTGGGCAGACCAAAGCTACGCGCTGCCATCACGTTGGTGGGGGCCGAACGCGGCCACCGCAATTGCGGGTGAGTGGCTCGCAGGTATGACCGCCATGTTTTTGCCGTCCATGGCGATGGGTGCGCTGTTCACCTTGCTGTGTCGCCAGGCCCTGCAAATCCGTATGCCGCTGGGCACGGCATTGGGCATCAATAATCTGGGCTCAGCGCTGGCGCCTGTGCTTGTCGGCCTGGTGCTGGTGCCCTTTGCGGGTGCGCGCGCTGTTCTGTTGATTTTGATAGCCGGGTATTTGGCGCTCCTTTCTCTACAAAGCTGGAATCGGCCTGCTGCTTGGTTGGCCGCCGGAGCTTTGTTAGTTCTGGCTATTTTTGCGGGCCCCCTTCGCTTCGTGAACGTGCCTGCGGGCGGGAGCTTGTTGTCCTATCGTGAGGGTGTGATGGCGGCGGTGAGTGTGGTCGCAGATGCCGACGGCGTCGCGCGGCTGCACATCAACAACCGCGCTCAGGAAGGCAGCAGTGCCAGCGGCCAGGTGGAGACGCGTCTGGCGCAGATGCCGCTGCTACTACATCCGTCGCCGCGAACCGCTTTGTTTCTAGGCTACGGTACTGGCTACACCGCCAACGCCGCAGCCCTAGATCCTCGCATTCGAGTTAAAGCAGTTGAGCTTTTGCCTGAAGTCATTGAGGCAGCCGGTATCTTCGCGTTGAAGGCAGGTGCGCCGGCGTCGGCCAGTCCGGTCACCACCGTGACCGCCGACGCTCGTCGTTATGTGCAGTCCGCGAGGGATCGCCATGATGTGATCGTGGCCGACCTCTTCCATCCTGCCCGAAGCGGCGCCGGCAACCTGTATACCGTGGAGCACTTTGCTGCTGTGAAGTCCCGCCTGGCGCACGGTGGCCTGTTTTGCCAATGGCTGGCATTGCATCAAATGGACATCGAAACGCTGCGCAGCATCGTGGCCGCTTTTTTGCAGGTTTATCCCAATGCAGTTGCCGTGCTTGCAAGCAATAGCCTGGATACGCCCGTCCTTGGTTTGATCGCACGACCCGATCAGCCCGGCTGGCAGATCCAATCGGTGCGCACACGCATGGCTGACATGTCGCCGCGCATGACTAAAGCGCTCAAAGCAGCCAAACTTGAGGATGAGTTTGCGGTGCTCGGCAGCATCATTGCCGGGCCGCTGGCGCTCAAGGACTTTGTGCGTGACGCCACCCTCAACACGGACGACCGTCCGGTGGTCACCCACAGGGCACCTTGGGTGAGTTACGCGCCCCAAGAGGTGCCCAGAGATCGGCTCACCCTGCTGATGCAGCGGCTTGCGCCGCATGCCGCCGATGGGATGGCCTCCAACCAGGGCACTGACGCGGCGCGGCTGGAGGCCTATTGGGCGGCGCGTGCAAAGTACATTGCCTTCGGCATGACTGTGCGCCCTGACCCGGACCCGCGGTTCATGCTGGACCAATTGCGCCAGCCACTGTTGGAGATGGTGACCACAAGTCCAGACTTTCGCCCGGCTTCTGAACCGCTGCTCGCCTTGGCTGAAGCGGTTCAGCAGACGGATCCCCAGCTTTCGGCACAAGTCAAACTTGCATTACGGACTGCCCTTTCATCCGGGTCATCCTTGTCGCCTTTCACCCCTCTTGTCAATTTGCATTAAGCACCATGGAAACTCCAAATCAAACTACTCCCGCTACTTGGCTGCAGCGCACTCTGCGTGAGCCATTGACCCACTTCATTGTTTTAGGTGCCCTTATCTTTGTAGCCGATTATTTCCTTCTGTCCGTGCGGGGCGACCCGCAGGAAATCGTGATCACCAAGGAAACCTATGACCAAGCCCGCGGTGCGTTTGTGGCGGGCATGAAGCGTGAGCCTAGCGCTGCCGAACTTAAAGTACTCACTGACCGATGGGTGGATAACGAAGTCCTGTTCAGAGAGGGGCTCGCACTGGGTATGGACCGAGGCGATCAGGCGATGAAGGACCGGGTGGTTTTCAAAGTCTTGACTGCCACACAGTCCGGGCTGGCATTGCCAAAAATTGATGAGGCCGGTTTACGCCAATGGTTCGAGTCGCGGCGCGACCAATATGACCTGCCTGTTCGTCTAAGCTTTGAAGAAGCGGTACTGGCCGCCAGTGATGCGACGCCTGAAAAGTTGAAGAAGTTTGTGACAGCGCTCAATGGTCAACAGGCCCCCGAACTAGAGGGCAGTCTGCGCATCTTCAAGGACCGGCCCAGACCTTCCTTACTACAAAGTTATGGCGCGGCATTTGCTGATGCACTTGCCAAGCAAACCCTGGGTACGTGGGTGGTGCTGGAAAGCCAAGAAGGTTACCGTGCGGTACGTCTTACCGAATTGACACCGGGCCGCGCGGTCAGCTACGAGGAAATGAGAGAGCGCGTTTACACGGACTGGAAAGAGATCACATCATCGGATTTGACCAAAAACGCCATACGTGAAATCGCCAAGAAATACCGTATTCGCGACGAAGGGAAGAACTCGTGATGTTTTCCCATTTCAGACAGCTGCTCAAGCACGCAGTTTTGTCCGTCATTTTGCTGGTGGGTGCAGCGGGCGTCGGCGCCCACGAGATGACCATGACCGATCTGTCGATGCGGGAGGTCGCACCCAAAGAGTTTGTTTGGGCCTGGGGCATTCCTGGAAAAAATACGCCGGTCTCGCAAGACTTAACACCGGTCTGGCCAGAGGGTTGCGTTGGTGACGCGAGAACGGTTCGCTGTGGCGAGCGCGGCTTGGCGGGCAGCCTGTCGGTCAATGGGATAGGTAAGAACTACTCCGCCGTCATTTTGCGCATCACTTGGCAAGGAGAGCAGCGCAGTACTTTTACCTTGACCCAAAATCAATCTTCCGTGCGCTTATTCGGCTCTGCGCGCGACGAGCGCGACGCCTGGCAGGTGGCGCAGACTTACGCTGTGCTGGGGATAGAACATATTCTCAGCGGTATCGATCATTTGCTGTTTGTGCTCAGCTTGTTGTTTCTGGTGGGTTTTCGGCGTCAACTTTTGGCAACCGTCACCTTGTTCACGGTGGCGCACAGCCTGACCCTCGCCGCCAGCGCCTTAGGTGCATTAACGCTGCGGTCACCGCCGGTGGAGGCGGTCATCGCCTTGTCCATTGTGCTGGTGTGCGCGGAAGCCTTGAGTCAAAAGGACACCCTCACCCGCCGCTGGCCTGGGATTGTGGCCTTTGTATTCGGGCTCATCCACGGCTTGGGCTTCGCAGGTGCCCTGAAAGACATTGGACTGCCCGAGCAGCATGCCAACATGGCATTGCTGACCTTTAATTTGGGTGTGGAGGCAGGTCAGTTGCTGGTCATTGGACTGGCCTGGCTGGTGCTTCTGGCGACCCGCCGATTCACCTGGACTGCTAGCGCGCGGCGGGTGATTTTGTACGGCATTGGCAGTATCTCGGTGTTTTGGACCTTCTCGCGCATAGCGGTGATTGCGGGCTGACTAACCATGGCTGAAATCTTTGAGCTGTTTCCCACGCCGGTAATGCGAATCCCCGGCTTGCTCTCACCAGAGTCGGCGCTGGCCTTGGCAGAACGTTTGTCGCAGGCAGCCTCGGTGGCCAACCCACGATCCCCGCAACTGGCGCATACGCGCATCCTGCGGCCGGGCGAAGACAGCGCTCTGGATGCGGTGGTGGCACAGATCGGGCCGCACCTGCAGGCCTTCGGCCAACTGCTTTTCGGCGAGTCCCTGCGCTGGCTGGTAAAAGAGATGTGGGTCAACGTGCTTCAGCACGGTGGAAGCCAATCGCTGCATAACCACGCCAACTGCTTCGCATCCGGTGTCCTGTATCTCAGCCCTTGCGACGCATCGGCCTGCACCCGTTTTTGCCGCCCGCTGGGCGGCGCGGAGTTTGTTTTTCGCAACACGCATGCAAGCATGGAGACCGGCCCTTTTAACGCCGACAAGTGGAATGCACCACTGCCCGCGCCAGGCGACTTGATTCTTTTTCCAAGCCACCTACTGCATGAAGTCCCCATCAATCAGGGTGGCGAGCGGGTCACACTGGCTTTCAATGCCATTCCGGATCGACTCGATGCATGGGGCTACGCAGTTGGGTTTGAACCTTAAGTTCTGTAATTGGGCTGGCGTTACCGGTCGTAAGGGGGTTGTCAATGATGAAGCGCGCTTGGTTAAGTATCCTATTTTTATCCATGGTGGCCGCGGCAGGATCGGCCTACGCGGAAGATGCTTTGGCATGTGAAGCCCAGTTAGTCAACTTCAAAAGGCGCGAGTACCGCTGCCTCTTAACGGCCAACGGCGGCGGACAGCCCATCCGCTTTAAGGCGGACTTTGCGGGAAGTCACGACGACACGCAGTTGTCCATTTCCCTGACCTTGGACGACTTGCCCGTTACCTGTAGCAAGGGCAGCAAGACTTGGCTCAACGGCGAAGACGGCGAGGCAGGCGATGTCAGTCTTGAATGTCAATTCGTTCTTGATGGTACGGCGGGTACCCAGAGAACACTGCGTGCTGTTGTCAACATTTATCACGCCGGATTTTTGGGAATCCAACTCAGCGCCCCCTGACCTAGGTCACCCACCTGGCTTTTTCAGTGCCATACGTCCTGCCTTTGGCGCGTATGCCGAAAAAGTAATGGTGTAAGGCGACCCATCCGAACGTCAGCTCAAGCCACCTTCAAGCGCGCCCCCGCCAGCGCCGTCTCCAGCACCAGCCGCTCGGGCGCGCTAAAGCACAAAAATCGCTTGTTGGTGGCCCGGCCTATGGCGCACAGGTTCAGGCTTTGCGCAACCTGGTGGCCCATCTGCGTGATGCCGCTGCGCGAGATGACGATAGGCACGCCCATTTGCGCCGACTTGATGATCATTTCGCTGGTCAGGCGGCCTGTGGTGTAGAACACTTTGTCTTGCGCGCTCATGCCAGTGCGTGCGCCCTGCCCGGCACTTTCGTCGGGCTGCATAGCCATCCAGCCGGCGATGGCGTCTAGCGCATTGTGGCGGCCCACGTCTTCTACAAACATCAGCATGTGCTCGCCCTGAAACAATGCGCAGCCGTGTACTGAGCCTGCGGTTTTGTAAATGCTGTCGTTCAGGCGGATGGTATTAACGATGCCGTAAAGCTGGCTTTGGGTGATGGTGGCCGGGGGCAACTGGATGCTATCGACATCTGCCATCAAGTCGCCAAACACACTGCCTTGTCCACAGCCAGTGGTGACTACGCGCTTAGCGGTTTTTTTCTCTAAGTTGACAATGCCGTGGTAAGTCTTCACCGCAGCAGCGCCCACTTCCCAGTCCACGGTAATGGACTCCACTTCTTGCGCCGAAGCTACCAATCGCTGGTTGAGCAAATAGCCTAGCACCAGCCACTCGGGCTGCGCGCCCAGGGTCATCAGGGTCACGATCTCACGCTTGTCCACATACACCGTTAGCGCCCGTTCGGCGGGGATTTGCAGGCTCTGGGTTTCGCCGTATTCGTTAAGCACCTCGATCGAACGGGTCACGGCCACCTGGGCACGGCTCAGGCGCGGCAAGCGTGGTTTAAGGGGAACGCGAGGCAAGGTCTGCATGGTCATGCAGTAGCCTCCGCCACCGGGTCATTGACACCAAAGCCTGCGTTTTCACGCGTGCTACCGCCTTTGCTAACGGCCACCGCGCAGTACTTGAACTCAGGGATTTTGCCCACGGGGTCTAGCGCGGCGTTGGTCAATTCGTTGGCCGCCGCCTCGTAGTAGGCAAAGGGCACAAACACTGCGCCTTGCGGCGTGCCATCGTCGCGGCGTACATGCAGCGCCACTTCGCCCCGGCGCGAAGCGATGGTGATGATATCGCCGGCCTCCACGCCCATGGCCTTCAGGTCCGCGCCGCACATGGAAGCGGTGGCCATAGGCTCAATCGCATCCAGCACCTTGGCCCGGCGCGTCATGCTGCCGGTATGCCAATGCTCCAACTGGCGGCCAGTAATCAGCACAAAGGGGTAAGCCGCATCGGGACGCTCGTTGGCCGGAATGATGTCGGCGGGTACCAGTTTGACGCGGCCGCTGGCGGTGGGAAATTTGTCGATGAACACCGTGGACGTACCGGGCGCGTCTTCACTCAGGCACGGGTAGGTAACGCTGGACTCGCGCTGCAAACGCTCCCAGGTGATACCCGAAATAGCAGCGTGCATCGCACGGCGCATTTCGTCGTAAACGGCAGCAACGCCATCGTGCTCGCCCTGGTAATCCCAGGGCAAACCGATACGTTTAGCCAAGTCCTGCAAGATCCATAAATCAGGCCGGGCCTGGCCGGGTGGATTCAAAGCCTGCTTGCCCAGTTGCACCATGCGGTCGGTGTTGCTGACCGTACCGGTTTTCTCCGGCCAGGCGGTAGCGGGTAGCACCACGTCAGCCAGCCAGGCGGTCTCGGTCATGAAAATATCTTGCACTACCAGATGCTCCAAGCTGGCCAGCGCATGGCGCGCGTGGTTCAGGTCCGGGTCGCTCATGGCGGGGTTTTCGCCCATGATGTACATGCCACGAATTTTGTGCGGGTCGTTGTCCTCGGCCAGCGCTTTGTGCATGATTTCCACCACGGTGTAGCCCGGCTTATCGTCCAGCTTGCTACCCCAGAAGTCTTCAAACCAGGCATGCGCGGCGGCGTTGTCCACCCGCTGGTAGTTGGGAAACATCATAGGAATCAGGCCCGCGTCCGACGCGCCCTGCACATTGTTTTGGCCGCGCAAGGGGTGCAAGCCCGAGCCGGGTTTGCCGATCTGGCCGGTGACGCTGACCAGCGCGATCAGGCAGCGGGCGTTGTCGGTGCCGTGCACATGCTGGCTGATGCCCATACCCCACAAAATCATGGCGCCTTTGGCCTTGGCAAAGGCGCGGGCCACTTCGCGCAAAGTTTGGGCGGGGATACCGCATATCGGCGCCATGGCTTCGGGGCTATAGCCTTTCACGTTGTCCCGCAATGCTTCGTAATTGCTAGTGCGATTGGCGATAAAGGTCTCGTCCGTCAGGCCTTCTTCAATCACCGTATGAATCAGCGCATTGAGCATGGCCACATCGGTATCGGCCTTGAACTGCAAGGTGCGCCAGGCGTGTTGCCCGATGTCGGTAATGCGCGGATCGGCCAGCACGATTTTGGCGCCGCGCTTGGCGGCGTTTTTCATCCAAGTCGCGGCCACCGGGTGGTTGGACGTGGGGTTGGAGCCGATGATAAAAATCAAATCTGCATGCTCGACGTCATTGACCTGATTACTGACCGCGCCCGAGCCAACGCCTTCGAGTAGTGCCGCGACACTGGAGGCGTGGCACAAGCGAGTGCAGTGGTCTACGTTGTTGCTGCCAAAGCCGGTGCGCACCAGCTTTTGAAACAAATACGCTTCTTCATTGCTGCCTTTGGCCGAGCCAAAACCAGCCAAGGATTTGGGGCCATGGGCATTGCGCAAACCTTTGAGGCCACCGGCGGCAAGCGCCATGGCTTCTTCCCAAGTGGCTTCGCGAAATACGTCTGACCAATCAG
The DNA here is from genome assembly GCA_040400575.1 of Rhodoferax sp. Classification (GTDB taxonomy): domain Bacteria; phylum Pseudomonadota; class Gammaproteobacteria; order Burkholderiales; family Burkholderiaceae_C; genus Allorhodoferax. The sequence continues at coordinate 13,459 of JBBAPX010000020.1, forward strand.
CGGTATCGCGGTTGAGGTGGTTGATCTGCTCCGGGTCTTTGCCCACACCGGCCTTACGAATTAGCGGCACTGTCAGGCGCTGTGGGCTGGCCGCATAGTCAAAGCCGAAGCGGCCTTTGACGCACAAACGGCTGTGATTGGCCGGGCCGTCGCGCCCGTCTACGCTAACGATGACATTGTCTTTGACGTTGTAGGTCAGCAGGCAACCGACACCACAGAACGGGCAGACCGAGTCCACTTTTTTGTCTACCACTTGCGTGCCCACTTGCGTCTTGGGCATGAGCGCACCGGTGGGGCAGGCTTGCACGCATTCGCCGCACGCGACACAAGTGCTGTCGCCCATAGGGTCGTGCAGGTCAAACACGATTTCGCTGTGCGCGCCGCGCATGGCGTAGCCGATCACGTCGTTCACCTGCTCTTCGCGACAGGCACGCACGCAGCGGTTGCACTGAATACAAGCATCTAGGTTCACTGCCATCGCAGGATGCGACATATCGGACTTGGGTTGCTCGCGGCGCAAGGCTTTGAGCTGCGGGCGGACCGTGACGTCCAGGCGAGCCGCCCAATCACTGAGCTCACCATGCTGCCCTACCGAGGCACCGCCTGCGCCAGAAGCACCAGAGTCAGAACTAGCATCATCATTCCATTTATATCCCACATCGGGCATATCCGAGAGCAGCATCTCCAGCACCATCTTCTGGCTCTTGACCGCACGCTCACTTTGCGCCTGCACTTCCATGCCCTCGGTGGCATTGCGGCAGCAACTCGGGGCCAGGGTACGCTCGCCTTTGATCTCGACTACGCAGGCGCGGCAATTGCCGTCGGCGCGGTAACCGTCTTTGTAGCAAAGGTGCGGAATATCCACCCCGTGGCGCTTGGCGGCTTTGAAAATCGTCTCGCCCTCGAAGGCGTGGATGGTTTGCGCATCGAGCTTGAATTCGATGGTTTTGAGCGTCACTTCAGACAGCTTGGCGGGTGCATTCATATCAGGCCACCTCTAGAGGGAAATATTTCTGAACGCAGCGCACCGGGTTGGGCGCTGCCTGGCCGAGGCCGCAAATCGAGGCGTCGGTCATGACGATATTGAGGTCTTCGAGTGTCTGGTGATCCCAATGCGCCGCTTGCATCAAGGTGGCCGCTTTGTCGGTACCAACGCGGCAAGGCGTGCACTGGCCACAGCTCTCGTGCGCGAAAAAGCGCATCATGTTGAGCGCCGCATCACGCGCCTTGTCTTTATCACCCAGCACGATGACCGCAGCCGAGCCGATGAAGCAGCCATGGGGCTGCAAGGTGTCAAAGTCCAGCGGGATATTGGCCATACTGGCGGGCAATATGCCGCCCGATGCGCCGCCAGGCAGATAGGCGTACAGGCTGTGCCCATCGGCCATGCCGCCACAATATTCGTCTACCAATTCGCGCAGGCTGATACCGGCGGGTGCCAGCTTGACGCCGGGGTGCTTCACCCGGCCACTGACGCTAAAGCTGCGCAAACCCTTGCGCCCATTGCGCCCAAAGCTGCTAAACCACTGTGGGCCTTTTTGCACGATGTCGCGCACCCAATACAGGGTCTCGAAGTTGTGCTCTAGCGTGGGACGGCCAAACAAGCCCACTTGCGCGATATAGGGCGGGCGCATACGCGGTTCGCCGCGCTTGCCTTCAATGCTTTCAATCATGGCCGACTCTTCGCCACAGATATAGGCCCCAGCGCCACGGCGCAAATAAATGGTTGGCAGCGGGCACGGCGGATTGGCTTGCAAAGCTGTGATTTCCTGCTCCAAGATGGCGCGGCAGCCGTGGTATTCGTCGCGCAGATAAATGTAGCAAGCGTCTATGCCGACCACTTGCGCGGCGACCAGCATGCCTTCCAAGAAACGGTGCGGGTCGCGCTCTAAATACGTACGGTCTTTAAAGGTACCTGGCTCACCTTCATCGATATTGACGGCCATCAGCTTGGGGGCGGGTTGATCGCGCACGATGCGCCATTTGCGCCCCGCCGGAAAGCCCGCGCCGCCCAGGCCACGCAGGCCCGAGTCTTCCATGGCTTTGACGATAGATTCACCGTCCTGCTTACCCTCAGACAGGGCGGCGGCTAGCTGGTAACCGCCCTGCGCCAGGTAGGCTTGCAAGCCTACATAGGCTGGCGCGACCTGCACATCCGCATGGGCTGGCGATACCGCTTTTTCGCTGTGCGCGGCGGCATCAAAAGAAGCGTCTTGCGCCGCTGGCGGGTGTTGGCAGGCTTGGGCTTGCACGGCGGCAGCAACAAGCTCGGGCGTGGCAAAGGGCACCGGGTTTTGGTCTACAACGGCAGCGGGAGCTTGTTCGCAGCGGCCAATGCAAGGAGCGGGAATCACGCGCACATCGTCCCGCCCCAAAATGGCCGGCAGGCGTGCCAGCAAGTCTTTGGCGCCGGCCATTTCGCAGCTCAGGCCGTCACACACACGTACGGTGATAGCCGCGGGTTGCGCATCACCGCGCAGCACCTCAAAGTGGTGATAGAAGGTAGCGACTTCAAACACTTCAGCCATACCGATGCGCATTTGCTTGGCCAGCGCGACCAGGTGCCGGTCGTGCAGGCAGCGGAAAGTGTCGTTGAGCTTGTGCAGGTATTCAATCAGCAACTCGCGGGGGAGTGGCCCCTCGCCGATCAACTCACGCACTTCCAGCACGGCAGTGTCTTCAGGCTGGCGGCCTTTGAGCTTGCTTTTGCTGCGAATGCGCTTGCGCATATCGTCCGCCGTGCCCAAATGGACGGCGGCGGGGCTAGAAATTGTGGTCTGGGTCATGGCGTTGGGGTACAAATACCCATGGAATAAGCGCCAGAGTATGGGTGCATAGATGTATTGGCGTCCAATTGAATCGCTACATTAAACCATTCAAGGCTTGAATGACGCGATGCAGCAATAACTAAACCGCATTAGCTTGTTCGCCCCCCAAATGTCAGGCCAGAACGGATGCCGGACTTGGCTTAGGGTGCCGGTGCAGCCCCGCCCTGCGCTTCCAAGGCCAGAAGTTCGTCTAAGGTATTGGCGTTAAAAAAGGCCAGAGGGTCATCGCCCGGCTGGTCAAAGGCCACTAGCACCAGGCGCTGCTGCGCCGCCCAGGCGTCTATCTTGCGCCCGCCCGCTTGCGTAAAGTTCAGCAGACTGGGCAATAGATCGGCGCGTAGCAGACAAAAAACGGGCTGCTTGCGTAGGCGCGTTTGACCTTGTTCGTCGCGCTCGGGCGCAGCGGCCATGGCAATTTGAGCGTCTTGCGCCTTCAGCGCAGCGCACAGGCGCGGCACCAGGTCCAGCGGAAACAGGGGCGTGTCACAGGGCAAGGTAAGCAGGTATGGCGTCTGGCAATGCGCCAGGCCCACCAGGAAACCCGCGAGCGGACCGGCGTAATCGGCCAGCCCGTCGGGAAATACCGGCGCGCCAAAAGCTTCGTAATGTTCAAGATTTCGGTTGGCATTGAGCATGACTGGGCCTACGCTGCCCGTGCCGCGCAGGCGCTCCAAGCTGTGCAATGCCAGGGGTTTTCCCCTGAAACTTTGTAAGCCTTTATCCACCCCTCCCATGCGGCTGCCACGGCCACCGGCCAATACGATTGCACTAATCATTGCTGGCCACAGTGGTGCGCTGGTTAAAGGCTTCGCGGCAGGAGCATGCATGTGAGCATCATAGTAAATTTGATTCGCAACAGCGATAGTAAGCGCGCGCCAAAGACAAGGCAAAACCGGTATTCTTTTGGATCGGCCAGGACATCTAAGTTTATCTGACTGAGCTGGACCAACCGACTTGCTAAGGCCTCCAAACATCGCCAAAGTCTTCAAATGCATCAGCTTGTTATAGATTATAAAAAATTCAAACATGCGTTGAAAATAATTTGATTCACACAGGATTTTCCTAGGGTTAGGCCCTATTAACTGGTCTCAAAGATAGATTTATTCTCCGGCGCAATGAGCACGTTTCCAAAAATTCTTCTACAGAACCAGCAAAAGATTCCTAGCGCCCCTGCAATTAAGGAAAAAAGACTGGGTATTTGGCACACCGTTAGCTGGGAGCAACTCGCTGATGAAGTACGGGTCGTTGCGGCCGCTTTGCTACTTGAAGGCGTACAACGGGGTGATCGTGTAGGACTGTTGGGTGAAAATAGGCCGCGTTTGTTCTCCGCCATGGCCGCTATCCAATGGATAGGCGGGGTAGTCGTGCCGCTCTTTACGGATACGAATGCGCAGGAAATTACAAGTCCGATTCAAATTGCGAATATCGGCTTTGTTTTTGCAGAGAACCAGGAACAAGTAGACAAATTACTGGGCTTACTGCCCCAGTGCCCCAGCCTACGCCGGGTTTTCTACGATGACGAACTAGGCATGCGGCACTACCGCCAGAGTCAATTGTTATCTTATGAATCTCTAGTGGCAAAAGGGCGTTCCGGTCTTGCCGAAGTCGGCGCACAACTAGAGAGCGAACTGGAGCGCGGCAGTGGCAAAGACCCGGCAGCACTTTTTTTTACATCCGGAACCACAGGTCCAGCTCTGGGCGTATTGCATACCCATGAAGCCTTAATTAACCGCATTCAATCGGCTATCAAAACGGAGGGGCTGAGCAGCAGCGACACATCGCTAGCCTATCTACCGCCAGCATGGCTTGCGCAGCATGTATTTGCCTATGTAATACCCATAGTTTCAGGATCCTGCGTGTGCTGCCCTGAGTCTTCAGAAACGATGCTCAGTGACATGCGCGAAATGGGCCCCACCCTATTTCTTGCACCACCGCGCGTTTTAGAGGCACTTCTCACGCAGGTTTCCATTCGCATAAGCAATACCGGCGGAATAAAACGTAGCATTTACGATAGCTTCATGGCTGTCGCCAAACGCGTCGGCGCAAGCGTTCTGTCGGGCGAACCAGTGAGTGCAGCAGACCGTCTGACATACCAGCTGGGGGACGCGATTATTTACGGTCCTTTGCGCGACGTCCTGGGTCTAAGCCGAGTGCACAAGGCCTACTGCGCTGGAGAGTCTCTCGGCGCAGACCTATTGCTCTTTTACCGATCCTTGGGGATCGATTTAAAGCAGGTCTACGGCTCAGCCGAAATGGGACTGTTTACCACCCTGCAAGCTACCGATCCTGGCCTATCGGGCTCCGTGGGACGGTCGGCGCCGGGGCTGGAACTTAGTCTGAGTCCAGAAGGGGAAGTTTTGTTTCGCGCACCAGACCAGTTTTCAGGCTACTACCAGGATGCAGAGAGCACGCGCCTCCGAACCGACGCTGAAGGCTGGTTGCACACGGGCGATGTCGGCCGGTTGGGTCCTCAAGGTGAGCTACATATTGTTGGTCGCAAGCAGGATATTGGTTCGCTGAGAAACGGTGGACTTTTCGCGCCCAAGTTTCTTGAAAACAAGCTGAAATTTTCCATTTATATCAACGAGGTGCTAGTGCTGGGTAAAGACCGTGATGCGGTCTGCGCACTAGTTGATATCGATGCAGAAGCCGTTGGCAATTGGGCTGACAAACAAGGGCTTTCTTATACCGGTTTTACCGATCTTGTCGCACTTGAGGACGTTTATCGCTTAATCGGAGAAGTGATTACCGAGACGAATGCTGAATTGGCCAAGGATCCAAATTGGGTTCACGCACAAATTCATCGCTTTGTATTGCTGCCAAAGCGCCTAGAGGCCGACGATGGCGAAGTGACCCGTATGCGCAAGGTGCGACGCGAGGTGATCGCCCAGCGTTTCGCAAGTCTGACGCTTGCTTTGTACGACGGTAGCAAGGATGGCGACGCCGATGCGCCTGTGCGCTACGAAGACGGCAGCTCTGGCCAAGTTTCTGGGAAGGTGATGATTGGCCACGCCAGGATTTTCACTGCACAGTCCTTGCAAAAGGCCGCTTGACATGGAAGTTGCAATGCACTCTCACGACGCTGCTCTCGATGCGCCACAACGAGGCTTTCCTATTGGAGCGCCGATTCTCGAACTTGAAGGCGTGTCGCTTCGTTTCGGAGGTGTTAAAGCGTTGACCAACATATCGTTCAATGTTTTGGAGCACGAGATCCGGGCCATCATTGGTCCCAATGGCGCTGGCAAAAGTTCCATGCTCAACGTCATTAATGGCGTTTATAGGCCGCAAGAGGGCACGATCAAAATGCGAGGGAAGCTCCTCAAAGAGATGACACCTAACCGTGCGGCGGGAATTGGGATCTCACGCACCTTCCAAAATATCGCGCTTTTTAAAGGAATGACGGTACTTGACAATATCATGGCCGGTTGCAGCCTGCGGGAACATGCGAGCTTCCTTGAAATCGCCCTGCAACTCCCGAGCGCGCGCAAAGAAGAAACCGAAAATCGTGAAAAAGTGGAACACATTATTGAGTTCCTTCAAATTGAACACATAAGGAAAACGCCAGTAAAGCGCCTTCCCTATGGATTACAAAAGCGTGTGGAGCTCGGACGTGCTTTAGCCGCAGAGCCCAAAATTTTGCTGCTTGACGAGCCGATGGCCGGTATGAACATCGAGGAAAAGCAGGACATGTGCCGCTTCATCCTAGACGTCAATGACCACTTCGGCACCACCGTTGTGTTGATCGAACATGACATGGGCGTCGTGATGGACCTCTCGGATCGCGTCGTAGTACTGGACTATGGCAAAAAAATTGGGGACGGCCCGCCTGATGAGGTTCGTTCTAATCCCGAAGTGATCAAAGCCTATTTGGGCGTCGCAGACTAAAGGGCTCGAGGCATGAACTTTTTCTTTGAAGTGCTGGTTGGAGGACTGCTGTCCGGGCTGATGTACTCGCTGGTGGCACTGGGTTTTGTTCTTATCTACAAGGCGTCGGCTGTTTTTAACTTTGCGCAAGGGGCAATGGTATTTTTTGCTGTGCTCTCGTTTGTGGGCTTTACCGAGTTGGGGCTGAACTTCTGGCTCGCGCTCCCAGTGACGATTGCCTTGATGGTATGCGTGGGTATCTTGACCGAGCGCTTGGTGCTGCGGCCACTTGTGGGGCAAAGCGAAGACACCCTGCTGATGGCTACCATTGGTCTAGCCTTTGTCTTTGAGGGTCTGGCGCAGTTGGCATGGGGCGTCAAAGTACGGCGCCTCGATTTGGGCATCGCTGATCAACCAATGGAGTGGCTTGCTGACAAGGCCGACATACTGGTGAGCCAACTCGATGTCGCCGCCGGGCTGGTTTCGGGCATCATGGTTGCGGTTCTTTCGCTTATTTTTTCCAAAACGAAAGTTGGACGCGGTCTGCGGGCGGTGGCAGACGATAACGCTGCTGCGTTGTCTATTGGCATCCCGCTGCGGCAGATTTTGGTTGTGGTTTGGGCTACTGCAGGCGTCGTCGCACTAGTGGCCGGCATGATGTGGGGGGCGCGCAGCGGCGTGCAATTTGCACTTGTGGGGGTAGCTTTGAAGGCCATGCCGGTACTCATCATCGGCGGCTTTACCTCGGTGCCCGGCGTGATTGTCGGAGGCCTGATTGTTGGCGCTGCGGAAAAGATGGCCGAGGTCTATCTCGGGCCTTACGTCGGCGGGGGGATTGAGGGATGGTTGCCTTACATGCTGGCAGTGTTGTTTCTGCTGGTGCGCCCCGAGGGCCTGTTCGGCGAAAAAATAATTCGGCGCGTGTAGCCAAGCTCATTAACAGGCAACTAACACTATGTTTTACAGAGAAGCCGGCCAGTACGCCAGCAGTTACGCCCAAGACAGGCAATTGCTTCCCTTACGCCAAGATAAATTAGGTATGCTGATTCTGATGGCGATCGGCTTTGTAGCGACTCCGCTTTGGGCCAGTGACTACTGGATTAGCGCGATCATGATCCCCTGGTTGATCCTTGCGCTGGTTGCGCTTGGTCAAAATATTCTGATGGGCTACGCCGGACAGTTATCGCTGGGATCAGCCGGCTTCATGGCGGCAGGAGCATTTGCCTGCTATAACTTGATTCTGCGCGTGCCCGGAATACCTTTTGTAGTAGCGGTAATCCTCTCAGGACTGATTGCGGCAGTCATCGGCATCCTATTCGGCTTGCCCAGCCTTCGTATCCGAGGGCTTTATCTGGCTGTGGCCACGCTTGCCTCCCAGTTCTTTATCGTATGGGGTCTGGATAAATTCGGCTGGTTTAAAAACTACGACACCTCAGGCATTATTAACGCGCAAGCGATCGTTATTTTCGGTCACACCATGGCGTCCCCCGCACAGAAATACCTGGTGGTACTTGTGATCGTCGGGGTAATGGCCTTGATGGCTGCCAATATGGCCCAAGGCAGTATCGGTCGTGGCTGGATGGCGGTGCGTGACATGGACGTAGCCGCCGAGGCTATGGGCCTTTCGCTGCTGAAAACCAAGTTGAGAGCCTTTGCAATCAGCTCCTTTTATTGCGGGGTGGGCGGCGCCCTGTTCTTATTTGCTTACCTCCAAACGGTTGAGCCCGCAACCTTCAACATTGAGCTATCTTTTCGAATACTTTTTATGGTGATCATTGGCGGACTCGGCACCATATTGGGGCCCTTTCTCGGCTCTGCATTCATCCTGCTTTTGCCCATTTTTCTCAATATCATCTTCCACGCCGTCCTGGGTCGCGCTGTGGATGCGACCATTACGTCTGCGCTGGAGCAGGTTATTTTCGGAGTTCTGATTATTGTATTTTTGATCTTCGAGCCCCTTGGTCTGGCCCGTTTATGGCAGGTCACAAAGGAGCGGTTACGCCTGTGGCCGTTCAAGTATTGATGATTTCTAAAACCTTTTGTTAAGGAGACATGCAAATGAATTTCCAATCGATTCGCCAAAGCGTCTTACGGGCTTTTACTGCCCTCGGAATTACGCTAGCGGTGATTACTCCAAACGCTGCCATGGCCCAAGCCCAGGAGCAGTATTTCGGCATCCCCAGTAGTCGCGTAGGCCCCTACTCTGCGATGGGTACTGGCTATTACGGGGGCATCATCGACTATTTGAACTACGTGAACATGAAGTTCGGTGGCGTTGGCGGTGTCAAATTGACATGGGAAGAGTGCGAGACGGAATACAACGCTGCGCGGACCGTCGAGTGCTATCAGCGCCTGTTAAACAAAGGCACCCAAAAGATGGTCGTCTTTGATACCTTGGGTACGCCAGGCGCCTATGCCGTGATTAACCGCATGGAGCCCGATAACGTCGTACTGGCGCAATATGGCTACGGTCGCACCGATGCCGCCGACGGCACCGTCTGGCCCTGGGTCTTTAACGCCGCAGGCCACTATTGGGGACAAGTTGCGGTGCAACTGTCCTTCATGGCACAACAAGAAGGTGGCATCGAAAAGATGAAGGGCAAGACCGTAGTGCACCTGCACATCGATAGCGCTTTTGGCCGTGAGCCCTTGCCTGCGATGCGCGAAATCGCAAAACAGTGGGGCGTAAAGCTTGTGGAGATTGCAGTGCCGCCACCAGGGCTGGAGCAACAGTCGCAGTGGCTGCAGATCCGCCGCGAAAAAGCGGATTGGGTGACGTTTTGGGGTGCTGGCTCAGGCATGAATTCCACCGCCATCACCAACGCAGCGCGGGTAGGCTTTCCACGCAATCGCATGGTCTATGTATCCTTTGGCGGTGCTGAAGAAGACATGGTGCCAGCAGGCGACGCTGCCAAGGGTACCTACGTTACTGCGAACGCCGTGCCGGGCAAGTTCCCTTTGATTCAGGATATCGAGAAGGTGGTGTACGGTGCGGGTAAAGGAAACTTGCAGGACAAGGAACGCATTGGTTCGGTCTATTACAACCGCGGTGTTGGAGCGGCGGCGATGTGGATTGAGGCTTTAAAGAATGCCCAGCGCATACATAAGAAGCCGGGTAAAACGGTTACGGGGCCCGAATTTCGTGACGGCTACGAGGCGCTAGATATCACCGACGCGAAGCTCAAAGAAATCGGCATTCAGGGCATGTCGGGGCCGTTCAAGATGTCATGCACCAAGCATGATGGTTCTGAGCGTTTCCGCGTAATGCAATGGGACGGCGCCAAGTTCGCACTCGTGACCGATTGGACAGGTGCACCTGATCCAGCCTTTATACGCAAGCTGATTGAAGAATCAGCCGCCAAGTATGCGGGCGAAAACAAGATCACGCCGCGCAAGTGCTCGTGAGCCCTACTACCGTTTTAGAGACGAGCAGTGTCGCCGAGCCTTTGGGCTCAGCGACACCCATCTTGTCGGTCAAAAATATCGAGGTCATCTACGACCACGTGATATTGGTCTTGCGTGGCGTATCGTTTGTGGTGCCTCAGGGAAAAATAGTTGCTTTGCTGGGGGCAAACGGCGCTGGCAAAAGCACTACGCTGAAATCGGTTTCTACGCTGTTAGCTTCGGAGCGAGGCGAAGTGACCAAAGGCTCTATCGAGTTTCGGGGCAAACGCACGGAAGGACTTGCCCCTGGCGAAATGGTTGACATGGGCATGGTGCAGGTCATGGAGGGTCGGCATTGCTTCGGTCACCTGAGCGTAGAAGACAATCTCATTACTGGCGCCTACGCACGCCCCATCAAGCACGCCCAGGTGCGCCAGGAACTCGACAGGATTTACGACTATTTTCCTCGCCTGAAAACCCGACGCACCAGCTTAGCCGGGTATACGTCAGGTGGTGAGCAGCAAATGGTCGCCATCGGTCGCGCCATGATGGCCAAGCCGAGCATGTTGCTGCTCGACGAACCGTCAATGGGCTTGGCTCCGCAAATCGTTGCAGAAATTTTCGAAATCGTTCGTGATCTGAACCAAAAAGAAGGCGTCAGTATTTTGCTGGCCGAACAAAACACCAATGTGGCCCTAAAGTACGCAGACTACGGCTACATCCTAGAAAGTGGCCGCGTAATGATGGACGGTACTGCAAAGGAACTGGCTGAGAATGCGGACGTCAAAGAGTTCTACCTGGGAGTTTCCAATGAAGGCCGCAAGAGCTTCCGTAGCATGAAGTCCTACCGTCGCCGAAAGCGTTGGCTCTAGCGCATACAAGCCTCAATACGCGTTCACCATGCTTCGGTATCACTAGCCCGGCGCAGCGGTTCCATTTAAACTTTCTTGCGTCCTTGGGGCGCACTCAGCGCTCAGGCAGATCCGGCTACGGACGAAGTCAACATGCCACTGTGCATGGCCGCGTGTTGCAGCCAATGCGCGTCGCGCGCAAGATCCATGGCCACTTGCAACGCACGCGAGGGGCGCACTTGGGCGTTAAACATAAAGCCGATGGGCGTGCGTACTTCGGGCTCAACCAAGGGCAGTGCTTCGAGCTGGCGGTCGCTGCGCACCGCGCCGACCAAGGCGCCCGGCAAGATGCCACACATTTGGCCTTGCGCCACGCACAGTGCCATGGCCAGGATGGAGTTGGTCTCCATGGCCGGAGCCACTTGCACGCCGGCCTGCCGCAAGGCAGCATCAACAATTGTCCGGTTATGCATCTCCGGGGTCAACATGCACAAGGGAAACCGACCTGCCTGCTGCCAGGTCAAGGGGTGGCCAATCCGCAGTCCGTCGTCTTGCGGGCTGTCAGCGCGGCGAAGTAAAAAATAGTGCTCGGTGTACTGCTCAAAGGCACTAAGCCGAGCGCCTTTAGAGTCCATGCGTTCGATATAGCCCATGGCCAAGTCCAGTGACAAGGTCTCCAAGCCTTTTTCCAGCTCTGCCGAACTCAGCGATAAGACGATTGGCCGGATACCGTTTTGCCGCGCTTGCAGCATGGCGGCAAAGCGCGCGGCCACCGGCACCGCCGTGGGCACCGCCCCAATGCGCAGCGGTCCGTGCGGCGCCAGCGCATCGCCTTTGAGCGACTCTTGCAGCAAGGCATGTTCATGCAGCATGCGCTGCGCCGAGGCCAGAATAATTTCTCCCTCGGGCGTGAAGCCAACGTAATTGCGCTCACGCTTGACGATGACCGCCTCAAACTCCTCCTCCAGTGCCCGCAAGGCATTGGAAAGCGCCGGTTGCGTGATGTGGCAAGCCTGCGCCGCCCGCCCGAAATGACGGTGTTCGCTCAAAGCGACCAGATAACGCAGGCTGGGGAGCAAATTCACAGCAGACCTCCAAGGCCGGCTGTAAAACCCGCTACAAGCGATTTAACGCACGCTAGGGCGCGATGGGAAGTCAAGCCAGTGCACATCGTTTCATTGTTGCACACCCCTACTCGCCTCCAATCACTGAGGCAAAACGCCGCGCAAGCTACGAGGCTTGGGCGGCGTGAGGGTGGGGAATATTCATGCAAAGAACTTTGCAACGCTTTGCAAAGTTCGGTATACGCCCCATGCCAACGGCAGGCCTACCGCAAGCCACGCCGCGAACACAATTGCCGGGCTGATCGTGTCGTCATCGCCACTTCCGACCCTCGACACCACTGAGGCGACCGCGCGCTCGTGGGCCAGGCATTTTTCCTCAGCCAATTCTTGGTCGGTCATAAACCATTTGTCGTCAAGCGGGCGAACGAGCAAATTACAAATCAGGCCCACGACCAGCATGCCGACCAAGATATACATCGTCTGGTTATAGACCTGCTCTCGAGGAATACCCAGGCTAAGCTGGTACTCACGCATGTAATTCACGACCACCGGGCCTAGCACTCCGGCGCTGGCCCATGCTGTGAGTAAGCGGCCGTGGATAGCACCCACCATTTGCGTGCCGAACAAATCGGCCAAATATGCCGGTGCGGTGGCAAAGCCGCCGCCATACATGCTCAAAATCACGCAAAACGCTCCTACAAACAAGGAGATATTGCCAGAGTTTGCGCTACTCGGTACACTGAAATACATCAAGCCACCCAACACGAAGAAAACCACATAGGTCATTTTTCGGCCCATCACATCGGACAAACTAGCCCAGAAAAAGCGGCCACCGATATTGAACAAGCTGAGCAAAGCGGTAAAGCCCGCTGCCACAGTAGCAATAGCCTTGAGCTGGTCTTTATCGAGTTCGGTGAATTTACCCGGCAAGCCTGCGAGGGAGCCGCCAAACACCTCTTGCAACATGGGCGAAGCCATGCCGATCACGCCAATACCAGCGCTCACGTTCATACACAAAACCATCCAAATCAACCAGAACTGCGGTATACCCCAGACCTTGGTCACATGCACATGGCCTTGGGTAATCATGGCGTTGTCCACTTGCGCGTGCGGCGGCGCCCACCCCTGGGGCTTCCAGCCGGTTTCCGGAACGCGGTAACCAAAGGCACCGGCCATCATGAACACAAAATAAGCCACGGCCATGACGATAAAGGTTTGCATCACGCCCACATCGGTCGGTGTGGCGAAATACTTCATCAAATCATTGGCCAAGGGCGAGCCAATCATGGCGCCGCCGCCAAAGCCCATGATGGCCATGCCGGTAGCCATTCCGCGGCGGTCCGGGAACCATTTAATCAAGGTCGATACGGGCGAGATATAGCCTAGCCCCAGACCAATCCCGCCGATGACGCCTGATCCGAGCACCATCATCCAAAACTGGTGCAGATGAACGCCTAGCGCTGAAAACAACATACCTCCGCACCAGCACAGTGCCGACACCACACCGGCCTTGCGCGGTCCGGCGCGTTCCAGCCAGCCGCCCCAGGTCGCCGCACTGGTGCCCAAGAGTACGAAAAACAAGGCGTACATCCACCCCAGCGTAGAAATTTGCCAATCACAACGGGTGGTGAAAAGCTGTGCCCAAAAACCCACTTCGGGGCCGCAACTTAGCGCCTCTTTGATACCTAAGGCCTTAGATAAGGGTAGCCAGAAAACCGAAAAGCCGTAGGCCATGCCGATGCATAAATGGATCGCTAATGCAGCCGGGGGGACCAGCCAACGATTAAAGCCCGGGCCGGCAATGATGCGCGCTTTGTCGAGCAAGCCTGTAGTTTGATTTGACATCGTTTCTCCCTTGATGTGTTTGAAAAAGCATCTTGAGGCTTTACACCCAAGACGCTTAACTGCACGACAGCCAACACCGAGTATGAGAAACGCTTGCTTATTCGATACTTACAAACGAGCGCTTTCGATCGAAAAACAAAAAAATTTATTTCTATTTAAACAATTAACCAAAAAAATATTAAGTTTCTTTGGAAATTTTTATCGAAGGGAACTTAGACGAAAAGTCCTTGTTCTTGGCTGCAATTGCCACGGCCACTTTGCGCGCGACGGCCATGTAAACAGCCGCCACCTCGCCTTCGGGGTCTGCCGCTACCGTTGGCTTGCCACTATCGGCTTGCAAGCGGATTTGCATGTCCAAAGGCAGCGCGCCTAGGTAGTCCATCTGGTATTCCTGTGCCAGCTTACGCCCGCCATCGGCGCCGAAGATGTGCTCCACATGCTTGCAGTTGCTGCATACATGCACCGCCATGTTTTCTACGATGCCCAAAATCGGCACACCGACTTTTTCAAACATCTTGATGCCTTTTTTGGCATCGAGCAGCGCGATGTCTTGCGGCGTGGTGACCACCACCGCGCCGGTCATGGGCACGCGCTGCGAAAGCGTCAACTGGATATCGCCGGTGCCCGGTGGCATATCGACAATCAGGTAGTCCAGTTCGCGCCAGTTGGTTTGGCGCAGCAATTGTTCTAGCGCTTGCGTAGCCATCGGGCCGCGCCAGATCATGGCCTGGTCTTGGTCCACCAAAAAACCGATGGACATCACTTGGACACCATAGTTTTCCAAGGGCTCCATGGTCTTGCCATCGGCACTGGCAGGTTTGCCGCTGATGCCCATCATCATGGGGATGCTGGGGCCGTAGATGTCGGCATCTAGCAGTCCAACGCTGGCGCCCTCAGCAGCCAGGGCCAAGGCCAGGTTGACGGCGGTAGTGCTTTTGCCCACGCCGCCCTTGCCCGAGGCCACGGCCACAATGTTTTTCACACCGGGCAAGAGTTGCACGCCGCGCTGCACCGAATGTGCCGCAATTTTGGTATGCAGATTTACCGTAACCTGCTTCACGCCATCGACAGTTTGTGCCGCGGTCGTCAGCGCGGCACGCAGCGCATCCCACTGGCTTTTGGCTGGATAGCCCAGTTCGACGTCAAAGGACACGGCATCTTGGGCAATTTGCACATTGCGCACTGCCTTGGCCGATACAAAGTCACGCCCCGTATTGGTATCCACTACCTGTTTGAGGGCATCTAACACACCCTGTTCCGTCACTGCCATTGCATTCTCCCGAAGGGCTGTAGTCTAGCCCTGCGGCCCATGGCCTTGGCGGACAGCGGACTTGCGATAGGCCAGAGGCTCGCTACTATCGGGGCCATGTTGTCCGCACCCCCTGCACCTAGCAAGTCCAGCGCCTGTAACGCCTTGGTGCTTAGCGGCGGCGGCGCGCGGGCGGCTTACCAAGTGGGCGTGCTGCAAACCATTGCCACCATACGCCGCGAGCAAGGGCAGGCCCACGGGCCCAACCCCTTCCCCATCCTGATCGGTACATCGGCCGGGGCCATCAATGCCACTGCACTGGCCTGCGGCGCCGATGACTTTGACCAAGCGGTGGCCCATATGGCCCACACTTGGCAACACATCCATGCCGAACAGGTTTACCATGTCAGCGGCTTGCGCATGCTGCGCGCTGGCGCGCGCTGGTTGGGCTTGCTGTCGCTGGGCTGGTTGCTGACGCGCTGGTGGCGTATCAAACCGCGCTCTTTGCTGGACAACGCGCCACTGGAGGACTTGCTAGCGCACATGGTTGCGCTCGACCGTCTGCCGCATATGCTGCAAGACGGACACCTTAAAGCGCTGGCGGTCAGTGCGTCGAGCTACACCACTGGCCAGCATGTGACCTTTTTTCAGAGCGCCAAGGAGGTGCAGGAATGGGAGCGCTCGCAACGCTTTGGCGTGCGTGCCCCTATCAGCCACACCCATTTGATGGCTTCGGCCGCGATTCCCTTTATCTTTCCCGCCAAAGCCTTGACTTTGCACCGGCATCCGGAATATTTCGGAGATGGCTCGATGCGCCAAAGCGCGCCCCTGTCGCCCGCCATACGCTTGGGGGCCGAGCGCATATTGGTCATCGGCGCCGGGCGCATGGCCGAACCGCACGAGCCTGAGCGGCCTCAAAGCGGCCAATACCCCTCGTTGGCACAAATCGCCGGGCACGCCATGTCCAGTATTTTTCTGGATGCATTGGCGGTGGATATCGAGCGCTTACAACGCATCAACCAAACTATTGCGCTGGTGCCCCCGCAAGCACGCGCAGCCAGCAGTCTGCGTCCGGTGGAGGTGCTGGTCATCGCGCCCAGCCAGCGCTTGGACGACATCGCCAGCCGCCATGTGGGCGCATTACCGGTGGCGGTGCGCAGCTTGCTCGGGGGTGTGGGTATTTCGGCGGCGCCGCAGGACGCTAAGGGCGCAGCCCTGGCCAGCTATCTTTTGTTTGAAGCAGCCTATACCGGCGAACTCATGACCTTGGGCCGCGCCGACGCGCTGGCGCAAAGGGCCGCAATCTGCGGCTTTTTCGGCTGGCCGGACTAAAATCACCCCCTTTTCCCACGCACAGGCGGCTGTCAAAGGCGCCACCTCACCCATGCCCCGCCAACTGTTTGTCACCACCGCCCTGCCCTACGCCAACGGCAATTTCCATATCGGCCACATCATGGAGTACATCCAGGCCGACATCTGGGTGCGTTTTCAACGCATGCAGGGCCACCAGGTGAATTTTGTTTGCGCGGACGATACGCACGGCGCGCCCATCATGATTGCGGCTGAAAAAGCCGGCAAAACCCCTCAGCAGTTTGTGGCTGATATTGCGGCGGGCCGCAAGCCCTACCTGGACGGCTTTCACATCAGCTTTGACAACTGGCACAGCACCGACGCCCCGGAAAACCATGCCCTGGCGCGCCAGATTTATTGCGACTTGCGCGATATCCCCGAAAGTGATGGCGGCTCGCTGATTGCACGCAAAACCATAGAGCAATTTTTTGACCCGGCCAAAAACATGTTTTTGCCCGACCGCTTTATCAAAGGCGAGTGCCCCAAGTGCCACGCCAAAGACCAGTACGGCGACAACTGCGAAGTCTGCGGCGCGGTGTATGCGCCCACCGACTTGATCGACCCGGTGTCGGTGCTGTCGGGCGCGCGCCCTGAGCTCAAAAGCTCGGAACATTTTTTCTTTAAATTGTCGGACCCACGCTGCGTCGAGTTTTTGCAAAAGTGGACCCAAGATGGACGCCTGCAACCCGAAGTCGCCAACAAGGTCAAGGAATGGTTTAGCGTACGCACCAACCCCGACGGGACGACCAGCGAAGGCCTAGGCGACTGGGACATTAGCCGCGATGCGCCCTACTTCGGCATCGAGATACCGGATGCACCGGGCAAGTACTTTTATGTCTGGCTGGACGCCCCAGTGGGCTACTTAGCCTCGCTCAAAAACCTGTTGGACCAACGCGGGCAGGACTACGCCGCCTACATGGCCCAGCCGGAACTGGAGCAGTACCACTTCATCGGCAAAGACATTGTGACCTTTCACACCTTGTTCTGGCCCGCCATGCTGCATTTCAGCGGTCGCAAAGCGCCTGACAAGATTTTTGTGCACGGCTTTTTGACGGTGAACAACGGCGAGAAGATGAGCAAAAGCCGCGGCACCGGCCTGGACCCGCTGAAATACTTAAGCCTGGGCATGAACCCCGAGTGGCTGCGCTACTACCTGGCAGCCAAACTCTCGGCACGCAACGAAGACATCGACTTCAACGCCGACGATTTCATGGCGCGGGTGAACAGCGATTTGATCGGCAAGTTCATCAACATCGCCAGCCGAGCCTCGAACTTCCTGGTGAAACACTTCGAAGGTAAAACCAATTTTTTGGGTGATACCTCGCAGCTCATCGCCATGGCCGCTAATTGCGCCTCAGACGTATCCGCAGCCTTTGAGCAGCGTGAGTACAGCAAGGGTCTTCGCGAAATAATGACCGTTGCAGACCGCATCAATGCCTCTTTCGATGCAGCTAAGCCTTGGGTTCTGGCAAAAGACGAAACCAAACGCTCCGAACTTCAGGATATTTGTTCGCGCGCACTGCATGGATTTAAGCTTCTATCGGTTCTGTTGGCTCCCGTGTTGCCGGACTTGTCCGATCGAGTTGCCAAAGAGCTGTTCTTGCTGGACAGATCCTTCAACTGGGAGGACGCATCAACTTTACCAACCTATGTTGCAACCTACCAGCACCTGATGCAGCGGGTGGACGTGAAACAACTCGACGCCTTGTTTGAAACGACAGAGCCGGTGGTGCCTGCCCTGATCCCCGGGGGCGAGCCGATCGCCGAGACCATCTCCATCGACGATTTTTCCAAAATAGATTTGCGCATAGCAAAAATCGTGAATTGCGAAGCGGTAGAAGGTTCGGTCAAATTGCTCCGCCTCACGTTGGACGTGGGCGAAGGCCGTACGCGCAATGTGCTCTCTGGCATTGCCAGCATGTACAAGCCTGAAGAGTTGGTGGGCCAACTCACCGTGCTGGTGGCCAATTTGGCGCCACGCAAAATGAAATTTGGTGTGTCCGAAGGCATGGTGCTGGCGGCCAGTCATGCGGACGAAAAAGCCGAGCCCGGCATCTACATCCTGAATCCCTGGCCTGGCGCGCAGCCCGGCATGCGGATTCACTAAGCCATGGCGAGCGCGCAGCCCTCCTCCTCCCTGGACTTTGATGTTTTGATTGTCGGCAGTGGCCTGGCTGGGTTGAGTTCTGCGCTGCTGCTATCTAGCAAATACCGTGTTGCCGTGATTACCAAACGCGCGGTGCGCGAAGGCTCCAGCGGCTGGGCCCAAGGCGGTATCGCAGCGGTATGGGACAAGACTGACAGTTTTGCCGCCCATGTGGACGACACCCTGGTGGCCGGCGCTGGCTTGTGCGATCTGGCGGCCACCCAGTTTGTGGTCGAACAAGCGCCGCAGGCCATTGCCTGGCTGCAAGCCATGGGCGTGCCCTTTAGCACCGAGGACAGCGGCGAGTTGCACCTGACGCGCGAAGGTGGCCACAGCGCGCGGCGCATCGTGCATGTGACGGACGCGACCGGCGCCGCCGTGCAGCGCACGCTGATCGAGCGGGTACAGGAAACTGCCAACATCACGCTGTTTGAAAACCACACGCTGGTGGACCTGATTACCAGCGACAAATTGACGGGCAAACCCAGCAAAGAGCGCCGCTGTCTTGGCCTGTATGCGCTGGACGAAAGCACCGACGAAGTAGTGACCTTTCGGGCGCCGCACACCTTGCTGGCCACCGGCGGCGCAGGCAAGGTCTATTTGTACACCACCAATCCTGATACAGCCACTGGCGACGGCATTGCCGCTGCCTGGCGCGCCGGCTGCCGGGTGCAGAACATGGAGTTCATCTAGTTCCACCCCACCTGCCTGTACCACCCGCACGCCAAGTCTTTCCTGATCA
>JBBAPX010000021.1:0-30531 GCA_040400575.1 Rhodoferax sp.
ACCTGGTGCGCGATGCCAGCGTGCTGAGCCACGCGGTGGCGGCTTGGTTGGAGGCGTTGGCCGGCGACATAAGCTAGGCCAAACGTTTCAGCACAGCAGCATGGCGGCCAAGACGCGGAGACTATAAAGCCCGTTTGTGGCTATACTTTTTCACAG
The DNA here is from genome assembly GCA_040400575.1 of Rhodoferax sp. Lineage (GTDB taxonomy): Bacteria > Pseudomonadota > Gammaproteobacteria > Burkholderiales > Burkholderiaceae_C > Allorhodoferax. Next base: position 157 of record JBBAPX010000021.1, read on the forward strand.
TTGCCCAACACAAAAGCAACTATCCGTCCCGCGTCAATATTGAATCGGCCTGAACACCACAGACCCTGCGCTACGCGCTGCTTTCCCGCGAACACGCAAAGTTGCGTGGGCGGTGTACGTTGCCAGCGTAGTTTTTTACTCGGTCGGTGCTTGGTTTTCGTCTATTTGACCTTGGCTTTTTAGGCCAACCTGATACTGATTTATCCTGCCCAGTCATTGTTAACGCAGGATAGATCGTTGTGTTTGAAGACTAAAGCCAAACCTTAACACTATACCTATCTGGGCTGTTTTACGGAAAGGGACATGAATGCAAAATAAAGAACAATGCGAAGAGGTCTACACGACCAAAGCACCGCTGCATCAACTGACAGGCAAGACCTCCGAGAAGTTGCCATCGTGAAACGAGGATGGATCTGGCTTTTGGCCGCTTGGGGAATCGCCATGGTCGCCACGCTGGGGGCGCTTTTCATTGGCGAGGTAATGGGCATGACGCCATGCCTGCTCTGCTGGTACCAGCGCATCTTTATGTTCCCGCTGGCAATCATCCTGTGCATTGCTGCCTTTTCCGAAGACCGGCGAGGTGCCATTTATGCGCTGCCCTTAGCCCTCGGTGGCGCCACCACCGCCGGGTACCACACCGCCTTGGTGGCCAATTGGGTGCCGCAATGGTGGGTGCCTTGCGGTCCCGGGCCATCGTGCAGCGAACAGAGTCTCGAAATTTTCTACGGCATCCAGATTCCCTGGCTGTCGCTCATCGCCTTCATTGCTATTGCCCTTCTGCTCTGTGTTTACTTGAGAAAGACCCGTTCATGAACGTCAAAAAAATCGTCGTTATCGGCCTGGTGGTTATCGTTACCTTATTCTTCTACCTGGGCATGAACGCCTACCAATCGCGTGTGCAAACCACGCAGGATGTGCAGGTCAAGGCTGAGCAGGTCCGACTGGTGCGCATGCACTCGCCGGTGTTCGGACCACAAGACGCGCCGGTAACCATCGTTGAGTTCTTTGATCCCGCTTGCGAGACCTGTCGCGCCTTTTATCCCATCGTCAAGAACCTGATGGCTAAGTACCCCAACGACGTACGGCTGGTGTTCCGTTATGCGCCATTCCACCAGGGCTCGGACCAAGTGGTCAAACTGCTCGAATCGTCCAAAAGCCAGGGAAAGTACCAAGCCGTTTTGGAGGCGGTGCTCGCCGCGCAGCCCTCCTGGGCCGATCATGGCCAGCCCAATATCGAGAACGCATTCAAAGCGGCGGAGCAAGCTGGACTGGACCTCAGCAAGGCGCGGAAAGATATGGAAAATCCCGGCATGCAGGCCGTGCTGCAGCAGGACATGGAAGACCTCACTGCGCTGAAAGTCACCAAGACCCCCACTTTTTTCGTCAATGGCCGGAGCCTGCCCAGCTTCGGGCCTGATCAGCTAGCAGAGCTGGTGGCCGAGGAAGTTGCCAAGGCAAAAAAATGAAAAGTCTGGCTCCACAAAATCCCTTTCAATCGATGCACCGTGTTAGCGCTGAGCGCTTCGTGTCGCGCTTTGAACCTTGGGAACTGCTTGATGCGTGATTCTGATCTGAATCCGGCTGCAAAGCATGTTTTGGAGGTCACTTTTGGTATCGAAAATCTAATAAAAGAGTTCGAAAAATCTATGAGTTGTAGTATGGTGACCCTATACTACTTTGAACTTAAACAAAAGCACTAAGAATCTCTTCTAAGTGCTTGTTTTAAAACCATAAAAATGGTGGGCGATGCAAGTTTCGAACTTGCGACCCCTGCAGTGTGAATGCAGTGCTCTACCCCTGAGCTAATCGCCCTGAAACTGGTCAGGAAAGCCGCAGATTATACGGTTGATTCACTGCGGGCCCACACCGTCTTTCCCGCGCTGGCCTTGTCAATTTCGACCAAGACCTTGGCATGGGCTTGCAACTCCTGCTCATTGGCTGCCAACACCGGCAAGGCCAGGACTGAAAAATCGACCAGACTGCCCGCCGACTGTGCACCGGTATCGTTACGGTTATCCATGAGCAAAGCGTCCTGTCCGCGTGTCATGTTGATATACACCTCGGCCAGCAACTCGGCATCGAGCAAAGCCCCGTGTAACTGGCGGCCGCTATTATCAACCTCCAAGCGCGCGCACAGGGCGTCAAGACTGTTGCGCTTACCTGGAAACATTTCCTTGGCCATCAGCAAGGTGTCGATCACCCCGCTGACGCAGGTGTTTAGCGGCGGTTTGCTCAGCAGAGACAATTCGCGGTTCAGAAACCCAACGTCAAAAGGCGCGTTGTGGATGATGAGTTCCGCGTCTTGGATAAAGGCCACCAACGCGTCAGCCACCTGCGCAAACTTGGGCTTGTCACGCAAAAAATCATTGCTGATACCGTGGACCTTCAAGGCCTCTTCATGGCTGTCGCGCTCGGGGTTGACGTACAGGTGTAGCTTGTTGCCGGTGAGCTTGCGATTAACCAATTCCACGCAGCCGATCTCAATGACGCGATCGCCCTGCTCGGCAAATAGACCTGTGGTTTCGGTGTCTAAAAATACCTGGCGCATGGCTTAGTGGTTTTCTTTGGCGTGGTTGATCGAGTACTTGGGAATTTCGACCGTCAGGTCTTTGTTGCTGACAATGGCCTGGCAAGATAAACGTGAGTTGGGCTCCAGACCCCAGGCGCGGTCTAGCAGATCCTCCTCGGTTTCTTCGGCCTCATTGAGCGAGGCTATGCCTTCGCGCACGATGACGTGGCAGGTGGTGCAAGCGCAGCTCATGTCGCAGGCATGCTCAATAGCAATGCCGTTTTCGAGCAGGGCCTCGCAAATCGTGGTGCCGGAACTCGCGCGTACCTGAGCGCCTGCGGGGCAGTATTCGGCATGGGGCAGTATGTGGATGATGGGCATAGCCTTGGGGGGGGGGTTAGGTTTTAAAGCTGTCTTGCAGCGAGTCCAATGTGTGACCGGATAAAGCCTTTGCAATGCCGCGATTCATGCGCTGCGCAGCAAAGGCCTCGGTCACCTGCGCCAGCGTTTTGCTGCTCGCTTCTATATGGGCCGCGTCGTCGCCCTGCGCAGAGGTCTGCAAGGCTGCGATCGCTCCATCCATGGCCACGCGCTCCTGGGCGCTGAGCAAATCACCGTCGGCTTGCAAGGCACTTTGGGTGGCCAACACTAAGCGCTGCGCGTCCACACGCGCTTCGACCAGCGCCCGGGCGCGCATGTCTACTTGCGCGGTACTAAAACTTTCTTGCAGCATGCGGGCAATTTGATCGTCACTCAATCCGTAGGAGGGTTTGACATCAATTTGCGCCTCCACACCGCTGACTTGCTCGCGCGCGCCCACATGCAGGAGGCCATCCGCATCGACCGTGAAGGTGACGCGAATACGCGCCGCACCCGCCACCATGGGCGGAATGCCGCGCAATTCAAAGCGGGCCAGGCTGCGGCAGTCGGCCACCAAATCGCGCTCGCCCTGCACCACATGCAGTGCCAGAGCGGTCTGTCCGTCTTGGTAGGTGGTGAAGTCTTGCGCCATAGCGGTCGGAATCGTCTGGTTACGCGGCACGATGCGTTCGACCAAACCGCCCATGGTCTCTATGCCCAGAGACAAGGGAATCACATCAAGCAGCAACAAATTGCCTGCCGGGTTGTTGCCGGCCAATTGATTGGCTTGGATGGCTGCGCCCAGGGCGACGACTTCGTCTGGATTGAGATTGGTCAGCGGTGCCTGGCCGAAAAATTCTGCTACCGCTGCGCGGACCTGTGGCATGCGCGTGGAGCCGCCCACGAGCACTACGCCTTGAATATCTGTCGTCTGCAAGCGGGCGTCGCGCAAGGCTTTGCGCACGGCCTGTAGGGTGCGCGCGGTCAGTGCTTGCGTGGCGGCTTCGAACTCAGCGCGGTTGATCGATAGGTCGATGCGGGCCGATTCCAGGCTTAGTTCCACCGGCGCAATGTCTTCATCGGACAAAGCCTCTTTGCAGGCACGCGCTGCCTGCAGCAACAAAGCCTGGTCCTCTATGCCGTGCAGCACGACACCCGACTGGGCCACTATCGCATCGGCTAATGTCCGGTCGTAATCATCGCCGCCCAAAGCCGAATCACCGCCAGTAGCCAGTACTTCGAACACCCCGGCTGACAAACGCAAAATCGAAATATCAAAGGTACCGCCGCCTAGGTCATAGACTGCATAAACACCCTCGCTGGCATTGTCCAAGCCATAAGCGATAGCAGCGGCCGTGGGCTCATTGATCAGCCGCAACACGTTCAGTCCCGCCAGCTGCGCTGCATCTTTGGTGGCTTGGCGTTGTGCGTCGTCAAAATACGCCGGCACGGTAATCACAGCACCAAAAATGTCCTCGTTAAAACTGTCTTCGGCGCGGAAACGCAGGGTCGCCAAAATCTCGGCGCTCACTTCCACTGGGCTTTTCTCCCCGGCAATGGTGCGCACCTTCACCATGCCCGGCGCATCGACCAAGGCATAAGGCAGGCGGGCTGCATCGACGATGTCCGCCAAGCCCCGCCCCATTAGGCGCTTGACCGATGCAATCGTGTTGCCAGGGTCTGCGCTTTGCTGCTGCAAAGCCTCGTGTCCGATCTGACGACGCTGCGCGTCCAGATAGCGCACCACACTGGGCAGTAACACCGCGCCAGAGGCATCGGGCAAGCATTCGGCCACACCGTTGCGCACCGCAGCCACTAAGGAATGCGTGGTGCCCAGGTCGATGCCGACCGCAATACGCCGCTCGTGCGGATTGGGCGATTGCCCCGGTTCGGAGATTTGCAGCAATGCCATAAAAGAATCAGCTCAGTGCGTCAAAGCGCGCGTCCAGGTCGTGTCGAAATTTTTCGATAAACATCAGGCTGCGCACCAAGGGCACGGCAGCGGGATAGTCCTGCCGGACATCCAGCGCGTGGGCACACAGCGCCAGCAGTTCGTTCTGGGTCGAGTCTACCGAAGCGGCCAAGGCCTCTAGTTCGGCCAGGCTGCGGGCATCGTCCAGGGCCTCGCGCCACTGTATTTGCTGCATCAAAAATGCGGGCGCCATGGCAGTGTTGCTATGCGCTTGGATAGGCGCGCCCTGCAACTCACACAAGTAGGCGGCGCGCTGCAAGGGGTTTTTTAAGCGTTGGTAGGCCTCGTTGATGCGCACTGACCATTGCATGGCCAGGCGCTGTACGGCTGCGCCTTGGGCGGCAAATTTGTCCGGGTGGGCCTGGGCTTGCAAGGCTTTCCAGCGCGCGTCCAAGGCGCTGCGCTCTTGCACAAACTGCTGGGTCAGGCCAAACAGTTCGAAATCATTAGATTGGAGATTCACACCCTAAAGGACTCACCGCAACCGCATTTATCCCGCTCGTTGGGGTTATTGAAGCGAAAGCCTTCGTTCAATCCCTCGCGCACAAAGTCCAACTCGGTGCCATCAATATAGGCCAGGCTTTTCGGGTCTACCAGCACCTTGACGCCGTGGCCTTCAAACACAATGTCATCACCACTGAATTCGTCCACGTATTCCAGTTGGTAGGCCAGGCCCGAGCAGCCGGTGGTGCGCACACCCAGACGCACGCCCACACCCTTACCCCGCTTGGTCAGGTAGCGAGTCACGTGGCGCGCTGCAGCCTCAGTCAGTGAAACAGACATATCAGTTCAGGTGTTTTTTCTTGTAATCATCGACCGCTGCCTTGATGGCGTCTTCGGCCAGGATAGAGCAGTGGATCTTGACCGGTGGCAAGGCCAGCTCTTGCGCGATTTCGCTGTTTTTAAGCGCTGCTGCCTCGTCCAGGGTTTTGCCCTTGACCCATTCGGTAACCAGGGAGCTGGACGCAATCGCAGAGCCACAGCCATAGGTTTTGAAGCGCGCGTCTTCGATGACGCCGGTTAGCGGGTTGACCTTGATTTGCAGCTTCATCACATCGCCGCAGGCGGGCGCACCCACCATGCCGGTACCCACCGTGTCATCGCCTTTGTCAAAGCTACCCACGTTGCGGGGGTTTTCGTAGTGGTCCACCACTTTGTCGGAATAAGCCATTGTGTTTACCTCTTTGTGTCTGATTTAGGGGCCGGTGTCGGCTGCTTAATGCGCAGCCCATTGGATCGTGGAAATATCGATGCCTTCCTGGTACATATCCCACAAAGGGCTCAAGTCGCGCAACTTGGCGACGTGGAACTTAATCGTCTCCACCGCGTAGTCGATTTCAGCCTCGGTGGTCCAGCGGCCAATCGTCATACGCAAGCTGCTGTGCGCCAACTCGTCGCTACGGCCCAGGGCGCGCAGCACGTAGCTGGGCTCTAGGCTGGCCGAGGTGCAGGCCGAGCCGCTGCTCACCGCCAGGCCTTTGATGCCCATCATCAGCGATTCGCCCTCGACGTAGTTAAAGCTCATGTTCAGGTTGTGCGGCACACGCTTTTCCAAGTGGCCGTTGATAAAGACCTGCTCCACGTCTTTGAGGCCCGCCAACATGCGTTCGTGCAAAGCGCGGATGCGGATGTTTTCGCCTGCCATTTCTTCCTTGGCGACGCGGTAGGCCTCGCCCATGCCCACGATCTGGTGGGTCGGCAGGGTGCCGCTGCGCATGCCACGCTCGTGGCCGCCACCGTGCATTTGCGCTTCTAGGCGGATACGCGGCTTACGGCGCACAAACAAGGCGCCTATACCTTTGGGGCCATAAGTTTTGTGTGAGGTCAGGCTCATCAAATCAACCGGCAACTCGGCCAGATTGAAATCCACCCGGCCCGTGGCCTGCGCAGCATCGGTATGAAAGATCACGCCTTTTTCGCGGCAGATAGTGCCAATGGCCTCGATGTCCTGAATCACGCCGATTTCATTGTTTACAAACATCACGCTGGCCAGGATAGTGTCCGGGCGGATGGCGGCTTTGAATACTTCCAGGTTCAGCAAGCCGTCTTCCTGGACGTCCAAGTAAGTGACTTCAAAACCCTGGCGCTCCAGCTCGCGGCAGGTATCGAGCACGGCTTTGTGCTCGGTCTTGACGGTGATCAGGTGCTTGCCCTTGGTTTTGTAAAAATGCGCCGCGCCTTTGATGGCCAGGTTGTTGGACTCGGTAGCGCCCGAGGTCCAGACAATTTCACGCGGGTCGGCACCGATCAGCGCTGCGACCTGGCCGCGTGCGTTTTCCACCGCCTCTTCAGCCTCCCAGCCCCAAGCGTGGCTGCGCGAGGCGGGGTTGCCAAAGTGCGCGCGCAACCAGGGAACCATGGCGTCCACCACCCGCTCATCGCAGGGATTGGTGGCGCTGTAGTCCATGTAAATCGGAAAGTGGGGCGTGGAGTCCATAGCGGTAAGTGCTCAGTAAATAAATAGCTTGATGCAAGCGTGACGCCCCGCAGGACGCTCGCTCGCTAGGTTTCAGACTTTGGAAAAGGCGTTCCCCAAAGCAAACACCGAATTGGGTGCATTGATGCGCACTGGCTGCGAGACCGGGATGGCCGAAATCGCGCGCTTGATGCCGGGCTTTGCTTCAACTAGCAGGCCTTTGGACAATTGGTCGTCCACCAATTTTTGCAGGGTGACGGAGTTCAAAAATTCGACCATGCGCAGATTCAGCGCGCTCCACAAATCGTGGGTCATGCAGCGCGAGCCGTCGGTTTGGCAATTTTCTTTGCCGCCGCAATGGGTAGCGTCTATGGGTTCGTCCACCGAGGTGATGATGTCGGCCACGGTGATGTCCATTGCGCGCCGGGCTAGGGTGTAGCCGCCGCCGGGGCCACGGGTGGATTCCACCAGCTCGTTGCGGCGCAGCTTGCCGAATAACTGCTCCAAATAGGAGAGCGAGATTTGCTGGCGCTGGCTAATAGCCGCCAAGGTCACCGGGCCGCTGGCATGGCGCAGGCCCAGATCAATCATCGCGGTGACGGCGAAACGGCCTTTAGTTGTGAGGCGCATGGCGGGCTCCTGAATCGGTGTTAAGTTGACTAACGGACTCAAGTATACCCAACAACCTACTGATTTGCTCGGGTAAATAGACCGACCGGTATTAATTTTGACTATCAGGCCCGTAGCGGCAGTACCAACACGTTGTCTCGCCCGAACGCACAACAAAGGGCCGCCAGGCAAAAAATATAGTGCGGCAAGCGAACCAGTTTTCTTATATATGCATATTTTTATGCATATAATAAAGTGTGAGGAATTTGCCTGGGATCCCGAAAAAAACGCGATCAATGCGAACCAGAGGCAATTGCCCCTGCTCTTTCAGAAAGGCCAACGACCGTGAACGCAAAAAATTTGAAGCTCAAAGCCTCTGACGCTGCACCAGCCATTGATTGGGCGGCGGTGGACGCAGCCCCAAAGGCCAACGTGCCCGATGACGACAGCCCTGCGCTAACGCGCGTGCAGGCGGCGCAGTTACGCCCGCTGGCTGAAGCGCTGCCAAATTTTTCTATAGGCAAGACGCGCATTACCATCCACCTTGATGATGCAGTGTTGCAGGCCTACAAAGCGCGTGCCGGTGGGCGTGGATACCAGACGCTGATTAATGAGACCTTGCGCGATGCCATGCGCAAGGAGCAACTGGCCGATATTGTGCGCGCCGTGGTTCGCGAAGAGTTGCACCGCCAAGCATGACACTAGCCTGGCAGCGCAACACTGAGCGTGCCCGCAGTCAGGCCGTGCCTGGCCGATCCACCGCCAAACTGCGCTATTCACAAGAGGAATTAGCGGCGAGCCGAGTATGCAGGGGCGCATAGCTACCCTTCAGCGAGTCTGAATCTCCGTTTTGCACGGGTACCCATTGATTCGCTGATCGACCTCAAAGTCGGGGGCTGCTTGCGCTGCCTCATCCCAGTCGGTTGCCCAGTCCAGCTGCACCGCAACACCCTCACAGATTTGCGCATCGCATTCATCCCGCAACGGCGGCCCGCGTGCCTGCCATCTGGCCAAATGCGCGGGGGCTCCGAGTAGACCTCGATGTGGCCGAGGATCCGTCTGATCTGCGCGCCTTCGATAATGAAACCGATCAGGCGCATCTGCCAACCGCACTTCGGACACAGCAGCGGGAAAACCTCGTCAAAATATGGAGCCTTATGGCAATTTCAAGGCCGCCGCAATGTCCTCCCACGCTACAAGCTTGAAGTTTTGCGCTCCATTGGGCAGGCGCTTGTAGCCGTCTTGCACTACCAGCATACCCTGCGGGAATGCGACACCTAGCGCGGTGGAAGTCACTTCCAGACCATCGGTTTCTGACGCGCCATCGATCCCCAACTCCAGGTTGATGCCAATGCGAAATGCCCCACGCACCCGGTAGGGCGGAGCAGCATCGGCCACCACATAGCTGTTGTTGCCCTGGCTAGAGACCACCAGGTAACTGCCTTGCTGGCCATGGTAGAGGGCTAGACCCTCCGTATCGGCATGCAGCAGACCACCGATGGGCATTGCCATCAGCAACTTCGGCGCAGTCTGCACCGGCACTGCCAGGTTCATCACCCACACGCCGCGCTTTTCTTCGCCAATAAAAAGACGCTGCGCTGCATCGTCGGCCACACAGGCTTCCGGTTGGGTGGCGACCTTGAAGGTTTGTACCAAGGCGTGGGTCAGCTTGCCCTCTGCATGGCCCAGGGCATAGCGTTGGTAGGTACCGTCTTTGTCATTCACAAAGACTTCCAACCCACCGGTGCGCGGCTGGTATAGGCAAATGCCGTAAATGTCCTTCAGGCCGGTCGGTATACGGCTGTGTTCGCGCACCTGGCCATCCGCCTCAATGGCAAACACCACGACGGACAAATCATCGCGCTGCGTGGCCACTGCCAAGTCCAGCTCGTGCATCCCCAAGCGCACGCGCTGGCGCACATCCACGTTGTTGATGCGGCCCACTTCGAGGAACTGCTGTTGCTTGCCAGCCAAGTCATACACCAGCAGACCTTGCTTTTTGTTGGTGCCCAGCACGCGCGAGCGGCTGGCATCGGTGGGGTGAATCCAGATGGCCGGGTCATCCGCGACATCGCCAAAGCGTGCCATGCTCTCGGTTTGCACCCGGGCTTGCACGATTGGCAGCGGAGGCGCGGCCATGGCCGCGCCTTTGCCGTTACGATTTGTGGTGGCATTCACGAACCCGCCGGTGAACTTGCCTTCTGCATCGGCCCGGTACGCCCAAGCGCCCCCGCTTTCCAGCTGCACCCGCAAGCGATGGTCTGTATCGTCCACCGCACAGGACTTCGCGCCTGGCGCTAGGGCCAAATTGCGCACTAATCGGGCGGACTGCGCAGCTTGCGCGTTACCCAGTACCCATTGTTGGGATAGGCCTTCCGACCCCACCAGAAACACCTGGTTGAGCCCCTGCGCATCCCGGTACAGGCAGAGGGCTTCCACCTTGAATGCGGGAGACTCGACCGCCACGCTTGCGCTGAAGGCCATAATTTTCAGGTCTACCAGCAAAGCCATCGTGCGCTGGGTGTCTGCATCTAGCACCACGGCCAGCGCGCCACCCACCAAAGGACGAGCGTCCAGATGTTTGCCATGCAAGGCAACGCGTGCACGCTCCTGGCCACGCGCGTCGATCAAGCGTACCGACTTCTTGTGCAGAGCCAGCCATGCGCCGTCTTGCAGCGCGCGGACTTCATTGGCACCTCTAAGAAAAGCCGGGGCGGGTAGCGCCGGCGCAGCAAGCGCGGGGAGTGCGCTGGCCATGCCCAGCGCAACCAAAGTCTTCAACATTTCATACGTACCCTAAATCAAAACATGGCAAATTTGACACCTACCCGCAGCGTGCGCCCATAGCGCTCGAACTGCGTGTTGTAGGTTGGTGATCCTAGATAAACATAGTACTTTTCGTCCGTCAAATTGACGGCTTCGAACGTCATTTGAACATTCTTGTGAACCTGGTAGCCCAGCGTAAAGTCGACCTGCTGCTGGCTGTCCACATACCGGTCCCCGCTTGCATCCAGAATATCACTGCCCACTTCCAACAAGTAAGGCGATTTTCTATTCAGGGCCAAGCGGGTACTCAGCGGGCCGCGCTCGTAGCCTACCCACAGGTTGATGGTCGTGTCGGATTGGCCGGGCAGCGCCACATCGCGCGACAGGGTGGTTCTGGTAGGGATGTTGTAGCGCGAAAGCGAGGCCGACGACTTAGAGAAGGTCGCGTTTGCGCCAATTAGCAAGCCCGACAGTGCGCCCGGCAAATCGCGCAGCGCCTGCATGTAGGCCAGCTCCAGGCCATGCACTTTGGCCCCGTCGCCATTGGCGTAGCTGACAGCCGACGTGTAGTTGGCCCAGACACCCGTACCCGCCAGATTGGTGGTGTAGGTGAAGTCCTGAATATTTTTGGCAAACGCATAGACCGACACTGCACCGTCTTTGCCCAGCATACGCTCAACACCCAGGTCCAGATTGGCGGCTTTCAGGGGTTTCAAATCCGGGTTGCCAATGGTCGCCTCGGTGGCACTAATTAGGTTGATTCCCGGTGCAATCTGGCTGAAGTTGGGCCGCACCACGGCGTTCGACCAGGCAGCGCGCAAGCTGGTCTGCTTGTCCAGTTGGTAGCGGGTGTGAATGCCGGGTAGTAGGTTGCTGTAGCTGTTTTCTTTGGCCAGCGCCTGAATGGCATTGGCCGAGTTGATTTGGAAGCCGTTGGCGCGGAAGCGGGTGGACTCGTTGCGCATGCCAACCAACAAGTTCCAGTCCGCTGTGAGGTCGAAACTGCTTTGAACATAGGTGCTGTCAATGTCTTCGTTAAGTACAAAGTCATTGACAGTGGACTCACGCGCTAGCTTGGCGGCATCGCGGGGCAAATTAGCCACCGCAGCACGAACCAGCGCGGGGTCGATTCCCAGACCCACGCGGCCGAGCGAATAATCCAGCTCACCCTGCACAAAAGGCGTCAGCCTGGGCGAGCCCAAGGCCGATGCTGAGTAGCTCCATTGGTCGGTGTCGTTGGTCTTTTCGCGGCGGCTCAGCTTGGCGCCTATTTTCAGTTCACCCGTGGTGCTGCCCAGGCCGAACTTGTGCTTGGCATCGAACTTGATGTTTTGCTCTTTGTCTTTGCTGGTGCGCGCTTGCAGGGTGACTGCGTTCAGCGAGTACAGCGCAGGGTCGTACAAAGCAGCCGGACCGCTGAGTAGTGGTGTTTGGGTGTTGGTGAATGACACACCGGTCACGGCACTTTGGCGAAAACGCGCGTCATTGATGGATTCGGGCGTAGTCTCATTGGCCATACCCAAGCCTAAAGCGGCTTCCAGTTCCCAGTTTTTAATCTGTTGTGTGCTACCCAGCACCACCGAGCCGATGTCTTGGGTGTATTTGCGTTGGCGCAGGCGGCGCTCAGCGCGGGCGGCTCCGCTCTGGCCCTCCGCCAACGAGCCGCCGACGATGCTGCTGATGGTCAGGCGATCACGCACTTCGTCATCGCTGAAGTTGCTGTTGAAGCCGCGTAGGTAATAGGTCTCGCCGGGGGCAGGGCGGTAGTCCAAGTTGATCGACACAGCGCCGCGTTCGCGGTTGGGCAGGTAGTCGCGCAGCTCGACACCCGTCAGTCTGCCATTGGTCCAGGCTCCGCCGGTTTCGACGTTGTCGGAGCCAAACTTGCGTTGTTCTTTGCTAACGCCAATCGCCACGCCGAGCTTGCCGCCCTGCAAGCGGCTGGCCCACAGGGCATTCGCATTCGGGCTCACCTGGCCTGTCAGTTGGTCCTGGCCAAAGCCCAGGCCCAGGGTCAACAAATCACCGGGCACGTCAAAGGCTGAGAGTGTCTTCACATCCACCGTGCCGCCAATGGAATTGGCATCGCGGTCCGGGGTCAGGGTCTTGCTCACCTCCAAGGAACGGATCATCCCCGCGGGCAAGGTGTCCAGCGCCACACCGCGGCGGCTGGCTTCGGGGGCAGGCACCAGCGAACCATTGATAGTGACGCTGTTTAGGTCGGGCCCCAGGCCGCGAATACTGACATAGCGGCCTTCGCCCTGGTCACGCTGCACAGATACACCGGGCATGCGGGCCAGCGCCTCTGCGGCATTTTTATCGGGCAGGGCGCCAATGTCATCGGCGCTGATGACGCTAACGATATGGTCAGCGCGCTCCTGGTCGGCCAAGGCTTTGCGGGCGCTGGCGATCTGTCCGGTTACAGTGATGGTTCTCAATGTAAAGTCCTGCGCCATCACAGGAAACGCCAGTCCTAAGGACAAAGCCAAAAGAGATAACGCGGGATGAGGTTTGAGTAGAGAATGCATAGTGTTTGAAGCTTAGTAAGTACAACGCAGAGTGCTGGGATGCAGGCCAAAACGGGCACTGCTTGAATCGCATGCAACGGATGATCAAACACGGTGATGACAATTTCAAGACGCAACAGGATGTTTTGGGGGGGTATTGGTTGCCCGGTGAGCTCAGCTGACCCTGGGAGCCCACCGGCGACTCTGCGGGGTAGGCCAGGCATCGCCCCTTGAAAGAGCCCTCAACCCCCGTAGAAACCCGCGCCGTGCCCGCAGTCAGGCCGTGCCTGGCCGATCCACCGCCAAAATGCGCTGTTCAAAAGGGGTTAGCGGTGCGCCGGGGTTGCCGGGCGCATAGCTACCCGTCCGCGAGCCTTAGTCGTCGTTTTGCCCGGTCACCAGTTGATCCGCTGATCGACCGCAAAGTCGGGGCGCCGCAACACCCCCACCGACATGCGCATCGCACCCACTCCAACGGCGGCCCGCGTGCCTGTAAATGGCCATATGCGCTGGGGCTCCGAGTTGTTGGTCAAGCGCCTCTGGTGAATTGGGTGGGCTTTGTGCCGCTCACAAGACCGGCAAGCATGGATGCTGCCAATCAAGCCCGCAGCGGCAGTACCAACACGTTGTCTCGCCCCGCCGCGCCAAAGGCTTGCACTTTCAGGATGGCCAGTTGGTCGCGCACCCGCGCCGCTTTCTCGAACTCCAAGTTGCGGGCGTGTTCCATCATCAGCTTTTCAAGGCGCTTGATTTCGCGGGCCACGTCTTTTTCGCTCATCTCCTCCACCTGGGCGCGCTGCATCGCGTCGCGCTCCAGACGATCCGCCTCTTTGCCGGCTTTTTCGCTGTACACGCCATCGATCAGGTCACGCACTTCTTTGACGATGCTACGCGGGGTGATGCCATGCTCTAGGTTATGCGCCACCTGGCGCGTACGCCGTCGCTCGGTTTCGCCGATAGCGCGCGCCATGGAGTCCGTGATGCGATCCGCATACAAAATTGCCCGGCCATGCAAATTACGGGCAGCGCGGCCTATGGTCTGGATGAGCGAACGCTCAGAGCGTAAAAAGCCTTCTTTGTCCGCATCCAAAATCGCAACCAAGGAGACTTCGGGCAAATCTATACCTTCGCGCAGCAGGTTGATACCTACCAGAACGTCAAACGCACCCAAGCGCAAATCGCGCAGGATTTCCACCCGCTCCACCGTGTCCACATCGCTGTGCAGATAGCGCACTTTCACGCCGTTGTCGCTCAGGTAGTCGGTCAGCTGCTCCGCCATGCGCTTGGTAAGCGTCGTAATCAGCACGCGCTCGTTTTTGTCCACCCGGATGCGGATTTCTTGCAGCACATCGTCCACCTGCGAGCTGGCCGGGCGCACTTCCACTTCCGGGTCCACCAGCCCGGTGGGCCGCACTAACTGCTCGACCACCTGGCCCGTATGGTCTTTCTCCCACTGCGCGGGAGTGGCCGACACAAACACCGCCTGGCGCATCTTGCGCTCGAATTCTTCAAATTTCAAAGGCCGGTTATCCAGCGCGCTGGGCAGGCGAAAACCATATTCCACTAGCGTCGTCTTGCGCGATCGATCGCCGTTGTACATGGCGCCGAGTTGGCCGATCAGCACATGGCTCTCGTCCAAAAACATGATGGCGTCTTTGGGCAGATAGTCAGTGAGTGTGGCCGGTGGATCGCCGGGCGCGGCGCCGGACAAATGGCGCGAATAGTTTTCAATTCCTTTGCAATGCCCTACTTCGCTCAGCATTTCCAGATCAAAGCGGGTGCGCTGTTCCAGGCGCTGCGCCTCCACCAACTTACCCATACCCACCAGTTCTTTGAGCCGGTCTGACAACTCAGTCTTAATCGTTTCCACCGCCATCAGCACCTGCTCGCGCGGCGTGACGTAATGGCTGCTGGGGTAGACGGTAAAGCGCGGAATCTTCTGACGGATGCGCCCGGTCAGCGGATCAAAGAGTTGCAGCGACTCGATCTCGTCGTCAAACAACTCCACGCGGATGGCCATCTCGCTGTGCTCGGCCGGGAAGATGTCGATGGTGTCGCCGCGCACGCGGAAGGTACCGCGCGAAAAATCCATGTCATTGCGCTGGTATTGCATACGCACCAATTGCATGATCATGTCGCGCTGGCCTAGCTTGTCGCCGGCGCGCAGTGTCATCACCATCTGGTGGTAGGCCTCGGGCTGGCCAATGCCGTAAATCGCCGAGACGGTGGCGACGATGATCACATCGCGGCGCTCCAACACGCTTTTGGTGCAAGACAAGCGCATCTGCTCGATGTGCTCATTAATCGCCGAGTCCTTCTCGATAAACAAATCGCGCTGTGGTACGTAGGCTTCGGGCTGGTAGTAGTCGTAATAGCTGACGAAATACTCCACCGCGTTATTTGGGAAAAACTCGCGGAACTCGCTGTAGAGCTGCGCCGCCAAAGTTTTATTAGGTGCAAAAATAATCGCCGGGCGGCCCAGGCGGGCGATCACGTTGGCCATGGTGAAAGTCTTACCCGAACCGGTCACACCCAATAGGGTTTGGAACACTTCACCATCGCGCACGCCCTCGACCAGTTGGGCAATCGCGGTGGGCTGATCACCCGCCGGGGGATAAGGCTGGTACAGCTCAAAGGGCGAATCAGGAAAACTGACAAATTCGCCCGGACGGTGGGGCGCTATGACTTCAAGGGGTTCGGACATGGGCTGCTATCAAAGGACAACCCGTTAGCTTAGCGCAGTAAGCCTTGGCGTGCCATGTACGTTGCCGCCCCGCCAAAGCGGGCCCGTGAGGTCGGTGACAAGGCGAAGGCTAAAATCGCTTGGTTCTTTCTTACAGCACCGCACGAAGGCAGGTGCCCCCTCCTCCAACCGCTTCAGGACCCCTGCATGTCACTTTTCTCCGCCGTCGAAATGGCCCCGCGCGACCCGATTTTGGGTTTAAACGAACAATTCAATGCCGACTCCAACCCAAATAAAGTCAATTTAGGCGTGGGCGTGTATTTCGACGAGAACGGCAAACTGCCCTTGCTGCAATGCGTGCAAGCCGCTGAGAAAACCATGATGGAAAAGCCCACGGCACGCGGCTATTTGCCCATCGACGGCATTGCCGCCTATGACAGCGCTGTCAAAGGGCTGGTGTTTGGCGAAGGCTCCGAGCCGGTCACTTCCGGGCGCGTAGCCACCGTACAAGCCGTAGGCGGCACCGGCGGCCTGAAAATCGGCGCTGACTTTTTACACTATGTCAGCCCCGGCGCCACCGTGTTGATTTCGGACCCTAGCTGGGAAAACCACCGCGCGCTTTTTAGCCATGCCGGTTTCAAGGTCGAGACCTACGCCTACTACGACAGCCAAAAGCACGCCGTCAACTTTGAAGGCATGCTGGCCTCGCTGAACGCTGCAGCGCCAGGCACCATCGTGGTCTTGCACGCCTGCTGCCATAACCCTACGGGCTACGACATCACGGCAGCCCAATGGGACCAGGTGATCGCCGCCATCCAGGCGCGCAGCCTGACTGCCTTTCTAGACATGGCTTACCAAGGCTTCGGTCACGGCATTGCCCAAGATGGAGCGGTAGTCGCCAAGTTTGTTGCTGCTGGATTGAACTTTTTTGTGGCCACCTCCTTCTCCAAGAGCTTTAGCCTGTACGGTGAGCGCGTCGGCGCCCTGAGCGTGGTCTGCCAGGACAAAGAAGAATGCGCCCGCGTGCTCAGCCAGCTCAAAATCGTTATCCGCACCAATTATTCCAACCCACCCATCCACGGCGGCGCGGTGGTGGCAGCCGTGCTGAGCAACCCGGTTTTGCGCGCTCAATGGGAAGAGGAGCTGGGCGCTATGCGGGTGCGCATCAAAACTATGCGCCAAATGTTGGTCGATGGCCTCCAAGCTGCAGGGGTCGCCCGCGATATGGGTTTTATTACCAGCCAAATTGGCATGTTCAGCTACTCGGGCCTGAACAAAGACCAGATGGTGCGCCTGCGCAACGAATTTGGCGTTTATGGCACCGACACCGGCCGCATGTGCGTGGCCGCACTGAACGGCAAAAACCTGGACTACGTCTGCCAGTCAATTGCCAAAGTGCTCTAAGCGCCGCGCAGGCTTAGCAAAGCGCGCCGGATTTACGGCGCGCAAGTATAGAAAAGCGGAAATGCTATTATATTGCACTGCAACATTTTCCAAAGGATAGCCAGATGCTCTACGAGCTTTACGAGACCCAGCGCGCACTGATGGAACCCTTTTCCGACCTGGCCAATTTCGCGGCCAAGTCCCTGTCCAACCCGGCCTCGCCTCTGGCCCAAACCTCTCTTTCCCAGCGTATGGCGGCCGGCTATGAACTGATGCACCGCCTGGCCAAAGACTACGAAAAACCAGAGTTCGGTTTGCGCACCGTGGAAGTGGGCGGTGTCGAGGTCGCCATCCACGAGCGCTTGGACTGGAGCCGCCCGTTTTGCGATCTGCTGCGCTTTAAGCGCCTGACCGATGATTCGCACACCCTGAACAAAATCAAAGACCAGCCGGTGGTATTGATTGTGGCGCCGCTGTCGGGCCACTATGCCACGCTGCTGCGCGACACCGTCAAAACCATGCTCAAAGACCACAAGGTCTACATCACGGACTGGAAAAACGCCCGTATGGTGCCCCTTTCTGAAGGGCGCTTCAACCTGGATGACTATGTCAATTATGTGCAAGACTTCATCCGCCATGTACAAGGCAAATACGGCAACTGCCATGTAATGAGCGTTTGCCAGCCCACCGTGCCGGTTCTGGCTGCTGTGTCCCTGATGGCCTCGCGCGGAGAAAAAACGCCACTGTCTATGACCATGATGGGTGGCCCCATTGATGCGCGCAAATCGCCTACCGCCGTCAACAACTTGGCGATGAACAAAAGCTATAACTGGTTTGAAAACAATGTGATTTACAAAGTACCGGGTAAGTTCCCTGGTGCCGGACGCCATGTGTACCCAGGCTTTTTACAGCACACCGGCTTTGTCGCCATGAACCCGGACCACCATGCCAGAAGCCATTACGACTATTTCAAAGACCTAATTAAAGGCGATGACGTTAGCACCGAAGCGCACCGCAAGTTTTATGACGAATACAACGCCGTGTTGGACATGGACGCGGACTACTACCTTGACACCATCAAAGTCGTATTCCAGGACTTCAGTTTGGTCAACGGCACCTGGGACGTTCGTTCGCCCCGCGGTGACGCAGAACGCGTGCGCCCTTCCGACATCAAGAACACCGGGCTGTTGTCGGTGGAAGGCGAGTTGGACGATATTTCGGGCTCGGGCCAAACCCGCGCCGTGCACGCGATTTGTACCGGTGTGGCAGCCGCACATAAAAAACATTTCGAGGCAGCCGGTGCCGGACACTACGGTATTTTCTCGGGGCGTCGCTGGCGCGAATTGGTGTACCCCGCGGTGAAAGACTTCATCAAAAGCTACCAACCGGAAGGCGCCATGCAGGCTAAGCCTGCGCCAAAAGCAGCCGCTGCTGCCACCACACCCAAACCTGCGACCAAGGCGCGCCGCGTCGTGGCAAAGCCGCTGGTGGCACCGGTCACAAAAGCTGTGAAAACTACGGATAAGGCGGTCGCAGTGGTAAAAAAAGCACTGGCCAAGCCGGTACGCGCCAAGGCCGTGCGCAAAGCCTGATGCGGATGCGGTGAAAGCGACGCCGCTCCCTGCCCAAGCGCTGGCCGCGCGCATCCTGGACGCGCTGCCGCAAACCCAGTGCACCCGCTGCGGCTACCCCGATTGCGCCGCCTATGCCCAAGCGATTGCGGCGCAGCAAATACCCATCAACCAATGCCCGCCCGGCGGGGCCCAAGGCATAGCACGGCTGTCCGCTGTTACTGGCCAGGCTGTGCTGCCACTGAATCCGGAATTTGGCCAAGAAGGTCCGCGCACTGTAGCCTTTATCGATGAGGACTGGTGCATAGGCTGCACCTTGTGCATCGAAGCCTGCCCTACCGATGCCATTTACGGCACCAATAAGCGCATGCATGGAGTCATTGAAGACTATTGCACCGGCTGCGAACTGTGCATCCCGGTCTGCCCGGTCGATTGCATAGTGCTGGAGCCTGTGCATAAGGCGAGCCCCGAACAGAGCCTGCCCACCGGCTGGAAAGCTTGGTCCGACGACTTGGCGCAGACGGCGCGTACGCGTTATGCAGCAGCGCAAAGCCGCCGCGCTCAGGGCGCGCAGTCCAAGCGCGCTGCCAAGTCAGAAGAGGCTGCGGACAAACTTTCCAACCTAGCCAAACATTCGCGGATCAGCGACCCGGCAGAGTTGGAGCGCAAAAAAGGTTGGATTGAAGCGGCCATGGCGCGGGCGCGGCAACGCCAAACCTAATGACCTGGGGTAGGTATGGCTGCGAGATTGCGGGATTAGTCGCTGAATGGAGCGCTAAGGCGCAAGCGCCAAACGCGAAAACGCGCTCACCACTTCGGGCGGTGCTTGTACCAGTTCAATCAGCACGCCCTCGCCCGAGATCGGGAATTCGTCGCTGCCTTTGGGGTGCAGAAAACAAATATCAAAACCGGCAGCGCCCTTGCGTATGCCGCCCGGCGCAAAGCGCACGCCTTGTTGCATCAGCCAGTCCACGGCAGCCGGTAGGTCGTCAATCCACAGCCCGACGTGGTTGAGCGGCGTAGTGTGCACCGCCGGTTTTTTGTCCGGGTCTATAGGCTGCATCAAGTCCACTTCTACCTTGAAGGGGCCGCTGCCAATCGCGCAAATGTCTTCATCGACGTTTTCACGCTCGCTTTGAAAGGTGCCGGTCATTTCCAAACCCAACATGTCTACCCATAAGGCTTTGAGCCGCTGCTTGTTGGGCGCGCCAATCGCAATTTGCTGCACACCCAACACCTTAAAAGGCCGCGCGCTCATGCGAACTCCACAATCGGCTGGTCCACCGACAAACTCTCACCCTGCGCTGCCAGCACTTTGCTCACCACACCATCGGCGGCGGCAAACAAGACGTTCTCCATCTTCATCGCTTCGATCACCGCGACGCGCTCACCGGCCTGCACTTTTTGGCCGGGCTCAACCAGTACCTGCGACAACAGCCCCGGCATGGGTGAGAGCACAAAGCGGCTCATGTCCGGTGGCGATTTGAAGGGCATCAATTGGTGTAACTGTGCCATGCGCGGCGATACAACGAGCGCGTCGATGCGGGTGCCGTTGTGCTGCACCCGCAGCGCCAGCGGGTTCTTTGGCGTACCGCGCTCGATCTGCGCGGTGAAGGCTTTTCCGTTGACCGTGCCGGTGATGACAATGTCGTTGAGGCGCGAGCGGCTGCGGATTTCGTAGCTGGTATCAGCTACGCGCACACGCGCTGAGCCAGTCTCGCCCACGAACTCGTCCACATGCACGGGCGTGTAGGCATGCGTGCCGCTATCGGACATGGCGATGACCACATAGTCTTTGCCCGCCTCCACGCCATAGCCCGGTAACTGGCCGCTGATAGCTGCCGTACGCTCGCGCGATTTGCGGCGCACAAACGCGGCCAGCGCGGTGAGGAAATGGGCGTCTTGGTGCGGCACATCCTCGGCGCGAAAACCATGGGCATAGTTCTCGGCGATGAATCCGGTGTTGAAATCGCCTGCGACAAACTTAGGATGCGCGAGCAAGGCCGCTTGAAACGGAATATTGCTGGATACACCACGAATGACAAAGCCATTGAGCGCCTCGCGCATTTTGGCAATCGCATCGAGCCGGTCGCTGCCGTGCACGATCAGTTTGGCGATCATGGAGTCGTAGTACATCGGTATCTCGCCACCGTCGCGCACACCCGTATCCACCCGCACGCCCAACAAATCGGCAGTATTGCCTTGAAACATGGTTTGCGCCGGTGGCGCGAAACGCACCAAGCGGCCCGTGGAAGGCAGGAAGTTGCGGAAAGGGTCTTCGGCATTGATGCGGCACTCTATGGCCCAGCCATTGCGTTGTACTTGCGCTTGGGTCAAAGGCAGTTTTTCGCCTGCAGCAACGCGAATCATCAATTCCACCAAGTCCAGGCCGGTAATCGCCTCGGTCACCGGATGCTCCACCTGCAAGCGGGTGTTCATCTCCAAAAAGTAAAAGCTTTGGTCTTTGCCGACCACAAACTCCACCGTACCCGCACTTTGGTAATCCACCGCTTTGGCCAAGGCTACCGCCTGCTCGCCCATGGCTTTGCGGGTGGCGTCGCTGATGAAGGGGGAAGGCGCCTCTTCAATCACTTTTTGGTGGCGGCGCTGGATGGAGCATTCGCGCTCGTTCAAGTACAGTACGTTGCCGTGCGCGTCGCCGATCAATTGGATTTCGATATGCCGCGGCTCTTCGACGAATTTTTCGATAAACACACGATCATCGCCAAAGCTATTGCGCGCCTCGTTGCGGCAACTGGTGAAACCTTCGAAAGCCTCTTTGTCGTTATAGGCCACGCGCAAGCCCTTGCCGCCACCACCGGCGCTGGCCTTGATCATCACCGGGTAGCCGATGCCCTTGGCGATCTCCACCGCCCGCTCGGGTGTTTCAATCGCGTCGTTCACACCGGGAATGCAATTGACCCCTGCCGCACCGGCCAGTTTTTTGGATTCGATTTTGTCGCCCATGGCAGCGATGGAATGGTGTTTGGGCCCGATAAACACGATCCCCTCTTCCTCGCAGCGCTTGGAAAATGCCGCGTTCTCGCTTAGAAAGCCATAACCCGGATGAATCGCCTGCGCGCCGGTGGACTTGGCAGCGGCGATGATTACATCGGCCAACAAATAACTCTCGCGACTTGGCGCCGGGCCAATGCGCACCGCTTCGTCGGCCAGCGCTACATGGCGCGCTTCTTTGTCGGCATCCGAATAAACCGCCACGGTGGCAATGCCCATTTTGCGGGCGGTGGCGATCACACGGCACGCGATTTCGCCACGGTTGGCAATGAGAATTTTGGTAAACATTTTTTATTTCCTTGCCGTCTTAGAGTGGAATATTCCCATGCTTACGCCACGGGTTTTCCAGCTTTTTGTCTTTGAGCATCACCAGCGAACGGCAAATACGCTTGCGGGTTTCAGCAGGCAAGATCACGTCGTCGATAAATCCACGTGCACCCGCCACAAAGGGATTTGCAAAGCGTGCTTTGTACTCTGCTTCTTTGGCGGCCAGCTTTTCCGGGTCGCCCTTGTCCTCGCGAAAAATAATCTCCACCGCACCCTTGGCGCCCATGACGGCAATCTCTGCATGGGGCCAGGCAAAGTTCACATCGCCGCGCAAATGTTTAGAGGCCATCACGTCATACGCGCCGCCATAAGCTTTGCGCGTGATGACGGTGATTTTGGGCACTGTGCACTCGGCATAGGCGTAGAGCAATTTGGCGCCGTGCTTGATGATGCCGCCGTACTCCTGGCTGGTACCGGGCATAAAACCAGGCACATCCACAAAAGTGATAACGGGGATATTGAAGGCATCGCAAAAACGCACAAAACGCGCTGCTTTAACACTGCTCTTGATATCCAAGCAACCGGCCAACACCAAGGGCTGGTTTGCCACAATGCCCACGGTCTGCCCGTCCATGCGCGCAAAGCCGACCAGGATGTTTTTGGCGTACTCGGGCTGGATTTCAAAGAAGTCGCCATCGTCCACGGTTTTGAGGATGAGCTCCTTCATGTCATAGGCTTTATTGGGGTTCTCCGGCACCAGGGTGTTCAGGCTGATGTCCATGCGGTGCGAGGGGTCGCCGCTTTGGCGCACTGGCGCTTTCTCGCGGTTGGAAAGAGGCAAATAGTTGTAGAGGCGGCGCAGCATCAAGAGCGCTTCGACATCGTTGTCAAAAGCCAGGTCCGCGACACCGCTTTTGGTGGTATGGGTAATCGCACCGCCTAACTCTTCGGCACTCACTTCTTCGTGGGTCACGGTTTTCACCACCTCGGGGCCGGTGACAAACATATAGGAGCTGTCTTTGACCATGAAAATGAAATCGGTCATGGCCGGTGAATACACCGCGCCACCTGCCGAGGGCCCCATGATCAGGCTGATTTGCGGAATCACGCCGCTGGCCAGTACGTTGCGCTGGAACACATCGGCATAGCCGCCTAGCGAGGCCACGCCTTCCTGAATACGCGCGCCGCCCGAGTCGTTCAGGCCGATCACCGGCGCGCCTACCTTCATGGCCTGGTCCATGATCTTGCAAATCTTCTCGGCATGCGATTCGCTCAATGCGCCACCAAACACCGTGAAGTCCTGGCTGAACACAAACACGAGGCGCCCATTGATCATGCCGTAGCCGGTCACGACGCCATCGCCGGGAATTTTGTTGTCTTGCATACCAAAGTCGGTGCAGCGGTGCTCGACAAACATATCCCACTCTTCAAACGTACCTTCGTCGAGCAGTACTTCCAAGCGCTCACGCGCAGTCAGCTTGCCTTTGCCGTGCTGCGCACTGATGCGCTTTTCGCCGCCGCCCATGCGCGCCGCCGCGCGCTTGGCTTCGAGTTGCTCCAATATGTCTTGCATGGGGGGATGCCTTTCTGTCTAAAATTCAAAATATGCGCATTAAGATTGCGCATGCATTACAAAGGATTCGCCATGGTTTATGAATACACAGCAGCAAAGAAACCGGTCAATCTAAGCGTGAACAGCGACTTACTGCGCCAGGCCAAACAACTGAAGGTCAATGTCTCACAGGTGCTCGAAGTAGCACTTGCCAACCAGGTGAAAGGTCTGCGCGAAGCGCAATGGCTGGCAGACAACCAAGAAGCGATTGATGGGTATAACCGGCAAGTGGAGGAAAACGGACTGCCGTTTGAGGGGGTTCGCCAGCGCTTGTGGACCGGCCTGACCAAGCCTGAGGCGCCATGAGCCAAAACCATGTCCACCTGCTGCTCGACGAAACGCTGGCCCCTGACATTCCCTTTGTGCTGGACATCCAGAGTCGGCTGCTCACAGCCATGGGCACGCGCGTGGTGGCACCCGTGCTTGCACGCCGACGCCTTGCCAGCGCCGTGGTGCAGCGCTTGAACCCCTGCATCTGGATCGACGGCGTGGAACATGTGGTCGTGATGCAGCAGTTGTTCGCGATTGACAGCCACGCGCTGGGCCGATCGGTGATGGATCTGGGCGCCCAAAGCCACGCCATAGTCGCCGCGCTCGACACGCTGATAAGCGGCATCTAGCAAGCTCATCGCCCCGCCTCCAGCAGCAAGCGCGCTGCGGTGGACGCGGGCAACTGCCCGGCACGCACCTGATCGCTGAGTTGGGGCAACAGGGCCGCGACCGCAGCCTGGGCCTCAAAGCGATGTTTCAGCCCCGCATCAATGCGTTCCCACATCCAGGCCAGGGCCTGACTTTGGCGGCGCGTGGCAAATCGACCGCTATCGGCTTGCAAGGTGCGAAAGGCGCTGACCGCTTCCCAAAACTGGCTGATGCCGGTGCCCTGCAAAGCGCTGATAGGCACGACTTGCGGGCTCCAGCCTAGACGCTCGGGGTTGCCGTGCAAGCCCAGCAGGCGCAAGGCGCTGGTGATTTGGGCTTGCGCGCGCGTGGCTGCGTCTGGGTCGATATCGGCCTTGTTGATGACGACCAAATCGGCTAACTCCATGACGCCTTTTTTAATGGCTTGCAAATCGTCGCCCGCATTGGGCAGTTGCAGGAGGCAAAACATATCCGTCATGCCGGCAACGGCGGTTTCGGACTGGCCCACGCCCACGGTTTCCACCAGCACCACGTCGTAGCCCGCTGCTTCGCAGACCAGCATGCACTCGCGGGTTTTTTCTGCCACGCCGCCCAAGGTACCGCTGGCCGGGCTGGGCCGGATGAAGGCCTGTGGATGCACGGACAGTTGCTCCATACGGGTTTTATCACCCAGGATGGAGCCACCCGACACGCTGCTGGACGGGTCCACCGCCAACACCGCCACGCGGTGGCCTTGCGCTATCAAATACAAACCCAGGGCTTCAATAAAAGTCGATTTACCCACGCCCGGCACGCCGCTGATGCCCAAGCGTATCGACTGGCCTGTAAAGGGCAACAAGTCCGTGAGCAAGGCATCCGCCTGCACCCGGTGGTCAGCACGCGTGGACTCCAGCAGGGTGATGGCCTTAGCCATAACGCGCCGCTGCACTGCGGGCGTGGGGCTGCGCAGTTCGGTGATGGATGGGATCGTATCAACAGCCATGGACATCGAGGGCTTAGGGCTGCAGCTTCAGACCTGCAAAGACTTGCTGATCTGGTCCAGCACATCGCGGGCGCT
Organism: Rhodoferax sp.; assembly: GCA_040400575.1. Lineage (GTDB taxonomy): Bacteria > Pseudomonadota > Gammaproteobacteria > Burkholderiales > Burkholderiaceae_C > Allorhodoferax. The sequence goes on from JBBAPX010000021.1 coordinate 25,523, forward strand.
GACGGGGATGGGCGTGCCCGGGCCGTAAATACCTTTGACACCCGCAGCGTACAAAAAGTCATAGTCCTGGCGTGGAATCACCCCGCCCACAAACACGATGATGCCTTCGCCGCCCTGCTTTTTCAGCTCGTCAATGATGGCGGGCACCAGGGTTTTGTGGCCGGCTGCCAGGGTGGACACGCCCACGGCATGCACATCGTTTTCAATCGCCTGGCGGGCGCATTCTTCGGGCGTTTGGAACAAGGGGCCGATGTCCACATCAAAGCCCAGGTCAGCAAAGGCGGTGGCGACCACTTTGGCGCCCCGGTCGTGGCCGTCCTGGCCGAGCTTGGAAATCATCACACGCGGGCGCCGGCCTTGGGCATCGGCAAAGGCGGCGATATCGGCTTTAAGGGCGTTCCAGTATTCCATGGTGTCTCCGTGGCTGTGCTCGGCATCGTAGGCGGCGGCATAGACGCCAGACACTTTGTGCGTATCGGCGCGGTGGCGCCCAAAGGCTTTTTCCAGCGCATCGCTCACTTCGCCCACGGTAGCGCGCAAGCGCATGGCCGCCACGCTCAGTTCCAGCAAATTGCCTTCGTGCCCTGCCGCAAACGTCAGCGCATCCAAGGCCGCTTGTACGGCTGCAGGGTCCCGCCCAGCGCGCACCTGCTTGAGCCGTGCAATTTGGCCATCGCGCACTGCCACATTGTCAATGTCACGTGCATCGATCGCATCTTCGCTTTTGAGCTTGTATTTGTTGACGCCCACGATCACGTCCTGGCCGCTGTCAATACGGGCTTGCTTATCCGCAGCGGCCGCTTCAATCTTGAGCTTGGCCCAACCACTATCCACCGCCTTGACCATACCACCCATGGCATCGACTTCTTCAATAATCTTCCAGGCCGCGTCGGCCATGTCCTGGGTCAACTTTTCCATCATGTAGCTACCGGCCCAAGGGTCGATCACGCTGGTGATATGGGTTTCTTCCTGGATGATGAGCTGGGTGTTGCGCGCAATGCGCGAGGAGAACTCGGTGGGCAACGCAATGGCTTCGTCAAAGCTATTGGTATGCAGACTTTGCGTACCACCAAACACCGCAGCCATGGCCTCGATGGTGGTGCGCACCACATTGTTATACGGGTCTTGCTCGGTCAGGCTCCAGCCACTGGTTTGGCAGTGGGTGCGCAGCATCAGGCTCTTGGGCGACTTGGCGCCAAAGCCTTGCATGATGCGGCACCACAAAAGACGCGCGGCGCGCATCTTGGCCACTTCTAAATAGAAGTTCATGCCAATGGCCCAGAAAAAGGACAAGCGGCCTGCAAATTCATCCACATCCAGACCCGTAGCGATGGCGGTTTTGACGTATTCCTTGCCGTCGGCCAAAGTGAAGGCCAGCTCCAAAGCCTGGTTAGCCCCGGCTTCTTGCATGTGGTAACCCGATATGGAAATCGAGTTGAACTTGGGCATGTTTTTGGCCGTATACGCAATGATGTCGCCAATGATGCGCATAGACGGCGCAGGCGGATAGATATAGGTGTTGCGCACCATGAACTCTTTGAGGATGTCGTTCTGTATGGTGCCGCTCAGTTGGGCCTGCGACACGCCCTGCTCTTCGGCCGCCACGATGTAGCCCGCCAGCACCGGCAGCACCGCGCCGTTCATGGTCATGGACACACTGACCGTGTCCAGCGGAATCTGGTTGAACAAAATCTTCATGTCCTCCACCGAGTCGATGGCAACACCAGCCTTGCCCACGTCGCCGGTCACGCGCGGGTGGTCCGAGTCATAGCCTCGGTGCGTGGCTAAGTCGAAAGCGACCGAAACGCCCTGCCCGCCGGCCGCTAGCGCTTGGCGGTAAAACGCATTGCTTTCCTCTGCCGTAGAAAAACCGGCGTACTGGCGGATGGTCCAAGGACGCACCGCGTACATGGTGGCTTGCGGGCCGCGCACATAGGGCGCAAAACCGGGCAGCGTATTGGCGTAAGGCAGATTCGCGGTGTCCGCGGCGGTGTACAGCGGCTTGACGACGATGCCATCTGGCGTGGTCCAGTTCAGCGCATCCACATTGCCGCCGGGCGCGGACTTGGCGGCAGCGCGCAGCCAGGCCGCGTGGTCGCCCTGCTCAAAAGCGGGCCAGGCGGTGGACTGCGGGGACGGGGATGCGGGCGGCTTGGAACTCATGGCGCGGGCTTTCAAATCAAGATTTTGCTAGTTGGCGGATTCTATCATTCATAATTATTAATTCAAAATTGAATTAGGCCTTACAATTTCCGCCATGCACAGCCTCACCCTGACCCCGCGCGCACTCTACCAAGAGGTAGCGGAGTTGCTGCGCGAGCGGATTTTTTCTAACACCTTGCCACCGGGAAGCTGGATCGACGAAATGGCGCTGGCCGAGGAATACGGCATCAGCCGCACGCCTTTGCGCGAGGCCATCAAGGTCTTGGCCACTGAGGGCCTGGTCACTATGAAGGTGCGCCGTGGCGCCTATGTGACCGAGGTCAACGCCAAAGACCAGGCGGATGTCTATCACCTGCTCTCGCTACTCGAATCGGACGCCGCCGGCGTGGTGGCCCTGCGCGCCACGTCCGTGCAGTTGCAAGACTTGCAAACCCTGCACGCCGAACTGGCCGCGGCCGTGGGCTCTACAGATCGCTTTTTTGAGGTGAATGAGCGCTTTCATATGCGCCTCTTGGAAATTGCGGATAACCGCTGGCGCGACCAACTGTGCGCGGACTTGCGCAAAGTGATGAAGCTCAACCGCCACAACTCGCTGCTCAAAAGCGGGCGCGTGGCCGAATCGCTACGCGAACACCAGGCCTTGATGGATGCTCTGCTGGCGCGCAACGAGCCGCTGAGCGTGCAGCGCATGCGCGAGCACTTTGCCAACGGGCTAGAGGCAGCCGGTTGATGGCGGGCATGACAGCCCGTACCGCGCCAGCGACACTCGATACCTGGCGCAGTACATCAAAGGCGCATTAATGGCAGCGCAGGCAGGCCAAACCACGCATTTACTCTATTTACACGGCTTTCGCTCGTCCCCCGCGTCCGCCAAAGCGCGCCTGATGGCGCAGGCCGTGGCGCAACGCCATCCGCTAGCGCAATGGTGCTGCCCGCAGCTACCACCCTCGCCGCGCCAAGCGGCTAATGACATGCTGCAGCTGATCGCGCATTGGCCGCGCGACACCATGGCCGTGGTCGGCTCGTCGCTAGGGGGTTTTTATGCGTCCTGGGTGGCGCGGCAGACGAGTTGTCGCAGCGTCTTGCTCAACCCGGCGGTGTTCCCGGCCCGTGACCTGGCAAAACACATAGGCGAGCAAAGCCAATGGTATGCGCCGGACGAGCGCTTTTATTTTCAGGAAAGTTATATCGCCGAACTGCAAGCCATGGCCGACGAAGGCACGCACACGCCCGGCCCGGAACTGGCCTGGATATCGCAACGCGACGAAGTGCTGGACTGGCGGGAAATGCAAGCGCGTTACCCAAAGGCTCGGCGCATCCTGCTGCCCGAAGGCGACCACGCGATCAGCGACTTTGCGCTGCATGTGGATGGGGTGTTGGGATTTTTGGATTTGGTGTAGCGCGGGTGCTAGCAGGCGCAGCGAGCCGTTCTGCGCCACCCTAGTACCTGGCGTTTGGGCCAGCGCTCCAGCATAGAACGGGCCAGTCTATGAATTACAATAGTCTAGACTTAGTAATTCAATTCTCCTAGGATGCCATGCAAAGCACCATCACCGCCCGAGGGCAAACCGTCGTTCCCGCTGCCATCCGCCACCAATTCCACTTAGGCCCAGCAGACCGCTTGGAGTGGATTGTGGATAAAGGCGGCATCAGCGTGGTACCGGTGCGCGCGCATCCGGTGCAGGCCTTTCGTGGACAGGGCAAAGGAGGCGCCACGGCCCGGCTGTTGGCAGCGCGCAAAGCGGACGCGGCCCGCGAATGAAGCGCTTCTTGCTCGATACCTCGGCGCTACTCACCTTGCGTGACGACGAGCCCGGCGCCGACCGGGTGGCGCAGGTGCTGGAAATGGCGATACAAGGGCAAGCCAAGTGCCACGGCTGTTTTATGACCTTGATGGAAATTTTCTACCGCGTCTGGCGCGACGAAAGCGAAGCCGCCGGCCAACTGGCCTACCAGCAGTGTTTGGCGCTGCCCATCGAGTGGTTGCACAACACCGAAACCTTGCTGGTAAAAGCCGCGCAATTCAAAGCCTGCCATCCCTTGTCCGTCGCAGACGCCTGGATTGCGGCCTGCGCCTCTGAACACAGCGCCGTCCTGCTACATAAAGACCCGGAGTTCAAAACGGTGCCAGTCAGCCAAGAACTGCTGCCGCTTAAAAGCACAAAAATGAAATAGCGCGCGCAGGGCTTGCTAGCGCTCTTCCCGCTTCCCCGCCACTACCAGTCCCACGCCCGACAAAATCAGCACGCCGCCGATCAGGTGGTGTAGCTCCAGCGCCTCGCCCAAAAAAAGCCAGGCCACTACGGCTGCGTACAAAGGCCCCAGGTACATGGTCATGGCTACCGGGCCGGGGCCGAGGACGGATTGGGTCCAACCGTAAATCCAGTAGGCCAGCACGCCGGGAAACAGCGCGGCCATCACCACCAAAGCCAGCGCTTGCGTGCCCAGGGGAGGGCCGCCTTGCAACAGCTCCCAGGCCGCAAACGGCGTCAGCACCACTACGCCAGCGGCGCAGATCACGGCCAGTTGGGCGCTGGCGCTCATGGCGCTGCCCCAGTGTTTTTGGAGCATGGAATACGCCGCCCAAGCGATGGCCGCAGCGGCGATCCATAAGTCGCCAGGCACAAACACCACTTGCGTAAGCAGCAGCCATTGCCCCTGCACCACCACATGGACCACGCCCCCCAGTGCCAGCACCACGCCCACGGCCTGGCGTTTGGAAAAAGCCTCGCGCAACCACAGCACCGAACCCACGGCAATCATCACCGGCGAGGCGGCGTAAATGAGCGATATATTCATCACGCTGGTGGTCTGCCCGGCAAAGTACACCGCCGCGCCGCAAATCC
>JBBAPX010000022.1:0-26868 GCA_040400575.1 Rhodoferax sp.
GTATCGACGGCCTGCTGCACATCACCGACATGGCCTGGCGCCGTGTGCGTCACCCCTCCGAAGTGGTGACCGCTGGCCAGGAAATCACCGCCAAGATTTTGAAGTTCGATACCGAGAAAAACCGCGTGTCCCTGGGTCTGAAGCAAATGGGCGACGATCCTTGGATGGGCGTCAACCGCCGCTACCCCCAAGCCACCCGTATGTTCGGCAAGATCACCAACATCGCCGACTACGGCGCATTTGTGGAACTCGAGCCCGGCATCGAAGGCCTGGTGCACGTCTCCGAAATGGACTGGACCAACAAAAACATCGCTCCTTCCAAGCTCGTTTCCTTGGGTGACGAGGTCGAAGTCATGGTTCTGGAAATCGACGAAGACAAGCGCCGCATTTCTCTGGGCATGAAGCAGTGCAAAGCCAATCCTTGGCAAGAGTTTGCGCAAAACACCAAGCGCGGCGACCGCGTCAAAGGCCCGATCAAATCGATCACCGACTTTGGTGTGTTCGTCGGCTTGGCTGCCGGCATCGACGGCCTGGTGCATTTGTCGGACCTGTCTTGGAACGAAACCGGTGAAGCCGCTGTGCGCGAGTTCAAAAAAGGCCAGGAAGTCGAAGCCATTGTGCTGGCCGTGGACGTGGACCGCGAACGCATCTCCTTGGGTATCAAACAGTTGGATTCCGACCCCTTTACCACCTTTGCCGCTGTCAATGACAAAGGCCAAGTGGTTACCGGTAAGGTCAAGACCGTGGACGCCAAGGGCGCTGAGATCGACCTGGGCGAAGACATCATCGGCTACCTGCGCGTTTCCGAGATCAGCCGCGACCGCGTAGAAGACGCCCGCAGCGTGCTCAAAGAAGGCGACGAAGTCACCGCCGTCGTGGTCAATGTGGACCGCAAAACTCGCAACATCCAACTGTCCATCAAGGCCAAGGATGCAGCGGACCAAAACGAAGCCATGGCCACCCTAAGCCAAAATTCCGCGCGCGAAAACGCCGGCACCACCAGTTTGGGCGCTTTGCTGCGCGCCAAGCTGGATAACAACTAAGCGGCGCTCCGCCTCTTACGTAGTCCCCAAGCGACCGGCGTGTGCCGGTCGCTTGCATTGTTTTCAAAGCTCCCTATGACCCGCTCTGACATCGTCGAAGAATTGGCCAGCCGGTTCAGCCAGCTGACCCAACAAGACGCGGAATTCGCCGTGAAAGCCATCCTGGACGCGATGAACGACGCCCTGGTCCGTGGTCAGCGTATCGAAATCCGCGGCTTTGGCAGTTTTTCCGTCAGCCACCACGCGCCACGCATGGGCCGCAATCCGCGCAATGGCGAAAGTGTCGCCATACCGCAGCGCCGGGTGCCGCACTTCAAGCCTGGTAAAGCACTGCGCGAAGCGGTCGATGCCGAGATCGCCCAGGCCGTGGGCGTACTGGCCAAGCCTTGATTTCCTGTCGGCCCGATAGAATCGTTGCCGACCAAGGAATTGCATGAACCCCTTCTTTTCGCTGGTGAAACTGCTGTTCAAAGCAGCGATTTTTTTCACCCTGTTCGCCTTTGCCTTGAACAACCAGGCCGATGTGACCGTGCATTTTTTCTTTGGCTACCAATGGACTAGCCCGCTGGTCATGGTGGTGCTCATCAGTTTCGCCGGTGGGCTGCTGCTGGGCATATTGGGCATGGTGCCGCGCTGGTGGCAGCAACGGCGCGCCGCCAAGCGCGCCCACAGCGGTCCTGATGCCAGCGCCAGCGCAGCGCCCCCCAGCAAGCCCGACGAAAGCGCGCTGACCCATGGAATTTGACCTGAACTGGGTGTTAATGGGCCTGCCCATCGCCTTCGTGATGGGCTGGCTGGCCTCGCGCTTTGATCTGCGCCAGATGCGCCTGGAAAACCGCCAGGCGCCCAAAGCCTATTTCAAAGGCCTCAATTTCCTGCTCAACGAACAGCAGGACCAGGCCATCGACGCCTTTATCGAGGCGGTACAAAACGATCCAGACACCTCGGAGCTGCATTTCGCACTGGGCAACCTGTTCCGCCGTCGCGGCGAATACGAGCGCGCCGTGCGTGTGCACCAGCATTTACTCTCGCGCGGCGATATCAGCGCCGATGACCGTCACCGCGCGCAGCACGGCCTGGCGCTGGACTACCTCAAAGCGGGTCTGCTCGACCGCGCTGAAACCGCCTTGCTGGCCCTCGAAGGCACCCGCTTTGAAGCGCAAGCACGCCTGGCTTTGTTGGCCAATTACGAACGTTCGCGCGACTGGTTGGGCGCCGCCAAGGTGGCGGCCAAGCTCGAAGCGGCCGGCCAAGGCAGTTTCGCCGGACGGCTGGCCCACTACCTCTGCGAGCAGGCTGCTGCGCTGGTGGCCAAGGAAGAAGTCGATGCCGCCAAGGCATTGCTTCAACAAGCTATCGAAAGTGCTCCGCACAGTCCCCGCGCGCGCATGGACTTGGCGCGCTTGTGCGAAAGCGCAGATGACTCCGGTCGGGCACTGGATTTGTTGGAACAAGCGGCCCGGGCCGCGCCCGAGTCCATGGCTCTGATGGCGCCCATGATGACGCGCTGCGCCTTGGCCAGCGGTCGGGGCGCAGCCATTTCTGCGCTGATGCAAGAAGCCTATGCGCGCTCGCCTTCACTGGACCTGCTCGACGCCATCGTGCAATTAGAAAATGCCCAACACGGCCCGCAGCACGATGCCCGAAGCTGGTATGTGCAGCACCTGGAAAAACAGCCCTCGCTGGTCGCAGCGGCGCAATGGATTGCCGGTGAAAAGCTGGAAAATGAACAATTCCATCCGCAAGTGCAGCGGGCGCTGGACCAGGCTGTCAAGCCGCTCAAGCGCTACCGCTGCGCTGCTTGCGGGTTTGAAGCCCAACATCATTTTTGGCACTGCCCAGGCTGCCAGGCCTGGGACAGCTATCCGCCGCGCCGCGTGGAAGAACTATGAACCCTGATCCTCTCTGTCCCCTATCTGCCGTCCGTGTTAAAGCGGCCCGCGTTTTGGTCGTGGGCGATGTGATGCTAGACCGCTACTGGTATGGCGCGGTAGATCGTATCTCGCCCGAAGCACCAGTACCCGTGGTACGCGTGACGCGCGAAGAGGAACGCGGCGGCGGTGCCGCCAACGTTGCGCTGAACGTGGCGGCGCTGGGCGCCCAGGTCACCCTGCTCACGGTAGTGGGCGAAGACGAAGCCAGCCACAAACTAGAAAAACTGCTAGCGCAAACCGGCGTAAATACTGAGCTGCGACGCGACGCGGGGCTAAAGACCACCGTCAAGCTGCGCATCATCGGACGCCAGCAGCAGTTGATCCGGCTGGACTTTGAGAACACGCCCGACCAAGAAATACTGGCCAGCCAAAGCGCACGCTTTGACGAACTGCTGCCCGCACATGATGCGGTGCTGTTTTCGGACTACGGCAAAGGCGGTCTGGCGCATATCAGCGACATGATTACCAAGGCCCGCGCCCTAGGTAAGCCGGTATTGATAGACCCCAAGGGCAGCGACTATTCGCGCTACCAAGGCGCGACCGTCATCACGCCGAACCGGGCCGAGTTGCAAGAGGTGGTGGGTGGCTGGCAAAACGAAGCACAACTTTTGGAAAAGGCCCAAAGCTTGCGCAAGCAGCTAAGCCTGGCTGGACTCTTGCTGACCCGCAGCGAAGAAGGCATGAGCTTGTTTGAGGACAGCGGCGTCAGCCATGTGAGCGCTCAGGCGCGTGAAGTGTTTGACGTGACCGGCGCAGGCGACACCGTGATCGCCACCATGGCGGTACTTTTGGGAGCCGGCATGACGCTGCAGCAAGCCCTGCCTTGGGCCAACCGCGCCGGTGGTGTAGTAGTGGGTAAATTTGGTACTGCTACTGTGCGCTTAGAGGAGTTGATCGCATGACCCGTGTTGTAGTCACAGGCGCCGCAGGCTTTATCGGCAGCAACATCATCGCCGGTCTCAATGCACGCGGCATCGAGGAGATCATCGCGGTGGACGACCTGCGCGACGGCGATAAGTTTCGCAACCTAGCCCGGTGCCGCATCGCCGATTACGTGGACGCGGCTGATTTTTACCCCGACTTTGCGGCAGGTAAATACGGTACGGTTGAAGCCGTGTTCCATGAAGGCGCCTGCAGCGACACCATGGAGAGCGACGGGCAGTACATGATGCGCAATAACTACGGCATGTCACTGCAATTATTTGAAGCGGCGCAGGCCCAGGGAACACGTCTCTTATACGCGTCTTCGGCGGCAACCTATGGTGGCTCCGAGCGTTTTCGTGAAGAGCCGGCCTGCGAGGCACCGCTCAACGTTTATGGCTATTCCAAACTGCTGTTTGACCAAGTGATGCGCGGGCGTCTAGGAGCGCAACTGCAAAACGCCAAAGTGCAAGTTGCCGGGTTTCGCTACTTCAATGTCTACGGCCCGCATGAACAACACAAAGGCCGCATGGCCAGCGTGGCTTACCACCAGTTCCACCAATTCAAAAAAGAAGGCGTAGTCAAATTATTTGCCGACTACGGCGGCTATGCGGCGGGCGCGCAAATGCGCGACTTTGTGTTTGTCGACGATGTGGTCGCCGTCAACCTATGGTTCTTTGACCATCCCGAAAAAAACGGCATCTTCAACCTCGGCTCCGGGCGGGCGCAAAGCTTTAACGAGGTGGCCTGCGCCGTCGTCAATACCTTGCGCGCGCAGGAGGGCCATGCGCCCATGGCCTTACAAGACATCGTGGCGCATGGCTTCTTGCAGTACATTGCCTTTCCGGATGCTTTGCGCGGCAAATACCAGTGCTTTACCGAGGCGGACTTGGGCGCCTTGCGTGGCGTGGGATGCGCGCATGCCTTTGCGGATGTGCAAACCGGCGTGTCCCGCTACGTACTGTCGCTGGCGCAAACGCAGTAAGCCCATGCGCAGCGCCCCGGCCTTCAACTTGCGCACCACTGCCCTGTGGCTGGGTTCGGCCTGCCTTAGCGTGTGCCTGGCTACCGAAATCAACCAGGCTACCGAGGCCGAACTCGACAGCGTTAAAGGCCTGGGCCCAGCCAGTACCGCCCGCATCCTCGAAGCCCGGGCGCAAGGCTTGTTTAAAGACTGGGCAGATTTGATGCGCCGCATTAAAGGCATCAAACCGGCGCAGGCGGCCAAGCTATCGGAAGCGGGTTTGCGGGTCAATGGCAAAAACCTGGCTGGCGAGGATGCGCCCTGAGCGCTGCCGCCCTAGACCCATGAATCACGCCATCCCCATTTGCCTAGGCGCCTGTGCAGGTGCCCTGGCGCGTTGGCAACTGGGGCTCTGGCTGAACCCTAGCGTACTGCCGGGCACCGCCCTGCCCCTAGGCACCTTGACTGCCAACCTGATCGGCGGCTACCTGGTCGGTGTGGCCGTCGCTGTGTTCCAAGCCATGCCCGACTTGGACCCGGCCTGGCGTCTGGCCTTGATCACCGGCTTCTTGGGCGCATTAACCACTTTTTCCAGTTTTTCTGCTGAAGTAGTCGCCATGCTGGGCCAGGGTCGCTATGCGCTGGCGCTAGGCACAGCCGCGCTGCATTTACTGGGCTCGCTGCTGCTGACCATTGCCGGGCTGCGCACGGTGCAGTATTTTCTGGCCTCTGCAACCTAAGAAGCTTGGCTCGCGCTACGCGGCGCCCTGTGCGCGCTATCGAGCACCTACAAAGGTAAGACCTGGGTCATATGAGGGCGCTCTAACCATTGCGCAAACTCATCGGCCATTTGTCTGGCAGCAGACGTTGCGCCATTCCACGCCTGCATGCGACCTGCCAGATCGTTGCCGTAATGCGTGAAGTCATTGCGGTCAGGCAATTTGCCATTGGGCAAGGTGCGCACCCACTCGGGGTTGGGCGCCAACACCACCATCGCGTCCAAAAACGCGCTGCTGGCATGGCGCCATCTCCAGGGCTTGTCCAGCCATCCGGGTACGACGGCTTTTTGGAAATGCGGGTACACAACCAGACCCTCGCCTGCAGCCCAAGCGCCATCGCTGGCTGCCCCGCTGTAGTTCAGGTGCAAGTGGTAATCGGTGATGCCGCCATCCCAGTAGGCGCCGGGCGGTGCGCCTGCAATGCCGTGCACCGCTTGCAAGAAAAAGGGAATCGAGCAACTCGCTTGCAAAGCCTGCATAAAGTTGTCTTCCCCCAGAGGCACCTCGTGGGTGCGAAAGTCGGTGCTGGCAAAGGGCAATTGGCCTGGCTGCGATGAAAAAACCACCCGTTCTAGCGACAGGCCCAGCAGGCGGCGATCCAGCGCATTCGAGGCAATCGCCAAGGCATAGCCCAGCGGCGTAAAAAACGGGTGTTCGCGCTGCAACAGGCCGCGCCCACGCGAGGCCAGGACATGCAATCGGTAACGCGGATGCGTCAAAAGCTCTTGGATACGCCCGCCGTAAAACAAATCCAAGTTATCGCGAAACTGCTGGCTCACCAATGCCGCAGGCACCCGCTTTTGCCCCGGTGCTAATGCGTAGTGCTGGCCGATGTAGTCGCGCTCTAAGCGCTCCAGGGCGGGCACCGGGTCGTTCAAACACGCGGTGGCCATACGCCATGCGCCAATCGAAGCACCCACCAAGTGCACCGGCTGGGCACTTTGGGCTAACCATTGACCAAAAATAAAGCGGTCCAAGGGACCCAAAATCAAGCCCTTGGGCCCACCGGCCGCAGCCGGTATGACCCGCACGCGGGACGGCTGCAAACCCTGGCGGGCCAACTCTGCCAGGGCCGTCTTACCGGCATAAATGTGTAAGGCGCGCATAGCCTTATTTTCGGAGACCTTGTAATTGCGACAAAGCGGCGGCCATCGCGCCTTGGGGCGCCGCTTCACGCGTTGGCGCAGCTTGGTAGCCGCCACGCTGCCCGGCGCCCGGCCCCTGGGGCGAACCGCCTTGCGCACGCGGCGCATCACCCAAACGCATGCTCAGGCTGATGCGTCTGCGCGCCACATCCACTTCCAGCACCTGCACTTTCACAATCGCGCCGGTTTTCACCACCTCGCGTGCATCGGCCACAAATTTCTGGCTCATTTGGCTGACATGCACCAAACCGTCCTGGTGCACACCCAAATCGACAAACGCGCCAAAGGCTGCCACATTGCTGACCGTGCCTTCAAGTACCATGCCTTCACGCAAATCGCCGATGTCTTTCACCCCCTCGGCCAGGCGCGCCACCTTGAAATCAGGCCGCGGGTCGCGCCCCGGCTTTTCTAATTCCTTAAAAATATCGCGCACCGTAATAATGCCGACGTCCGCGTTGGCAAATAACTCGGGCCGTAGGCTTTGCAGCATGTCGCTGCGTCCCATCAGCGCCTGCACCGGCTGCCCAGTTTTTTCCAAAATACGTTGTACTACCGGGTAGCTTTCGGGGTGGATACCCGTGTTGTCCAAAGGATTGGCACCGCTACGAATGCGCAGAAAACCGGCGCATTGCTCAAAGGTTTTGGCACCCAAACCGCTCACCTGCAAAAGCTGCTGGCGGCTGGCAAAAGCCCCTTGCGATTCGCGCTGCGCCACGACGGCGCGCGCCACCGTGTTGGACAGGCCCGATACGCGCGAGAGCAGCGGCACACTGGCCGTGTTCAGGTCCACACCCACCGCATTCACGCAATCTTCCACCACCGCATCGAGCGCGCGCGCCAGGGCACTTTGGTTCAGGTCGTGCTGGTACTGCCCGACACCAATGGACTTGGGCTCAATCTTCACCAGTTCGGCCAGCGGGTCTTGCAGGCGGCGCGCGATACTGGCCGCGCCGCGCAGGCTGACATCGACATCGGGCATTTCCTGGCTGGCGTAAGCGCTCGCGCTATAGACCGAAGCGCCGGCCTCGCTCACCACAATTTTGTCAATCGGTGGCGCATCGGGCCGGGCCATGGCTTTGATCAAGTCTGCCGCCAGGGCATCGGTTTCGCGGCTGGCAGTGCCGTTGCCAATCGCAATCAGGCTGACACCGTGCTGACTGCACAGTGCGCGCAAGGTATGCAGCGCGCCGTCCCAGTCACGGCGCGGTTCGTGGGGAAACACCGTGGCGGTGTCGACCAACTTACCGGTGGCGTCGACCACGGCCACCTTCACACCGGTGCGTATGCCCGGGTCCAGCCCCATCACTGCGCGCGGTCCCGCAGGCGCGGCCAGCAGCAGGTCACGTACATTGTCTGCAAACACTTTGATAGCTACTTTTTCCGCGTCCTCGCGCAGGCGGGCAAACAAATCGCGCTCCAAGCTGAGGCTTAGCTTGACGCGCCAGGTCCAGGACACGCACTTGCGCAAGAAGTCATCGGCTGCGCGCCCTTGGTGAGGCACTTGCAAAAGCAGCGCCAAGCGCGCCTCGGCCATAGACGGTATGCCGGCTTTGGGCGTTGCCTCGGGCAGCTCCGGGCTGACCAATTTCAGATCCAGGACCTCGAGTGCACGGCCTCGGAAGGCGGCCAGCGCCCGGTGCGAGGGCACACGTGCCAACGGTTCGTCATAGTCAAAATAATCGCGAAACTTGGCGACGTCCGCATTCCCCGAGTCTTTGCCTGCAATCAAACGCGCACGCAGCAAGCCCTGGTCCCACAACCATTCGCGCAAATCCTGCACCACGGTGGGTACTTGCGCCCAACGTTCGCTGAGTAAATCACGCACCCCATCGAGCACGGCCAGCACATTGGAAAAGTCTGGCAGCTTATCTTCGCCTTCTTGCGGCTCGCGCCAGGGGATGACGTAGGCAAGGGCTGCCTCTTGCGGCACCAGGCCATGGTCGGCCAGCAAGGCCTCTGCCAGGGGCTCCAAGCCCGCTTCGCAAGCCAACTGGCCTTTGGTGCGGCGCTTGAGCTTGAAGGGCATGTAAATGTCCTCCAGGTCTTGTTTGGTGCTCGCCGCTTGCACCAATGCGGCCAGGGCCGGCGTCCATTTGCCCTGCTCCTCAATGGCGCGCTGCACGACTTCACGGCGTTGCTGCAGTTCGCGCAAATACGCCAGACGCGCCTCGAGTTCGCGCAACTGAATATCGTCCAGGCCGTCAGTGACTTCTTTGCGGTAGCGGGCAATAAAGGGCACGCTGGCGCCGCCGTCGAGCAGCGCCACCGCCGCCTCTACCTGCTGGGGACGGACACGGATTTCCTGCGCGATTTGCGCAATGATGTGGTGCATGGGGAAGAACAAAAAAAATGCGGGATGGGAGAATAATGCGCTTAAGGGCACTGCGGTGCCCAAGATGCGGGGCTTGCGATGCAAGCGCCGTGATTATGCCGCCGGAGGGATGCTGCCAGCGCCCTGCAGAGCCACCCGATACAATAAACCCCGACGGGCCTCCCCGCATGGTGAAGCAGCCAACTGGGTCAGGTGGGGAACCAAGCAGCCCTAACTGTGGAGCCAGTGCCGGGGTCAGGCTCGTCAACCTTACAAACCCATTCGAGCCCTATAGCGCATCACCCCTTGCGCTGCCGCGCGGCCCGTGGCCAGGCAAGCGGTGAGCAAATAGCCGCCCGTAGGCGCCTCCCAATCGAGCATTTCTCCGGCGCAAAACACACCGGGCAGGTGCTCCAGCATCAAATCGGGCGTCAGCACTTCAAACAAGACCCCACCGGCGCTGCTGATGGCCTCGTCCAAAGGACGCGCTGCCTGCAAGCGGATGGGCAAGGCTTTTATGGATGCGGCCAAGGTGCTTGGCTGCGCTAGCTTGTCAGCACTCAGGCATTCGCGAAGCAAAGCGGCCTTGATACCGTCCAAATGCAAACGGCTTTTCAGATGGCTGGACAGCGAGCGCGAACCGCGCGGATGCGCCACGTCGGCCAACACGCGCTCTGGGGACAAAGCAGGCAGCAAGTCCAAGTAAAAAGTCGCTTGGCCGTGGCGCGCCAATTCCTCGCGTAAATGGGCCGAAGCCGCATACACCAAGCTCCCTTCAACGCCACTGGCGGTTGCCACAAACTCACCTTTGCGGTCAAACAACGGGTTGCTACCCGGCGCGCCAGGAATGCGTATTGCCACCGACTTCAAAGGCTGCCCGGCAAAGCGCTCCGCAAAATAGGGGCTCCAGCCGCCTGCCACATCAAAGCCGCAATTAGATGGTAGCAATGGCGCGACGGCAACGCCGCGCTCTGCCAACAAAGACACCCAGGCACCGTCCGAACCCAAACGTGCCCAGCTGCCCCCGCCCAGCGCCAGCACCAGCGCCTTGGCGCGCACCCGCCGCTCACTCTGCCCACTAAGAAATCGCAGGCATCCGCCCGCAGCCCAACCGATCCAACGGTGGCGCATAGAGAACTGCACCGGCGCCCCCGACTGCGGGTGGCGTAAGCGCTGCAACCAGGCACGCAGCAAGGGAGCGGCCTTCATGTCTGCCGGAAACACGCGCCCGGATGAGCCCACAAAGGTGTCGATGCCCAGATCTTGCGCCCAGCGGCGCACAGCGGCCGCATCCATAGCGCCCAACGCGGCGCTAATCGCTTCGCGCCTTTGCCCGTAACGTCCGGCAAAGGCATCAGCATTCTCGGCATGGGTCAGGTTCAGGCCACCCCGCCCGGCCAGCAAAAATTTGCGTCCCACCGAGGCCATGGCATCAAACACATGTACATGGATACCCGCCTGCGACAAGACCTGCGCCGCCATCAAGCCCGCCGGCCCGCCGCCGATGATGGCGACCTCACATTCGGCTACCGCGACGGGGTCACTGTCCGGGCCGTTCATGGCACATCCCCAGGTAACACCGGCTCTATAAATTGTCCGGTGGCGCTTAAAAATGCGGCGCGCACGCTCTGGCCGGGATAGGCTAACTGCACCGCCGCGCGGTAGGTTGCCAACTGGTCACACAAGGCCGGGTCCCGCTGCGGTTGCACCGCGCTTTTATAGTCCAGCACCCACCAATGGCCTGTGTCCTTGCGTTGTACCAAGCGGTCCATGCGCAGCTTACGACCTCGGTAATAAATGCTGATTTCGTTGCCTTGCCAAAGCAAACATTCAGCCTCCCAGGCCCAGGCACCCTGGCCTTGCACAATCGCTTGAGCAGCTTGGGCGGCGCGCGCCATCTGCGCTTCATCCAACACACACTGGTGTTGCGCCAGAAGCCAAGCGTGCATGGCCCACAGCCCGCCTTCGCTGCCCTTGCCGGGCGCATAGTGTTCGAGCAAGCAGTGCATCGCTTGGCCTATGCGCGCTTCCAGGTCTTCGCCCGCATCGGGAGGAGCCGGTGCAGGCACGGTACTGCTTGCACGGCTTAATGCGTCTGGCAGCACAGGCAAATCCAGCACCTGGCCATCGGCCCACCCGCCTTGTGGCACCGGACCAGCAGCTAGCGTTTCTGGCACAGGCTGCGCGTCCAGCGCATGGGCTTGCAATTGCTTCCACCAGCTTTTGGCATGGTCGCGGTGCGGCTGCATCGAAGAAAACACCAAGGCCTGTTTGGCCCGTGTCAATGCCACGTACAAAGCATTGTGTTCTTCGCGCTCGCGCGCAGCCATTTCCTCTGCCAACAAATCCTCGCAACACGGCGGTGGCGCGGACTCGCTGGCCAAAAACACAAAGCGACGCGGAAAATCGTCCTGCCCCGGCCACTGCACCAACACACCCATGCTCGCCGACGTGGGGCGCTCGCTGTCGCAGTCCAGCATCAGCACCCAGGGCGCCTCCAGTCCTTTGGCGCCATGCACCGTGAGCAGTTGCACCGCATCAGGCGCTGCCGCCTGGGGCACGGTATAGCCACCGGTGCGCAGGGCACGCACAAAACCGTAGGCCGTTAGAAAGCGTCCGCCGTCCACGGCCAGCGCAGCGCCCAAGAGTGCATACAAATGCGCCTGTACGCTGGCGGCCTGGGCCGGGGGCACGGTGGCGGTGTAGGCAGCCAGCACATCGGCCTCGCGATAGATAGCACTTAAGGCATCATGCGGGGGCAGTTGCAACAACAGGCTTTGCCAGCGGCGCAGCTTGCCTACGACCGGCGTAAAAACCTTCGCCAGAGCGGGGGGTAGCGGCGTATCACTGAACAAAGCAGGCAGCCATCCGCTTGTGCTTTGCGCACCGCTGGATTGCAAGTGCTGCACCCATTGCACAAGCAGCGCATCGTCCAGTCCAAAAATCGGCGACTTCAAAGCCTGGGCCAAGGACACATCGTGGCGCGGCGACACCAGCGCATCGACCAGGGCCAACAAGTCCTGCACCACCGGTATTTCATGCAGTTCTGTTTTTTCCGCAAATTGCGCGGGTATGCGCAAGGCATCCAGTTCTTGCTTGAGCAAGGCCAGGCGCTCGCGTTTGCGCGCCAACACCATCACATCAGCCGCTTTTATAGGGCCCATACCCGCCACAGGCGCACCCCGTACAGCCTGGGCCAGCCAGCGCGCAGCTTGCCGCGCTTCCAGCACTTTGCGCTTGTCCTCTGGGCTATGGCGCGCCGTGGTGAGCGAGTCACGCCATTGGCGACCCTCTTCCTCCTCGGGCACTGCGCCCGGGGCTTGCTTTTCTTTCATCACCTGGGGCAATTTGATTAGGCAGCCCGTCGACTCAGAAGCGGTAGTGTGCGCCCGAAAACCTTCAAATTCACCGTCCGCAGCCAGTGGCGTAAACACGGTATTCACCAGTTGCACCACGCCTTGCGCATTGCGGCGGGTATGGTCGCAACTCAGGCTGTCCCCTCCCAATTGCTCGGTAATAAAGTGCTTGGCGTCCTGAAACACCTGGGGCTCAGCGCGCCTAAAGCGGTAAATGCTTTGCTTGGGGTCGCCCACAATAAATATCGAGGGCGCGCGCGCAGCGCCGGCATAACTGCCGATCCATGCTTCCAGCGTTTTCCATTGCAAAGGGTTGGTGTCCTGAAATTCATCGACCAACAAGTGGCGCACCTGCGCATCCAGGCGCTCGCCAATCCAGGCGCCGCTGCGCGCGTCGGACAGCAAGCGTTGCGCCGTCAATTCCAGGTCATTCATGTCCACCCAGGAGCGTTCACGCTTGAGGGCCGCATAGTCTGCTAACAAGCCACGCGTGAGGCGGGCCATGCGCTGTTGATGCAGCCAGGCGCGGTGTTGCAATTGCGCTCGGCGTATGTCCAGCAACAAGGCTTGCGCAGCCTGGATGTCGGCCATACCACTCAGCCTGTCGCCAAAGGAACGCGGCGCATCCGTTTTAGTCAAAAGAGAGTCAAAAATTTGATGGCTATCGCCGTCTTGCAAAGCCTGTTGCAATTGCACGCCCCGGGCTGCATAGGACTTCTGGCTGGCTGCGCCCAAGGCGCGGGCAGCCGCGTCCAGTAAAGTCCTCCCGGTACTCCCAGACAAGGCCTCCAAAGGCTCGCCATATTGCGCCATGGCCGCAAAGCGCTGCGCCATGGTCTGTACCGAAGCTTCCACTACGCCCTGCGCATCGGCCAGGACAAATTCCACGCGCTTGGCCAGCGCGGCCTCTAAGGCCTTGAGCGTCTGGTGGCGTCCATAAACAGCGACCGCATCTTCATAGTCCTGGCGCGCCTGCGCGTCTTGCGCCACGCGCCGGTGAAAACGGCGCCATAGCTGGACGACCGCGCGGCTGTCGTCTTCCAGCAATTCATAGTGCGCCGGCAGTCCCCAGCGCATCAGCTCACCCACCGGCGCGTTGCGCACCAGGGTGGCAAACCAACCGTGAAAGGTACGCACTTGCACCGGCCTATCTGCCATTAACAGCAAATGGTGCAGGCCACGCAAATCTGCCAGTTGCTCGGGGCTGCTATCGGGCCCCAGGCCCCGGTCGCGCAGGGCTTGCTGTAATTGGGCGTCGCTAGCTTGGCTGAATTCTTCAAGCCATGCATACAGGCGCTGGCGCACTTCCCTAGCGGCTTTTTTGGTGAAGGTAATGGCCAGCAATTCATGCGGTTGCGCGCCATCGAGTAAGGCGCGCAGCATGCGTGAGACCAGCATCCAGGTCTTACCCGCACCCGCGCAAGCTTCGACCACCACGCTGCGCCGGGGGTCGCAGGCGATGCTGTAAAACGCCGCTTGCGAAACCCGGCGTCCGTCATGGGCGTAGGCAGCCCCGGTTTCGGAGGGGCGATGGGTATCGCGTGTGAATTCGTCTGTCATGCCACTGCCCAAAAGTCCTTGCGGCACAGCCCGCGCACCTTGCAAAAATCGCAGGTACTGCCTTCGCCCAAGGCGGGCAAAACAGCACCGCCGGCGATACGCTCCAGATCGTCTTCAATGCCCTGCACCAAAGCATCTCGCGCCTCGATCAAATGGGTTTGGGCTATGGTTTTGCAGCCCTCGCGTTCATGAAAACTCAGGTAGACGCCCGCTTCATCGTCCTTGGCGTGCAAGGCTGCATAAAAAGCCATTTGCGTGTCTTCCAAGGGCTGCTTTACCCTGTTGCGCGTGGCCTCGGGCGATTCGGTTTTGTAGTCCAGTATCAGGCTGGCACCGTGGACATCGCGGTCGATGCGGTCGATCCGGCCCACCAAGCTGACGCGGCCCAATCGGCGTTCCAGCGGGGCCTCGGCCTGGTCAAACACCCAACCCGCCGCTACATGCTGCGCACGCCATGCCAAATAGCCCTTGCCCATGGTGCGCCAGGCTGCTGCAAATGGCAAAAATTCGTCCGCGTCCAGGCCCAGCGCTTGAGTGGCCGCATCAGCGGCAACTTGCAGCAGCGCACGCTGTCGGTCGGCATCGGCCTGGGGCGCGGCCTGCATCGCCAGCTCAAAATGCTCCAGAACCCGGTGCAGCCATTGCCCAAAGTCGCGCTCGTCCACTTCGCTTTCCAACTCTTCGGTGCCATACAGGCCTAATTGGCGTTGCGCAAAAAAACGGTAGGGGCAATTGCGCAAGTCTTCGTAAGCGCTTTGGCTAAGTTTGGCAGGCAGCAGACCCGGCGCGCTGGGCTGCGGCGCGTGCATGGGCCGGGCCGCAAGAGGCCGCCGGGTGCGCTGGTCAGCACCTGCTGGCAGCGGCCCGACCGACAACAAGGCGCGCACCAAGGGGCTGGCCGCCATGGCCTCGCCGGCCTCGTCACTGGTACGCCAAAAAATAGCGCAATGCGGATGGTCCAGCGCATGTAAAAACGCCTGTTCGCTGGCCTGCGCCAGTGCGCTGCGTTCGGGCAGACCCAAGGCCTGGCGCTGCACCGGTGTCCACAAGCTCGTCGATTGCGCCACGCGCGGCATGCGAATTTCGTCGCAACCGGCCAGCACCACCGCCGCAAAGGGCCGCGCCAAAATTTGGCTCAGGGGCAGTATGACCACCTGCTCATGCGCCGGGTAGTCCGGGCGAAAGGTGTTGCCTTCGAGCAGGGCTTGCATCCAGGCGCTGAAATCTGCTGCATCCATAGCCTGAGCGCCCCACAAGGTTTGAGCCTGTAAGCGTTCGCGCTCTTGCAGACGGTCCAAGGCACTCAAACTCAGTAACTGGAGGCCTGCGGGGTCACCATGGAGCGTGTCCCATAAACCGGCATCGTGCAAGGCTTGCTCCAACACCGCCAACCACTGCGCCATGCTGCGCCGCCCAGTAAAAGCTTGGTGCAAGGCTTCCCATGCCGCCACGCACGCACTAATCGCTAACGCATCGGCCCCCTTGGGGCGGTCTGCTCCCGCCAGGCGCAGAGGCACTTCGCGCCAATCGCGCAGTTGGTGGCGCCGCAAATACGCCTCCATCGCGACACTGGCCTGCGCCAGTGCCGGGGCCAGCTTGAGCCAAACCAACACCGCATCGCTAGAAGCGTTCCAGACACTGGCGCGCAGCAATGCCACAAGCGCCGCACCGGCATGGGTGGTCGAGAGCATCCAGCCGGTTTCATCACGCACCATGGCGCCAGCGCCGTCCAGCAAGGCCTGGATGCGCCGGGTTAACGCGCGGTCCGAGCAAATCAAAGCCAAGGGGTAGCGGTCTGCTGCGATGTGCGCTAGCACACTGGCCGCGACGCGCTGCGCCTCTTGCGCAGCATCGGCACAGGCATGCAACTGCGGCGAAAACCGCGCAGGAGATGCGGACGCGGCGCTATCGGCTACCAGCGGCATGCGGTGTAAGCCATTGCCCCAGGCGCGCTGCAAGCCTTCAAGCAGTGGGTCGGGCGTCAAGCCTTCGAGGGCCAGCACGCAATCCACATTGGCACGTGACTCAGAGCGGAACAACACATCGGTGGCATAGCGTGAACTGGCGGCCCACTCCAGCGCCGCCGCCATGGCAATAGCCTCCCAGGCCGCGCCCGGCCCGGCCCAGCCGCTTTCACAGGCACTGCGGCTGGCCACGGCCCAGGCCGCGCGCTCCGTAGGCGCGCAGGCGGCCGCCAGTGGCGCAAGCTCGTGCACCGCTTGGACCATTAAGGCGGCCAACACATCGATCTGCTCGGCGCTGTAGCGCCCACGCCATTCTTTTAAAAGTGCCCGCGCCGTCAGGGTATCGGCGGCTTTGTCACGGCGGATGTCGGTGGGGCCTGCCTCAAACACGGCCAAGCTGGCGCTCCAGTTCATGGAGGTCTCAAAGCGCGGGGCAAAACCGTCTGGAAAGCGCGTTGCCCACATCACCTGCGCCTGGCGTAATAGTTGGGCGTAGGGAAGCAACACCACGGTACGTCCGGGGTGGGCACCCAGCGCCGCAATGCGGATGGCCATGGTGTCGAGCAAGCCACGATCCGGGGCAAACCAGCACCATGCGGCTGGCACATCGCGCGGCAGTTTGCGCTCGGCACCTGGCGAAACCGGGAAATCCCCCATGGAATGAGAATTTTCTATGCCGGTCATAGTGCTGGCCCGAAAGCGTGAGGGCTTGTTTCTGTCACAATCGATTTCATATACGCGGTATCAACCACTTCCTGAGGAAACTTCCATGGCCAGCGAACTCGTCAAACACATCACCGACGCCACTTTTGAGGACGAGGTCTTGCACAGCACACAACCGATTTTGGTGGACTATTGGGCCGAATGGTGCGGCCCTTGCAAAATGATTGCCCCGATTTTGGATGAAGTCTCGGTATCCTACGAAGGCAAACTGCAAGTGGCCAAGATGAATGTGGACGAAAACCGGGAAATCCCGGCCAAATTCGGTATCCGCGGCATCCCGACCCTGATGCTGTTCAAGGACGGCAAGTTAGCTGCCACCAAGGTGGGCGCTCTAAGTAAAGCCCAGTTAGTGGCTTTTATCGACGAGCAAATCTGAGCCTGGTGGCCCGCCGGGACGGCGTCCTGCACAAAGGGCGCGCCGCCCGGTCCCAAGTCCCTCAAACCGGCCCCGTGCCGGTTTTTCAATTTTGGTAATTTTTCCTGTCATAATTCTCCCGTTCATGCAGCCCATACCCTTGGGCACCGATGCAACGGTGTTGAACCCCCAGGTGCTTCTTACCCCTACGCACCAGTCGGCACCCCCACTCCCCTGATTTTTTGCCCACCGAACTTTCGGCTCCATCCCCTACGGGAAATATTCCATGCACTTAAATGAACTCAAGGCACTGCACGTGTCAGAAGTCCTCAAACAAGCCGAAGAGCTTGAAATCGAAAACACGGGCCGCATGCGCAAGCAAGAGCTGATGTTTGCCATCATCAAAAAGCGGGCCCGCACCGGCGAGCAAATTATTGCCGACGGGGTGCTGGAAATCCTGCCCGACGGCTTTGGCTTTTTGCGCAGCCCCGACACCAGCTACACCGCCAGCACCGACGATATCTACATCAGTCCCAGCCAGGTGCGACGCTTTAACCTGCACACCGGCGACATGATCGAAGGTGAAGTGCGCACGCCCAAAGACGGCGAGCGCTACTTTGCGCTCAACAAGTTGGACAAAGTCAACGGCGGCTCGCCCGAGAGCAATAAGCACAAAGTCATGTTCGAGAACTTGACGCCGCTGTTCCCCAAAGTGCAAATGCGCCTGGAGCAGGACAACAAAAGCGAAGAGAACATTACCGGACGCATCATCGATATCATTGCGCCCATAGGCAAAGGCCAGCGCGCCTTGCTGGTGGCGCCGCCCAAAAGCGGTAAGACGGTGATGATGCAGCACATTGCCCATGCGATTTCGGCCAACTACCCCGACAGCCACATGATGGTCTTGCTGGTCGATGAGCGCCCTGAAGAGGTGACCGAGATGCAGCGCACCGTGCGCGGCGAGGTGATTGCCTCTACCTTTGATGAACCTGCGTCGCGCCATGTGCATGTGGCGGAAATGGTGATCGAGCGCGCCAAGCGCCTGGTGGAATTGAAAAAAGACGTGGTGATTTTGCTGGACTCAATCACCCGTCTGGCACGCGCCTACAACAATGTGGTGCCCTCCAGCGGCAAGGTGCTCACCGGCGGTGTCGATTCCAATGCCTTGCAGCGGCCCAAGCGATTTTTAGGCGCCGCGCGCAATGTGGAAGAAGGCGGTTCGCTGACCATCATCGCCACCGCACTGGTCGATACCGGCAGCCGCATGGACGAGGTGATTTTTGAAGAGTTCAAGGGCACGGGTAATTCCGAGATTCATCTGGACCGCCGCCTCTATGAAAAACGCGTGTTCCCCTCCATCCAGCTCAACCGCAGCGGCACGCGCCGCGAAGAATTGCTGCTGGCGCCGGAAATTTTGCAAAAGACCCGCATCCTGCGCCAGTTTTTGTACAACATGGACGAGATCGAGTCCATGGAAATGGTGCTTAAACAAATGCGCGCCACCAAGACCAATAGCGAATTCTTTGAATTGATGCGCCGCGGCGGCTAAGCCTGATCGCTGTGCTGGTCCAGCAGGGTCTGCAAATTGCTGCGTATCTGCGCCTCAATGTGCGCCTGAAAACTGCCCAGTAAGAAACCCAGTTGCGCGCGCAGTTCAAAACTGTCCGCACGCACCAGTAAGCTTCCTTTGGCACCGGTGCGACTGAACAAGACTTCATCTTCCAAAAGCCCTGTTCTGAGCTCGCAGGCCATACCCCAGTCGGCCTGCGCCTGCGCGATCCACACCTGGGCTATCTCGCGGGCCGTGGGCAGGCCCAGCGCATGGACTTGGCTAATTAGCAATTCGGGCATAAGTCGGCGCAATGCCAGTGGTACCCAGTGCGGCATAGCGGGGTGGGCCTGCGGGACGTGCTCATAGCCCTATTTTATGAGCCATGCGTGTAGCGCTTGCCTGACGGCATACTCCCATTCGATGGCCGCAAGGGCGACAGCGAGCCCGCACTGTCAAGCCGATAATCGCGGTTTACCAAGCTCTACCGAGGCGCCAAGCGCAGCCAGACTGCAAGCCCAACGCCCAACCCTGCGATGTCCCCCACGCCCCAAGCAACTGATGCCCACCCCCATACCGTGATTGTGGTGGGCGCTGGCTTTGCCGGCGTAGGCGCGGCGATTGGATTGCGCAAAGCCGGCATCGAGTTTTTGATATTAGAAAAAGCGTCCGAGCCCGGTGGCGTATGGCGCGACAACACCTACCCGGACTGCGCCTGCGATATTCCCTCCAGCTTTTACTCCTACTCCTTTGCCCCCAATCCGCGCTGGAGCCGCATGTTTGCGCGGCAGGAGGAAATCAAGGCTTACTGCGGCAGTACGGTATCAACCTTCGGCCTCTTAGCGCACCTGCGTTTGAACTGCGAAATGCACAAGGCCCGTTGGAATGACGCCGAAAAACTTTGGCATTTGGACACCTCGCTGGGCCTGCTGCGCGCACGTTTTGTGGTGATGGCCTGTGGGCCCATGCATGTGCCGGTGACGCCCAATATTGACGGCCTGGACAGCTTTGGCGGGACGCACTTTCACTCGGCACGTTGGCGACATGACCTGGACTTGGCGGGCAAGTGCGTGGCGGTGGTGGGCTCTGGCGCGTCTGCGATTCAGTTCGTGCCTGCTATAGCGCCCAAGGCGGCGCAGCTGACGCTGTTTCAGCGCACCGCGCCCTGGGTACTGGCCAAAATGGATTTGCCTATTTCAAACAAATGGCAAACTCGGTTCGCGCGCTTTCCCTGGCTGCAAAACCTGCTGCGGCGCGCCTTGTACCTGCAGTTTGAACTGCTCAATTACAGCCTGAAATTCCCCCGCGCGATTGAGCGCTTGCAAGTAGCCGGTTTGAAAAATATTGCACGCAGCATCAAAGATCCGGCCTTGCGGCAGAAGGTGACACCCAATTTCTCGCTGGGCTGCAAACGCATTTTGCAATCGAACACCTGGTATAAAACGCTGGCACAGCCTCAGGTGCAGGTTTTTTCGGGCATCGCCCGCATCGAAGGCAACAGCCTGGTGTCCACAAGTGGCGAACGGTGCGAGGCCGACGTCATCATCTGGGGCACCGGCTTCGAAGTCGCAGAGCCGCCGGTGGCACAGGCGATTTTTGGCCAATCGGGACAAGCGCTATCCACCCATTGGAAGGGCTCTGCGAGTGCCTATCTGGGCACCATGCTGGAAGACTGCCCTAATTTATTCATGATGTGCGGCCCTAATCTGTATGCCTTTTCATCGGCCTTCGTGATGATCGAGGCGCAGGTGACATTCATCCTGGCGGCCATCCGTAGCACTGGCACCAAGGAGCATGCGAGCATTGCGGTTGCCCCAAGTGCACACCAGCGCTACAACCAGGCGGTGCAAATTGCACTCAAGAAAACCGTGTGGAACAGTGGGTGCAGCAGCTACTTTATCGACCGCAATGGCAATAACAGCACCAACTGGCCCTGGACCACTTGGTATATGCGCTGGCGCTTGGCACGTCTGCGGTCCAGTGACTTTACTACCGGCTAAGTGCTAAGCCGCCACTTAAGATTTGCTGGATTTTTTCTGTAAAAAGCTGGCGATGCGCGCATGCACATCCGGGCCAACCCCTTCGTGGCGATACACCTCATGCGCCAGGCCGGCATCTAAGGGCATGCCGTCGGTTTGCAAAAGCAATTTTTTGTTAGCACGATGGCTGAACCAGCTATTGGCCAGCACTTGCTGCGCATAAGCATCTACTGCGTCAAAAAAATCCTCGTCGGCCAAGCATTGGTTGACCAAGCCCAGGCGCAGCGCCTCTTGCGCGCCAACGGTGCGGCAGCTCAGCATCATTTCCATGGCCTGGCTCTGGCCCACGCGGCGCGGTAGGCGCTGGCTCATGCCCCACAAAGGCGTCAAAGCCCATTTGGCATGGGTGTCCGCAAACTTGGCATTGGCACTGGCCAAAATCACATCGCCCGCCAAGGCCAGCTCCAAACCACCGGTATAGCAATGGCCGTGCACCGCACAAATCACCGGCTGGGGCAAGTTCGCCAGGCGCTCTATCACCTGCGACTGAAAATGCGCGCGCGGCAACTGCTCGCCCTTGGCCAAATCGCCCAGGTCATGCCCGGCAGAAAAACAGCTTCCCGAGCCGCGCAAAAGCACCAGGCCTATCGTGTCAATCTGCTGCTCCAGATCGGCCAAATGCGCGTCCAGGGCTTCAAATACTTCCACATTCAAGCTGTTGAGCTTGTCCGGGCGGTTGATCGTGAGAACGGCCAGGCCTTGCTTGTCGTCGCGCAGCATCGTCGAAGTCATAGCGTGAATTTCCTTGTAGAGCGTATAGCGCCGATATCAAAACAATAGGCCAGCCAAGAAATTGGGCCCATAAAAAAGCCCCCGAGTATCGCTACTTGGAGGCTTTTATCTCAACTTTTGGTCGGTGTGAAAGGATTCGAACCTTCGACCCCTTGCACCCCATGCAAGTGCGCTACCAGGCTGCGCCACACACCGATCGAGCCTACGATTATAGCCCGCGCACGCGTTACCAGCCTTTAGGCAGCAACGAGTAGTTCACGAATTTCCAGCAGGTCGGAGCGCACTTGCTGCCAATGCGCATGCGCTACACCAGGCGCTTGCGCGAAAGCTGGCGCATCATCCAAACCGCCCTCTTCCAAGCCTGCGGCGGACTCCTCCAACCGTCCATCGATCTGGCGCTTTTTCTCACGCTCGGACTCTTGGATTTCCTGCATCTTGTTGCGCGCACCGCTGATGGTGAAGCCCTGCTCGTACAACAAGTCGCGGATTTTGCGGATCATCAGCACCTCATGGTGCTGGTAATAACGCCGGTTGCCACGGCGTTTCATGGGCCGCAGTTGCGTAAATTCCTGCTCCCAGTAGCGCAGCACATGGGGTTTGACGCCGCACAAATCCCCCACCTCACCAATAGTGAAGTACCGCTTTGCGGGAATGGATGGAAGTGTTTTTTCCATGAAAATCAATGCGCTATTGGGAAAAGTGAAGAGATTACTCTAAGTTGGTCCACAAGGCAATTGGGGCAAATGCAGGGGTGCCGCTGGTGTGGCACCCGTACCAGCACTAGCAACTTAGCTTTTCTGCAGTTCGGCTTGGATCTGGTCCTTTAGCTTGTGGCTGGCGTGGAAGGTCACCACGCGGCGCGCGTCAATGGCGATGGCTTCGCCAGTACGCGGGTTACGGCCCGGCCGGGGCGCTTTGGTGCGGATCTGAAAGTTGCCAAAGCCTGAAATTTTGACGTCCGTGCCGTCCACCAGTTGCGCCGAAACCAAGTCGAAAAACGCGTCCACCATGTCCTTGGACTCGCGCTTATTCAAGCCCAATTGGTCAAACAACATGTCGGCCAGATGCGCTTTGGTCACTGCCGCTGTTTCCAGGCTATCAACAGAAATTTGCATAGGAGGTATCCGGGTCTGGCGCGTTCAGGTCTGAAAAATAAAAAGCGGTCTTAAGCACGCTGGCGGGCGCCCAAGCGGGAGACCAACTGGGCCACCACGGCCGCAACAGTAGTTTCAATTTCCGCTTCCGTCAAGGTCGCTTGCGTGCTGCCCAGCGTCAGGCGCAGGGCCACACTGTGCTCGGCCGCTCCCTGCCCGACTGTATCGGCGGGTGGGCGGTAAATATCAAAAACACGCGCGTCTTGTAGCAGGCCCTGGGTGGGCGCTGCATAGATCGCGGCCATGATGGCCTCGTGGCGCACGCTATCGTCGACCATGATGGCCAGGTCGCGCTGCACCGAAGGGAAGCGCGCCACCGGTTCAAACACCGGCATCGCTTTTTGCAGCAAGGCCTCCAACTCCAACTCAAATACCTGGGGTGCTTGGGTCAATCCATAGGCCTGCACCCAGCGCGGGTGCAGCTCGCCTACATGGCCCACTACTTTGCCACCGAGCATCACTTGCGCACAGCGCCCGGGATGCATGGCCGGGTGCGCTGCCGCGCTAAATTGGGGGGTGCTTCGCGCAAACATGGCTTCTACATCGCCTTTGGCATCGAAGAAATCCACTGCGCTGTCTTTGCGGCCCCATTGCAAGGCATCGACTCCACCCCACGCCAGGGCCGCCACACGCATAGGCTGGTGAAAACCGGCCACCGTCGAATCGCCATCGCTAACGGAAGGATCGCGGAAAAATACCCGCCCTATTTCAAACACCCGCACCCGCGAGGCCTTGCGGTCCTGGTTGAATTTGAGCACCTGCACCAAGGAGCCGATCAAGGACGAACGCATCACATTCATCTGGCTGGCAATCGGGTTGAGCAAGCGCACCGGATCGGCATTGCCGGCCAGCTCATGCTCCCAGCGCGCATCGACGAAGCTGAAATTAATCGTTTCCTGGTAGACCAAGGCAGCCAATTGGCGGCGCACGGCAAAGGGGTTGCGCCGACTTTCCGATGCGACCTTGGCAAATACCGGCGCGCGCGGCGGCGTGTTGGGCAACTGATCAAAGCCGATCATGCGCACCACTTCTTCGATCAGGTCTTCCTCGATGTGGATGTCGAAACGGAAGGAAGGCGCGCTCACGCACAATACGCCTGGAGTTTCGGTAAAGACTAGGCCCAAGCGGTGCAAAGCCGCTGCGCAATCGGCCTGGGTCAAGGGCATGCCAATGACTTTGGCCGCACGTGCCACACGCAAATCCACGGTTTTAAGCTCTGGCAGGGCGACTATCTGGTCGTCCACCGGTCCACAGGTGGTTTCGGGCGTGCCGCAAATCTCCAATATCAGCTGCGTGATGCGCTCGATGTGCTGCACCGTCAGCGCCGGATCTACGCCACGTTCAAAGCGATGGCCTGCGTCGGTAGAAAAATTAAAGCGGCGCGAGCGCCCGGCTATGGATTGGGGCCACCAAAAGGCTGCTTCCACATAGACGCTTTCGGTGGTATCGGATACGGCACTGGCGGCGCCGCCCATGATGCCGGCCAGAGACTCTAGCTGCGCATCATCGGCAATCACGCCCACGGCAGCGTCCACTTCGGCGGTGTTGCCATTGAGCAATGCGAGCTTTTCGCCAGCCTGCCCCCAGCGCACCGTTAATCCACCGGCGATTTTGTCCAGGTCAAAGATGTGCGTGGGCTGACCGGACTCGAACATCACGTAGTTGGAGATGTCGACCAAAGCGCTGACGCTGCGCTGGCCGCAGCGGGCCAGGCGCTCGACCATCCAGGCCGGGGTTTTGGCTTGGGTGTTGAGCTTGCGCACCACGCGGCCGGAAAAGCGGCCACACAAATCGGGGGCTAGCACTTTGACGGGAAGCACTTGGCCGTGGGTGGCGACGACAGGCGCCACATCCCAAGGCAACAAAGGCGCGCCCGTCAGCGCCGCGACTTCACGCGCTACGCCATACACGCTCAGGCAATGCGCCAGGTTGGGCGTGAGCTTGAGGGTGAACAAGGTGTCATCCAAATGGAGGCACTGGCGGATGTCCTGGCCCAGTACCGCATCCGGATTCAATTCCAATAAACCGCTGTGGTCATCGTCCAATTGCAATTCTTTGGCCGAGCACAACATGCCCTGGCTTTCCACACCGCGCAGTTTGCCTAGCTTGATCAAAAAAGGTTTGCCATCTTCACCCGGCGGCAATTGGGCGCCGACCAGCGCGCA
This sequence comes from Rhodoferax sp., assembly GCA_040400575.1. GTDB lineage: Bacteria > Pseudomonadota > Gammaproteobacteria > Burkholderiales > Burkholderiaceae_C > Allorhodoferax. The sequence goes on from JBBAPX010000022.1 coordinate 24,695, forward strand.
CGGCACTTTGATACCGACACGCGCATTGGGCGCACCGCAGACGATATTGAGCAAAGTGCCAGTGCCTACGCTGACCTGGCAAACGCGTAAGCGATCCGCGTTGGGGTGCTGCACCGCTTCTACGATTTCGCCGACCACGATCTGGCTGAAAGGCGGCGCGACCGGCCGCAGTTCTTCGACCTCCAGACCGGCCATGGTCAGGGTATGGGCCAGCGCTTGGGTGGACAGGGGCGGGTTACAAAAACTGCGCAACCAGGATTCAGGAAATTGCATAGGAGTTCAGTGAACTTGGTACATCAGATCTATCGCGAAAGCCCAATAGGCTCAGGCAAATTGGGACAAAAAGCGCACATCGCCCTCAAAGAATATGCGCAAATCATTCACGCCGTAGCGCAGCATCGCCAAGCGGTCGATGCCCGAGCCGAAGGCAAAGCCGATGTAGCGCTCCGGGTCCAGTCCCATATTGCGTATCACCTGCGGGTGCACCTGGCCCGAACCGGATACCTCTAGCCACTTACCTTGCAAGGGGCCGGATTCAAACATGATGTCAATCTCGGCACTGGGCTCGGTAAACGGGAAGTAGCTGGGCCGAAAACGCAGTTGCAGCGCGTCGGTCTCGAAAAAACTGGTGATAAAGCTCAAATACACCGACTTCAAATCTTTGAAGCTGATGTTTTCGCCCACCCACAGGCCTTCGACCTGGTGGAACATGGGGGAATGCGTAGCATCGCTGTCCACGCGGAAGGTGCGTCCGGGTGCAATCACGCGGATCTCAGGCATATCGCCAGAAAACAGGCGCCCAGCAGCGACGTCGAAATCACCACCGTGCTTGCGCACATGCGCTTGCGCATAGCGGATTTGCATCGGGCTGGTATGCGGACGCAGGTTGTAATAAACGCCGTCGGCGCCTTTGGTATCGATATAAAACGTATCCTGCATAGAGCGCGCAGGATGGTTGGGCGGATTGTTCAAAGAAGTGAAGCTGAACCAGTCGCTCTCGATTTCAGGGCCGTCGGCCACATCAAAACCCATAGAGGCGAAGATGTGCTCAATGCGCTCCTGCGCCAGTGACACCGGATGCAGGCTGCCCTGTCCGCGCACACGCCCTGGCAAGCTGACGTCCAAGGCCTGGGCTTGCAACTGCTTTTGCAACTGGGCTTCGGCCAGCGCCTGACGGCGATCCTGGAGCGCCGCCTCGATATCCTGCTTGGCAACATTAATCGACGCGCCCAGCGTTTTTTTCTCTTCGACGCTAAGCGCCGCCATGCCCTTCATCAGCTCCGTGATGCGGCCTGATTTACCCAGAAATTGGGCTTTGGCATTTTCCAAATCGGCGCTCGCCGAGGCGGCTGCAAACGCAGTGCGGGCGGCGGCAACAATGCTTTCGAGTTCGTTCATGGCAATGGTGGCGGTTATTCAATGAAAAACGGGCTAGTGCTTGGTTTAAGCGCTAGCCCGGTTTTGCGGGCGAAATCGGCCGCTGCCCGCATGGGGCAGCGCGCCGGTGGAACCCTTACGCAGCGGCGAGCTTGGCCTTGACCTGCTCTACGATGCCGGCAAAAGCTGCCATATCGTGCACTGCGATGTCCGACAGCACTTTGCGGTCAATCTCGATCTGCGCTTTTTTCAGACCATTGGCAAACTGGCTGTAGGTCATGCCACATTGACGCGCTGCGGCATTGATACGGGCAATCCACAACTGGCGGAACACACGCTTTTTGGTACGGCGGTCACGGTAGGCATATTGCCCAGCCTTCATCACCGCTTCTTTAGCGACGCGAAAGACATTACCGCGGCGACCGCGGAAACCTTTGGCAAGGGCGAGAACTTTTTTGTGGCGGGCGCGAGCCGTTACACCACGTTTGACGCGAGGCATGGTAGTACTCCTTGTTCGTCGTTAATTAAATACCACGACCGGGGAGCATCTGCGCCATATGACCCATATTGGTCTCATGGACAGCTGTCGAACCGCGCAGGTGGCGTTTATTTTTGGTGGTCTTCTTGGTCAGGATGTGACGTTTGAAAGCTTGGCCGCGTTTAACGGTTCCACCGGGACGGACGCGGAAGCGTTTTTTCGCCGCGCTCTTGGTCTTCATTTTGGGCATTTGCATGCTCCTTTTTCAATTGTGCTCGTGAGGCGTACGGAAAACTTTTCCGTCCTTGTTGGCCCCGAG
>JBBAPX010000023.1:0-22859 GCA_040400575.1 Rhodoferax sp.
GCATCGGCGAAGAGCGCGAAACCATTGAAGACGTGATCGAGCCCTATCTGATTCAGCAAGGCTATCTGCAACGCACGCCACGCGGACGCATCGCCACCTTGGCGGCCTACCGGCATTTAGGTGTGGCCGCACCGGCCGGGCGGGCGCCGGATTTACTGACCTAGGGAAAGAGACCCAAACCGCCCAGCAGCGCCAAGGCTGCCGCTTGCACGGCCACGGTCTCTAGAGCGCGCAAGCGGCCTTGCAAATAGCCACCCATTGCCCAAGCAGCAGCACACAATGCGGCGCAATACAGAGCAGCGTGTTGCCAGGGCATGGCATCGGCATGCCACAAAAAGACGGTGCTCGCTGCCATCAGGCCGAGGTACTGCAGGCTGGAAAAACTGCGTTGCCCGCGGGTTAAGGGCGGATCAAAGCGCTGCACTTGACTGAGGTCAAAGGCGAGCTTGGACTGCGCTCCTACCGGTTGCCAGCCCGGCGGTTTCCACCAGACCGCCAACTTATCGAACCAGCGCGGCGAGCGCCAGGCAGTGGCAGCTAAACCCGCATACACCTCCAAATTGGCCCACAGCGGGTCCCAGCTATTGAGCGGCGCGCGGGTGCCGTATACGCAGCGCTCGTGCTCTTCTTGGAAGGTGCCAAACAGCCGGTCCCACACGACCAAGATACCGCCGTAGTTGCGGTCCACATAGCCCTCATTGACGGCATGGTGCACCCGGTGGTTGCTGGGCGAACAAAACACACGGTCGAACCAGCCCAGCTTGCCCACATGCTCGGTGTGCACCCAGAACTGGTAGAGCAAATCAATCAGCGCCACGATGCCAAACAACAGCGGCGGCACGCCCAGCAGCGCCAGCGGCAGGTAAAAAACCCAACCCAGCAGTCCGCCACTAGCGGTCTGGCGCAAGGCGGTGGACAGGTTGTATTCCTGGCTTTGGTGGTGCACCACATGCGCGGCCCAGAAAACTGCCACTTCATGCCCGGCGCGGTGCAGCCAGTAGTAACACAGGTCGTACAGCAACAAGGCGCCAAGCCAGCCGTACCAATGGTTCCACACATCGGCATCTGGAAACAGGGCAATGCGCTCAAACACCCAGGCATAAGCCGCAATGCCTATGAACTTGGCCAACACCCCCACTACCTGGCTGAGCAGGCCCAGGCTCAGGCTATTGAGCGTGTCACTAAAAGCGTAACTGCTGCGCGCGAGCGTACCGGCGCTGCGTTTGCGCCTATCCCACCAAAGCTCCAAGGCCATAGCGGCCAGAAACACCGGAAATGCAAAAACAATGATTTTGGACATAGGCCTATTGTGCGCAATCTGCCGTAACAAGGCAGCGGGAGAAACCCTGCACCAAAGCGCTTATGCGCCTAGGCAGCAAATTCATCGCGCGGACCTTCGTCCAAGTGTCCCGTGTCGGCCCAGCCCACCAAGGTCAGGGCCTGGGGCGTCCAGAGCAATCGGTTGATGGCGCAATTGCCCAACTCCCAGGTGCGCGCTGCGCGAATGCCCTGGCCGGTGGCCAGGCGATAGAAAACGTCCAGAACGCCGCCATGCGTCACGATGGCAATGTGCGCACCCGGGTGCGCTGCGGCAATGGCGCTCAGCGCAGCGTGCACGCGTTCAAACACCTGGGTTTGGCTTTCGCCACCGGGCGGCGCCCAATCCGGGTCGCGCTGTTTCCAGCGCAATGCCTCCTCGGGATGCAAGTCGCCCACTTGCGCATAGGTCAGGCCTTCAAAGCGGCCAAAGCAACGCTCGCGCAAACCCGGGTGGGTGCGGATGTCGGGCAGCGCGATACCACTATGCCGGGCAATCGCCTGCGCGGTGTGGTGGGCGCGGCAGAGGTCGCTGCTGTAAATCACTTGCAAAGCGCTATCGGCCAAGGCCGCGCCCACGCGCTCGGCCTGCCAGCGGCCCAAGTCGTTGAGGTCAATATCAAGCTGCCCTTGCAAACGCGTGACGGCATTCCAGGCGGTTTCGCCATGGCGCACCGCCGTAATGCGGGTGGGCGACTCGCTGGCTAGGGCCTTACTGCTCATGGGCGCAGTGCCATACCGCCAGGGCCGATTTCCACCTTGACACTGCTGGGGCCGGGGGCGCCGTGCGGAAAATCGCGCATCGCAGCGAGGAGCACCGCGGGCAGGATCTGGGCCTGGTCGTTCCAAGGACCTGTGTGCTGCGCAGAGGCCTCGTACACCACCTCACGGCTCAGCGCATCACGCACCAGCACCTGGACCTGGAAGCGGTAAAGCATGGGCTCCAGCGGAAAAAAGAAGGGATGTGCGGCCCAAGTCGGGCCAGCCGCAAACCCACCCCAACGCCGCCTAAAAACCGGTTCATTGGGCAGCACTTGCTCAGTGGCCACGCCCCATTGCACCGTATAGCGCGGCGCTTGGCTGGCCAGCGTCAAGCCCACACGCTGCAAAACCGGCTGCGCCCACTGTTCGCGCTGCGTCTGCGCCGGCGCATCGGCTTGCTGCGAAGGCAGACGCTCAAACTGGTAGCTTGACGCAGCCAGGTCCGGCGCGCCACTGCGAAAGCTGCGTACCTCGCTGTCGATAAGCCGGGTGCTGGCGCAACCGGCCAAGGCGGCTAGCCACAGCAGCAAACCCATCCGCAAAGCCAAAAGTACAAGTACACGCATAGACAGGCCTCCAAAGCTCAAGTGCTGGACCATTGCACTGCACCCAGTGTGGGCAGGCCATGCAATGGCAGAGCCGGCAGTTCCTCGGCGTCAAAGGCCTTGTCGCCATCGGCCTGCGGCACGCCAGTAGTCTGGATATTTTTGAAGTCGTGGCGCTGGGTATCCATCAAATGCGAGGGCACCACGTTTTGCAAAGCCGTAAACATGCTTTCAATACGACCGGGGTATTGCTTTTCCCAGTCACGCAGCATATTGCCGATTTGTTTGCGTTGCAGGTTTTCCTGGCTGCCACATAAAGTGCAGGGAATAATGGGAAATTGCCGGTGCGTAGCCCAGCGCGTGAGGTCTTTTTCCGCCACATTGGCCAGGGGTCTGATGACGATATGGCCGCCGTCATCACTGACTAACTTAGGTGGCATGCCTTTGAGCTTGCCACCGAAAAACATGTTCAAGAAAAAGGTTTGCAACATATCGTCGCGGTGATGGCCTAAGGCAATTTTGGTCACCTTTAACTCGTCGGCCACGCGGTACAAAATGCCGCGGCGCAAACGGCTGCACAAGCTGCACATGGTCTTGCCTTCAGGGATCACTTTTTTGACAATGCTGTAGGTGTCCTGCGTCTCTATGTGAAAGGGCACACCCAGTTGCTTGAGGTAGGCCGGCAGCACATGGTCCGGGAAACCGGGCTGCTTCTGGTCGAGATTGACGGCGATGAGTTCGAAGTTGATGGGCGCGCGCTGCTGCATTTTGAGCAGGATATCGAGCATGCCATAGCTGTCTTTTCCGCCCGAGACGCAGACCATCACACGGTCACCCTCTTCGATCATGCAGAAGTCCATGATGGCCTGACCCACCTGACGGCACAGGCGTTTTTCCAGCTTGTGGGTTTCGTGGGCGGCACGCTCAGCGGCATCGCGCGCCTTTGGGGCAGCATCTTGCGCAGTATGTGTTTGCGCTGGGGCTGGGGCTTCGGTCAACATCGCACTTCCTTGGTTTACCACTGGCCGGTTTCCACCCGGATGGCTACTTCGCAATCGTCAAAGATTTTTAACTTGGCGATTTTCACACGCACACCGAGCACGCCAGGCAATTGCAGTAAACGGTTGGCCAGTTTTCCGATCAGGCTTTCGAGCAAATTCACATGCTCGGCGGTGCACTCGGCGATGATGATTTGGCGCACTTTGCGGTAGTCCAGCACATGGTTGATATCGTCGTCCTCGGGCAGCAAGGGCTGCGCGCCCAGGTGTAACTCAGCATCCACCTGAATGGGCTGGGGTGCCAGCAACTCGGACTCGAGAATGCCCAGGTTGGCCTCAAAGCGCAGGCCCGTCAAAGTCAGCGTTTGATTGCCCCGAAACGGGGCAGCAGTAGATATCGCCATGGAGTGATCCTGAAAAACTAAAAACGGCTTACACGGATGCGCTTGCTGGGGCAGCAGCGCGCAGTCGGAACACTTCGACACCTACGGCATCGCAATCTGGGTACACATCGGGTTTGCAAGTACTCACACGCACGGCGGCCACTTGCGCATGGTCCAGCAGCGCTTGGGCAATTGCGTCGCACAAGGTTTCCTGTAAGTTGATGTGGCCTGCATCGCACAGTCGCAGTATGGCCTTGCGCACAAAGTCATAGTCCACAATTTCGTCGATACGGTCCTGCGTCGGGCTGGAGTGGGCGTAGGGCACATACAGATCCACATCAAAGCGCATGCGCTGGGGCGCCTGCAATTCAAAGTCGTGGATGCCGATACGCACCGGCAACTCAAAGCCACGCAAAAACAGTTTGCGGCAATCACGCATCAACTGTGCTTCAAGATTTTGCATACGGGGCTTCCTGCGCCAGGGTTTGGGCGGCAAACATCACATCGCGCGCCAGGGGGACCAAGTGCTGGCCATTGTCTACACAGACGCTTACACCGGTGATGGAGCGGGTCTGCGCCAAAAACAAGCAGCTTGCCGCCACATCGGCCGGAGGCGTGGCGCGGCGCAACAGGTTCACACCACTGGCGCGTTCAAAATTTTCCTGCGACTGCGGCCCACTGGGATAAATCAGGCCCGGCGCAACACCGCACACCCGCACGCTGGGCGCCAGCGCCTGGGCCTGCAAAGCCACGCTACGCTCGAGCGCCAGCTTGGTACTGGTGTAAGAAAAATAATCCGGGTTCAGATTGAACACTTTTTGGTCCAGCACATGAATAAGGCAAGCATCCTGCCTCTCGTCCCGTTCGGACCGCTGAGCCTGCTGGCGCGCCAACTCGCGCCCGAGCAACAAAGGCGACACCAGATTGACTTCCATCTGCCTGCGCAGCAAAGCCGGGTCAAAGTCCAGGCCGGTATCGGGCTCAAAAAGGGAAGCGTTATTGACCACCGCCTGCAAGGGGCCGCGCTGCTGCACGATGTAGGCCATCATGGCCAGCACTTGCGCCTCTTGGGACAGATCAGCCTGAACCAGGTCCACCGCCAGGCCCTGGGTGCGCAGTTCGGCTTGCAGCTGCTCGGCCGCCTGGGCCGAATGCCCGTAATGGCACCAGACATGCCAGCCCGCGCGCGCGAAGGCCAGAACCAATTCACGGCCCAGACGCTGCGCGCCGCCGGTGATTAATACGCTGTTGTGCATGGGATCTGGTGTTTTCCTAGTTAGAGCGACGGGCGCAAAAAGCCTGAATAGTCCGCACGGTGCGCTTGCTTGTGCATAGGGGACAATGCGGCCCACCCTGCCCTGCCTTAACGCAGCGTACCTGAGTTTAACGATGCCCTCACACCCCCTTAGCGCGCTGGAGCAGTCTCTGTGCAGTGCCATTGAAGCAGCCGGCGGCTGGATCGGTTTTGACCGCTTCATGGAACTGGCGCTGTATACGCCGCGCTTGGGCTATTACGCGCATGATTCGCTCAAGTTTGGCCCCCTGCCGGGGCGCGATGGCAGTGATTTTGTTACTGCGCCGGAGATTTGCCCACTCTTTGGCTACGCCTTGGCCAAGCAAGTGGCACAAGCCTTGGTCCACACTGGCACCACCGAAGTTTGGGAGTTTGGTGCGGGCAGCGGCGCGCTAGCGGAACAATTACTCAGCGCATTGGCGCAAATGGGCGTGCAGCTGACGCGTTACACCATCGTCGAGGTATCGGCCGCGCTGACGCAGCGCCAACAGCAGCGCCTGGCGCGCTTTGGTGACCTGGTGCACTGGGCCCAGACCTGGCCCGTGCACATCGACGGCGTAGTACTGGGTAACGAAGTGCTCGACGCCATGCCGGTGCAGCTACTGGCGCGTTGCCAGGGCGCTTGGTTTGAACGCGGTGTCTGTATCGCTGCGGCAGCAACAAACCAACAAGCTCCGAAGCAGCCTGTGTTCGCTTGGCAAGACCGCCCCACGGCGCTGCGCCTACCGTTGGAGCCCGAAGGCGCGCAGGATTACCTGAGTGAAATCCACCCCCAAGCGCAGGCTTTTATCCGCTCGCTGGCGCAGCGCTTGCGTAGCGGCTGCGCATTTTTTCTGGACTATGGTTTTGGCGAGGATGAGTACTACCATCCCCAACGCGCCGGTGGCACGGTGATGTGCCACCGTGCCCACCAAAGCGATAGCGATCCGCTTGCACTGGTAGGCGAAAAAGACATCACCGCCCATGTCAACTTTAGCGGCATCGCACTGACCGCGCAGGACGCAGGTCTGCACGTCCTGGGCTACACCAGCCAGGCGCATTTCCTGATGAACTGCGGTATCGTCGACTTGATGCAAGCGGCGACTTTGCCGGTGCGGGCGGCGGCGCAGACGCTGATCCTGGAGCATGAAATGGGAGAACTTTTCAAAGTGTTGGCACTAGGCCAGGGCGCGCCCTGGACGCCCTTGGGTTTTGCGCGCGGCGACCGCTTACATCGTTTGTGAGCCTGCAAACGCCGGAGCGGGCGCTAGGTGCCGCGCCCGCGGTCGTGCACGCCATGAAGTCGGCCGGTCCGCCAGACCATACCCCGGTAACCCGACGGTAACGCTTCGCTAAGCAAGACGTTAGCATTAGCGGCTCTCAGCCCTTATTACCCACGCCCATGGATCAACCAAGCCACGGTTTTCAACTCCGCTTTCCTCCAGGCATGGCCCCGGTTGCGTGCGTCGATATTGGCGGCACCAAAGTAGCACTCACTCTGGCCGATGCCAGCGGCATACGCGGCAAATGGGCAGAGCCCACCACCAAAGTTGGCGCACCGGACGCACTGGCGCAGCAAATCATCCGCATGATCGAACAAGCCTGCGCCCAATGCGGCTTTGCGAAAGAAGTCTTGGGTACGGTTGGCGTGGTCTCTTGCGGACCTTTTGTCATGCAGGGCGGACTGGTGGAGTTGGCTGCCCCCAATATCTGCGGCGGCCTAGCCGGCAAAGCGCGCGGCCTGCCCAATGACTGGACCACCGCGCTGCTAGAAGCGCCGCTGCGCCAGGCCTTTGCCAAGGTGCGGGTGGAAAACGACGGCGTAGGCGCGCTGGAGGCGGAGCGCCGCTGGGGCGCGCTGCAAGGCCTGGACCATTGCGCCTATGTCACCTGGAGCACCGGCATCGGCGTGGGGGCCTGCGTAGACGGACGCGCCTTGCGCGGCAAAAACGGCAATGCCGGCCATTGGGGACACAGCTTTGTCAGCGACAACACGGACGCGCTGTGCGGCTGCGGCAATATCGGCGATGTGGAAGCTTTGATTGCCGGTAACGCGATTGCGCGGCGTTTTGCGGGTCATGGATTTAGCGATGCGGCGCAATTGTTTTCGGCAGCACGCCAAGGCCGCGCCGATGCGCTGGAAATTGTCGATGGCCTGTGCTATGTCATGGGCCGTCTGCTGTTTAACTTGATGACGACGCTGGATATACAGCGCATCAGCATGGGCGGCTCCGTGTTCTGGCACCAGCAAGACTTGTTGCTACCGCGCCTGCGTGCCCAGATTGGCAGCAAACTGCCGTCTTTGACCAGCGGCGTGGAGATTGTCCCCGCGGGCTTGGGTGAATCTGTAGGCGACTATGCCGCGCTAGCCTTGGTCTTGTAAACCGCGCTGGAGCGCCGCCAGCTTTCCAATATTTACAGCGGCTATGCCTAAGGCCTTCGCTTAGGACGCCGCAAGGCATTGGGTTATCGCAAGCTCCCGGGCTCTGGCCAGGGCCTTCCCGACCGCAGGGCCTTGCGCGCCGGCCTGCATAGCGGCCTGTGCGATAGCGCTGCTATCTATCGCCAAGGCGGCCTGCAATGCCTGCACCAGGCGCTCGCCTTGGCTATACGCGTCGTGTTCGCGGCCCAGGCGTCCACGCGCATCGCAGGCGCAGGCCTGCACGATCTGCGCAAAGCGTGCGGGTTTGCGAAAGGCATCGCAGCGCTCGAGCAAGCGCAGCGTGGCGGCTGCGCCCAGACTGGCGCTGCGGTGGATATTGCCGTGCTCGCGTGCCACCACCTCGGCCAACTCCGCGCAGGCCTGGGGCACGCGCAAGCGCTGGCAGATCGTGCGCAAAAGCTTCACGCTGCGTAGCTCATGGCCAAGATGGCGCGGCCATTGCTCGGCGGGCGTCGTGGCTTTGCCCAAGTCATGCGTAAGACAAGCAAAGCGCACTTCCAGCGGGGCTTGCGCCCGCGCGGCAGCGTCGAGCACCATTGCCAGGTGGATGCCGGTATCGATTTCGGGATGGTGCTCTGCCGGTTGCGGTACGCCCCACAGCGCATCCACTTCGGGCAGCAGCACCGCCAAGGCGCCGCAGTCGCGCAAGATCGCCAGCATGCGCGAGGGCTGCGCTTGCATCAGCCCTTTAGCGAGCTCCTGCCAAACGCGCTCGGCGACCAAATGCTGCACTTCGCCCGCTTGCACCATGTCCTGCAGGAGTTGCAAGCTTGCGCTAGAAACCGAGAAGTGCACAAAGCGCGCTGCAAAACGCGCCAAACGCAATATGCGCACTGGGTCTTCGCGAAATGCCTCAGTGCAGTGCCGTAGCAAACCGGCAGCCACATCGTGGGCACCGCCAAAAGGGTCGATCAGCGCAGCAGGGACAAAGCTGCCATCAGGACGCAGCGCATCGGCGGGCACCGCCATAGCGTTGATGCTGAGGTCGCGGCGCGCCAGGTCTTCTTCCAAGCTTACTGCGGGGTCGGCGTGGATGGTAAAGCCCCGGTAGCCTGGCGCGGTTTTGCGTTCGGTGCGCGCCAAGGCATATTCCTCTTTGCTGCGGGGGTGTAAAAAAACCGGGAAGTCGCGCCCCACAGGGACAAAGCCAGCGTCCACCATCGCTTGCGGCGTGCTGCCCACTACGACCCAATCGCGGTCGCGCACCGGTAAGCCCATCAAGCTATCGCGAACCGCACCACCGACGAGATAAGTTTGCATGCAGCGCGCGGCGCAGCCCACTTCAGGCTTGCAGCCGGTAGGGCTCTTCAAATACCAAAAAGTCTTTTTCAGCCAAGGCCGCCTGCACCCAAGCATTGACGCCGGGCAGCGCTTGCACCCGCTCTAGGTACGCGCTGATGAGGGAAGGTACCGGCAAGGCATAGCTGTGCAGGCGCATCACCACCGGGGCAAAGTATGCGTCTGCCAAGGTAAATGCGCCGAACAGCATCGGGCCACCATAGGATTGCAATAACTCGGTCCACATATCCACGATGCGCTGCACATCGGCACGCACACCCGCATGGTCGCGCCAGATCAGCGCCCCTCGGTTGGGCAATAAGGCTTCAATATTCATGGGGCAGTGGCTGCGCAAAGCACCAAAGCCGCTGTGCATTTCGGCGCACACGCTGCGCGCCCGGGCGCGCGCCGATTTGTCGGTGGGCCAGAGTTGTTTTTCAGGAAAGCTTTCGGCCAGGTATTCGCCGATGGCCAGCGTATCCCAGACGCTCAGCTCGCCATCTTGCAAGACCGGCACTTTGCCTGCCGGATTGACGCCTGCCATACGCTGCTTGAATTGCGAATCTGCGCTGAAACTGTCGAAGCGGACATAAACCTCTTCAAAAGCAATGTCCGCCTGCGTCATCGCCACCCAGGGCCGCATGGACCAGGAGGAATAATTTTTATTTCCGATGTACAACTTCAGCATAGTTTTTTCCTCCTGCGTGTTTTAGCTTCAGGGCAGATCGAGCCCGGTTTCCGGTGCAATGGCATCCAGTGGCCCAACGCTGCCTAAGCGCGCCTTGATGGACTGCGGCTGGCCGCTGATCATGGCAGCATACAAGGTGGTGTTGGAGAGCACTTTTTTCACGTAATCGCGGGTTTCGTTGAATGGAATGTTCTCCGCCCAGATCGCCGCTTCCAGCACGGGCGCGCCACTGGCGCCGCGCCATGTCCGCGCCCGGCTGGGACCGGCGTTGTAGGCAGCCGCTGCCAGCGGCATAGAGCCCTGAAAGCTATCGAGCACCAGTTTGAGGTAAGCCGTACCGATCGCGATATTGGTGTCCCGGTCGGTCAATTTAGCCGGTGTGAAATCACCCATGCCGATTTTTTTGGCGGTCCATTTAGCGGTCGCTGGCATGACTTGCATCAGCCCCGAGGCGCCCACCACGGAGCGCGCGTCCATGATGAAGCGGCTCTCCTGGCGGATCAATCCATACACATAGGCAGGCTCTAAAGCAATACTTTGGGCACGTGCCAGCACAGCCGCCTTAAAGGGCATGGGGAAGCGTTGCTCCATGTCTATCAAGGCTTTGCTGCGCTCGCTGGTGTTGATGCAACGGTCCCAGACTTCGGCGTGGCAGGCCAATTCGGCGGCGGCCAGCAGGCTGCGGTCGTCCATGCCGCCTTTGGTGTGCAGGCTGATGCTGTAGTTCCATTCGCGCACGCCATCGCTGCGCAGGCCCAGGGCTATTGCATGCAGCGCACGCTGCAAGCCGGGGTTTTTGCGCGCTGCTTCTTTTTCCTCTGGCGTAGGGGGCACCGGCTTGGCCGGCAATACGCTGCGCTGGCCCAGTTCTTCGAGCGCCAGTTGTTCATAAAAACCGCGGATACCGGCGATGCTTTGCAGGCTCGCCAAGGCCTGGGCGCGGGCCGCTTCGCCAGGTTTTTGGGCCAATACGGCGCGCGCATGCCAGTACACCCAGGTCGCATCTGCGCGCAATGCGGGCGGCAAGGCGGCAAAAGCAGCTTCTACCTGCGCCCATTGGCCGGCCCGCAGGGCAGCGCGCAAGGCCCACAGCACCTGGTCTTCATGCATGTGGTCCAAGCGGCCCTTTTGGTAGTAAGACAAAGCGTTGTCCTGGCTTTTTTGCGCTGCCCGCTTGCCAATAACGCCCCAAATCCAGCTGCGTTCTTCGGTCGTCAATTGCGCGCGCCAGCGTAACTTATCCACCTCCAGCGCCGCTTCCTGGGGCTCCAGGTAGGCCAGGCGGATCAGCGCCAGCGACACGAACTCGCGAGTCTGCGGGCGCAGGGCTGTGAGTTTGTCGTTCAGGTAGCTGGCCGGGCTTTGGTAAATGGCGGTCACGGTTTTGACCCATTTGGTATCTAGCGTGGCCACCGCCTGCGTAGTAACTTTGAGACGGTCGTTCTCCATCCCCAGGCGCGCGCGCAGCCAGGCGGCCTGGGCCGGCATATTTCGCGCCTTGATCAGTTCTTGGGCCGCGTCAGCACAGGCTTCGTCGGGCTCGCGCTGGGCCAGCCATAGCTCTTGTAGCTGCTTGGCCACGTTGGCGCCGCTGCTCAGGTAGTCGCTCCACAAGGCATAGCATTGGATCGACCGGTCATCGCCCATGCGGTACAGAGGCAGTTGGGCGCGAAACGTGGCCCAATCCCGGTTGCGGCCTAACTGCAGCAACCATTCGGCGCGCAAGCGGTCCTCCTGGTAGCTACCGGCGTAGCGCGCAAGCATGCTTTCGATCTCAGCCCTGTCGGCCTGGTCCAGCCTGAGCGCCATTTCCCAGTAAGCCGCCCAAGGCTCCAGCAGCGAGCCTTTGGCTTGCGGCAATAATTGCGTCAGTTGCTTGCGATCGCCGAGTTTGAAGGCCTGCGCCATGTCCAAAACGGCCTGGTCATTGCGGGCCACGTCCACCACTTGGGCCCGCGCCGCGTAGGCGGGCAGAGCGACTGCGAGAATGCAGCCCCAGGCTGCGACATTTTTTTTGATTAACCACATGGGGTGATTATGGACAACTCTATGGACCCTAAAGCCCAAGAAAAAAAGGCCTTACGCAAGGCTTTGCTTGATGCGCGGGCCAATTTGCCGGACCGGCTGCACCGCGCGGAGTTATTGCTGCGGGTGATGCGCGTCTGGCTGCTAGGCCGCACCGACACGACGATTGGCGCCTACTGGCCGATCAAGGGCGAGTTTGACCCCTTGCCCGCACTGCACCGCTGGAAAGAGGACGGCGAGCTCAATGACATTGCGCAGCGTCGACGCATTGCTTTGCCAGTGGTCAACAAAGCACACAAGACCATGACTTTTCATATTTGGTACCCCGGCTGCCCGATGGAAGAGGATGCCTACGGCATTCCCAAACCCAAAGACACCGAGCAGGTGATGCCAAGCCTCTTGTTCGTGCCCTGTGTAGGCTATAGCGCGGGCGGCTACCGCTTGGGGTATGGCGGTGGTTTTTATGACCGCATGCTGGCCAGCCTGGAGCCTCGCCCCCATACCGTAGGCTTGGGTTTTGGCAATAGCTTTGTGCCCGATTTCGAGCCAGAAGTGCACGATATTCCGCTAGACGCGGTGCTGACCGACTACGGCATGGCCTGGCCGGTGGACCATCCGGGGCGCGTGACGCGCGACTAGTCTTTTTGTGCGGCCAGGGCGCGCACATCGTTTTCATAGCCTTTGAGTAAGCGCACCATGTGCTTGCGCTGCTCTGCGCTAGTTTGGGCGTGCAGTCGGGCAAAGGCCTGGCAGGTATTGGCCGTCATTTGTTCATGGTACTGCCGGTAGGCCGGGTTGGAAGATTGGACGTAGCGCTGCGCCACGTCGGTCAGCGCGCTTTGCGCGGTAGGGACATCGGCGCCACGCAAGCGTTCCAGGGTTTGCAATACCGCCTGCTGGCGTGCTTGCACCTCCTCAAAATAGCGTTTTTCGTCAAAGCCGGTTTGGGCCATGGCATCTTTAAAGTGCCGGGTTTGCTCTGCGCTTAGCTTTCCATACAGGTCTTCCATGCGCTCTAGGCTTTTGCGGGTGCGCATGTCCATGCCTTGCGTTCGGGCGTCTTGCCATTCCTCGCGCATTTTGCGATTGCTTTTTTCATAGGCCTTTGCCAACGCTGCCAATTGCTCCGGCTTGAGCCCGGGCGCCACCGCCGCAGCGACTGGTATGGCGCGTTGCGTAAGTGCTCCGCTGCGCTGGAACACAGATGTATAGAGCGCGCAAAAACGCGGGCCGTCGGGGTTTTGCAGTGCCAAGGTCTGGGCCTCCTGCAAAAGCTCTGCGACCAGGGGCATTTCTTCGCTTCGATGCCACCGATGCAGCGTCTTTAATTCCGCATTGATACGACGCGCCTGGGCAGTGTCAAAGTCCAAGTAGCTGTCCAGCCACAAATACATGAGCTCAGGCGCTGCGCTATAGCCCAAGCGTGCCGCACTGCAGCCGCCAAGCGCCAACACCAAGCACAGCAGCCCGAGCGTCAGAAAGCGCCTGCCCACGCCACCGATAATGGCGCTTGGGCAGTGGGTACTAGGCATCGACTGGAAAAAGGTAAAGGACATGGCAGTGAGTCTAAATGCGAGCGAGGCATCCGCTATGGGTGCTGACAAGATCAAGCCTGCGGTTGAGGTGGTCATGATGGCCGCTGGCAAGGGCACGCGCATGAAGAGCAACAAGCCCAAAGTACTGCAGATGCTGGCCCATTTACCCCTGGCAGGGCATGTGCTTGAGGCCGCACGTTGGGTCGATGCGCGCAAAGTCGTGGTCGTAACCGGGCATGGCGCGGCACAAGTGGAGTCGGCCTTGTCGCTATTGGCAGGATCGCTCGCGCTGGAGTTTGCGCGCCAGGAACCCCAGTTGGGGACCGGGCATGCAGTACAAACTGCCGCCCCGCATCTGGCCGACGATGCGATCGTGCTGGTCTTGTCCGGTGATGTGCCGCTCACACGCGGGGCGACTTTGCAAGCCCTCTTGCATTTGTGCGCCGGGCAGCACCTTGCCTTGCTAACCGTCAATTTGCCCGATCCCAGCGGCTACGGGCGCGTGGTACGCAATGGCGCCGCGGTCACTGCCATCGTCGAACATAAGGACGCGAGCCTCGAGGAGCGCAACATTCAAGAAATTTACGGCGGCATATTGGCAGCGCCTGCGCAACAACTTAAGCGATGGCTGGAGCGCTTGGACAATCGCAACGCCCAAGGCGAGTACTACCTCACAGATGTGGTGAAGTTGGCAGTGCAAGATGGTGTGCAGGTGCTGGCCCATCGGATTGACGACCCCTTGGAGGTGGCTGGCGTGAACAGTCCGGCGCAACTCGCCGCCTTGGAACGTGCCCATCAATTGCGCTTGGCCGAGGCCTTGATGGAGCAAGGCGTGCGACTGAAAGATCCTGCCCGCATTGATGTGCGCGGCTCGCTGGTGTGCGCCAGAGATGTTGAGATCGACGTCGGCTGTGTGTTTGAAGGTCAGGTGCAACTGGGCGATGAGGTACGCGTCGGGCCCCATTGCGTGCTGGCCAATTGCAGCATCGAGGCGGGCACCATCATCCAGGCATTTACCCATATAGACGGGGAAAGCCAAGGCGTGCGGGTGGGTGCAGGCGCACGCATTGGCCCGTTTGCACGCCTGCGCCCGGGTGCGGATTTGGGCGCCGAGGTGCATATCGGCAACTTTGTAGAAGTCAAGAATGCCCGCCTGGCGCAAGGTGCAAAGGCCAACCATTTGGCGTACTTAGGCGATGCCACGGTGGGTGAACGGGTAAATTTTGGCGCCGGCAGCATCACGGCCAATTACGACGGCGCAAACAAGCACCAGACGGTCATCGAAGACGATGTGCATGTCGGCAGCAATTGCGTGCTGATTGCGCCGCTGACGCTGGGCGCGGGCGGCACCATAGGCGGCGGCTCGACGATTACCAAGGACACGCCACCCGGTGCATTGACGGTGGCGCGGGGCAAGCAAGTGGGTGTTGCCAACTGGAAGCGCCCGGCCAAGGGCGCTCAATAATTTTTTCAGAACCTGGGCAGCGGCAAAGCGGCGCTGAATTTGGCGCGCTTGGTACTAAAAAATGCTTTGACGTTGCGCACGTTGGCATCTTGGGTGAACAAGCGGCGCGTCACTTCCAAGTAATCGGGCATGGACAGGGCCTGCACCACCAGAATGAAATCCGGGCCGGAGGCAACGCGCCAGCATTGCTGGACGGCATCCTCCGCGATGGCCTTGGCCTCGAAGGCGTCCAAATGCTCTACCCCCTGCACATCCAAGGTCACTTCCACCAGCGCGCAAACCATGTGCCCTATAGATGCGCCTAGGCGCGCTGGGCTGAGTACCGCCACCTGCCGCTCGATCCAGCCGCCGTCGGTCAGGCGCTTGACGCGTCGCAGACAAGTCGGAGGAGAGATGCGCAGTTTTTCTGCGAGCGCTAGATTGCTCAGGGATGCATCCAGCTGGAGATGACCCAAAAGCTGGAGGTCCAGGGCGTCCAAATTTTCTGAAATTTTCATATATTTTTCTTAATTTTTTAAATTTAAATTTTTCTATTTCATTTTATTGAATTTTAAATTCTTAATTTGTAAATTTTATACAGTTAATTTCTCAACAGAACACATAGCATCAAGGCCTCACTTTGGAGTTTGACTATGTGTGGCATTGTCGGCGCGGTCTCCCACCGCAATATCGTCCCGGTCCTGGTGCAGGGCTTGCAGCGTTTGGAATACCGGGGTTATGACTCCTGCGGCGTCGCGATTCACACGGCGAGCCTGCATCCCGATACCGCGCAGCCCGGATTGCGCCGTGCCCGCAGCACCGCCCGCGTGGTGGAGTTAATGGCCCAGGTAGAGGCCGATGCACTTGAAGGCGGTACCGGCATCGCGCACACGCGCTGGGCGACCCACGGTGCGCCCGTGGTGCATAACGCACATCCCCATTTCAGCCACGGCAGAGGCCCCGACACACAAGACGGTCAGGTGGCTTTGGTGCATAACGGCATCATCGAAAACCACGATGAATTGCGCGCCAGTCTGCAGGCCAAAGGCTATGTCTTTCGCAGTCAGACCGACACCGAAGTGATCGCGCACCTGGTGGACAGTTGCTACAACGGCGACCTCTTGGATGCGGTAAAAGCCTGTGTTTTGCAATTGCGCGGTGCGTATGCGATTGCGGTGATGCATGTGGACGAGCCCATGCGCATGGTCGGCGCGCGCGCCGGCTCGCCACTCATCGTAGGTGTGGGCCAGCGAGAAACATTTTTGGCCAGCGATGCCATGGCCTTGGCCGGCGTGACAGATCAAATTTTGTATTTGCAAGAGGGGGATGTGGTGGACGTGCAAGCAGGCAAGTTCTGGGTGCTTGACAGTGCGCACAAGCCGGTTACGCGCGCGGTGCAAACCGTGCTGGCCCATAGCGGGGCGGCGGAGTTGGGGCCCTATCGCCATTACATGCAAAAGGAAATTTTTGAACAACCGCGCGCTGTGGCCGATACCTTGGAAGGCATCGCGGGCATCGTGCCCGAATTATTTGGCGATGGGGCTTACGGCATCTTCAAAGAAATTGATAAGGTGCTCATTCTGGCCTGCGGCACCAGTTACTACAGTGGCTGCGTAGCCAAGTACTGGATAGAAGCCATCGCCAAATTGCCCTGCGCAGTAGAGATCGCCAGCGAATACCGTTACCGTGATTCGGTGCCCGATAAAAAAACCTTGGTCGTCACCATCAGCCAGTCCGGCGAAACGGCGGACACGCTTGCGGCGCTGCGACACGCGCAATCGCTGGGCATGGAACACAGCCTCACGATTTGCAATGTGGCAAGTTCGGCTATGGTGCGGGAGTGCAAGTTGGCCTATGTCACGCGCGCCGGCGTGGAAATCGGGGTGGCTTCGACCAAGGCTTTCACTACCCAACTGGTGGGGCTGTTCTTGCTGACGCTGTCCCTGGCGCAAACCAAAGGCCACTTAACGGAGGCAGATGAAACTGCGGCACTCAAAGCACTTCGCCACCTGCCTAGCGCGCTGCAAGCCGTGCTGGCGCTGGAGCCCGCCATCATCGCGTGGTCCGAAGAATTTGCCTCCAAAGAAAACGCCTTGTTTCTAGGACGCGGAACCCACTACCCGATTGCCATGGAAGGCGCACTGAAACTCAAAGAAATCACCTACATCCACGCCGAAGCCTATGCCGCCGGCGAGTTGAAACATGGCCCCCTGGCTTTGGTCACGAGTGCCATGCCGGTGGTGACTGTTGCACCCAACGACGCCTTGCTGGAAAAGCTAAAAAGCAATATGCACGAAGTACGTGCCCGCGGAGGCATGTTGTATGTGTTGGCAGATGCTGACACGCACATTCAAACCAGCGAGGGCATCAACGTCATTCGCATGCCGGAAAACTATGGCGACCTCTCCCCCATCTTGCATGTCGTAGCGCTGCAGCTGCTGGCCTACCACACCGCATGCGCACGCGGTACCGATGTAGATAAACCACGTAATTTAGCGAAGTCAGTTACGGTGGAATGATTCCGTTGGGGTGTAAGGCGAAAGATGACTTTTTGCACTTTTTTCCTGCCGACTATGGAGACTTTGACCCTGTCGGCCACGCAGCTCAATCCGAGCTCAGAATGTGCCAGTACTTCAAGGTATAGATGGCAAAGCCAGCGGACCACAGCATTGCCGAAACCAGAATGGCAACCGGGAGCATCGATGCGTCAGCTAGGGGAACGCCGACACGCACCCACGCGGCTGCGGCCACTAGGGCGTAACAGCTGATCTCCGCCTTTCCTGCAATCAGCTTTCTTCCGGTGTGACCCAAGGCGGTGCGCGTCATCATGCCAATAACCATGCCGCCAACGGCACCGGTGGTCAGGGCATGGGTGGCAGCCGACGACGACACCCAGTCCATGGCCGCCATAGCACGCAATACCAAGTGCAGGGGAATCCAGGCATAGGCTGCATGCAGAACCCAAACCAAGGGCGTTTTCAAGGTCTTCCATGGCCGCCACAGGCCAAGGCGAATCAGATGGGCCACCATGCTCAAAAAGGCCAGCAGCGCTAACGACGTACCTGTCACCTGTAATGCGTCTGCGACCAGAATGAGCAAAACCAAACCCAGTGCAATTTTTTCGACCCAAGGGTGACGAAGCGCCTGTGCGCCAGGTATTGCGTTGTTGGTAAATATGGGGATCACACGTCCGCCCATGACACAAATTACAAACAGCATGCCATCGAGCCCTAGCAAAATTCCCGCCCACCCCGGTATCCGAATGGCCTCCAGTCCATTGAGGTGCACCAGCAGTTGGGCCCATGCCATGAGCACCAGCAAGGCGACGAAAAAATAGTTGCGACGGTTACGCGCTTTGTACAGCGGTATAGCCAATGCGGTCGCAATGGCCAGTGGAAAAGCCACATTCACTGCCGCAGCCAGCCAGCCCCAGGGCGAGAGCACCAATACCCTGCCCGCCACCCACAAGGCTGCCAGTGCGGCCAGGTAGGCTCCTTTGGGTGTGGGCTGCCCCGACCAATTTTGTGCTGCCGTCAATAGAAAACCGGTCAGGACTGCCAAGGTGAATCCGAACAGCATTTCATGGGCATGCCACATCGGACCGCGCAAATAGGCATTGGGTAAATACCCATTGAATTGCAAAGCCCACAGCCCTATGGAAAGCGCGGCAAAGCTGCTGGCCAGCAGATAAAAGGGGCGAAACCCAAGTTCCCACAAGGCAAACCGGGGTTTGTCGCCTGTGCCTGGCTTATCTATTTGGATCAAAGTGGCCATGTTGCAAGACAGTTCAGATGCATCCTAAAGTTGCCGCAGTCATCCCTAGAGGGCCTGCTCCTGTGCCCCGTTTGCTGCCCAGAGTCAGACACGTATTACGCCAGAACCATAGGTAAGCCATGGCGGTCAAAAGCGAGATAGCCAGCAATCTCACCCCGCTTAATGTCTTGCACCATGGTCTTCAAGGCCGCGTCCACTGCTTTGCCCTGCGGCGCGCTGTGCGTGGTTCCGGACATGGCGGCAGAAAATACCAAGCGCCACGCCTGCCCGAGCTGGGCCGCCTCCTGTACCAAGGCTTCAAAAGAGGACAGCTCGCCCGGACTTTTGTCCACACACATGATGGGAACCAGAGACCCCCCATGTCCCGCTGCGAACCCGGCGCGCTGCTGCGTGTTGGCATCGTCCGCAAGCACGGCGTCGACAAACACCAATAGCAAACGCTGCTGCAAGGGCTGCGCGTGCGCCGCACGCAACAAATCGGAGAAATTTTCAATTTTCATAAGGCCTTCATCGATAGATAGCTTACGTACTGGGCGGCATCCGGCCGGGCACGCGCTGGCTTGCCCCGCTGGGCAGTTCCCACACTCACAAAACAGATGGCATGCGCATGCTGGCTCAGACCAAAGAGTGCGCGCAAGCTGGAAGACCGCAAGGCCTTGCCACTGCTTAGCGCCGATCCAAAACCCAGTGCGGTGGCCATCAAAAGCATGTTCTGTACGGCACAACCGGCCGATACCACCCGCTCCAATAAACCAATTTGCGCATCACCACGCACATCCTCCACGACCAGCATCATGAGCAATGGCGCGCGCAGCGCTTTTTCGTAAGCTTGCTGCAGTTGTTCAGGCAAAGCGGTGGGGTCACGGTCCTGCAGCGCATCAGAAAACGCCCTTCCCAAGGCCGCACGCTCGGCGTCGGCGATAAGCACAAAACGCCAGGGCAGCAGTTGCCCATGGTCCGGCGCGTGCGCAGCCGCACCTAGGATCAGCGCGAGTTGCTCGGTATCGGGGCCCGGCGCCATCAGCCGCTTGGGCAGAATGGTCTGACGCAAATGCAGAAGATCCGACAGCGCGCTCGGCATGGCATTGATCGGCATGTTTTTATTGCACCGCGTGCATTGCCTTGCTCACTGCACCAGGGGTGAGTCAAAAGCGTCCAATGTGATCCCTTCGACCCGCGCCTGTCCCACTAGTAAACCCATGTATTGGTGCAAGGCCTTGGCGCGCGATTGCAGGGCCAGTTGCGCGGCTACACGCTCGCGCACGTCCGCAAAATCCAGCGGCTTGCCCTCGCGCCGCTCGCGTATCTCGATGATGTGAAAACCAAAGCGGGTGTGTACTAGGCGCGGCAAAACACCCAGGCCCACAGGCACCTCCGATTGAAAGAACACAATGCTGGCCAATTCGGGCGCACAGTCCTGCGGACCAAGCCAGCCCAGGTCGCCACCTTGGGTGCTGCTAGGGCAGTTAGAAAGCTCCGCTGCCAGCTTGCCAAACAAATCTATGGGAACGTTTTTGCCAAGCAGGCTAATGAGCGCCTTATCGGCATGCACGCTGAGCGCCTGTACGTTCACGCCGGGCGTCACCGCAAACAAGATATGGCGTAAATGCACCGCCTGACCGACCAGGTACTGACTCCTTCGGGCGGCAAAGTAGCGCTGGCATTCCTCCTGTGTGGGCGCAGGCACTTGCACCGCTGCATCCACCATGGCCTCTAGCACGCTGCGCTCGAATTCGCCAAGCGCTGGTGCCTCCAACACAGCGCGACTAGGTAGCTGCCCTGTTTGCACCGCCTGCTGGCGCAGCAGCTCGGTATAGGCCAGTTCGCGCAGGCTTTCTTCGTCTGGCCGTGCGTTCGGGCCATGGAGGGCGATGCCGTTGATGGATGCGATCGTGACCGGGTCCGGCGCGGCCACCTGGGAGCCACAGCCGCAGGTACCGCCGCCGCACCCCTTGCTGACCATTGAAGATGTGTTCATACCGTGTCCTTGGATTTCTGGCCCTTAGCGGGCGTTGCGGCTTAGGGGCTCACGCTCGACCATCCCCAGGCGCCGACTGCGCACCAGTTGGTAGGGTCGCACCAGATAGGCCAGGGTGCCAAAGCCGCTCCACACATGCACCAGCCGAGTGAAGGGGAAGATCAAAAAGATCGACATGCCCAGAAACATATGCAGCTTGAAGACCCAGCTAGCGTCATTCAACAACTCCGGCGCACCGGCTTGGAATGTGACGATGTGCTGGGCCCAATCGGCTAGCTTCATCATCATGCTGCCATCCAGATGCTGGGCCGATAGCGGGATGGTGGCCAAACCCAATGCCAGTTGCAACCACAGCAGCACCAACAGCACGATGTCACTGGTTTTGGAGTTGAGACGGATGCGCTCATCGCCTAGTCGACGCTGCAGCAGCAGGCTCACGCCAATAAATCCCAGGATACCAAAGGCACCGCCCGAAACCATGGCCACGATCTGCTTGTTGCCCGCACTGATAAAGGGCTCGTACAGAAAATGGGGCGTCAACATGCCCAGGGTGTGTCCACCCAGCAGGAATAAAACCCCGACGTGAAACAGATTGCTGCCCCAACGCAACTGGCCCGCACGCAGCAACTGCGAGGAATCGCTCTTCCAGGTGTACTGGTCGCGATCAAAGCGCAGCAGGCTACCCAGCAGGAAGATGCTCAGGCAGATGTAGGGGTAGTAACCGAACAGTAGGTTATCAAGGTAAGTCATATTCGGGTTCCTTGGGCTTGGGCTTGGGCTTCTTGTGCTTTCTGGCCTTTAGCAAAAACGGATGCGCCGCTAGCCGGTGCGGATACCGGCACCGTGCTCTTGCGAACAAAGTGAATGGGCTGGGCTTGCCCCGGCTTGGACTGGCCTTTGGTGCTGCAGCCATCAAAGGCCTGGGGCTCCTGCCAGAGCGCATCCATGGCCTCGTCGGCGACGATGGCAACAGACTGCACGCGCTGGCCGCAGAGCTCGAGTACGGCGGCGACGGGCGTGGCATAGGGGCTGCCACCTTGCACCAGCGCACTGAAGATGGCGGACAGGATATGGGCCATCTCACCCAGAAACTCGCTTGCCAATTTGGGCGGCTGGGTGGAGGCGAATTCCAGCACCACGCACAAGTGGTCCGGCAACTCATCGGGGGACATCATCAGGCCAGCCTTTTCGTAGGTCTGCACCAGATCAACCATGGCCGGGCCCCGCTCGCGCGAATCACCGTGGATATGCTCGAACATGTGCAGCGAGGTGGCCCGTCCCCGGTCAAAGGTTTCCACATAGCGCGCCTCTACTTCCATGGGGTCCAGGCGCGTGAGCTCGGTTGCAAAAGCATGCAGCGCCTCACGGCGTGCGGCAGGGATCACGGCTTCCTGGTCGATGGCCTGCAGTAGCTCGGGCAGATGGCTGCGTAATTGGGCGTCTGGGTAGCCCATCAATGCGCTGAGGGCACGCAGGGAATAACGGTTGTTTTTCATGGCGCGCTTACCTTAAACATAGGACTTAATGGGAATGGTGCGTGGCTTAGAACCACCAAACAGGCTGGTCTCGGAGCTCCCCTCGGAGCAGCCATTGCCAAAGGAAAAGCCGCAGCCACCGCGCAGATCAAAAGCGTTTTCTGCGTACTCGCGGTGCGAACTGGGAATCACAAAGCGGTCTTCGTAGTTGGCAATGGCCATGATTTGGTACATCTCCTCCACCTGGGCCACCGTCAAGCCGACCTGTTCCAACACGGCGAGGTTTTGTTCGTGGTCCACATGCTTGCTGCGCTGGTAGGCGCGCATAGCCAGCATGCGCTCCAAGGCGCGCACCACAGGCGCGGTGTCGCCAGCAGTTAGCAGGTTGGCCAGGTACTGCACCGGAATGCGCATTTGTGCCAGGTCTGGAATCTCGCCATTGACACCAATATGACCGGCGTTGGCAGCCGAGTTAATAGGAGACAGCGGTGGCACATACCAGACCATGGGCAGCGTACGGTACTCGGGGTGCAGCGGCAAGGCCACTTTCCAGTCCACCGCCATTTTGTAGACCGGGCTGTTGCGTGCGCCAATCAGCCAGGATTCAGGGATGCCATCAAGGCGGGCCTGGGCGATCACCTTGGGATCATGGGGGTCCAGGAAGATGTCCAGTTGCGCTTGGTACAGGTCTTTCTCGTCCACCACACTGGCCGCCTGCGCAATTCGGTCTGCGTCATACAGCACCACGCCCAAGTAGCGGATGCGGCCCACGCAGGTCTCGGAGCACACCGTGGGTTGGCCCGCTTCAATGCGCGGATAACAGAAGATGCACTTTTCTGCCTTACCGCTTTTCCAGTTGTAGTAAATTTTCTTATAGGGGCAACCTGAGACGCACATGCGCCAGCCACGGCACTTGTCCTGGTCGATCAAGACAATGCCGT
>JBBAPX010000024.1:0-21951 GCA_040400575.1 Rhodoferax sp.
ATAAAGACGCATTTTTGACCGCGCTGGACAGCATGACGGTCATGGAACTCAACGACCTGGTGAAAGCCATCGAAGAGAAATTTGGTGTAAGCGCTGCTGCTATGTCAGCGCCCGCCGCAGGTGGTGGTGCAGCTGCACCGGTCGCTGAAGAGAAGACCGAATTTAACGTCGTGCTGCTCGAAGCGGGCGCCAACAAGGTATCGGTTATTAAGGCCGTGCGCGAAATCACCGGTCTGGGCCTCAAAGAAGCCAAAGACATGGTCGATGGCGCGCCCAAAGCCGTCAAAGAAGGCATTGCCAAGGCCGACGCCGAAGCTGCCAAGAAGAAGCTGGAAGACGCCGGCGCAAAGGTCGAGCTCAAGTAAACGTGCAATCCCATCTTGCTGCTCACACGTTGGCAGGATGGGAAAGCACATCGCAAGTGCTGCTGTAACCGGCAGCGCTTGCGCCTCAGAGTACAGCTGACAAGCCCGTTGGATAACAGGCTTGTCAAGTGTCTTCTGACCCCGACTGCAGAAGATGCCTTGGTTCGGGTCGCGTGCAATGCGCGACCGTCCGCCAATGATTGGTAGCGGCCAATCACCAAGAATGAAACACAGTCGCCTAGGACCCCCAGGATTCCTCAGACTTTGCCCGGAGATCTCATGGCTTATACATATACAGAACGCAAACGCATACGCAAAAATTTCGGTAACCGCGACAGCGTGCTCGAAATCCCTTATCTGCTGCAAATGCAAAAAGACGCGTACACCGCGTTTTTGCAGGCCGACATTAACCCCAAAAAGCGAACCCAAGAGGGCTTGCAAGCCGCGTTCGAGGCAGCTTTCCCTATCGTCTCGCACAATGGTTTTGTTGAGATGAAGTACCTGGAGTACAACTTGGCCAAGCCCGGCTTTGATGTGCGTGAGTGCCAGACACGTGGTCTGACTTATGCCTCGGCGGTGCGCGCCAAGGTACAGCTGATTATTTATGACCGCGAAGCCTCCACCAGCCAGAACAAAGTGGTCAAAGAGGTCAAGGAGCAAGAGGTCTACATGGGCGAAGTGCCTTTGATGACCAGCAAAGGCTCTTTCATCATCAACGGCACCGAGCGCGTGATCGTCTCGCAATTGCACCGTTCACCCGGCGTGTTTTTCGAGCATGACAAGGGCAAAACCCATAGCTCGGGCAAGCTGCTGTTTTCGGCGCGCATCATCCCCTACCGCGGCTCCTGGTTGGACTTTGAATTTGATCCCAAAGACCTGCTCTATTTCCGTGTGGACCGTCGCCGCAAAATGCCGGTCACGATTTTGCTCAAGGCCATTGGTCTGAACAATGAATCCATCCTGGCGAACTTTTTTGTCAATGACAATTTCCGCCTGATGGACAGCGGCGCGCAAATGGAATTTGTGCCTGAGCGCCTGCGCGGCGAAGTTGCCCGCTTTGACCTGACCGACAAGTCCGGTATCGTGGTGGTGGCCAAAGACAAGCGCGTGACCGCGCGCCATACCCGCGAGCTAGAACAATCTGGCACCACCCACATCAGCGTGCCCGAAGACTTTCTGGTGGGCCGCGTGGTAGCGCGCAATATCGTTGAAGCCGAGACTGGTGAAATCCTGGCCAAAGCCAACGAAGAGTTGACCGATGCGCTGCTTAAAAAGCTGCGTACCTCTGGCATTACCGATTTGGCCTGCATCTACACCAACGAGTTGGACCAAGGTGCGTACATCTCGCAAACCCTGCGTACGGACGAGACGACGGACGACTTTGCTGCGCGCGTGGCGATCTACCGCATGATGCGTCCCGGCGAGCCGCCCACCGAGGACGCAGTACAAGCCCTGTTCCAGCGCTTGTTCTACAACCCAGATACCTACGACCTCTCGCGTGTGGGCCGCATGAAGTTCAACGCCAAAATGGGTCGTGCCGAATCAACAGGTCCCATGGTATTGACCAATGAAGACATTTTGTCTGTGGTCAAAATTCTGGTGGACTTGCGTAATGGCCGTGGTGATGTGGACGATATTGACCACTTGGGTAACCGCCGCGTACGTTGCGTAGGTGAGCTGGCTGAAAACCAGTACCGCACCGGTTTGGCACGTATCGAAAAAGCCGTCAAAGAGCGTCTAGGCCAAGCCGAGCAAGAGCCGCTCATGCCGCACGACCTGATCAACAGCAAACCGATTTCCGCCTCGCTCAAAGAATTCTTTGGCGCTTCGCAGTTATCGCAGTTCATGGACCAGACCAACCCCTTGTCGGAAATCACCCACAAGCGCCGAGTCTCTGCCCTTGGCCCAGGCGGCCTGACGCGTGAGCGTGCTGGCTTTGAAGTGCGTGACGTTCACGTCACCCATTACGGACGCGTGTGCCCCATTGAGACCCCTGAAGGCCCGAATATTGGCCTGATCAACTCGCTGGCTTTGTACGCCCGTTTGAACGAATACGGCTTTATCGAAACACCTTACCGCCGCGTGGCCAATAGCAAGGTTACCCACGAGATCGATTACCTCTCCGCTATCGAAGAAGGCAAATACGTCATCGCCCAAGCCAATGCGGTCTTGGACAAAGACGGCGTGCTGACCGGCGAATTGGTGTCGGCGCGCGAAAAAGGCGAATCGGTATTGGTGGGCCCAGAGCGCGTGCAGTACATGGACGTCTCGCCGGCGCAAATTGTTTCGGTGGCGGCATCCTTGGTGCCCTTCTTGGAGCATGACGATGCCAACCGCGCACTCATGGGCGCCAATATGCAGCGCCAGGCGGTGCCGGTGTTGCGCCCAGAAAAAGCCTTTGTAGGAACCGGTATCGAACGCGTTGCCGCAGTGGACTCGGGAACCGTGGTGACTGCCAACCGTGGTGGTGTGGTGGACTATGTGGACGCCACCCGTGTGGTGGTGCGCGTCAACGACGCGGAAGCCCAGGCCGGCGAAGTCGGTGTGGACATCTACAACCTAATCAAGTACCAGCGTTCCAACCAAAACACCAATATCCACCAGCGCCCCATCGTCAAAAAAGGCGACAAGCTGGACAAGGGTGATGTGATTGCCGACGGTGCATCCACCGACTTGGGCGAGTTGGCCTTGGGTCAGAACATGCTGGTCGCCTTTATGCCGTGGAATGGCTACAACTTTGAGGACTCCATCCTGATCAGCGAACGGGTGGTGGCCGAAGACCGCTACACCTCGATTCACATCGAAGAGCTAGTGGTTATGGCCCGCGACACCAAACTCGGTGCTGAGGAAATCACCCGCGACATTCCCAATTTGAGCGAACAGCAACTCAACCGTTTGGACGAGTCGGGCATTATTTATGTCGGTGCGGAAGTCATGCCGGGTGACACCCTGGTCGGCAAGGTCACACCCAAAGGTGAAACCACGCTGACTCCAGAAGAAAAATTGCTGCGCGCCATCTTCGGCGAAAAAGCCAGTGATGTGAAAGACACCTCTTTGCGTGTTGACCAAGGCTCACAAGGCACGGTTATTGACGTTCAGGTCTTCACCCGTGAAGGCATTGTGCGTGACAAGCGTGCGCAGCAAATTATTGACGATGAGCTCAAGCGCTTTCGCCTTGATTTGAACGACCAGTTGCGTATCGTGGAAGCCGACGCCTTTGACCGTATCGCCAAGTTGTTAAGCGGCAAGATCGCCAATGGCGGTCCGCAAAAACTGGCTAAAGGCAGCAAGATCGACAAAGCCTATCTGGACTCAGTTGAGAAATTCCACTGGTTCGATATCCGTCCGGCCGATGACGCGGTAGCTTCGCAAATGGAAAGCATCAAGGCCTCGCTGGAGCAAACTCGCCACAGCTTTGACCTGTCTTTTGAAGAAAAGCGCAAAAAACTAACCCAGGGTGACGAGCTGCCCGCGGGCGTTTTGAAAATGGTCAAGGTCTATATCGCTGTCAAGCGCCGCTTGCAGCCTGGCGACAAAATGGCCGGCCGTCACGGTAATAAAGGTGTGGTGTCCAAGATCGTTCCCGTTGAAGACATGCCGTACATGGCCGACGGCACACCGTGCGACATCGTCCTCAATCCCTTAGGCGTTCCTTCACGGATGAACGTCGGTCAGGTGCTGGAAGTGCATTTGGGCTGGGCCGCCAAGGGTCTGGGTCATCGCATTGGCGACATGTTGCAAGAGCAGTCCAAGATGGCCGAAATGCGTCAGTTCCTGGATGCTTTGTACAACGGCTCCGGCCGCAAAGAGGCGCTGGACGACTTAAGCGATGCGCAGGTACTGGAAATGGCTGCCAATTTGCAAACCGGCGCGACTTTCGCTACCCCCGTGTTTGACGGCGCCTCGGAAGAGGAAATCCGCGGCATGCTCAAACTGGCTTACCCTGAAGAAGTGGCCAATGCCAAGGGTTTGACCGATACGCGTACCCAGGCTTACCTCTGCGACGGCCGTACCGGCGAGCCTTTCGAGCGCCCCGTCACGGTGGGCTACATGCATGTACTCAAGCTGCACCATTTGGTGGATGACAAGATGCACGCCCGTTCCACCGGGCCTTACAGCCTGGTCACGCAGCAGCCTTTGGGCGGCAAGGCGCAGTTCGGCGGCCAGCGTTTCGGCGAGATGGAGGTCTGGGCTTTGGAGGCCTATGGTGCTTCCTATGTCTTGCAGGAAATGCTCACCGTCAAGTCCGACGACGTGCAAGGTCGTACCAAGGTGTACGAAAGCATTGTCAAGGGCGAACATTCCATCGAGGCCGGCATGCCCGAGTCCTTTAATGTGCTGGTCAAGGAAATCCGTTCCCTGGGCCTGGATATCGAATTGGAGCGCGGTTAAACACCAAGTTAGAGACCTTTCGCGGCAGCCGTCCGGTGGATGTGCTGCCCCTCACATGAAAAAGGAATTTCCATGAAATCATTACTCGACCTGTTTAAGCAGTTCACGCCCGATGAGCATTTTGATGCCATCAAAATCGGCATGGCATCGCCGGAGAAAATTCGCTCCTGGTCTTTTGGCGAAGTGAAAAAGCCCGAGACCATCAACTACCGCACCTTCAAGCCCGAGCGTGACGGCTTGTTTTGCGCCAAGATTTTCGGGCCCATCAAGGACTATGAATGCTTGTGCGGCAAGTACAAACGCCTGAAACACCGTGGTGTGATTTGCGAGAAGTGCGGCGTTGAAGTGACCCAGACCAAAGTGCGCCGCGAGCGTATGGGTCATATCGATTTGGCTGCGCCTTGCGCCCACATCTGGTTCCTCAAGTCCCTGCCCAGCCGTTTGGGCCTGGTGCTGGACATGACGCTGCGTGATATCGAGCGTGTTCTCTATTTCGAAGCCTATGTGGTGACTGACCCCGGCATGACGCCCTTGAAGAAATTCGGCATCATGTCCGAGGACGATTTCGACGCCAAATTCAAAGAATACGGCGACGAGTTTCAGGCCAAGATGGGTGCCGAAGGCATCAAGGACCTGCTGCAAAGCATCGACATCGAAGGTTCGATTGAAAAGCTGCGCAATGACCTGACCGGTTCAGAACTGAAGATCAAGAAGAACGCCAAGCGCCTTAAAGTGCTCGAAGCCTTCAAAAAATCGGGTATCAAGCCTGAGTGGATGGTGCTCGAAGTGCTGCCTGTGTTGCCACCGGATCTGCGTCCGCTGGTGCCGCTGGACGGCGGCCGCTTTGCCACCTCCGATCTGAATGATTTGTACCGCCGTGTGATCAACCGCAACAGCCGTCTGCGCCGTTTGCTCGAACTTAAAGCGCCGGAAATTATTGCTCGCAATGAAAAACGCATGTTGCAAGAATCGGTGGACTCGCTGCTGGACAACGGACGCCGCGGCAAGGCTATGACAGGCGCCAACAAGCGCGCCTTGAAGTCCTTGGCCGACATGATCAAAGGCAAGTCCGGCCGTTTCCGCCAGAACTTGCTGGGCAAGCGCGTGGACTACTCTGGCCGTTCGGTCATTACCGTGGGCCCGACGCTCAAGCTGCATCAGTGCGGATTGCCAAAGCTCATGGCCTTGGAGTTGTTCAAGCCCTTTATCTTTGCGCGCCTGGAAGCTATGGGCATCGCTACCACCATCAAGGCGGCGAAGAAAGAAGTCGAATCCGGCACGCCCGTAGTTTGGGATATTTTGGAAGAGGTGATCAAAGAGCATCCCGTGATGCTCAACCGTGCGCCTACGCTGCACCGCTTGGGTATCCAGGCGTTTGAGCCTATCCTGATTGAAGGTAAGGCGATCCAATTGCACCCGCTGGTGTGCTCGGCCTTTAACGCCGACTTTGACGGCGATCAAATGGCCGTCCACGTGCCTTTGTCGGTCGAAGCCCAGATGGAAGCCCGCACCTTGATGCTGGCGTCCAATAACGTGCTCTTCCCCGCCAATGGCGAGCCTTCCATCGTGCCTTCACAGGACGTGGTGCTGGGCTTGTACTACACCACCCGGGACCGTATCAACGCCAAAGGCGAAGGCCTGATCTTTGCCGACACCGGTGAAGTGCAGCGCGCTTTTGACGCGGGTGAAGTGGAACTGAACGCCCGCGTAAACGTGCGCCTGACCGAGTACCTCAAGGACAAAGAAAGCGGCGAATTTATCCCGAACACCAAAGTCTGGGAAACCACGGCCGGCCGAGCGCTGTTGTCTGAAATTTTGCCCAAGGGCTTGCCTTTTTCGAACCTGAACAAGGCGCTCAAGAAAAAGGAAATCTCCAAGCTCATCAACGTATCCTTCCGCAAGTGCGGCTTGAAAGAGACCGTGGTATTTGCAGACAAGCTGTTGCAAGCCGGTTTCCGTTTAGCGACACGCGCCGGTATCTCCATTTGCATCGACGACATGTTGGTGCCACAGGAAAAGCACGAAATCATCCGTCGTGCGCAAACCGAAGTCAAAGAAATCGAGAAGCAGTATGTTTCCGGTTTGGTAACCTCTGGCGAGCGTTACAACAAAGTGGTGGATATTTGGGGCAAGTCGGGTGACGAAGTGTCCAAGGTGATGATGGCCAAGCTCTCCAAAGAGATGGTCACCGACCGCCACGGCAATCAGGTGCAACAAGAGTCTTTCAACTCCATCTACATGATGGCCGACTCCGGTGCACGCGGCTCTGCCGCCCAGATCCGCCAAGTGGCCGGTATGCGCGGTTTGATGGCCAAGCCCGACGGCTCCATCATCGAGACGCCGATCACCGCTAATTTCCGCGAAGGCTTGAATGTGTTGGAGTACTTCATCTCCACCCACGGTGCGCGTAAAGGCCTGGCTGACACGGCGCTCAAAACCGCCAATTCGGGCTACCTGACGCGCCGCCTGGTGGATGTTACGCAAGACTTGGTGGTCACCGAGCTCGATTGCGAAACCCACAACGGCTATTTGATGCGCGCCATCGTCGAGGGCGGTGAAGTGATCGAATCGTTGCGCGACCGCGTATTGGGCCGCACCGTGGCCGAAGACGTGTTGCACCCGGAAAACCGCTCGGTGGTAGCCGCTGCCGGCGCGATGCTGGACGAAGACATCATTGAAGAGCTTGAAGCCTTTGGGGTAGATGAAGTCAAAGTGCGCACCGCCTTGACCTGCGAAACCCGTTTCGGTATTTGCGCCCGGTGCTATGGACGCGATCTGGGCCGTGGCGGTCTGATCAACCACGGTGAAGCCGTTGGCGTGATTGCAGCCCAGTCCATCGGCGAACCCGGCACGCAGCTGACGATGCGCACCTTCCATATTGGTGGCGCCGCATCGCGTGCGGCTATCGCTTCTAGCGTGGAAGCCAAGTCCAGCGGCAATATCGGCTTTAACGCGACCATGCGTTATGTGACCAATAGCAAGAGCGAGCTGGTGGTAATTTCCCGCTCCGGTGAAATCGTGATCCAGGACGAGCATGGCCGTGAGCGCGAGCGTCACAAAGTGCCTTACGGCGCGGTACTTAGCGTCAAAGCGGACCAGGCGATCAAGGCAGGCGCAATTTTGGCCAACTGGGATCCCTTGACCCGCCCTATCATTACCGAGTTTGCCGGTCGTGCGCACTTCGAAAACGTGGAAGAGGGCCTGACGGTTGCTCGCCAAGTGGATGAGGTGACCGGTCTGTCAACGCTGGTGGTCATCGACCCCAAGCGCCGCGGCTCTGCAAAAATCGTGCGTCCGCAGGTCAAGCTGATTGACGCATCCGGCAAGGAAGTCAAAATTCCAGGTACCGACCATGCAGTAACCATCGGATTCCCGGTGGGTGCTTTGGTGCAGGTGCGTGACGGACAGGACGTGGGCCCCGGCGAAGTGCTGGCGCGTATCCCCATCGAAGGCCAAAAAACCCGTGACATTACCGGCGGTCTGCCGCGTGTGGCCGAGTTGTTTGAAGCCCGCTCGCCCAAAGACAAAGGCGTGCTGGCAGAAGCCACCGGCACCGTTTCCTTCGGTAAGGAAACTAAAGGCAAAGTGCGCTTGCAAATTACCGACCCAGAAGGCAAAGTCTGGGAAGAGCTGGTGCCCAAAGAGAAAAATATTTTGGTGCACGAAGGCCAGGTGGTAAATAAGGGCGAGTCCGTGGTGGACGGACCGGCCGACCCGCAAGACATTCTGCGCCTGCTGGGCTCCGAGGAGTTGGCCCGCTACATCGTGGATGAGGTGCAGGATGTGTACCGTCTGCAAGGCGTGAAGATCAACGACAAGCATATTGAAGTGATCGTGCGCCAGATGTTGCGCCGTGTGGTGGTCGAGGCGACCGGAGACTCGAACTACATCGGTGGCGAGCAAGTGGAGCGTTCGGAAATGCTCAATACCAATGACGCTTTGCGTGCCGAAGGCAAGATACCAGCGACCTTTAGCAACCTGCTGCTGGGCATTACCAAAGCCTCCTTGTCTACCGACAGCTTTATTAGCGCCGCGTCCTTCCAGGAAACTACGCGCGTGCTGACCGAAGCGGCCATCATGGGCAAGCGCGACGAATTGCGCGGCTTGAAAGAGAACGTCATCGTGGGTCGCCTGATCCCGGCCGGTACCGGTTTGGCCTACCACGAAGCGCGTCTGGTGCGTGAGCAAATGGACGATTCCGAGCGCCGTGCGATTGCCGAGGCCGACGCTGCGGAGTTGGCTGACGCGACTGGCGAGACCGAGGCCGAATCGGCTGAGGGTAGCGCTGCCGAGTAAGCCTGCCCGCGCAGGTAGTACATGCCCCACGCCTTTGTACCAAAAGGCCTGGGGCATTTTTCTGAAGGCTTGGACGCATGGGTGAGTCGGTTCTGCTGTGGCCTCTGCTTGCGCTGCTGGCCTGTTGGCTAGTTGGCGTACACGCGCGCCTCAAGCGTCTGCGCAGTGCCTGCTGGCTGGCGGTTGACAACTTGGATCGTGGTTTGCAAGCCCTCCTGTTGGTGGCTAAAGAGGCTTTGGACCGGCCGGATCCCGCGACCAAAGCCCATGAAGTGTTGACCGTGGCGGCCTTGCAACTGTCGCTCAGCCTAAAAACCATGAAAAGCGCTAAGTTGATGACCGGGCGCGAGGACGAGGCCCTTGCACTCAGCGCCCAATGGCTTGAAATGTCGGGCGCATGGGAATCGTTTTGCGGTGTGCACTTAGACATTATTGAGGCCCAGGCTTTGCAGGAATTGCGCCGTGAATGGGATCAGGCGCACAACCACGCCTTGTTTGCCAAGACCACGGCCAACCAGGCCATGCAGGACTACAACGCCGCATTGCGCCAAGCGCCAGCCTCATGGGTGGCCGGGCGCATGGGATTTGTCTCGGCTACGCCTTTGTAGCGGCGCTATGCAAACCGCACCTGCGCCGCCGCTTTGGCAGCAACTCCAGGCTACTGCCAAACTACTACACCTGGTGCGCCATGGGCAGTCCGGCACGGCAGCGATGGACACGGTGCCCACGCCTTTGCGCGCCGGTGTGCAGGCCTTGGCATTTCATGCCTGGCGACAAATGGGCCGCGCTACCGCTTTACGTGACTGCCTGGTGCAACGCGCCCCGCCGCCTGGAGCCGACACCATGCTGTGCCTAGCCCTGGCATTGATTTGGGAGCCGCAACAAGCGATTTATGACGAGTTCACCCTGGTCAATCAGGCGGTGGAGGCGCTTAAACGCGTGGCGTCTAGCCGCGCGCATGCCAATTTTGTCAACGCCTGCTTGCGCCGGTTTTTACGGGAGCGCGCGCAGCTGATTGCCGCCACCGACGCCGATCCGCAGGCGTTTTGGAACCATCCGCTGTGGTGGGTGCAAAGGGTGCAGCGCGATTACCCCGAGCAATGGCAAAGTTTGCTGCAGGCCTCCAATACGCAAGCCCCCATGACCTTGCGCGTGAACCTGCGTCGTTGCACGGCGGCTGACTATTTGCAGCGCCTGCACGGTGCTGGCATCGGCGCTGTGGCCGGCCAGGGCGCGGCGATCGTGCTGGACAAAGCCGTGCCGGTGGCGCGCCTGCCGGGCTTTGCGCAAGGCCTGGTCGCGGTGCAGGATGCGGCTGCGCAATGGGCCGCACCTTTGTTATTGCAAGGCCTGGGCGCCCGGCCGCGCATTTTGGACGCCTGCGCCGCGCCTGGCGGCAAGACGGCCCATTTGCTGGAACTGGCCGAGGCCCAGGTCTTAGCTATCGACAAAGATGCTCAGCGCCTGGAAAAAATCCATGCCAATTTACAGCGTTTGGGCCTGCATGCCCAGGTGCGCCAAGGCGATGCGGCAAACCCGCAAGCCTGGTGGGATGGCGTGCTGTTTGATGGCATCTTGCTAGATGCGCCTTGCACCGCCTCGGGCATCGTACGCCGCCATCCGGATGTGCGGTGGCTGCGCCGCGAGGAGGACATCGCCCAGCTGGCAGCTTTGCAGGCGCAGATGCTGCGCGCGCTATGGCCTTTGCTGCGACCCGGCGGTCGCATGGTGTATTGCACCTGTTCAATATTTAAAGCCGAAGGCCAAGAGCAGATACAGGAATTTTTAGGCACGCAAGGCAATGCGCTGTCATTGCCTGCGCCCGGGCATTTATTGCCCGGCGGCGCGCTGCAAGGTCTGTACGACAATCCGGGGCATGACCACGATGGGTTTTTCTACGCCGTACTGGAAAAGCGCCTTGCTTAAGGCTTGGCCGCGCTTTTTTTTGCTGGTCTGCTTGGCGATGGCCAGCGCAATAGCCCGCGCGCAGACGCAGGCCGAGGTAACGCTTTTGCGTGCTGAGCGCTCAGTCAATGAGGTTTTTGTATCTGCCAACGTGAACTTCGAGCTACCCGCTGTGGTCGAGGAAGCCTTGCTCAAGGGCGTGCCCATGTTTTTTTTGCTAGAAGCCGAGCTGTACCAGGACCGCTGGTATTGGTATGACAAGCGCATCGCCAGCGCGCAGCGGCAATTGCGCCTGGCTTACCAACCCTTGACGCGTCGCTGGCGGGTGAACCCTTCTGCCGGTGCGGGTGGCGACAACACGCAGGGCTTGTCATTGAATCAAAGTTTCGACACCTTGGCAGAGGCGCTTAGCGCGGTGCGGCAAGTATCGCAGTGGAAAGTGGCCGATCTGTCAGAGACCGACCTGACCGCCAAAATAAAACTCCAATTTCGATTCCGTTTGGATTTATCGCAATTACCGCGTCCCTTTCAAATCGGCGCAATCGGGCAGTCCGAGTGGGATATTCAGGGCCTGGCGCGTACTGCCTTGCGTGGCGAGGGAACCCGATGAGCAGCGCTGACGGCGCCCTGGCACCGACGGCCGGCGTGGCGGTGCGTCAACCATCTGCACTGATGCGGCGCGTGATCGCGCTAGTCGCCCTTGCCATGGTTTTGATTGGTTTGCTCCTGCTCTACCTGTTAGCCAATGCGACCAATAGCGGCGAGATGTATGAGCAAAATTACGCGCAACTGTTTACCATCAATCTGGTGGTGGCCGGCGTGCTGGCACTCCTGATCGCCTGGGCCGCATGGCGTCTCTATCAGCGGGTGCGTCAAGGGCGCTTTGGCAGCCGCTTGCTATTGAAAATTGCGACGATTTTTGCGCTGGTCGGCGTTGCCCCCGGTTTGCTGATTTATTTCGTGTCTCTTCAGTTTGTATCTCGTTCCATCGAGTCTTGGTTTGATGTCAAGGTCGAAGGTGCTTTAGATGCAGGCTTGAGCCTGGGCCGCGTCACACTGGACACTTTGAGCAACGACTTGGCCTCCAAGGCGCGTGTAGCAGCGGAACAGTTATCTGAGAACCAACAAATGGTTCCGGAGAGTGCTTTGCTGCGCTTGATGGAGCAAATCGGCGCCAGCGAGGCTGCGGTGTGGAGCGCCAGCGGTAAATTGCTTTCCAGCGCGGGGTCCATCGGCATACAACTCAGCCCGGACAAGCCCAGCAGCACCCAATTGCGCGCAGCCAAGACCGAGCGTTCGTACGCTTGGGTCGATGGTTTGGAGGATGCAGCCATGGGCAAAGCGGCCCGGCCCAGCATCAAAGTCTTGGTGCCCATTCCGAATGCCAGCCTGGGTCTGGCAAGTGAGCAGCGCTTTTTATTGGTGCAAAGAATTTTGCCGGCTAATTTCGTCGCCAATGCGTTGGCGGTGGACAGTGCTAACCGGGAATACCAAGAGCGCGCGCTGGGGCGCTCCGGGCTCAAGCGCATGTACATCGGCACCTTAACGCTCAGTCTGTTTTTAGCGGTATTCGGTGCTATTTTGTTAGCTATCGTCTTGGGTAATCAAATTGCCCGACCCTTGCTGGTGCTCACAGAAGGCGTCAGCCAGGTGGCGGCGGGCGATTTAAGGCCGAAATTTGCCTTGCAAAGTAACGATGAGCTGGGCGGATTGACGCGGGCTTTTGCGTCCATGACGCAGCAATTGGCCGACGCCAGGCAGACGGTGCAAACCAGTATCGTCCAGCTCGATGCAGCGCGCGCGCGCTTGCAAACCATTTTGGATAACCTGACCTCAGGCGTCCTGGTGCTCAATGCGGCGGGAGTCGTGCGTTCGGTGAACCCCGGCGCCGCGCGCATCTTGCAGCAAAGCGTAGCGCAACTTCTAGATTCGCGCATTGCAGATTTGCCAGGCCTGGAAGCATTCGGCCAAGGCATTGCACAACAGTTTGATGATTTTTTGCAAGGCAGTAGCGAGGGCGGGAACGACCATTGGCAGCAATCGTTTGAGTTGGGTGTGGCCTCGGTGCCCGCCGGCTCTATGGCCGATCGATCGCGCATGCTGGTAGCCCGAGGCGCCATCTTGCCCGATGCCAGCCGTTTGGTTGTTTTTGACGACATTTCTGAAATCGTGTCGGCCCAGCGTGCGCGCGCTTGGGGTGAAGTGGCGCGCCGGCTCGCCCACGAGATTAAAAATCCGCTGACGCCGATTCAACTTTCGGCCGAACGCCTGGAGCGCAGGTTGACCGGCAAGCTCGAGGCGGCAGAGCAGCAGGTGCTGGCCAAGTCGGTGAAGACTATTGTTGAGCAGGTCGATGCGATGAAACGCTTGGTCAACGATTTCAGAGACTACGCGCGCCTGCCAGCGGCGCAATTGGAGGCGGTCGATCTGAATGAATTGGTAGATGGAGTGTTGCATTTGTACGAGTCGTCGCCCATTCCTATCCGGCTGGAACTTGAGGCGGGCATCCCGGCGGTCTTGGGCGATCCGCAGCAATTGCGCCAGGTATTGCACAATCTTTTGCAAAACGGCTTAGATGCGACGACGCTGAAGTTGGAAGAAGCGGTGCACAGCCCGAACGGTCTTGTCGCCGATGCGACAGAACTGGTGGTGCGTACCCAATTTACCGCCAGCTCAGGGCGCGTGCGGCTGATTGTCCTGGACCAGGGCGGCGGATTTCCGGAGCACATTTTGAAACGCGCCTTCGAACCTTATGTCACCACCAAGCGCAGTGGCACCGGGCTGGGGCTGGCCGTGGTCAAAAAAATCGCCGACGACCATGGGGGCCGTATTGAAATTAGTAACCGGATGATTGGTACATCCGTACTTGGCGCTCAAGTCTCGTTATCATTAGGCTGCGTGGCAAACGTTAAACATTTAGAAAATACTATTTCGGGCCCAGCATAACCATGGCAAACATTTTGGTCGTTGATGATGAACACGGTATCCGGGATCTGCTCTCAGAGATTCTCAATGACGAGGGGCATGCGGTGGAGTTGGCCGAAAACGCAGCGCAGGCGCGTGCGGCGCGCTTGCGGGAGCGCCCGGACCTGGTTTTGCTGGATATCTGGATGCCTGACACCGATGGCGTGACCTTGCTCAAGGAGTGGGCCAGCACCGGCTTGCTCACCATGCCGGTAATCATGATGAGTGGGCATGCGACGATTGAAACCGCTGTAGAGGCCACCAAAATTGGCGCAATGGCATTTTTAGAAAAGCCGGTGACCTTGCAAAAACTGCTCAATTCAGTAGAGCAAGGTCTAGCCAAGAGCTTGGCGCAACAGCGCGATCCTCGCTTGCTGCGCACCACGCAGATGTCGCCAATTGGCGAGGCGGTATCCGCCGCCGCCGACGAAAACCACATCCCGGTGGCCAGCCAGGCCTTTGACCTAGATCGCCCTTTGCGCGAAGCCAAAGATGATTTTGAGCGGTCCTACTTCCAGTTTCACCTGGCTAAAGAGTTGGGGTCTATGACCCGGGTCGCCGATAAAACTGGGCTTGAGCGCACCCATCTCTACCGTAAGTTAAAGCAACTTGGTTTGGATGTCGTGCGGGGCAAACGCAACACCGGTTAATCACCAGGGCGGCTTCGAAATTAGGCGCGCAAGCTGCGCGAATGCGCGTGTACTGTTTCCACCAATGCGGCCACATGTTCAGGCGGCGTAAATTGGTTGATCCCATGGCCTAGGTTGAAAATGAGGCTGGGCGCCACGCCAGGCCCCCGGTGTGCCGTGCCAAAACTGTCCAGCACACGTTTGACCTCATCGGCAATTTTTTCGGGTGGGGCAAACAGCACAAGTGGATCGATATTGCCTTGCAGCGCCTTGCCGGGCCCGCCCGCAGCGCCGCCAACGAGTGCGCGGGCCGTGCCCAGATTGGTTGTCCAATCCAAACCCAGTACTTCGCAATCGAGTTCGCCCATGGCTTTGAGCCAGGGCCCGCCGCCTTTGGTAAACACGATACGCGGAATAATCTGCCCTTGTGGGCCTAGGCGCTGTAACTGGCTCAGCACCCGTGCGGTATAGGCCAGGCTGAATTTTTGAAACGCGCCGTCGGCCAATACGCCGCCCCAGCTATCGAAAACCATGACTGCCTGAGCGCCAGCCTGGATTTGGGCATTGAGGTAGGCCGCTACCGCGTCCGCGTTGATGGCCAAAATACGGTGCATTAAATCGGGTCGGGCGTACATCATGGTTTTTACCAGCCGGTAATCATCCGAGCCCGCACCTTCGACCATGTAGCAGGCCAGCGTCCAAGGACTGCCGGAAAACCCGATCAGCGGTACGCGTGACAGGCCACTGGGCAGTGTTAAGGCTTTTCGAATACTGCTTACTGCGTCAAACACATAGCGCAGCTTGTCCATATCGGGTACGCGCAGCCGGTCCACTGCCGCCTCATCCGAGACGCGGGATGCAAATCGGGGCCCCTCACCCTGGGTAAAAGTCAAGCCCAGTCCCATGGCATCCGGAACCGTGAGGATGTCACTGAACAAAATGGCTGCATCCAGCGCAAAGCGGTCCAAGGGTTGGAGCGTTACCTCGGTGGCGTAGTCTGGGTTGGTAGCCAAGCCCATAAAACTCCCCGCTTTTTCTCGGGTGGCCCGGTATTCGGGCAAATAACGCCCGGCTTGGCGCATCAGCCACAGCGGGGTATAGGGCGTGCTCATTCGCAGGCAGGCGCGCAAAAAATGCGGGTTTTCGACAGACGCCAAGGTGGCGTTGAGCGAGGGTTCGGTAAGCAGCAAAGCGGAGGTGTTCATGGAGTGAGAGGATCTAAATAAACGATTTTGACCCATTTTGACAGCCCAATCGTTGCCCTGGCCGAGCCCACCGCGATCGCTCCGTGCTCCTGCAGGCCCTTGTGCACCGTGCCCCCATGGCCTTCATCGCGCCAGCCGCCTAAATGTCAGCTATCGCGGCCAACAATTCGTCCGTGCTCAATAGCTCCGACATCAATACCGGTGCTTTTCCAGGACGCTGCAATACATAAACCGGCACCCCGCTGCGGCCCAGTTGCTGCAGGGCCTGGCTGATGGAGGCATCCCGCCTAGTCCAATCGGCCCGCAGCAACACCACCTTTTTTTCAGCAAATGCTTGCTGCACACGCGCTTGGGACAAGACCTGTTGCTCGTTGTACTGGCAAGTGATGCACCAGGCTGCGGTGAAGTCCACAAACACAGGGCGGCCGGAGGCTAATGCGGCCTGCTCCGCCTGTACTGACCAATTGCCCCACACGTTCGACGCGGCACTGCCTTGCTCAGATAGAGCAGGTGGGTTTGCTTGCAAAGCGATGCGCAAGGCAACGCTCCCGGTCAACACGGAAACAAATAGCGCCACTGCGCCAAAGCCCAGTGCGGCACGGCCAGGCAAACGCAAAGCCCAGAAGCACATAGAAAGGCACAAAAGCAGTGCCACCAGCATGGCAGCCACATCCAAGCCTGCCATATGCGCCAAGACCCATACCAGCCATACTACCGTCGCTGCCATCGGGAAGACCATAAACCGACGTAAGTGCTCCATCCAAGGCCCGGGTTTGGGCAGTTGGCGTGCCAAAGCTGCGCTGTTGCTTACCAACGCGTAGGGAAGCGCCAGCCCCAAGCCAAGCGCCACAAAAATAAGCATGGCTTGCCAGCTGGGCAGTGTCATTGCCAAGCCCAAAGACGCACCCATGAAAGGTGCGGTGCAGGGCGAAGCGACCGCAACGGCCAAAACGCCTGAAAGCGCGGCATCGGTCACCGGGTTATGCAGTTGTATTCCGGCCAGGCGGCTAGGAACCAGTGTGGATACATCGAGCAAGTCCATCAAATTCAGGCAAATCAGCGTGAACAAGGTCGCCAGCACGGCAATAAAAACAGGGGATTGCAAGTGAAACCCCCAGCCCAGCGCCTGGCCACCCGCACGCAGACCCAATAGCAGGGCACCCAAAATTGCCATCGACAGAAGCACTCCGCCGGTATAGGCCAAGGCCAGGGCCCTGCGCTGCTGCGCAGTGCCCTGCAAGCTGGCCAAGCCAAGTGCCTTGAGCGCCAGGACAGGAAAAACGCAGGGCATTAAATTGAGTAGCAAACCACCGACGAAAGCTGCCAAAACAGCGCCCCAAAAGGCGAGTTTGCCAGCGCCCGGCGCGATATCCGACTCCCCGTTTTCTACTGGTAGGAGTGTCAGCTTAGCGGGCAGACCGTCGGGTGTTTTGAGGGCGGCGTCAGGCCATTTGCCCGGTGCATCGAAGGTGGCGCGCACTGAGTTAGCGCCATAGGAGAAAACAAAAGCCAGTCTATCGGGCCCGCCTACACGCTGCGGTGAAAACGGTAATAGGGCTGTCCAGGTATTGCCATCCCATCGCTGCGTGGCAGCTGCAACAGATTGCTCGCCCACTGCGGCTGATACGGCTACCTTGTCTTGCGGGTCCGGCAGCAAAGGGCTTGCGAAAACCGAGGAAACTTCAGGAAACGCCGCAATCGCCTTGCCATGCCAGCCCTGGGGCAAGCCTTGGAGCCGCAATAGCAGCCCCTCAGGGACAAACTCGCTGTGAACCTGCCCTTCAAACCTTGCAGACCGCTTTTGGAGCGCGGCTTCAAATAAAGCACCGTGCAAGTTGGTCGACCCTTGCACTGGAATTGCCAAAGCGAAATCACCCTCTTGGGGTATACATTCCTGACGGCATACCAGCCAAGACGCATGCAGCCGCACCGTGAAACTGTCCGCCTCGGCGCTAAACCCTTTGGGTAATTGCACCTGGACGGGAAGCAGGACTTGCTCCTCAAAGCCTAAATTGGCTAGCGCACCAATCTTAATTTTTTTAGGGACTGGCCAGTCAATGGCGCCTGCTTGTGCGCCCTTTGGCAAGGTCCATTGCAATTCGGTAGGCAAACCGGAATCTCCGGGATTGACCCAGTAGGTGTGCCATTGGGGCTGGTGGTCCAGCAGCAAGCCCAGGCTTAATGGTTTGCCCGGGCCAATGCCTTGGGGTGCATAGGCCACCAACTCGGCCCGCAATTCAGGATATTGCACCACGGCACCGGCTTGCGCCAAACCTTTCCCGCTGGCAAGGCCGGCACTGGAAAGCAGCACAAGCAATGTGAGCGCTTGGCAGGCATGGGCCCTTATGGCTTGGAAAAAATCGCAAAGGAGGCGATGAAAAACCATCAATTTCATAGACAAACAACTTAGAGCGAGCCCGAGCGCATCGAAAGAGGAGAAAGCCGGGCGACCGCTTGGGCCGCCGGATGCGCTATTGTCTCAGCGAAAGAAGGTTTCCTCTTGCGCGCCATCCCTGCTTCCATAATAAGGCCATGCCCCACCGCATTCTTCTCGTAACCCTGAACGCTAAATATATACATGCCTCTTTGGGCCTGCGTTATTTAAGGGCGAATATGGAGCGTTACGGTGGACAGGATTTGACACTTTGCACCAGCTTGCACGAGTTCACCATCCACAGCGCTGCAAAAAAGATCGTGGATGATTTAGTCGCCCAATGCGGACCCTGGGATGCCCAGGGGGTGCATATCGTTGGCTTTGGCGTGTATATCTGGAACGTGGAGCAAACGCAGGCGGTGATGCGGCTGCTAAAAGACCAGCGACCTGACATCCAGCTGGTTCTGGGCGGCCCCGAAGTCAGCCACGAATGGGAACATCAAGCCATAGTAAAACAGGCCGATTACCTGATCACCGGCTGGGGGGACGTCAGCTTCCCTCGACTTTGCCGCGCACTCATCCACGGCCCCAAGCCGTTGATGAAAGTCATCGTGGGTGTGCAAGCGCCTCTGGCTGAATTGGACTTCCCTTACGACGATTACACCGCTGATGACCTGGCGCATCGGGTGCTGTACGTGGAGGCGTCCCGGGGTTGCCCCTTTAAGTGCGCGTTTTGCCTGAGTGCTTTGGATAAAACGGCCTGGGCTTTCGAGCTTGAACCCTTTCTAGCCCATCTGCAGTCGCTTTATGCACGCGGCGCACGTACCTTTAAGTTTGTGGACCGCACTTTCAATTTGAAGGTGGATGCCTCAGTGCGCATACTGGAGTTTTTTTTGGATCGCATTGCGCGTGACCCGCAGGACGCTTTGTTTGTTCATTTCGAGCTGATACCGGATCACCTGCCCGATAGCCTCAAATCTTGTATTGCGCGTTTCCCACCCGGTAGTTTGCAGTTTGAAATTGGCATCCAGAGCCTGAATCCGCAAGTCCAAAAAGTCATTGCACGGCGCCAGGATACGGAGAAAACGCGCGCCAAT
Source organism: Rhodoferax sp. (assembly GCA_040400575.1). GTDB lineage: Bacteria > Pseudomonadota > Gammaproteobacteria > Burkholderiales > Burkholderiaceae_C > Allorhodoferax. Next base: position 19,228 of record JBBAPX010000024.1, read on the forward strand.
ATTGACTGGCTCGTCACACAAAGCCAGGCGCACTTGCACACCGACTTAATTTTCGGCTTGCCTGGCGAGAGCTGGGATAGTTTTGCTGAGGGCTTTGATACGCTTTGGGCCTGGGGACCGCATGAAATTCAACTTGGCCTGCTAAAACGTTTGCGCGGAACTCCGCTCGCCCTGACCGCAGGCCCTGCGATGGTATTTCGGGACAGTCCGCCCTACGCAGTCATTCAAACCGATGCGCTGTCGCCGGAGCAAGTAGTGGCTTTTACGCGCCTGGCACGGTATTGGGATTTGATCGCCAATTCCGGGCGATTCCCCGCCAGCTTGCCGCTGCTTGTAAAAGGTCCGTCGGCGTTTGCGGCATTCGCGGACTTCTCCCGTTGGCTGTGGGTCAGCACGGCACGCACCAGCGGCATCAGCCCTGAGGCTCTGGTTGACGCCCTGCACGCGTACCTTACCCAGGTGCGCGACTTGCCGGCGACAGTCGTGCATGCAGCCTTGTTGGCTGATTACCGGGGCAGCGGTGCCCGCGCTAAACCGCTAGTCCTTCAATCGGACTTAACTCGCGCCAAAACGGCACAATCTACGCCTCGGGAAAGCTCCGCGCGCCGTAGCGGCAGACAGCGCCGGCATCTGGCCGGCTTAGACCCACAGCCCGCATCCCCTAGCCAAGAAAGATCTTCACATGCCACTTAGCAAAGTCCACCCATCGCCGTTTTGGGCCGATTGTGCGACTACGCACTTTCGCGCTTTGCAAGCGAGTGGCGCTATCCGTGAGGTAGTGGCAGTGCTGCCGGTGGCAGCCACTGAGCAGCATGGGCCGCACCTGCCGCTGAAAGTGGATAGCGCCATTGTTGATGGCGTGATTCACGCCGCCCTTGCACATCTGCCTGCCCACTCTAGGGCCTTGTTTTTACCGACGCAGTCGGTTGGTTTCAGTCCCGAGCATGCGCGCTTTGCCGGTACCCTCACCCTCAAGGCAGAGACGGTATTGCGCCTCTGGACCGAGTTGGCTGAAAGCGTCGCAGCCGCCGGCGTACGCAAAATGCTCATTTTTAACACCCACGGCGGTCAGGCCAATCTGATGGACCTGGTCGCGCGCGATCTGCGCGCCCGCCTTGACATGATGGTTTTTAGTGTCAATTGGTACGCACTTCCGCTTACAGGCCCGCAAGGTGAGGATTTGAGCAATCTGTTTAGTGCCCAAGAGCAGCGCTTTGGTGTCCACGCCGGCGATCTTGAGACCTCGATGATGCTAGCCATGCATCCGCAGCACGTCAGCATGGCGGCGGCCTCGCATTTCCCCTCCAGCGCCCAAATTCGCGCGAGCAGTTTCGACATTCTTGGAAACGGCAAGACAGCTAAGTTCGCTTGGCAAATGCAGGACTACAACCCCGATGGTGCAGCCGGTAACGCCGCCGCGGCCACGGTTGAAAAAGGCAATCAGGTCTTGGATGCAGCCGGTCGTTCCCTAGCCGCGCTGCTCGCCGAGATCGAGCGCCTTGAGTTAAGCACCTTGAATAACACGGCTCATTAAGCCGTCCTCACGCGTAAGTGTGCCAGTCTGTGTAGTCAGGCTCTTCTAGGTGCGGCAAATGGTTGAAGCTCAGCAGCACATGGCGCTTTGGGTTAAAAGAAAACTCGGTGATCGAGGTATTTCGGATTCTAAAATTGAGTTCGATGGTCGCTTCCGCAGAAGTACCCAACAGCTGTCCAACAGCGGTAGAAATCGGCCCACCGCTGCTGACTATCAGCACATTTGAGCAGTTGCTTGCGCGGACCAGGTCGAGTGCGCCTAGGACACCTTGTACAAACGACGGATAGTCCTGCATTGCGTGGGGTTGCGTGGCCCCAGACATCCACTGCCGCAGCCCATCGCGCAGCAGTCGGAAATGCTGTTTGTACAGTTCCGGCGTACTGGGCGTTTCTAAGGGAGCGGGATGGATGGCCTTGACCACCGCTTCGCTGTCGTATTCGTCAAGTCCTGCCCACACCATAGGCTCAAGGTCAAACCCAGCGCCTTGGGCAATAGCCTCCCAAGTCTGGGCGTGGCGCCGCAGGCTGCCCCGGATGACCATGTCAAAAGCTAAGCGCCGGCGCTTGAAATACTGACCCAGACGGGTACTTTGCCGCCGTCCAAGCTCGCTCAAATTGTCGTAATCGGCCTCTCCAAAGGAGGCCTGTCCATGTCGCACCAGATAAAGATTTCCCATTCAGAGATTTGAGCCGACCAAGGGCTCAAAAGATGTCCGCCATGAGACAGAGCCCAAAGTGCAAGCGCCAGCAGCGCAGCGTAAAGTGGGCGGCAAAAGAAATCGCTTTGGCAAGAGGCCAACCCCGCTGACCTATGCGCCTTGCAAGCCGGAGAAAAAATAGTGCCATCCGATTACCGAACCCCTTTGCGGAGGCGCCACACCCGAGAAACCAGCATTTCGAACACGTTTTGCTAAAAATCTTTCTTAAAGTCCCGGTCGCTTGAAAAAATTGTGTCATAATCGAGGGCTTCGCTGGAAACTTCGAAGGGCCAAAGGCGGCGACAAGCAGAAAGCGCCAAAACAAAAAAAGTTTGATTTGGCGGGTGCGGTTGAAAATACTGTGCTATAGTAGAGGGCTTCGCTGATCGCAGCGACCTGAAATGCAAGCAGAAACGTTTGCCTAAGTTCATTAACAACTTACAGCCGATAAGCGTGGGCGTTTGAAGGCGATTGCCAAGTTCTTTGGAACTTA
>JBBAPX010000025.1:0-20420 GCA_040400575.1 Rhodoferax sp.
TAAATTAACCCCTGGACTCTAAAACCAAGTGCTACTGAAAACGGGGGGACGTCGTTAGCAACCTATGCTATTCAAGCAAAATAAGAAATTCAACTGCATTAGAGAGTGTGTCTGAATTTCCGTGTGTGAGGCGGAGTTACTCGCCTCTGGTCTGGGGCAAGCGGATTTAACCCTGAATCCGAGACCCCAATCCACCCCGAACAAATTCCAGTTGAATTCTTTAACTAATCGTGCAATATCCTGTGATTTCGCACCCCAACATCAAATCACCCCTCGGGCAGCGCTTCCGCATGGGCTTGCCGTGGAGGTTTCTGTGAATGCGTCCAATTTTCCCGACGGCTACCCCTGCCCGACACCTGCGGGCAAGATAAATACTGAGTTTTTCAGTGGTCTTGGTGCCGAACACCTACGCGCCTCTCAGCTACTCAGTGCCCGGTTGCCCGCTCAACTGCCCGTAGTGCCGCTCAAACACCGCAAAGCCCCGGTCACTCTCACCCAGCCCCATACCAAGCGAAACAAATTTAGCTTTGCATGCGCTAAGTCCATTTCATATCAAAACTAGGCATCGATGGTTTAGGGCTGCAAGCTTTTGACCCCCATTTGCAATCTATTTTTTACTTTCCCTGCAAACGATGAATACCATCGCTTCGCCTAGCTTGACTGAGCGCCTGCAGTTTTCTTGGTCCACAAATCTCCCGCTTATCCTGCAAACCGAAGCGGCTGAATGCGGCCTAGCCTGCTTGGCCATGGTGGCCGGCTACCACGGCAACCGCGTTTCACTGGCGCATCTGCGCCAACGCTTTGGCATGAGCCTCAAGGGTGCTTCGCTCAAAACTGTGATGGGTATTGCCACTGCCATGCACTTGGCACCTCGGCCCGTGAAACTGGACTTAGACCATTTATCCCAACTGAAGGTTCCTTGCATTCTGCATTGGGATATGAAGCATTTCGTCGTGCTCCGACGGGTTAGCCGCGGAGTGGTCGAAATCCACGACCCTGCGCGCGGTCTTCAAAAACTGGCCATTAAAGAGGTTTCAGAGCACTTCAGTGGTGTGGCGCTGGAGCTAAGCCCCACTGCGCAGTTTGAGAAAGGCGATGCGTCTCCTCCCCTGCGCTTGCGCGAGATGATGGGACAAGTCACAGGCCTAAAGCGCTCGTTGGGCCAAATCCTTTTGCTGGCCGCCGCACTGGAAGTATTTGCACTGATCACGCCCTTCTTCATGCAATGGGTGATCGACTTTGCCATTGTCAGCGCAGACCACAACCTGCTCACGGTCCTGGCGCTTGGTTTCGCCCTGCTGGCAGTGGTCCAAATCGTCATTGGTGTGGTGCGTTCCTATGCCGTGCTTTATATGGCTACGCATATCAATTTGCAATGGGTAGCCAATGTATTTACCCACTTGCTGCATCTGCCGGTCAGTTATTTTGAAAAACGCCATTTGGGCGACGTGGTTTCGCGCTTCGGGTCGATCAACACCATCCAGAGGGCCTTGACCACTAGCTTTGTGGAGGCGCTGGTCGATGGCGTGATGGCAGTTGCCATGCTGGCTGTCATGGCCTACTACAGCGTACTGTTGTGTACGGTGGTGGTAGGTGCCATAGTCATTTATGCGTTGTTGCGTTGGCTGAGCTACGGTTCCTTGCGCCGCGCCACCGAAAACCAAATCGCCTTGCAGGCCAAAGAGCAGTCCTTGTTCCTGGAATCCGTGCGGGGTGTTCAGGCGATCAAATTGTTTTCCTTTGAATCACAGCGCACCGGGCAGTGGCTCAATGCCATGGTCGATGCCATGAACCGCGGTATCGCTACGCAAAAGCTCAATATAGGAATTCAGTCCAGCAACCAGTTGCTTAACGCGCTGGAAAACGTGCTGGTGGTCTGGCTGGGTGCCGGCCTGGTGCTGGACAACCAGTTCACCGTGGGCATGCTGATGGCCTTTATCAGTTACAAGACCACGTTCGCACAGCGCGTGCATTCGCTGATAGACAAAGCCGTCGAGCTAACCATGTTAAAAATCCAGGGCCAGCGCCTGGCAGATATTGTGCAAACCGAACGGGAGCCCGATGCGATGGGACTGCTGACACCGCAAGACATGACATTGGAGCTGAAGGATGTCTGGTTTCGCTACAGCGAGTCCGACCCATGGATACTGCAAGGCATCAACCTGACCATTCGCCCTGGTGAATCAGTGGCAATTGTTGGCGGCTCGGGCTGCGGCAAGACTACCTTGCTGAAGTTGATGATGGGGCTACTTACCCCAGGCAAAGGGGAGGTCAGCCTAGGCGGCGTTTCGCTTGTCGCTTTGGGCGCATCGGGCTATCGGCCCTTGATCGGTGCCGTGATGCAGGAGGACCTGTTACTGGCTGGCACGCTGCTGGAAAACATCAGCTTTTTTGATCCACAGGCGGACATGCAGCGGGTAGCCGCTTGCGCCCAAATGGCCGCCATCCATGCGGACATTGCGGCAATGCCCATGAATTACAACACTTTGGTGGGAGATATGGGCTCCAGTTTGTCGGGAGGCCAGAAGCAACGCGTGCTATTGGCCCGGGCGCCCTACAAGGGGCCGCAACTACTGTTCTTGGACGAAGCGACCAGCCACCTTGATGCGCAGCGGGAGGGTTTGATCAACGAAGCCATCAAGCAGTTACCTCTCACCCGAATTATTGTGGCGCATCGGGCCGATACGATTGCCATGGCACAGCGCGTTATCGCATTGGATGGAGCGAGTGGGTATGCGGGTACCCAATCGCAAACCAAAGCCCGCTTCAGTAATGCGGCGGTGTAATCACCCAGATAACCCGCACCGGCACTTCGCCCGGATTGGCGCAGCGGTGGACATCGGTGCTTTTGAAGGAAAAGCTATCGCCTTCCTGTAAGCGGAAATGCCGACCTGAGACCCACAAATCCAAAGTACCGGACAAGACGTAACCGGCCTCGGCGCCATCGTGGAAATAGTCTTCACTGTCCGAGCCCGGTTCGATGGTGCTGAGCAGCATTTCCAGCGGGCCGCTTAAATTGGGTGAGAGCAATTCCTCTTGGATGCCCAGCCCGGTGAAGGACATGCGGCGGCGGTGGGTACTGCGTACCACCACGTCGCGCTCAGCCGGGTCGCCCTCGGTGTTTTGCTGGAAGAACCAGTTCATGTGCACGCCCAGCGCGTCGCTGATGCGTTTGAGCACCGCAATGGGCAGGCGCGAATGGTTGCGCTCCAGCTGGCTGAGGTAGCCCACCGAGATACCGGCTTTTTCAGCCACTTCGCGCAGGGTCAGGTTTTTGACCAGACGCAGTTCGCGCAATTGCTCGCCAATGGCCGCGCCCGGGTCGATGTCGGCCAGCACTGCCAGCGATTCATCGCTGTCTTCGGGAAGCGCAAGGCGCGCTGCTTGTATGGCCATGTTTGTCTATATTTGTATCAGGTCAGGTGGCCGCTTAGACCTTGATGCGCGCCGAGCTAGGGTCATACAAAGGCGCCAACGAGGGCTGCGCGCTGTAGCGCACGCCGGCGACTTCAATCTCGTACTTGCCTTGCAAAATTGCCTCAGGCGCTTCGCCCTGGGTTTGGCATTCCACATAGCCCATGCCCAGCGACTTGCCCAAGTGGTGACCGAACATGCCCGAGCTGATGCGCCCGACGATGGCACCATCGCGGCAAATGGGTTCGTTGTGGTAGAGCAAAGGCGTGGTGTCATCCAAAGCAAACATAACCAGGCGGCGGGTCAGACCCGCTTCTTTTTGCGCCTGCAAAGCTTCCAGGCCGATAAAGCCGCCTGGCTTTTTCATGGCTACGGCAAAGCCCAGGCCCGATTGCAGGGGCGTGTCTTCGTCGCTGATGTCGTGGCCCCAATGGCGGTAGCCTTTTTCCATGCGCAGCGAGTTAAGCGCGTGGTAACCGGCCAGACGGCCACCGACCGAAGGCGCGGCCTGCATCAAAGCGTCGAACACGCCAGGCGCGGATTCGGTGGGGATGTACAACTCCCAGCCCAGTTCACCCACATAGGTAATGCGGCTAGCCCGCACCCGGGCGTAGCCCAGGTCGATGATTTGCGAGGTGCCGAAGGGGAAGGCCGCAGGGGACATATCGGCTTCGGTCAACTGGCTGAGTAACTCACGCGAACGCGGGCCCATCACACCGAGCACCGCCATGCTGGAGGACACATCGATGGCCATGGCGCGCGCATCGGCGGGAATATTGCGCTGCAACCAAGAGAAATCGCGCGTTTGCGTGGCGGCGGCGGTGACGACCAGGTAGCGATCTAGCGCCTCACGCGTCACCGTCAAATCGGCCTCGATACCGCCGCGCTCATTGAGCCATTGCGTGTACACCACTTTGCCCACGGGCACCGACATATTGTTGGCGCTGATGCGGTTGAGCACCGCCTCGGCATCCGGGCCTTGCACCACAAATTTGGCAAACGAGGACTGGTCAAAAATGCCTACTGCATTGCGCACCGCTTGGTGCTCGGCGGCCGAGTAGTCAAACCAGTTTTGGCGGCCATAGCTGTATGCGTATTCGGCTTTGACGCCAGCGGGCGCGTACCAGTTGGGGCGCTCCCATCCGGCCGTTTCGCCAAAGCAGGCGCCGTGCGCGGCCAGGCGGTCGTGCAAGATGGAGCGGCGCACGCCGCGCGCCGTCTCGGGCTGGCGGAAGGGCCAGTGCATGGCGTACAGCAAACCCAGCGATTCGACGGTGCGGTCACGCAAATAACTGCGGTTGCGCTGGAAAGGCATGACACGGCGGATGTCCACGTCCCACAAGTCCATGGGCGGATGGCCGTCTAGCATCCAGTCGGCCAGAACCTTGCCCGCGCCACCGGCGGACTGAATGCCAATGGAGTTAAAGCCAGCGGCCACAAACAAATTGCGCACTTCGGACGTTTCGCCCAGCAAATAGCGGTCGTCCGGGGTAAAGCTTTCGGGGCCGTTAAAGAACAAATTGATGCCGGTTTTTTCCAGCGCCGGGGTGCGGTGCATGGCAGCGGCCAGCAGCGGCTCGATATGCTCCAAATCGTCGGGCAAGGATTCAAAGCTAAAGGTCTCGGGAATGCCTTTCATGCCCCAGGGCTTGGCTACCGGCTCGAACCAACCCACCAGCAACTTGCCTGCGTCTTCTTTGAAATAGGCGCAGCCGTCCGGATCACGCAGCACCGGCAAATTGGAATGCAAGCCTTCCATCGGCTCGGTGACGATGTAGAAATGCTCTGCGGCATGCAAAGGCACCGTAGTGCCGGCTTTGGCGCCGAGTTCGTGTGCCCACATACCCGCGCAGTTAACCACCATGTCGGCGCGAATGGTGCCGAACTCGGTGCGCACGCCCACGGCTTTGCCGTTTTCAATCAATATCTCTTGCGCGGCGCAATTTTCGAAAATGCGCGCGCCGCGGCTCTTCGCGCCTTTGGCCAAGGCTTGCGTGGTGTCAATCGGGTTGGTGCGCCCGTCTTTAGGCAAGTACACGCCGCCTACGACGTCGGACACGGTGACGCCAGGCCAGAGGCTGGCGATTTCCGAGGGCGTGAGGGTTTGCACTTCCAGACCAAAGCACTTGGCCATAGAGGCGCCGCGCTGAAGTTCCTCCAAGCGCGCCAGATTAGTCGCAATGGCAATCGAGCCGGTTTGCCGAAAGCCGGTAGCCTGCCCGGTTTCTTGCTCTAGCGATGCGTATAAATTGGTGGTGTACTGCGCCAAGCGCGTCAGGTTATAGGTGGCGCGCAATTGGCCGACGAGCCCCGCTGCGTGCCAGGTGGTGCCGCAGGTAAGCTGCTTGCGCTCGAGCAGCACCACATCCCTGCACCCGCGCAATGTCAGGTGATACGCCAAGCTGCATCCGACGATGCCGCCGCCCACAATGACCACACTGGCCTGATTAGGTAGATCCATGCGACCTCCGCTAGTAAAAAAACTGTCGAAAATTATTTTAGTGTAAAAAATTCGCGCTAAATTTTAATTTTTATGCCTACAATCCAAAAAAATTCGCGTCAAGGAAGCATTGTGACCCTTGGCCTTTGGTGTGAGACCGTCTTCGGAGCTTGATTCATGACAGAACATGCGCGCGTCGTTGTAATTGGAGGTGGAGTGGTGGGCTGCAGCTGCCTGTACCACCTGGCCGCTTTAGGGGTGAAAGACGCCCTGCTTTTGGAACGCGACGAGTTGACCTCGGGCTCCACCTGGCATGCGGCGGGCAATCTGCCCACCTTTGCGAGCAGCTGGAGTATTTTGAAGCTGCAAAAGTATTCGGCTGCGCTGTACCGCAAGCTGGCCGCGTCGGCTGAAAACCCCATCAATTACCACCTGACTGGTTCGGTGCGCTTGGCCCATGGCCGCAAGCGCATGGACGAGTTCCACCATGTTAAAAGCATGGCCAAGGCCAATGGCCTGGAGTATGAAATCCTGTCGCCTTCGGACCTAAAAAACCGCTACCCGCTGATCGAAACCCACGACCTGCAAGGCGCGCTGTGGGACCCGCTCGATGGCGATATCGACCCCTCGCAACTGACCCAAGCCCTGGCACGTGAAGCGCGCCTGTTAGGCGGCACGATCCGCCGCCATACCCGCGTCACCGCATTGGCGCAAAAGCCCAATGGCGAATGGCTAGTCACCACCGACAAAGGCGAAATCACTGCAGAGATCATCGTCAACGCAGCAGGCTTTCGCGCGGGTGAAGTCATGGCCATGGTGGGGCGCCATTTGCCCATCGTCGTCATGTCGCACCAATACCTGGTGACCGAAGACGTTCCTGAACTCACTTCACGCGGCGACGCGCGCTTGCCGCTGTTGCGCGACCCGGATACCTCGTATTACCTGCGCCAAGAACGCGAAGGCTTCATCCTCGGGCCCTATGAATGGAAGGCCACGCCCATGTGGCTGGACGGCATGCCCGACGACTTTGCCAACCAGTTGTGGAACGACGATTTCGAGCGTTTAGAAAAATACATTGAAGACGCCATGGCCCGCGTGCCTGCACTGTCGCGTGCGGGGATCAAGCGCGGCGTGAACGGCCCCATCCCCTACTCGCCCGATGGCAATCCTTATATCGGGCCCGAGCCAGGCTTGCGTAACTTCTTTCATTGCAACACTTTCAGCTTTGGCATTACCCAAGGCGGCGGTGCTGGTAAGGCGCTGGCCGAATGGGTGGTACACGGCCAGACCGAGTGGGACTTGTGGTCACTGGACCGGCGCCGCTACGGCGACTACGCCACTACCGAGTACACCGTGGCCAAAGCCATCGAGGTCTATCAAAACGAATACGCGTCTTCCTTCCCTTACGAAGAACGCCCCGCCGGCCGCCCGCTGCGCACTTCGCCCTTGTACGAAACCCTCAAAGCCAAGGGCGCCCGCTTTGGCGCACGCGGCGGCTGGGAGCGCGCGGTGTACCTGGACTTGAAAGGCGACATACCCGCTGACACACACTCTTTCCGCCGCGAAAACGTGTGGCATGGCGCGGTCGCTGAGGAGGTGAAAGCGGTGCGCGAGCGCGTGGGCATTTTGGATTTACCGGGCTTTACCAAATACGAACTCAAAGGCCCGGGCGCAAGCAAGCACTTGGATTATTTGTCCTGCTCCAAGCTGCCCAGTCAGGGCCGTGTGTCGCTGGCCTATGCGCTCACGCCCACCGGAAAGCTGTGGAGTGAGTTCACCATCACACGCCTGGGTGAAGACCATTTCTACATCATCAGTGCGGCCATTGCCGCCACGCACGATATGGACTTGCTGCGCCAGGGTCTGCCCGAGGGCAGCGCGATTAGCGTGACCGATGTCACCGCTGATTTCGGCACCTTAATCATTGCCGGTCCGCGCGCACGCGATGTGCTCGGACAAGTCACCCAAGCGGATTTGTCCAATGCCGGTTTCCCTTGGCTAACAGCGCAATACATCGAAACCGTGGCGGGCCGCTGCTTGGCGATGCGCGTCAACTACGTGGGCGAACTAGGCTGGGAATTGCATGCACCGGTAGCCCAATTGCCCACCTTGTACGCCGCCATCTGGGCTGCGGGTACGGCCCACGACATCCGCGACTTTGGCCTCTATGCGATGGACAGCTTGCGCGTAGACAAATGCTACCGCGGCTGGAAGAGCGACTTGGAAAGTGGCTACACGCCTTTAGAGGCTTCGCTGGACCGCTTTGTCGATGTGAACAAGGCTGACTTCATCGGCAAAGCCGCACTGGTCGCCGAACATGCACGCGGCGCAGCGCAACGTTTTGTACCGCTGATTTTTGACGAAGATGGCGATGCCGAGAGCCCGTATTGCGCACAAGTGTTTGATGGCGAACACAATGTGGGCCTGACAACCTCGGGCGTATGGAGCCACACCTTAAAGAAGAGCGTGGCTTTGGCCTACGTCAAAGCCGACAAGGCCGCGCCCGGTACCAAGCTGCAAGTCAATGTGTTGGGCACCCTGCGCAGCGCCACCGTCCATGCCGAGCCTTTGTACGACCCGAAAAATGAAAAGCTACGCGCCTGAACCGCGCCAGACTTGAGCCCTAATCGCTAAACATTGATAGACCGAATCACCGACATTTAACCGAGGTACCCCATGAGCGCAATTCTTGAAAAATCCAACCCCCGTGGCGGCGCCCGTGATGCCCGCCGTGCTGCGCGCTCTGCGCCTCTGCCGGATAGCCTGCGCCCGGTGCGCCCTGGCATGAATGGCGGCGCCTACAAAGCGCTGAGTGATGCCGATGTCGTCAAAATCCATAACGCCGCTCTGGACGCGCTGGAGAACATCGGCCTGGCCGATGCGCCAGAAAGCGGTATCGAGTTGATGACCAAAGCTGGTGCCAAACTCACCGATACGGGCCGCCTGCTGTTCCCGCGCGCGCTGATTGAAGACACCGTGGCCAACGCCGCGCGCCACTTTGTGCTGCACGGCCAAGACCCCAAGCACGACATGGAGCCCTGGGGCAGCAAGGTGTATTTCGGCACCGCTGGTGCGGCCGTGAGTATGGTGGACCCGTATACCGGCGACTACCGCGACTCCACCACCCAAGACCTGTACAACATCGCCCGCGTGGTGGACACGCTAGAGCACATCCACTTTTTCCAGCGCTCGGTGGTCTGCCGTGATCTGGACTTGCCCCGCGAGATGGACTTCAACACCACCTACGCCAGCGTCAGCGGTACCACCAAGCACGTGGGCTCGAGCTGGGTATCGCCCGAGCATCTGGAAGAGACGCTCAAGATGCTGCACATCATCGCCGGTGGCGAAGACAAGTGGCGCGCGCGCCCCTTTGTCAGCCAGTCCAACTGCTTTGTCGTGCCGCCCATGAAGTTTGCCTACGACGCTTGCAAATGCCTGGAAGTGGCGGTGCGCGGCGGCATGCCAGTCTTGCTCCTCTCGGCAGGTCAGGCCGGCGCTACGGCGCCCGCCTCCTTGGCCACCGCGCTGGTGCAAGAAACGGCCGAATGCCTGGCCGGTCTGGTCTACGTCAACGCCATCAAGCCCAAGGCCCCGGCCATGTTTGGCACCTGGTGTTTTGTGTCGGACCTGCGCACCGGCGCGATGTCCGGCGGCAGCCCGGAGCAAGCGCTGCTGTCCGCCGCCAGCGCACAAATGGCGCGCTTCTACGACCTGACCGGCGCCACCGCCTCTGGCATGTGTGACTCCAAACTGCCCGATGCACAAGCCGGATTTGAAAAGGCCTACAACCACGCGCTGGTGGGTAATGCCGGTGCCAACCTGATTTATGAATCCGCGGGCATGCTGGCCAGCCTCTTGGGCTTTTCGCTGGAAAGCCTGTTGATCGACAACGACATCATCGGCGCAGTGCAGCGCACGATTCGCGGCATTGAAGTCAACGACGAAACCTTGTCGCTGGACACCATCCGCGATGTGTGCCTGAACGGCCCCGGCCATTACCTGGGCGCACCGCAGACTTTGCAGCTGATGCAAAAAGACTATTTGTACCCGCTAGTTGCCAACCGCGCCAGCCCCAACCAATGGACCGAAGCGGGCCGCCCGACGATTGTGGAAACTGCGTCCAAAAAACTGCAAGTCATCCTCGATGGCCACTTCCCCTCGCATATTTCACCCGAGATGGACGCACAGATCCGCGCCGAATTCCCGGTGAAGCTGGCGCGCGAAGGCATGTTGCCCAAGCACTAAGCCGTCTTAGTCGCTCTCTTGCATTACGGGCCTGGCACCACGTCAGGCCCGTATTTTTTTGTCGGTGTACATCATCTCCAACACAATGCAATAAGACTCCGGTTTTGTCGAGTGACGTCTAAGGACTTGGCTCAACGTACCGCAGCCGCCCGGTAGACCGCATTGCGGTCGCGTTTGCCGACGGCAATCACCAGCACCAGAACTTCTTGGTCACGTACCTCGTAGGCCAAGCGGTATCCCACGCTTCGCAATTTAATTTTGTAGCGGTCGGGGTGACCACTGAGTTTGGACGCGGGCACGCGGGGTGCTTGCAGGCGTTCAGCCAGCTTCTTTTTCAGTTGTGACCGAATGGCACCGTCCAGCCGCTGCCATTCGGCCAGTGCCTCTTCCAGAAATGCCAGCTCAAAGCTCATCGAGCTTGATTTTCACCACTTTTTGACTTTTTCGGGCGTCGGCGATGGCGTTGAGCTCTATGTCTTCCAGCTTCGCCATCATGCTTTCAAACCATAAAGCGGGCACGCAATAAAAAGCGGGCTCGTTGCGGTTGAGGATGGCTACCGGAAAGCCATCCCCTGCGGCCACGGTGCCCATGGGATTGCGTTTGAGTTCCGAAATGCTGGCGGCCATTTCGGACAGGATTTGATGGGTCATGATCTTATTCGAGTGCCTTTAAAGGTGCTTATATTAGCACCTAGACAAGAATTTACCAAGTCGGAGATAGGCTCAACTATTCCAAAATGACTCGGCAGCAAAGCACATAAGCCCGTTTGTGCATGGCCCTGATGCCAGGTCGCCAACCGCGCCAGCCCCAAGCAATGGACCGAAGCGGGCCGCCCGACGATTGTGGAAACCGCGTCCAAGAAACTGCAAGTCATCCTCGATGGCCACTTCCCCTCGCATATTTCACCGGAGATGGACGCACAGATCCGGGCTGAGTTTCCGGTGAAGCTGGCGCGCTACAGCGGCCGCAGTTGCGCAATGCGCTGCGTGCCGCGTTGCAGGGCCTCGCGTGCGGTGTGCACCGAGTGCGAGCCAAGCAACAAAGGATAAGGATGCCGCACGGCAGAGCCTAAAAGAAATGCGCAGTCGCCCTGCGCGCAAAACGCAATCTCGCTGGCGCCGTCGGCAAAGACCGCCGCTTCGCGCTCCAAGGTCTGCCCTGCCACTTCCAAGCGCCCCTGCTGGGCGAACACCCAGGCCAGTGTGTGGCCGTCGGGTACCGTGTAAGTCCAGCGCTCGCCATCGCGCAACTGGACCCACAGGTAATTGGCATCAAACGGTGCGGGAATTGCACTGCGCGCCTCACCATAAGCGCCCAGCAGCACCGTGACAGGGCCAGACACCGGCACGTTTTCCGGCTGGATAAAAAGCGCGGACGGTTCTGCGTTTTCATGCGAGGGCGGCATAGAGAACCAGATTTGAAACCCGCGAACAGCCTCTTCACCCAGCGGCTTGGCGCGGTGCCAAATACCACCGCCGGCCATCATCCACTCGATGCCGCCGCGCCGCACCCGGTCTATCTGGCCTTGCGAGGTTTCATGCTCGATGTCAAAGTTCAAGGGGAAGGTCAAGGTGGCAATGCCCGAGTGCGGGTGGAAACCAAAATTGGGTCCGCCGCCACCTGGCGCTTCTAAGTAATCCAAAAACACAAAGGGCTTGAGCCACTCACCCAGATCCCCGGGGCTAAACACCCGGGTGATGGGTCCGTGCCGTTTACCGGCGGTGCGGGTCACAATAGAAGCCCGGACGGACATCAAGCCTGCCCGTCCTGCGCGTCGCGCACATCACGCGCGAGCCATCCGCGCCGATAACCGGCCCGAAAGCCCAACCACGCGCCGCCACCGCCGGCCAGAATAATCAGAATCACAATTGCTGGAACCACAGTCTTTTCCTTGGTTGCATGCGCGGGGCCTGCGCACTGGGCTTCACATCAATATAACGCGATTGCCAAAAAAGCCTTATTCCCCCAGTCAAGCCCGCAACCGGCTCGGCTCAGACGGTAGCCTGGCTTGCAGCCAGCGCCTGCGCCCGGCGTATGCTTTCTTGGCCGGGCAGCCACAGCACCGCCAGCACACCGGTGGCCGCAATGCAGGCCATCAGCGTCATCAAGGTATCAAAACCCGCGGCTTTGACCAAAGGCCCTAGCAAATACACCGCCATGGAGCTGATACCAAAGGAAATGGCAATGCGGGTGCCGCTGACGCGCGAGCGCATGGAGTCGTCGATATAGCGCACCACCATGGCATCGCTAAACGGTATGGCGGCAAACACCATCACCATATAGCCGATAGCCGCCAAATACCATTGCCAGCCGCTGGCCTGCGCTGCTAAGGCAAAGGCCAGGCACTGGAGCAGGAGTACCCCCACAAACAAAGGTTTGACCGCAAACCGGTCCAGCAAGCGCCCGACCACCAGTTGCGCCAGAGAGCCGATGGCGTAGACCGCCGCCAGCAAGATGCCCAAGGTGGACGGGTCGCTGACCAAGCCTTGCAATCGATCTGCCAGCAATTGGGCATTGCCATTGGTCGTAAAGTTGAACAACAAGCTGGTGGTCGTGGCGGTAATCACCATGACCAGAAAAGTGCGCAGTACGAGGGACTTGGGCATTTGCACGCTGGCAGCGCGGCTGCGTGCGGATGTGGCGGACTGCGCCGGGGCTTGCCAGGCAAACAACAGGCCCAAGCCCATGCACACCACCGCAGGCACCACAAAAGCCACGCGCCAGCCGAAATGCTCGACCAAAAACCCCGTAGACAAAGCCGCAGCCGCGATACCCAAATTACCCGCCAGCCCATTGACGCCAATGGTCCAGCCCGGACGCTGCGCACCTTGCACGAGCATAGGAATACCTACCGGGTGGTAAATCGAAGAAAAAGCGCCCAGCACCACCAATGCGATAGCCATCTCGGTGGGCGTGCGGGTGCAGGCCACGGCTAACGCGGACATACCCATGCCGAAGAAGAACACCAGCATCATGCGGCGCCGGCCCCATAAATCGCCCAGGCGCCCTGAGGGCACCGAGCCCAGGCCAAACAATACAAAAGCCCCGGTGGTGTAAGGCATCATGTCTTCCCAGCGCGCCAGGCCAAAGTCCTTGGCAATCGCACCCACGGCAGCGGCAAAAATAAGCAAAAACAAATGGTCCAGCGCATGGGCCAAGTTCAGCAAGATTTGCGTGGTGCGGTTCATCGGACGATTCTAGGGGCCGCGTATTTTGAGGCGGCCTAGCGGCAAGGCGCTGCTTTGTCGCCAACTGGACGCCCGGCCGAAGGCGGATGCGCCGACAATCGTGCGCAACAACCCAGGCGCACACCATGACGCATACCGCACCCGAAGCTGAACAAAGCCATTACCGCATCTGCCCTTTGTGCGAGGCCTGCTGCGGCTTGGAAGTACGCACCCAAGGCAAGCAAATTATCAGCATACGCGGCGCAGCGCAAGACGTGTTTAGCCACGGCTATATCTGCCCTAAAGGGGTCTCGCTCAAAGACCTGCATGAAGACCCGGACCGCTTGCGCACCCCGCTGATCAAGCGTGATGGCAAATTTATAGAGGCCAGCTGGGAAGAGGCTTTTGCCGAAATCCACAAGCGCTTGCCGCCGCTGATCGAGGCCCATGGTGGCGATACGGTTGGCTGCATCGTGGGCAACCCGGTGGCGCACAAAATTGGACTCTTGGCCTACTTTCCGCGCTTGGTGCGCGCCATCGGCACGCGCAATATTTTTTCTGCTTCCTCGCTGGACCAAATACCCAAACAATTGAGTAACGGCCTGATGTTTGGCGATTGGAATACGCTGGCTGTGCCAGATATCGAGCGCAGCGACTTCCTGCTGATGTTGGGCGCCAACCCGGTGATCAGTAATGGCAGTTTATGGACGGTGCCCGATTACCGGGGCAAAGCCCGCGCCATGCGCGAGCGCGGTGGGCGTATCGTCGTCGTGGACCCGCGCCGCACTGAAACGGCGGCGCAGGCGGATTTGCACTTGCCGATCAAACCCGGAGGCGATGCCTTCTTTTTGCTTGGCTTGGTGCATACCTTGTTTGCGGAAAACTTGCTGCGTTTGGGTCACCTGGAGCCGCATTTGGCGGGCCTCGATGCCCTGCGTGAGGCGGTGCGTGACTTCAACCCGGAACGCATGGCGCCTGTGTGCGGCATCGCGGCGGCAACGCAGCGCAGCATTGCGCGCGAACTGGCGCAGGCCGAGCGCGCGGCGGTGTATGGACGCATAGGCACTTGCACCCAGCGCTTTGGCACCGTCAACAGCTGGTTGGTCGATGTGCTCAATATCCTGACGGGTAACCTGGACCGTGAAGGCGGTGCCATGTTCACCAAAGCCGCAGCCTTTGCAGTCAATACCAGTGGCACAGCGGGCCAGGGGCGCGGCGTGATTACCGGCCGGCGCCATAGCCGCGTATCGCAAGCGCCCGAAGTGTTTGGCGAATTTCCCATCACCTGTCTGGCCGAAGAAATTGAAACGCCCGGCCCAGGCCAGATCAAGGCCTTGATTTGCATAGGCTCCAACCCGGTGCTTTCCACGCCCCAGGGGCCGCGCATTGCCAAGGCGCTGAGCTCTTTGTCCTTCATGCTGAGTTTGGACATTTACCTCAACGAGACCAGCCGCCACGCCGACGTCATCCTGCCCGGCCTATCGCCCTTGGAAGATGTGCATTACGACATCGCTTTTCCACAGTTTTCTTACCGTAACCACGCGCGCTTTAGCGGGGCCGTGTTCCCCAAGCCTGCGGAGTTTCCCGAAGAATGGCAAACCCTGCTGCACCTGGTCGATATCCTCCAAGGTAAACCTGAGGCGCCGCTAGCAGGTCCGGAACAAGGACCCGAAGCGCTGATCGACCAGGCCCTGCGCGCAGGGCCTTATGGGCTGACGCTGGAGCAGGTGAAGGCCGCGCCGGGCGGTATCGATTTAGGCGCTTTGCAAAGCCGCCTACCCGAGATGCTGCGCACACCCTCCGGGAAAATTGAACTAGCACCGCCTATGGTGCTGGCCGACCTGGCGCATGTACAGGCCGCTTTGAACAGCGTGCACGAGGGCATGGTCTTGATCGGGCGGCGCGATACGCGCTCAGGCAATAGCTGGATGCACAACTTGCCCGTGCTGGCCAAAGGCCCCGAGCGCTGCACCTTGCTCATCCACCCGCAAGACGCTGCCCGCTTGGGCCTGGCGCAAGGCGCATTGGCACAACTGAGCGCGCAAGGCACTAGGCTGTGCGCGCCGGTCGACATCAGTGAGGACATGATGCCTGGCGTTGTCAGCCTGCCGCACGGCTGGGGGCATGATCTGCCGGGAAGTCAGCTACAAGTGGCGGCGCGCCGACCGGGCGTCAACCTCAACGCCTTGCTAAGCGACGGCGCGCGCGATCCGTTGTCGGGCAATGCGGTACTCAGCGGGGTGCCAGTGCAGGTATCGGCTATAGCCTGATGCGCAGGGTTTGCTAGCGGAGTCCCGCACAGGCCCGAGAAGGCCCGCGTCGGATTGCGGCGCACATTTGCTTAGTCCTTCCGAGTTGGCCGGTCAAATAGCACCACATGGTCCACCTCGGCGCGTATCCCAATCCACTCGCCTACTTTGTGATCGTGGTGGCTAGGAACATGGGCCATCACGGACTCGCCCGTCTTCAGGCGCAAGGTGTACAAAAACTCAGAGCCGCGAAATGATTTACGAATGATTTCGGCCTTCACCGGCGCATCGTCGTCGTGCACGATATCGTCGGCGCGCAGCAGTACATCGTACTCTCCCGAAGCGACGGCAAAGGGAAGCGGGCACTCCGCAACATCCACCAAATCGCCCATGGGGGTGTGCACCACGATTTGCTCGTTTTCTGTGCGCAGCGTGGCCGGCGTGAACACGCCGTGGCCAATGAACTCGGCCACAAAGCGCGTAGCGGGCCGGTGGTAGAGCGTGTAGGCATCGTCCCACTGGTGCAAGCGGCCTTCGGACATGACGCCAATCACATCGCCAATCGCAAAGGCTTCCATTTGGTCATGCGTTACGAACAAGGCCGTGATTTGCGCTTCTTTCAAAATGCCGCGCACCTCCAAGGCCAAGCGCTCGCGCAACTCAACATCCAGGTTTGAAAATGGCTCATCGAGCAACAGCAATTGCGGCTTGGGCGCTAAAGCGCGCGCCAAGGCCACGCGCTGCTGCTGGCCGCCCGACAACTCGTGCGGATAACGCTGGGCGCTGCTGGCCAAACCGACCAAGGCCAGCACCTCGCGCACGCGCGCTTCACGTGCTGGTCGCGGCAATTTGTGCAGGCCAAAGCGCACGTTATCCTGCACGCTTAAATGGGGAAAAAGGGCATAGTCTTGAAACACCATGCCAATGCGCCGTGCCTCGGGTGCCACATGCACACTGCCACTGCTGACCACCGATTGGGCCAGCCCAATCTCACCGGCACTGGCACGCTCCAGACCCGCCACAGCGCGCAAGAGCGTAGTTTTGCCACACCCCGAAGGGCCAATAAGCACGCCCATTTCACCGGCATGCAGGCCCAAAGTCACGCCGTCCACCGAGGGGTGGCTACGGTCCGGGTAACTGACCGAAAGCTGAACAACATCTAAAAACATCGCGTCATTGTAGAGACGGCCTTTGGGCAAGCTCTCTTATGCGGCTACCTACAATGCCCCATGGTTTTGAGCTACCGCCTGTTTTTTCGCTGGATCTTGCTTGTGCTGGCCTTGCTGCTGGCACTGCCGGTGCTGACCGTGCTGTGGTCTTGGGCGCAGTGGAACCCGGCATCTGCCAGCATCTTGGCCGAGATGGCCAACACCGTCTTGCCCGACTACGTGGGCACCTCGCTCTTGCTATGTCTGCTGGTGAGTGCGGGCGTAATCAGCATGGGCACGGTGTCAGCGGCTGCGGTCACGCTGTTTGACTTTCCGATGCGCCGCACTTTGGAGTGGGCTTTGCTGCTGCCCCTGGCCATGCCCGCCTATGTAGTGGCCTATGCCTACACCGACTACCTGCAATTTAGCGGCCCGCTGCAAACCGGTATTCGGGCGGCGTTTGGCTTAGAGGGTCGCGTATTTCCCGAGGTGCGTAATGTATGGGGCGCAGCGTGTGTGTTCACCCTTGCGCTTTATCCGTATGTGTATTTGCTGGCCCGCAGCGCACTGTCGGAGCGCGCCAACCATTTGATGGAAGCGGCGCGCTTACTCGGCGCGCCATTGACACGCCGGATCCTGCGCGTGGCTTTGCCGCTGGCCCGGCCAGCCATTGCGGCGGGTACGGCATTGGCCGTGATGGAAACACTGGCTGACTTTGGCGTATCGAGCTACTTTGGCATACAGACCTTCACCGCGGGCATTTACAAAGCCTGGCTGGTCATGGACAACCGCATTGCCGCGGCGCAGTTGGCCACCTTATTGCTGGTCGTAGTCGTGCTCGTGTTGGCAGCGGAGCAACGTGCGCAATCGCGTTTGCGTTTTTCCATCGCCCACGTGGACCGCCAGGGCGTTGATTCACAAGCTTTGAAGTTGCACGGCGCGGGTGCCGCCTTGGTGTGGCTGCTTTGCATGCTGCCTGTGTTATTTGGTTTTGTGTTGCCCGTCCTCTTCATGTTGCGCGCCTTGCTGCAAGGCGATGGCCTGATGGATTTGCCTTGGTCACGCTTTGTGCAATGGTCCGTCACCAGCTTGTCGCTGGGTGGCATGACGGCCTTGATGGCCGTAGGCGCGGCCATGCTGCTGGCCGCGCAGGCCCGCTTGCATCCCAACTGGCTCACGCGCCGAGTAATGGGCGTGGTGAGCTTGGGCTATGCCGTGCCGGGCGCTGTGATTGTGGTGGGCTTGCTGCTGCCTGTGGGCTGGGTGCAAGCGACCTGGCCGCAATCGGGCGTAGGTTATTGGCTCACCGCTACGGTGCTGGGTCTGGTCTGGGCGTATCTGGTGCGTTTTGTGGCAGTGGCTTTGCAGTCGGTGCAAAGCGGCTATGCGCGGGTGCCTGCCTCGCTGGACGACAGCGCGCGGATGCTGGGAACCGCGGGCTTTGCACTGGTACGCCGTGTGCATTGGCCCCTGCTCAAAAAACCGGTTGCTGCTGCCACGCTGCTGGTACTGGTCGATGTGATGAAAGAGCTGCCGGCCACCTTGGTGCTGCGCCCCTTCAACACCGACACCTTGGCAGTTATGGCTTACCAGTTGGCCCGCGATGAACGCTTGGGCGAAGCGGCTTTGCCCTCGCTGGCCTTGGTGCTGGTGGGCTTGCTGCCAGTGATTTTGCTCAGCCGCACGCTGCGCCGCCATTGAGCTTTTACTGAGCCTTAACTGCGCCTCTGCTGAGACTTCACGAGAAAAGCAGCAAAGGGCGCGGGCGTATTGTCTGTTTATCAAATGAGAATTATTCGCATTTGAGCTATACTGATTTCAAGCTTATCAACTTGGAATCGGGCTATGCCGCGCACACCTTCTGTTTTGTCTTTTGCCCTATGTATTGTCAGCGCGGGATTTTTCAGCCTATCGGCCTGGGCGGATACGCAGGTCATCAACCTGTACTCCGCCCGGCACTACCCCACCGATGAAGCCCTGTACAGCGACTTCACCAAAGCGACGGGCATCAAGATCAACCGCGTCGATTCGGACGACGCCGGCATCATTGCCCGGCTCAGGGCCGAGGGCACTGCCTCACCGGCCGACGTCATTTTGTTGGTGGACGCAGCCCGCTTGTGGCGCGGCGAGGTGGAGGGCATGTTCTTGCCCGTCAAATCCAAAATCTTAGAAAGCGCCATTCCCGCCCAGCTGCGCGCGAAGCCCAGCGAAGACGGCACCACTTGGTTTGGCCTGTCCACCCGCGCCCGCGTGGTCGTTTACGACAAGCTCAAAATCAAACGTGAGGACGTAGACACCTACGAAGAATTAGGCGACCCCAAAAACAAAGGCCAGTTGTGCCTACGCTCTGGCTCACACCCCTACAACCTGAGCTTGTTTGGTTCGATGGTCGAACACCTGGGCGCTGAAAAGACCGAAAGCTGGCTCAAAGGCATGGTCGAGAACATGGCCCGCTCCCCTAAAGGCGGCGACACCGATCAAATCAAAGCCGTGGCCAGTGGCGAATGCGGCATAGCCGTGACCAACACCTATTACTTGGCGCGGCTGATGCGCTCCACCAACCCGGCCGACAAAGCCGTGGCCGAGCGCGTGGGTGTGGTGTTTCCCAACCAGCAAAGCTGGGGCACGCATGTGAACGTGGCCGGTGGCGCAGTGGCGCGTTACGCCAAGAACCAGGCCAACGCCCTGAAGTTTTTGGAATACTTGGTCAGCCCCGATGCACAAAACCACTTTGCCAACGGCAACAACGAATGGCCTGTAGTCAAGGGCTTGAAGCTGGACAACCCCGCCCTTTTAGCCATGACCGGAGGCAACTTCAAAAGCGAGCTGGTGCCCATCAGCACCGTAGGCATGAACCAAATCAAGGTGCAACAAATGTTGGACCGTGTAGGTTTTAAATAAAGGCTTGTGGATGCGCTGTTGTCGCAGCCCCCAGTTGGCGAAAGCAGGCTTTAAACCTGCGAGCGCTGCGGTGTGAAGACACCTTTAGACCTCTACTTCACGCAATGACTTCTTTGACTTAGCTGCCATCGGATGGCTCGCAGGATGCTAGCACTCAATATCTTTTGCAGCAAGTTTTAAGTCCGAGTTACTTGATTCGCTATCTCTACGACCCATATCAAGATTAGATTGAAAACCATCGCGCTCGGGCCGCAAAGCCATCAAAATTTCACAATTTGGTCATATTTCATCTTTAAATTGGGGCGCATAGTTAACACTTGAAAAGCCTTACATGAAAATCGAAATTCCGAGTGCATTTTTACTGGCAATCTCCCTCATGACCCTGTCCGGTTGCGCTGTTTCTATAGCGCCCGACTTAACGCCTAAAGCAACATTGATCGGCCGTTACGCACTCAACCCAGGCGCAGGCGTTGCAGAAATTGTTGCCTACCATTCTGAAAGCCGGTCCATTTTCATCACCGTTGATACCCCTACAGCGCCTTCTTCATTCCAAAGAATTTCTCTATCTAAGCTCAGCAGCACAGCACTTGCCAACCCCACCACGGCCAGCAATCTCACCGCAGGCGGTGTTATTTCAGTTGCACCCCATGTGAATGGCAACGGGTTCACAGCAGGTGGCGTACAAACCTTGGCTGTTACTGGCAACTTGATGGCCATTGCCGTTCAGGCGCAGCCAAAAACAGACGCAGGTGTAGTTGCTTTTTACAAGCTTGATGCGCAAGGTAATGCCACTTACTTGAAAAAAGTAACCGTCGGCAGCCTGCCAGACGGCATGGCTTTCAGCCCTGATGGCAG
>JBBAPX010000026.1:0-16366 GCA_040400575.1 Rhodoferax sp.
TAAGCAGTGCTGAAGTTGCCGCGCTCAATGCAGACCAGATCGTTGCCCTGACGACGGACCAAATAGCCAACCTGAGTTCGGTCAATGTCCGGGCTTTAACCGGCGGACAAGTTGCGCTATTGCAGACCCAGGATGTCGCTGCGATCGAAACCCGCAATTTGCGGACACTGACGACCGCGCAAGTCAGAGCGGTTACCACGTCTCAAATTGCGGCTTTAAGCATTGCGCAAGTCGTGGGCCTGGGCGACTTCAATATCAGTGCATTGTTGGCGAATCAAATTACCGCATTAGGTACTGCCGATATGGTTGCGCTGAGCACTGCAAATTTGCGCAGCTTTAGCTCGGAGCAGATACGGGCTTTTACGACGGACCAGATCGCGCAGTTATCGGTGAACCAGGCGGCCGGCTTGGGCACCAAAAACCTCATGGCCTTGACCGCCGAACAGCTGTTGGTGCTGCAAACCGATGCCGTAGCCGCATTGGTGGCTATCAATCTTCGGGCCTTGGATAGCGCTCAGGTCAGGGCTTTGGCGACCAGCCAAATTGTCGCTTTTGGTACCGGTCAGTTTGCCGGGCTGGGTACTAATACCATTACGGCCTTGGGGACGGCGCAAGTTGCAGCGATCGAGTCTATCGATTTGGGGGCGCTTACGACATCGAGCTTACGCGCGATCAGCGTGAATCAACTCAGAGCCTTGGCGACCGATCAACTGGCAGTACTCAATGAGAACCAGGTGGTTGCCTTATTGAGCAACGTGGGCGCAAGTTCCTTACTTACCAGTCAATGGGTGGCTTTGTCGACCAAGCAACTTGGTAGCCTGAGCACCGCACAATTCGTGGCCACTACGACCAGTCAGGTCGCAGCAATAGTGACCTCGCAGATCGCCTCGCTGAGCACCGCGCAACTGGTATCCCTGCTCAAGGCGCCTGATACAGCGGTAGCCTTGACAACACGCCAATCCGTGGTGGTTGCAGGTGCTCGTATCGATGTTTTGAACAGCAGTCAGATCGTTGCGTTAACGCTTGAGCAGGTGTCCTCGCTCGCTACTGCGCAGGCCGCCGGAATGAGCACGGACCAGGTGGCCACATTGAGCACCGCGCAATTTGCAGTCTTGCGCACGGCTGAAATAGCAGCCTTTGTGACCAGCCAAGTGCAAGCCATACAAACCGATGACTTGCTTGCACTCAGCACCGCCCAGCTGCGGGCGCTCAAAGCCGCGCAAATCAGTGCTTTCACGACCGACCAAGTAACGGTCATCACTACCGCGCAAGTGGCCTCACTCAATACCTCCTCAGCGAATGCCTTGACCATTGACCAGGTGCTTGTGCTCAATACCGCCAATATCGCGGCATTGAGCACAAGCAGCTTGCGTGCAATGGCTACCGATCGAGTGCAACAGTTGCGCACCGACCAGATTGCGGCCTTGACTACCAGTCAGGCGAGCAGCCTCAGTACGGTTCATCTCATCACATTGAATTCGGACCAGCTTTTGGCCATGGGCACGGACGATGTGGCGGTGCTGGCAAGCAATCAAATTCAGGCACTGCTTACTTCGCAGACGTCGATTTTGAGTACGGACCAAATATCAGCGCTAACCACGCGGCAAGTCTCCTTCTTGACGCGCGCCCAAGCATATGCTTTGAGTGGCGATCAGCTATTGGCGCTTAGTGTCGGGCAAGCAGCCGCCATTACGACCTCCGGCATTGTTGCTTTGCAAACCAGCCAGATTGCGGCCTTGGAAACGGCAGATTTGGCGGCGCTCAATCCTAGCCTCTTGCGTGTCATGAGCACAGCGCAGGTCGTGGCTTTGCGCACCGATCAAGTGCTGGCCTTGAGCACCCTACAGATTCAGAGCTTGAGTACGGTCAATGCGAACGCGCTGGGTACAGCGCAAATCGTCGCGCTCGAGACCGCAGACATCTCAGCCATGGGCAGCGCCAACATTCGGGCATTCGCTACCTTGCAAGTCGCGGCCCTGACCAGTGATCAGTTGCATGCCTTGAGCGCGACCCAAGTGGTGGCATTGGGTACTCGGAATACGTCCGCACTGACACCAGAGCAAGTGGTAAGTCTTGATGTTGCGCAAGTTTTATCTTTGAGCACCTCGCAGATCGCCGGCCTGACCACCGACCAAATTGGCGCCCTAAGTACCAGCCAGTTTGCAGCCTTACGCATGGTTAATCTGCGCGCCATGTCCAAATCGCAGGTGATGGCGATCCAGACCGATGACATTGCGGCCCTGGTCAGCTCGGAGATGGTCAATCTCAGCACTGCGCAAGTTGCCACCCTACTTACCAGCCAACTCGTGGCGATGAGTACGGTTCAGCTCAATGCGCTGGGTGCGACCAATATTTTGGCCCTGACGACGGACCAGATACCAGCTTTGGGAACTGTGGGTATTGCGGTCTTTAGCCCGGCGAACCTTCGCGCGTTCAATTCTGAGCAATTGCGTGCGCTGACGTCTGATCAGATTACAGCTTGGAGTACCGAGCAAGCCTTTGCGTTGACGTCCGCAAACCTCAGAGCCCTGCGCACTGCGCAAATTGTCTCTATTGAAACTTCGGATCTCGCAGCCTTGGCAGTGGATAGCTTGCGCGCGCTGACATCGAGCCAATGGCAATCGCTGGACAGCGGTCAGATTGCAGCGCTCAGCACCTTGCAAATCGCTTCGCTGAGTACGGCCAACATCCTTAGTTTGACCAGCGACCAGTTTGCCGCGCTGGAAACGGCAGATATCGCAGCCATGACTGCGGCTAATTTGCGCGTCATAAGCGCAGCGCAATGGCAGGCGCTAAGTTCGGGTCAGTTGTTTGCGATGGGGACAACGCTGTACGCGGTAATGACCACAGCCAATGTCCGGGCGCTCGGATCCGCAAATATTGCGGCTTTGTACACCCGTGACCTAGCTGTCTGGAGCAGCGCGCAGGTCAACGCGCTGTCAGGCGATCAATTGGCTGCCTTGGGCACGGATCAACTGGTCAGCCTGAGCACAGCGCAGGTCGCTGGTATGTTGCAGACCGCGGGCAGCGGCCGCCTGCAAGAGCTGGGAACCAGCCAGATAGCTGCCTTGCTCGCATCACAGGTGGCCGCGCTTTACACAAATGAAATTCAGAGCATTACGACCGA
This sequence comes from Rhodoferax sp., assembly GCA_040400575.1. Classification (GTDB taxonomy): domain Bacteria; phylum Pseudomonadota; class Gammaproteobacteria; order Burkholderiales; family Burkholderiaceae_C; genus Allorhodoferax. The sequence continues at coordinate 3,128 of JBBAPX010000026.1, forward strand.
ACAAATCCAGGCATTGACCACCGGGCAATGGCAGGCGCTAAATACCATTCAAGTAAGGTCCTTGGGAACCCAACACATCGTCGCACTGGAAACGCAAGACCTGGTAGCGCTGTCCACCTCCAATGTGCGCGCTTTGTTGGCTGATCAATGGCGCTCGCTTGCAACTGAACAAATTGCTGCACTCACAACGCTACAGGTCAACGCACTGAGCAGTGCTAATTTGCTGGCACTGGCGACCTCGCAGATTCGCGCAATCGGCAGCGATAACCTGCTGGCCTTGACGACGGGGCAAATATCCTTTTTGGTGGTTGCGCAAGTGGCTTCGCTTAGCAGCGACCAACTGCAGTCGCTGGCCACCCATCAGGTGGTGGGACTCTTGGCTCCACAAATCGCCGGCTTATCCAGCGATCTCGTGCTTAGCTTGCAGACTTCGCAGGTGTCAGCACTCAATACAGGCAATGTGCGCGCCCTCTTGACCTCGCAGATTGCAGCAATAGAGTCTGCCGATCTGCTGCAACTCTCTGTCAACAATATTCGTGCGCTAGACAATACGCAGCTGGCCGCGCTGGGTACAAGCCAAGTAGTTGCCATGGCAACCTGGCAAATCGCCGGCATGAGCAGCACCAATGTGGGTGCCCTGACTACTTCGCAGGTGTTTGCGTTGGACGTCAGCGAATTAGCCGCGCTAGATACCTCGCAGCTGCGTGCTTTTGCCCCCGTACAGATTGCGGCGCTGAGTACTGCGCAGCTACTCAGTCTCAGTACAGCGCAGATCGCTGGATTGAGCGTCAGCAATGTTTCAGGCCTCACCGCCGATCAAGTCAGCGCTTTGGGCAACACCCAGCTTAATGCCCTCAGTTCACCGAATCTGGGCAGCTTCTCTAGCGATCAGGTTTTGGCTTTGTCATCGGATCAGGTGGTTGCGCTGACTACGGCGCAGTTCCTTGGCATGTCCAATACGGTGTTAACAGCCTTGAGCAGCGCCCAGCTCATCACAATTGAAACGGCGGACATAGCCGCATTGCAAGTGGGCAGCTTCAACGCATTGTTGGACAGCCAGGTCAGTTCACTGACCACTGCACAGGCCGCGGCGCTGACCCGTGCCCAAGCCTATGCATTTAGCACTGCCAACGTAGTTGCACTGAGCACCGCATCTGTGGTGATGCAAAGCACCGCCAATATTGCAGTGCTGTCAGCGGGTAATTTGGCGGCGCTTCTAAGCTCGCAAATCAGTGCGTTGACAAGTTCGCAAGTATTGGCCTTGAAGCCGGCCCAGCTGCCTTCGTTGACATCGAGTCAGATTGCCAGCCTGTCCACTGCGCAGGTTTTCACGCTGACGACGGCGCAGGCCAAGGCCTTGACAGTGGCCAACGTGTCGGGCCTTCAGACTGCGCAATTGCTGGCGCTTGAAAATCTAGACTTCGCCAACTTAAGTGGCACAGCGATAGCCTCACTGAATACCAACCAGTTGGCAGCCTTGAGCACCAGTCAGATCACGGCCTTTACTACCGCGCAAGCGGCGAGCCTGAACCCTGCGGCGATCGCGAGCTTGCGTACCGATCAAATCGCAGCTTTAGACACGGGCGACCTGCGCGCGTTGGTCACCAAGGCCGTGGCGACCCTAACGCAGGCTCAGATTATTGCGCTGACGACTGCGCAAGTTCGGGCACTGAATCCAGAAAACGTCGCCGCATTGACGACCTTGCAAATTGGCAGCATCGAGTTAGCAGACCTGGCAGCGCTGAGCACAGCCAACGTGCAGGTACTTTCATCGCGCCAGATTGCTGCTTTAAGCACTGAACAGGTCGCCAGTCTGACGTCAGCGCAAGCCGCTGGATTTAGCAGCGCTAATCTGCGCGCTTTAGCGACCTTGCAGACAGCAGCCTTGTCCACTGGCGCCATCGCGTCTATTACGACGACCCATCTGCAAACCTTGTTAACGGCCCAGCTAGCAGCGCTGACAACCGATCAGGTGTTGGCGTTGACCACCCGCCAAGTGGCCGCTCTGACCACAGCTAACCTGCGCGGATTCGATCCCTCGCAAGTGGCCGCCATGAGTAAAGCGGAAATTGTGGCACTTAATTCGCTGCAAGTGCGTGCACTGACCGTGGAGCAGACCGCTGGCATGGGCACTGCCCAAATTGCCGCCTTGTTAACAGGGCAGGTGCAGGCCTTCAATACCAGCCAAATCGCCGCTTTAGGTACTGCACAAGTTGCAGCGATAGAAGAAGCGGATGTGATTGCACTTAGCACCGCTAACGTGCGCACCCTCAGCACCAGCCAAATTATTGTCTTCAGTAGCGAACAACTTCTGGCGCTTACAACGGGTCAGATTGCAGCGCTAAGTGCTGCCGACGTCAACGCCTTGAGCACCGCCAGTATTGCATTGCTTCCTATTGAGGATATGCAGGTCTTGGGTACTACCCAATTGCAGGCAATGTCGACGACCCAACTGGTGGCGCTCGTCACAGCCCAGTTGACGGCCTTATCTACCAAGCAAATTGCGGGTCTATTGACAACCCCCGATCAATTAGTCGCCAATGGAACGCGAGCGCCCAACACCATTGCAGGCCCGCCGCGCGCCGCTGCCTTGACCGATACGCAAATCAGCGCTCTGGGTACCGCGCAGCTCGCTGGCTTGTCTATCGTGCAGGTCGCCTCTTTGGGAACCAGCCAGATGGAAGCGCTGACGACGCAGCAGTGGTCAGGATTTACGCCGGTAAACACTGCAGCGCTTGGTACCTCGCAGATAGCGGCGATGCAAACACAGGACGTCGCGGTGCTCACCAGCGCCGGTTTGTCAGCCTTGGCCAGCGCCCAAGTGGCCGCTTTGCGGACAGACCAGATCACGGCCTTGACGACTGAGCAGGTATACAACCTGAACGCTGCCACCGTCAAAGCCCTGACCCTTGAGCAGCTTGCCGCTATGCAGACGGTTGACCTGGCGGCCCTGCGTACTTCTAATGTCGTGGCTTTGAACACGGCCCAAAGCGCGGTACTGGACAGTTCCCAGATCATTGCACTGGCTACGTCGCAGGTCGCGGCGCTCACCACCGTATTGGTTCGGGCGCTCGGTACAGACCAACTGGTGGCACTGGAGACAGCTGATTTTGCAGTGCTTACCCCGGACAATTTGCGCGCCCTGGCCAGTGACCAGTTTGCCTCTTTAACTACATCCCAAATTGCGGCCTTAACTACGGCCCAGGCCTATGGTCTGAGCACAGGTAATATTGCCGCATTGACGACAGCGCAATTGGTTGCGATCAATATTCCGATATTGACCATCAGTAATGTGGCTGCCTTCTCGACCTTGCAAGTCGGCGCGCTCACGACGCAGCAAATTGCATCTTTGACGATAGCGCAGGCAGCCAGCCTGTCAACCACCTTTGTATCGGTGCTGGGCAGTGACCAGGTCTTGGCTTTGCAAACGGTTACCTTGGTGAGCCTGAGCACCTCGGCGCTTCGAGCCATTACCAGCGCCCAGGTGCCTGTGCTTGCGACCAGTCAAGTGGCGTCCCTGGCCTTGGGGCAGTTTGGCTTGCTCAGCGCGGTGCAGGCCGAAAGCTTACGAACAGACCACATTGGCGCGCTGTCAGTGGACCGTGTGCTGGCCCTCAGTACCGTAGCGCTGGCTGCACTGCGTACCGACCTGGTGAGCGCGCTGACCACCGCGCAGGTAGCCGTGTTTGCTGCATCGACGGTACGTGCGCTAACAACCACACAGGTGAGCGCGCTGCAGACCGACGATTTGTCAGTACTCGCCAACGCCAGTGTCAACGCTCTGTCGGCCCCGCAGGTGTTGGCCCTGGGCACAAACCAAATTGCTGCACTGACAACTGCGCAGGTGTCTAACTTCGGGACTGCCAACCTCAGTGCCTTGTCCACCGCGCAAGTTGTCAGCATTGAAGCGCGAGACATGGCGGTGCTGACTACCGCGCAATTCCCGGCCTTCACCACCGCCCAGTTTGCTGCGTTGACAACGCTGCAAATTGCCTCCCTTACGACCGCCCAAGCTGCAGGCCTTAGCACTGGTAATGTCGTGGCGCTGACCGATGATCAATTGGCTGCGATCAATCTGCCAGTGTTGACGCCAACGAACTTAGCCGTTCTGTCAACGCGGCAGGTCTTGTCTCTGAGCACTAATCAGATCGCTGCCTTGACGACCGGCCAGGCTTATGGGCTGAGCACTACCTTCGCTGGCGCCCTGACAACCGCGCAAGTGCAGGCCCTCACCACGCGTTCAGTGGCGCTGATCAGCCGACTGAACCTCCAAGCCTTCTCCACCACTGCCATAGCAGCGCTGTTGGAAGATCAAATCGTCGCCTTAACGCCCTCCCAAATTGCCTATGGCCTTGCCTCAAGCCAGGTGCCGGCGTTGACGACCGACCAAGTGGTCGCCTTGACGACGATGCAGTTGGCGGCCTGGTACTGGAGCAATATTCCCGCTCTGGGCACCTCCCAGATCAGTGCGCTGCAAACCCAGGATGTAGCGGCGATCACGCCGTTTAATCTGACCTTTATGGGTGCCGGGCAACTGCTTGCTTTGAGTACCGCACAAATCAGCGCGCTAGCGCCTTCTCAGGTAGCGGGCCTGAGTCCGGACAACGTCGCAGCTTTGGCAACTGCCCAGGTGCAGGCCCTAGAGACCGCCGACATCATCGCGCTGACCACCGCCAATGTGCAGCGCCTGGCTAGTGCCCAATTGCTGGCGTTGGCGACCCAGCAGGTAGAAGCTCTGCTGACATCGCAAGTGGTCAGTTTGATCAATACCCAACTGGCCACGCTCAATTCCGACCAGATTGTTGCTTTGACCACTGCCCAGGCGAAATCCTTGAGCAGCTACAACGTGATCGCGCTGACTACGGCACAAGTCGTCGCGCTACAAACCGCGGATATTGCGGTCTTGACCACGGCCAATCTGCGCGTCATGCCATCACGCCAAGTTAGCGTGTTGACCACCGATCAGGTGGTGGCCTTGACCACGGCGCAGTTCCAGGGCTTGAGCACTGCCAATGTCCAGTCCTTCACGGTCGATCAAATTCCAGCCATTGAGCTGGTCGACCTGCGCGCCATCACGGTAGACAATGTCCAAGCCTTGCGCACCAGCCAGTTAGTGGCACTGACAACGACGCAGTTTTCCGGGATGGCTAACGCCCAGGTTGTAGCCCTTAAATCTAGCCAAATCCCCAGCCTGACCGATGGTCAGTTGCTGGCTTTGACGACCAGCCAGGCTGCGGCGCTGAGCACGGCCAACACCCTGAGCCTGACCAGCGCGCAAATACCGGTCTTGGAGACTGCAGACGTGGCGGCGCTGCAGCCCGAAAATATCGCCGCCTTGACCAGCCTGCAGACGGTAAGCCTGATAACGAGCCAGTTCACCAACTTGCGCGTAGGGCAGGTGGTGGCTATTACGACAGCCAACACCGCGGCCTTGTTAACGAGCCAGGTCGAGGCCTTGAGCACAGCGCAAGCCCAGGCGCTGACCACCCGCCAAATAGCCGCGCTGGGCACTGCCCAATTGGTTGCTATGGAAACACGCGACTTTGCGGTGTTGCCAACGGCCAGTATCCGTGCGTTGTCCTCGGCGCAAGTGGCGGCGCTGACTACCGATGAGATCGTGGCATTGACTAGCTGGCAAGCCTTTGGACTGTCCTCTGCGAATATCAGCGCCCTCACGACCAGCCAGGTAGTGGCCTTGCAAACCGATGATTTGGTGGTGTTGACCAACCCCAATTTGCTTGCCTTGAGTACAGCGCAAGTCAGTAGTTTGATCACTGACCAGATGGCGGCCCTCACCACGGCGCAAGCGGATGGTCTGAGCACCGTCAACGTCAGCGTACTGAGCACAGCCCAGCTGGTGGCCATGTTCCTGCCGGTGCTCAACACGGCCAATATCCGTACGCTCTCGTCTGCACAATTGGTGGCGGTCACCACCGAGCAAATTACCACCATGACTACTGCCCAGGCCTACGGCTTGAGCACCGCCAATACAGCAGCATTGACCACTTCGCAGTGGGTAGCCGTGAGGACCGACGATATCGCGGTCCTGACGACTACCAATGTGCAGGCGATGGCCACGGCCCAGCTGGCCGCGCTAATTACCGAGCAGGTCCAGGTATTGACCCAGCCGCAAATCAATGTACTGGCCAGCGACCAAATTGCTGCATTGACCACCGATCAGGTGGTCGCCTTCACGCAAAGCCAGTTCGCAGGCTTTAGCACTGCCAACGCCAACGCCCTGACCACCGCCCAGGTCGCCGTGATCGAGACACGGGACGTGGTGGTGTTAAGCACCGTCAACCTGCGTGCCTTGGAGACTGCGCAAATCGCAGCCCTCACCACGGGGCAAGTTCCCGCGGTACAGATAGAGCAGCTAGTTAGCCTGTCCACCGCACAGGCCTATGCACTGACGACCGACCAAATTCAGGCCTTGACGGTTGTGCAGGCCTACAGCTTGTCTACCGCGCAGACAGCGGCCTTGTCCACCGGTCAGGTGGTGGCCATGACTACCGACCAAATCGGCAACCTGGTCACTGCGCAGATCGCCGCCATGACGACCGCGCAAATCCAGGCCATAGAGCCGGTGGACGTGGCCGCGTTGAGTATTGCCAGCCTAAAGACGTTTTCGACCGCCAAGATGCAGGCGCTCACAACAGACCAGGTATTTGCCATCGGCACGGACCAGGCCCTTGGCCTCACCACGGTCAACGTCCGGGCCTTGTTCAGCGACCAGTTGGTGGCTTTGCATGTCCCGGTGCTGACCAGCTACAACGTGCAGGCGCTGGCTACCGCGCAAATTTCTGCGCTGCTCACCAGCCAGGTCCCGGCCTTGTCGCCGGCGCAGGCCTATGGCACGACCACGGCCCAACTGCAATCTTTGTTGACGCGCCAGATTGAAGTGTTGAACACGGACTACATCCGTGCCCTGAGTACCGATCAGGTAGTCAGCTTCGCAACCGCCCAAATCGAGGCATTGGCCACTGAACAGGTTGTTGCGCTGAGTACACGCAACATCACCGGCCTGAGCACCAAACAACTCGCCGCCATGGAAACGCGTGATATTGAGGTGCTGATCAGTACCAATATTCGTATCCTGACGACCGATCAGTTGGTCGCTTTGCAAACGGCGCAAATTGAGGCCTTGACCACCAACCAGGTTGAATCTCTGAGCACCCGCAATATCACGGCCTTTAGCACACGCCAAGTGGCGGCACTAGAGACACGCGATACCGAGGTGCTGACCAGCACTAATTTGCGTGCGATGAGCACCAACCAGTTTGCAGCCTTGACGACCTCGCAAATAGTGGCGCTTACGACGGATCAGTTTGTGGGTCTGAGTACCTTCAATATGACCGCCCTGCGCACTGCGCAGTTGGCAGCGATCGAGACAAGCGACGTGGTGGTCCTCAATGCCGCCAATCTGCGCATCTTGACGGCAGACCAAATTGCAAGCTTGCAGACCGACCGAGTCGTCGCATTGAGCACCGGCCAGGTCGCAGCGCTAAGCAGCTTTAACGTGGTCTCGCTGACTACCGCCCAGGTCGTGGCACTCCAAACCGAGGACTTGGTGTCCTTGACGACTGCAAACGCCGCAATTTTGCGTACCGCGCAGGTGGCCGCCTTGTTGACCGACCAGGTACCGACGCTCACCACCGCGCAGCTGGTGGCGCTCACTACCACGCAAATTCAAGCCTTTGGCGTGGATCAGGTCGTGGTGTTGGAAAGCGATCAAATCCGCGCACTGCAAGTGGCCCAGTTTGCTGCCTTGCTGACATCGCAAATCGACGCCTTGACCACGGACCAGGCGGTGGCCCTGAGCACGCGCAATATCAGCGCTTTGACCACAGCCCAGGTGCCAGCATTGCAAACGCGTGCCGTCGAGGTCCTTAGCAGCACCAACCTGCGCGCCATGAGCACCGACCAGTTTGCCGCGCTGACAGCCGGGCAGGTGGTGTCCCTGACCACGCAGCAGACGGCGGACCTGAGTACCCGCAACATCACCGCCTTGCGCACCGAGCAGGTCGCCGCATTCGAAACGCAAGATGTGGAGGTGCTGACCAGTACCAACTTGCGCGCTATGAGCACGGTGCAGTTCGCCGCTTTGGGCGCAGGACAAATTGTGGCGCTGACTACGGGGCAAGTAGCCGCCCTGAGCAGTTTCAACATCACGGCATTGACCACCGATCAAATAGTCGCGTTTGAAACGCAAGACTTGGTCGTAATCACCACCGACAATTTGCAAGCGCTATCGGCCTACCAAATTGCTGCGCTAGATGTGAACCAAATCGCTGCGCTGCAGACCTGGCAAGTGGCAGGTCTCAGCACTTACAACATCAGCTCTTTGACCACTGACCAAGTGGTAGTTCTGGAGACGCAAGACCTGGTGGCGGTGACCACCATCAATATCCAGGCCTTGCGGACCGCGCAAATCGTAGCTTTGTTGATTGAGCAAGCGCAGGCGCTGACGACGCTGCAACTGTCCAGCTTCAACACCTACCAGGTGCCATCGATTCGGACCGACCAGATCGAGGCGCTGGCTACAGCCCAAGTGGCCGCGATGACGACCGATCAGCTGCGCGCATTTACCAGCGGTCAGGTCAGGTCTGTGACGCTTGAGCAAATCGTTGGCTTGACGACAGCGCAGGTGCTTGGCCTGAGTTCTGCCAATGTCGTGGCGCTGCTATCCGATCAGTTGGTGGTGATAGAGACGCGCGATATTGAGGCATTTACCAGCGCCAATATCCGCGCCCTGCTAACTAGCCAATTGGCCTCTTTAGAGACGGCGCAAATTGCTGCGCTTTCAAGCGAGCAGGTGCTGAACTTCAGCACCACCAATATCTCCGCCCTGCGCACCGACCAGGTGTTGGCGCTAGAAACGCGGGATGTGGAGGTGCTCACCAGCACCAATATCCGCGCGATGCGCACTGCGCAATTTACTGCACTGGATACTAACCAGATAGTGGCATTGACGACCGAACAGGTTGCGGCGCTGAGTACCTTCAATATCAGTGCTTTCAATACCGACCAGTTAGCTGCCATCGAGACACGCGACCTGGTGGTGCTGACCACCACTAACTTGCAAGCACTCTCTGCCAACCAGATTGCGGCCTTGTTGACAGACCGAATTGCGGCCCTGATCACCCTGCAAGTGGACGGTCTGAGTACTGCCAATGTGGCAGGCTTGCGCACCGCGCAAATTGCTGCCTTGGAGACGCAGGACTTCGTTGCCCTGCGTACCAACAACGTCTTGGCCTTGTCCACCGCACAGGTGGTGGCCCTGACCACCGACCAAGCGGCGGTGTTTACTACGCAGCAAATCGTCGCACTCAATACCAGCCAGGTACGGGCGGTCGAGACAGCGGACTTTGAGGCGCTGAGTACCAACAGCATCGCTGCCCTGGCGACCTACACCGTCTCGGTGCTGACCAGCGCCCAAGTGGTCGCGCTGACCACGGCCCAAGCACAGTCGATCACCACCCGACAGGCCGTGGCGCTGACGACCTCGCAAATCGCTGCATTAGAGTCCTTGGATGTCGCTTCGCTAAGCACCAGTAGTTTGGCTGCGCTGCAGACTAGTCAGTTGCTAGCTTTGCTTACGCGACAGGCAGCAGCCTTGCAAACTGCGCAGGTGGTTTCGCTGGGAACCGCGCAATTAGTGGCCTTGGAAACGGCCGATTTCACGGCTTTGGCCACTGCCAGTGTCGCCGCCCTTAAAACCGCCCAAGTGGTCGCACTTACCACGGCCCAAGTCGTCTCGCTGGCTAGCAGCCAAGCTGCAGCTATCGCTACCCAGCAGGCATTTGCGCTGACGACGGCGCAACTTATTGCTTTAGAGACGCTGGATATTGGCGCGCTCAACACCACCAGTTTCGCGGCTTTGCAGACAGCGCAAATAGTGGCCATCAATACTGCGCAGATTGCCGCCCTGGTCACACAGCAGCTCGCTGCTTTGGCGACGCAGCAGGCGGTGGTTCTGACGACGGCCCAAATTGCAGCCATCGAGGCGCAAGACTTTGCGGCAATCAATACCAGCAGCGTTGCGGCACTGCAGACCAAACAAATCGTTGCGCTGACGACCGCAGATCTGCTTGCTCTGGCGACGGCACAGGCAGTCGCATTGGGAGCGGCCCAACTGGTGGCTATGGAGACCCAGGACTTCGCCGCTATCAATACCGCCAGTCTTGCTGCATTGCAAACTGCACAGGTGGTGGCCCTCACTACGGCAGACATCGTTGCGCTGCGTACCGACCAGGCCCAGGCTTTGGTCACGCGGCAGGCCTTCGCGCTGACGACAGCACAGCTTGTAGCCATAGAAACAAGGGACTTTGCAGCCTTGGCGACAGACAGCCTTGCCGCATTGCAAACGGCCCAGATCATTCGCCTCAATACATCGCAAATGGTGGCTTTGACCAGCGACCAGGCGCAGGCCATTACGCCCCAGCAGGCCTTTGCCCTTGGCACAGCACAGATCGTGGCACTGGCAACTGACGATTTTGTGGCAGTCAACACCGCCTCGATCGCCGCCTTGCAGACCGCGCAAATCGCGGCACTGCTGACCCTGCAGGCGCAGGCCCTCACGACGGCGCAGACCCTTGCCCTCACGACCAAGCAGGTGGCGGCAATCGTGACAGCCGACATCGCGGCGCTTTCCACCGATGCGGTCGCAGTGCTGACCAGCGAACAATTGATTGCCTTGCGTACCGACCAGGCGCAGGCGATTACGACGACCCAGGTGATCGCGCTGAGCACGGGCCAAATCGCGGCTATGGAAACCGCAGACTTTGCGTCCCTCACGACTGCTGCTATCCAGGCTCTGACGACTTACACCGTATCCGTGCTCAATAGCGCGAACCTCATTGCGCTCAATACCGCACAGGCACAGGCGCTGTCCACGCAACAGGCATTCGCGCTGACCAGCGCGCAAATTGCCACCCTAGAAACGCGTGATGCCGCCGCGCTGTCCACCAGCGCTATCGCTGCTCTGTCCACCGATCAGTTGGTCGCGTTGCGTACCGATCAGGCACAGGGTCTGGCGACGCAGCAAATCATTGCCCTGGATACCGCACAGCTCGTTGCACTACAGACGGCTGATTTTGCCGCCCTGAGCACCAATAGCATTGCCGCTTTGCTCACCGCCCAAATTGCGGCGCTGACGACCGATGAGATCGTGGCCTTGCGCACTGACCAGGCGGTGGCGATCACCACGCGTCAGGTGGTGGCGCTGGACCTGTCGCAAGTCGCAGCGCTGGAGACCCGCGACTTAGCGTCCATCAGCACCCGCAGCATCGCGGCGATGACCACGGCACAAATTGTGGCCTTGACAACGGCGCAGTCACAGGCGCTGGCCACGCAGCAAGTGGTGGCCTTGGGTACGGCGCAGATCGCGGCGATCGAGACGCCACCCGACTTTTCGACCTTCAATACCGCGGCGATCGCCGCGCTGCTGACCAGCCAGGTGGTGGCCTTAACGACCCAGCAAGCCGGGGCGCTGACCACAGCCCAGACCGTGGCCCTGATCACCCAGCAACTGGTGGCACTGGAAACGCGCGACTTTGCCTCCCTGAGCACCAGTGCGATTGCCGTATTGCAAACCGCGCAATTGGTGTCGCTGACGGTGGCCCAAATAGCGGCTTTGACGACTGATCAGGCGCAAAGCCTTACCACGCAGCAAAGCAGCAACCTGATCGCGTCGCAACTAGTGGCTCTGGAGACGGAAGATTTTGCCGCGATCACCACCGCCAGTATCTTGGCTTTGAAGGCAGCGCAAATTGCGGTTCTGACAACCGCTGAGTTGCTCGCGCTGCGCACCGATCAAGCGCAAGTGCTGTCCACGCAGCAGGTGTTTACCTTGGCAACGGCGCAGCTAGTCGCTCTGGCTTCGGACGATTTTGCATCCCTCAACACCGCGGCAGTTGCGGCGCTACAGACGGCGCAAATCGCTGCCCTGGCCACGGGCCAGGCCGCGGCCTTGACTACCGCGCAAGCCGTGGCGCTGCTGACCAGGCAGATCGTAGCGATTACCACGGCGGATATCGCTGCGCTTAGCACGGATACGGTGTCTGCGCTCTCGTCCTCGCAGATCGTAGCCTTGGCAACTTTGCAGGTGCAGGCTTTGAGCACGCAGCAAGCCTTCGCGCTTACCACCGCGCAGCTGCTAGCGATGGAGACGGCCGACTTCAGTGCTCTGAGTACTGCAGCCATACAGGCGCTGACGGCTTATACGATGTCGGTGCTAAGCAGTGCAAACATTATCGCGCTCAATACCGCACAAGCCCAGGCGCTGTCGTCGCAGCAGGCTTTCGCACTGACGACCGCGCAGGTCGCCGCTTTGGAAACCCGCGACGCAGCAAGCCTGAGTACAGCGTCGATTGCCGCACTGGCTAGCGCGCAAATCGTCGCCCTGCGTACCGACCAAGTACAGGCCTTGACCACCGGCCAGGCATTCGCCCTGACTGTTGACCAGTTCTTAGCAATGGAGACGGCTGACTTTGCTGCTTTGAGCACAGCGTCTATTCGCGCCTTGGCCATTGAAACGGTATCGCTTTTGAGCAGTGCCAACATCATTGCCTTGAGCACGGCGCAGGCACAGGCGCTGGCTACGGCGCAGGCTTTTGCTTTGACGACGGAACAAGTCCAAGCCTTGGAGACGCGTGATGTAGCGGCTCTGGCGACCAATGCGCTAGCGGCACTGTCGGGCGATCAGCTCGTAGCGCTGCGTACCGACCAGGCGCTGGCTCTGGCGACGCAACAAGTGGTCGCGCTTACAACGGCCCAACTGGTCTCCTTGGAAACGCAAGACTTTGCGGCCCTGAGCACTAACAGCATTGCCGCCTTGCTCACCGCACAAGTATTGGCCTTGAGCGGTGATAACTTGGTAGCTTTGCGTACCGATCAGGCCTTGGCCTTGACCACGCAACAGATCGTGGTGCTCACCAGTGACCAGATCGCCACGCTGGAGACGCAAGATATTGCGGCCATCAGCACGCGCAGTATCGCGGCGCTCAAGACAGCGCAGATCGTGGCTATCTTGACGGAACAGGCGCAGGCCCTAGCTACGCAGCAGACCGCTGCCTTGGGCACAGCGCAGTTGGTGGCCCTGGAGACTCAAGACTTTGCGGCTCTGAGCACCAATAGCATCGCTGCCTTGCTGACCAGCCAGATTGCAGCTCTGATCAGCGACGAGTTGGTAGCTTTGCGCACCGACCAGGCGCTGGCTTTGACGACCCAGCAGATCGTGGC
>JBBAPX010000026.1:16466-18019 GCA_040400575.1 Rhodoferax sp.
GCAGCATCGCGGCTTTGACGACAGCGCAGGTCTTTGCGATGACCAGCGCGCAAGCGCAGAGCTTTAGCACGCAGCAAGCAGTGGCTTTGGGCACATCGCAGATAGCCGCTTTAGAGACACCGCAAGATACGGCGGCTTTGAATACCTCGGCGGTAGCGGCTTTGTTGACCAGCCAAGTCGCGGCGATCACCACGTCGCAGGCTGCAGCCCTCACCACATCGCAGGCGATCGCCTTGACCACCCAGCAGTTGGTGGCCATTGAAACCAAAGACTTTGCGGCCATCACTACATCGTCAATAGCTGCCTTGCAGACGGCGCAGCTGCTGGCCTTGACGAGCGCGGACATCATCGCGCTGACGACATCGCAGACGCAGGCCATTACAACGCAACAAGCCGTGGCCCTGAGCACAGCCCAGCTGGTTGCTTTGGAGACGCGCGACTTTGCGGCCTTGTCTACCGACAGCATTGCCGCATTGCAGACCGCGCAGGTCATGGCATTGTTGACCTCTAAGATCACGGCCCTCCGCACCGAGCAAGCCCGGGCTATCACCACGCAGCAAGCCTTTGCCCTGTTAACGGCCCAATTGGTAGCCCTGAACACGCGTGACTTCAGCGCACTGACATCCGATGCGATCGCCGCCTTACAAACGGCGCAGGTGGTGGCGCTGACTACGGCTGAGTTGGTGGCATTGACAACCGACCAGTCTCAGGCCATTACCACCCAGCAGGCCTTTGCCCTGGGCACAGCGCAAATCGTGGCCTTGGCTACCGACGACTTTGTAGCCGTGAACACTGCCTCTATCGCGTCATTACAGACAGCGCAAGTAGCGGCATGGAGCACACGGCAGGCGCAGGCGCTGACAACTGCCCAGGCTGTCGCATTGACGAGCGCGCAAGTGGCGGCCATCGTTACAGCGGACATAGTGGTACTCGCTACCGATGCCTTGGTAGCTCTGAGCAGCGCGCAAATCATTGCGCTGCGTACCGACCAAGCGCTGGCTTTGACGACCGGCCAAGCCTACGCATTGACCAGCGATCAGATACTGGCATTGGAAACACAAGACTTTGCGGCACTGAATACGGCATCTTTGCAGGCGCTATCCACAAGTGCCGTGTCGATCTTGAGTAGCGCTGACATCATTGCCCTAACGACGGCGCAGGCCCAGGCCTTGGCCACGCAACAGGCCTATGCTCTGACGACTGCGCAATTGGAAGTCTTCGAAACACGCGATGTGGCGGCCTTAAGCACCAACGTCGTCGCCGCCTTGACGAGCGAGCAGCTCATTGCCCTGCGCACCGACCAAGCCCAGGCGCTGAGCACCGGCCAAGCCTTTGCCTTGACCAGCGACCAAGTGCTGGCTTTGGAGACGCAAGACTTTGCAGCCCTAAGTACGGCCTCGATACAAGCGCTCTCGACGGGCATTGTGTCCATCTTGAGCAGTGCCGACATCATTGCGCTGACGACGGCGCAGGCCCAGGCCTTGGCGACGCAGCAGGTCTTTGCGCTGACCACAGCACAAGTAGAGAGCTTAGAGACTGCCGACCTGGTGGCG
>JBBAPX010000027.1:0-11248 GCA_040400575.1 Rhodoferax sp.
GGGTGACGCACACGGCGCCAGGCCATGTCGGTGATGTGCAGCAGGCCGTCGATACCGCCCAGGTCCACAAACGCACCGTACTCGGTGATGTTCTTGACCACGCCCTGCACTACAGAACCTTCTTTGAGGGTGGACATCAGGTTGGCGCGCTCGGCACCCATGGAGGCTTCGACCACGGCGCGGCGGCTCAGCACCACATTGTTGCGTTTGCGGTCCAGCTTGATAACCTTGAATTCCATGGTCTTGTTCTCGTAGGGAGACAAGTCCTTGGTGGGACGGGTATCGACCAGCGAACCGGGCAGGAAAGCGCGGATGCCGTTGACCAATACGGTCAGACCGCCTTTGACCTTACCGCTGGTGGTGCCGGTGACAAACTCGCCGGACTCCAGGGATTTTTCTAGGCTCATCCACGAAGCCAGGCGCTTGGCGGTATCGCGGCTGACGATGGTGTCGCCATAACCGTTTTCCATGGCGACGATAGCCACGGAGACAAATTCGCCCACTTGGACTTCGAGTTCGCCTTTGTCGCTTTTGAATTCAGACAGGGGCACATAGGCCTCTGATTTCAGACCGGCGTTGACAACGACAAAGTTGTGTTCGATACGAACGACTTCGGCGGTGACAACTTCACCGATACGGGTTTCAGACGATTTTTGCGACTCTTCAAAGAGGGCTGCGAAAGATTCAGACATGTTGTGTGCGGCGTAAACCGCGGGTTAGGTTGTAGAACCCCGAAACCATGCGCATGCAGCGCGAGGGGAGCCTCGGGGGCCGTGCCAGGAAAACCCTGGACTTTTCGCTTATCGCCAGCTTGGTGAAGCCCGCTTATCGGATGTCAAATAGCTGCTTGCTTTGCCACCAGTCCAAGACCTGTGTGATCGATTTTTCAACCGTCAATTCGGAATTATCTAGGAGCATTGCATCTTGTGCGGGCTTGAGCGGCGCAACCGCGCGGGTGCTATCCCGCAAGTCGCGCGCGGCCAGGTCCGCGCAAAGAGATTCGAGTGTAGCCGAAATTCCCTTAGAAATCAATTGCTTATAGCGTCTTTCGCCTCTGCGCTGGGCGCTGGCGGTGAGAAACACCTTGAGCCCTGCATCCGGGAACACCACCGTGCCCATGTCCCGTCCGTCCGCTACCAAGCCGGGCAGGCGCCGAAAACGCTGTTGCACATCCATCAGCGCAGCGCGTACCGAAGGCAGGCTGGACACGGCCGAGGCGTCCATGCCTGCTTGCTCGGTGCGTATGGCTTCACTCACGTCCTGGCCGCCCAGCCAAACGCGCTCGCCTTCAAAGCGGATGTCCAAGCTGCCTGCCAATGCAGCGATGGCCGCTTCGTTGGTGGCTTCAAGGGTTAGGCCGCTTTGCACGGCCGCATAGGCCGCTAAGCGGTACAGCGCACCCGAGTCCAGAAAGTGGTAGCCCAGCGCAGAGGCCAGCGCCGAAGCCAGTGTGCCTTTGCCTGAAGCCGTTGGCCCATCCACGCACAGCACGGGAATGTGGCCGGCTGCGGCACCGGTAACGCTGAACAAGGCTTCGAAATAATCCGGAAAAGTCTTGGCCACGCATTGCGGGTCCAAGATGCGCACAGGCAGTTGCGCCGGATTGAAAGCGGCCAGCGAAAAGCACATGGCGATGCGATGGTCGTCGTAGGTGTTGATGCTGGCAGCACGCCAATGGGCGGCGCTGGCCGGGGCGGTGATAGAAATGGAGTCGGGCGTTTCCTGCACGCTAGCGCCTAGCTTACGCAGCTCGGTGGCCATGGCGGCAATGCGGTCGGTTTCTTTCACGCGCCAGCTGGCAATATTGCGCAGCACCGTGGTGCCTTGGGCGTAGAGCGCCATCACGGCCAGGGTCATGGCGGCGTCCGGGATATGGTTGCAGTCCAGGTCTATGGCCTTGAGCGGCCAGGCGCCGCGGCGCACATGCAAATGGTTGGGGCCGCTGTCCACGACGGCGCCCATGGCGCGCGCGGCCTCGATAAAGCGGATGTCGCCCTGAATTGCGTTTTCCCCTAGGCCTTGGATGCGTATGCCCTCGCTGCCCGGCGCAACCGCGCCCAGTGCCACAAAATAGCTGGCAGACGAAGCATCGGCTTCTACATGCAGCGTCCCAGGCGAGCGCAAACGGCTGCCTGCGGGAATGACAAAGCGCTGCCAGCCTTCGCGCTGGACTTGCACACCAAATTGGGCGAGCAAATTCAAGGTAATGGCAATATAGGGACGCGAAATCAACGCGCCCACCACCTCGATCACGATATCCTGGCGCGCCACCAGCGGCAAGGCCATAAGCAAGGCGGTCAGAAATTGGCTGGACACGTCGCCGCGCACCTGAATGGGTGCCTCTAGCTGCAAGCTAGGCGTGCCGATGTGCAGTGGCGGGAAACCCTGTTGGCCGGTGTAGTCAATGCGGCAGCCCAGTTGGCGCAGAGCGTCCACCAAGTCGCCGATCGGGCGCTCGTGCATGCGCGGCACGCCGCTGAGCCTAAAGTCGCCACCCAGCACGCTAAGTGCAGCGCTTAAGGGACGCATGGCGGTACCGGCATTGCCCAAAAACAGGGCGATGGGTTCTGGGGGCAAACGCCCGTTCAGGCCGGTCAGGCGCAGGCTGTTGCCCTCATGCTGCATGCCACAGCCCAGGGCCTTGAGCGCGAGCAGCATGACGCGTGTGTCATCCGAATCGAGCAGGTCGTGGATATCGGTGACGCCTTCGCACAAGGCGGCCAGCAGCAGCACCCGGTTGGAAATACTTTTGGAGCCGGGCAGGGTGATACTGCCACCGGCATGGGTTAGCGGGGGAAGGTCGAGAAACTGGGTGGCAAACATGGGCGGAGTCTTAGCGCTTGAGGGACCAAGCGGCGCGGGATTGGCTGGCGGCGGTGATCAGCTCTTGCACAGTCGCACTGTCACCTTGGGCCAAGGCGGTTTCAAAGAGCTGCAAAGCCTCGCGTAGGTGCTGGGATTGCAGCAGCAACTGGTCCCGGTTGGCGTGCAGGATGTCGCGCCAGACGGAGGGGTCGGAGGCGGCAATGCGGGTGAAGTCACGAAAGCCCGGGCCCGCCAGGGACAGAAATTGCGCCGCTTGGGCTTGGGCGTTGACCGCGTTCATAGCGGCAAAGGCCAGCATATGCGGTAAGTGGCTGACGGCGGCAAATGCGCTGTCGTGCTCCAGCGCACTCATGGTGCGCACTTGTGCGCCTAAAGCGGTCCACAGCGCCTGCGCCTGCGCCAATTGCGTTGTGCCGGTTTGTTCCGTGGGGGTGAGGATGACCTGGCAGCCGGTGTATAAATCCACATCGGCGTGGGCTACGCCAGCGACTTCTTTGCCGGCAATGGGGTGCGCCGGCACAAAAGTCGCCAATTTGTCGCCCAAGGCAAGCACTGCGGCTTGCACTACATCGCGCTTGGTGGAGCCCACATCCATCAAAAGTGTTTGCGGCGACAAGGCATCGGCCAGCGCCGCCAAAGTGCTTTGCGTAGCGGCCACCGGTACGGCCACCAGCACCAGTTCACTGCCTTGGGCGGCTTGGGCTGGGCTAAGCGCCACCGCGTCAATCACGCCCATCGCCAGCGCGCGTTCGCGGGTGGCTTGGGACGGGCTGAAACCGACCACGCGGCGCACCAAACCGGCGCGCTTGAGCGCCAGCGCAAACGAGCCGCCCATCAGGCCACAGCCGACCAATCCGAGTTGTTCAAACACCGTGTTTCAAGCCTCAGTCCGCCAGCGGGTAGGTACCCAGCACTTTGTAAAAAGCGCACAGCGATTGCAGTTCGGCCAGCGCGGCTTGCACCTGCGGATCAGAGGGGTGGCCTTGCAGGTCGATGTAAAAATAATACTCCCACTGGCCAGAGCGCGCTGGACGCGATTCAAAGCGTGTCATGGAAACGCCGTGATTTTTCAGGGGCACCAGCAGGTCGTGTACCGCCCCGGGGCGGTTGGGCACCGAGACCACCAGGCTGATGCAGTCGCGCCCGCTGGCCTGCGGTGCGGCCAGGGTGCTGGGCAGGCAGACCACGACAAAGCGGGTGCGGTTAAAAGCGTCGTCTTGGATGGCGCGCGCAGCCAGGTGCAGGCCGAAGGTGGAGCCAGCCCGTTCGCTGGCAATCGCCGCCCAGCGGCTGTCTTGGGTCGCCAGGCGTGCACCCTCGGCATTGCTGGAGACGGCGCGCCGCTCAGCATGGGGCAGATGCATGCTCAACCAGTTCTGGCACTGGGCTAGCGCCTGCGGGTGGGCCAGTACCACCTCAATGCCCTCCAAGCTGTCGTTGGCGCGCAGCAAATGGTGGCGCACCATCAGACTGGTTTCACCGATGATGTGCAGCGGTGAAGACAGCAGCAAATCTAAGGAGCGTGTCACCACGCCCTCGCTGCTGTTTTCTACTGGAATCACGCCAAACTGCGCGGAACCCGCCGCCGTGGCGTGAAAGACTTCGTCAAAGTTGGCGCAGGGCACATGGGCGATGCTGGAGCCGAAGAACCGCAGCGCAGCCTCTTCACTAAAGGTGCCCGCCGGGCCCAGGTAGGCCACGCGCTGCGGTGCCTCTAAAGCGCGGCAGGCCGACATGATTTCGCGCCACACATAGGCCACGCTTTCCGATTGCAAGGTATGCGCTTGGCCGCTATGGGCGTTGGCTTGTTGCAAATTGGCGATCACTTGGGCTTCTCGCTCGGGGCGAAATACCACCGAGCCTTCGCCTTTTTTCAATTCACCAACATCGTGGGCCAGTGCCGCGCGGCGGTTGAGCAGGGCGAGCAGTTCCAAATCGAGCGCGTCGATACGGATACGCAGTTCAGCCAATGTCAGTGCCATGTCTCTGTCCTTTAAGCGCGGGTGCGTTCAAATGATCGCATATATGCCACCAACGCCTGTACGCCTTCCAAAGGCATGGCGTTGTAGATACTGGCGCGTAGACCGCCTACCGACTTGTGGCCCTTGAGTTGCAGCAGGCCGGCTTGCTCTGCGCCCTGCAAAAACGCGCTCTCCAAAGCGGGTTCGCGCAGGAAGAAAGGCACGTTCATGCGCGAGCGGCAGGACGGCTCTACCGGGTTGAAATACAAACCCGAGCCGTCGATGGCTTGGTAGAGCAGGGCGGCTTTTTCGATGTTGCGCGCCTCGATGGCATCCACGCCGCCTTGCTGTTCAAGCCAGTCGAACACTAAGCCTGCCATGTAAATGGCATAGGTGGGCGGCGTGTTGAACAGCGAGTCGCTAGACGCGATATTCTGGAAGTTGAACACGCTGGGGCAAATGTCCAGGGCCGCGCCCAGCAAGTCGTCGCGCACCACTAACAGGGTTAGCCCTGCGGGCCCTAGGTTTTTTTGCGCGCCAGCAAAGGCCATCCCGACACGGCGCCAGTCCACCGGCCGCGAGGCGACGTGCGAGGAAAAGTCCACCACCAGTGGCGCATCCGAGCCCAGCGCGCGCAGGTCGGGCAGGTTGTGGAACTCGACGCCGTGGATGGTCTCGTTGCTGCAAATATGCACATAGCGGGCGCCTGGGCTGAGCTGCCAGCTGGCCGACGCAGGGATATCGTGAAAATCCCGTGCTTGGGCGCTGGCGGCGATGTGCGGCTGGCTGTATTTGGCCGCTTCTTGCCAGGATTTTTGGCTCCAGCTACCGGTGATGACAAAGTCCACTGTCGGCTTGCCGAGCGCGGGGCCGCACAGGTTCATCGGGACGAGGGCGTTTTGCGCCTGCCCGCCGCCTTGCATAAATAAAATATGAAACGCCTCGGGTATTGACAGCAAGCGGCGCAGGCAGGCCTGTGCGTGCTGCACGATACTGCCAAAGGCCTTGCCGCGGTGGCTCATCTCCATGACGCCCATGCCACTGGGTCTGCCATCGGCATCGTGCCAATTGGTCATGTCAGCCGCTGCCCGTTGCAGCACCTCCAAAGGCATGGTGGCCGGGCCGGCGGAAAAGTTAAAAGGGCGCATCACGCGGCCAGGTTCATTCTTCGCTGGCGTCACCTTCGGGTGCGCTATCGGCTGCGTTATCGCCTGCTGCATCCGTCTGGTTGGCATCGTTTTCGACGATGCGTTGCAGGCCGCTCAGTTTGGAGCCTTCGTCCAGGCTGATCAAGGTCACGCCCTGGGTGGCACGGCCCAGTTCGCGGATTTCGGACACCCGGGTGCGCACTAGCACGCCGCGGTCGGTAATCAGCATGATCTCGTCGTCCACATGCACCAGCGTGGCGGCCACTACCTTGCCGTTGCGCTCGGTTTGCTGGATGGCAATCATGCCCTTGGTGCCGCGTCCATGGCGGGTGTATTCGGTAATGCTGGTGCGTTTGCCGTAGCCGTTTTCGGTGGCGGTCAGCACGCTTTGCTGTTCATCCTCAGCCACCAGCATGGCGATGACACTTTGGCCTTCGTCCAGGTTCATGCCTTTGACGCCGCGCGACTGGCGGCCATGGGCTGTCACTTCGTCTTCGTTAAACCGTACCGCTTTGCCGCCGTCGCTAAACAGCATAACGTCGTGCTGGCCGTCGGTGATGGCCGCGCCAATCAGGTAGTCGCCCTCATCCAGGTTGACGGCAATGATGCCGACCTTGCGCGGGTTGTTGAAGTCGTCAAGTGGCGTCTTCTTGACGATGCCCATGGACGTGGCCATGAACACGAATTGGTCTGCCGGAAAAGTACGCTTATCGCCGGTCAGCGGTAGCACGACGGTGATTTTTTCGCCCTCTTGCAGCGGGAACATATTGACGATGGGGCGCCCACGCGAGCCACGGGAGCCCTGTGGTACTTCCCAGACCTTGAGCCAGTACAAGCGGCCCCGGTTGGAGAAGCACAAGATGTAGTCGTGCGTGTTAGCGATAAAGAGCTGGTCCACCCAGTCGTCTTCTTTAGTGGCCGTGGCCTGCTTGCCGCGTCCGCCGCGCTTTTGCGCCCGGTACTCGCCCAGGGGCTGGCTTTTGATGTAGCCGCTGTGACTGAGCGTGACCACCATGTCCGTGGGCGTGATCAGGTCTTCGGTGCTCAGGTCATAGGAGCTGTGCTCCACCAAGCTGCGACGCGCGCCTTGCTTAGATTGGCCGAATTCTTGTTTGATGGCCGCGAGCTCTTCACTAATGATGGTCGAGACGCGCTCGGGCCGGGCCAGAATATCCAGCAGGTCTTCAATCTCAGACATCACCTCTTTGTATTCGCTGACGATCTTGTCTTGCTCCAGGCCGGTCAAGCGCTGCAGGCGCATTTGCAAGATTTCCTGCGCCTGCGTATCCGACAAGCGGTACAGGCCGTCGCTGCCCATGCCCAAAGACTTGTCCAGGCCGTCCGGGCGGAAGTCGTCGGCATTGACCGCGCCACCGTCCATGCGGCTGCGGGTGAGCATCTCGCGCACCAGTTTGCTGTCCCAGCTGCGGGTCATCAATGCGGCTTTGGCCACTGGCGGAGTGGGGGCATTGCGGATGATGGCGATGAATTCGTCAATATTGGCCAGTGCGACCGCCAGGCCTTCGAGCACATGGCCGCGTTCGCGCGCTTTGCGCAAGTTGAAGACGGTGCGCCGGGTTACGACTTCACGGCGATGCTGCAAAAAGACCTCGATCAGATCTTTCAGGTTGCACAACTTGGGTTGCCCATTGATGAGGGCCACCATGTTCATGCCGAAGGTGTCTTGCAGCTGGGTCTGTTTGTACAGGTTGTTAAGCACCACTTCAGGCACTTCGCCGCGCTTGAGCTCAATCACCAGGCGCATACCGGACTTGTCCGACTCGTCCTGAATATGACTGATGCCTTCGATTTTTTTCTCGTGAACCAGTTCGGCCATGCGTTCTTGCAGGGTCTTCTTATTGACCTGGTAGGGCAGCTCGTCCACGATGATGGCTTGGCGCGCGCCCTTGTCGATATCCTCGAAATGGCATTTGGCCCGCATCACTATCTTGCCGCGCCCGGTACGGTAGCCTTCTTTAACACCGTTGATGCCGTAGATGATGCCCGCCGTGGGAAAGTCCGGCGCGGGCACGATTTCCATCAAATCATCCACGCTGGCATCGGGGTTGCGGAGCAAATGCAGGCAGGCGTCCACCACTTCGTTGAGGTTGTGCGGGGGGATATTGGTGGCCATGCCTACCGCAATCCCTCCCGATCCGTTCACCAGCAAATTGGGGATGCGGGTGGGTAGAACCAGCGGTTCTTTTTCCGAACCGTCGTAATTCGGGCCGAAATCAACGGTTTCTTTGTCCAGATCGGCCAGCAATTCATGGGCGATCTTGGCCAGGCGGATCTCGGTATAACGCATTGCGGCGGCGTTGTCGCCATCGACCGAGCCGAAATTACCCTGTCCATCGACCAGCATGTGGCGCATGGAAAAGTCCTGCGCCATACGCACAATGGTGTCATACACCGACTGGTCACCGTGGGGGTGGTACTTGCCAATGACGTCACCGACGATACGGGCTGACTTTTTGTAAGCGCGGTTCCAGTCGTTATTGAGCTCGTGCATCGCAAATAGCACCCGGCGGTGTACCGGCTTGAGGCCGTCGCGGGCGTCGGGCAAGGCGCGCCCGACAATGACGCTCATGGCGTAGTCGAGGTAACTACGCCGCATTTCCTCCTCTAGGCTGATGGGGAGGGTTTCTTTGGCGAACTGGGTCATGGTTTGGTGAGGCGAACGGAGTCTGTGGGCTAACCCTCCATTCTACGGCCCTGCCTCCCATGCAAAGGCAGGAAAGGGTAGTCCGTTAACGATTTGGATAATTACAGCAAAAAAAATATTGGTTTGACCAGCTTCACCCGAGGAGATGTCATTTTGCTGTGGCACAATCGCTATCACGCTGTTTTGGTGCACCGAGCCCGAGGCGTAAGTTTTATAGGCCCGCAGCAACGCTGCTTTGATCCCGAAAAGGAAAATATTGTGATAACCAATTTGAACAAAATAGCCATTGCCCTTGGTGCATTCGCTTTAACAAGCTTGGCCGGCGCCCAAGAAATCCACAATTGGCGTAGCGCCAGTGGCGATGTATGGAAAAACAGTACCGGCCAATGCTGGCGTGATTCCGCCTGGACGCCTGCCACAGCGGCCGCTGGATGCGACGGGGCCATTGCTGCTGCTCCCGCTCCCGCAGCAGCGCCCAAAGCTTCTGCGCCTGCCGCTGCACCTGCCGCTGCTCCTGCTCCTGCTCCTGCTCCTGCCCCTGCTCCGAAGGCTGTGGATGCTTCTGCTGCTTCGAAAGCGGCAATAGCCGCGGCACTAGCTGCGCAGCGCCCTGCAAGTGCAGCGCCTGCGGCACCCGCTGCAGCAGCCAGCAAAGTAACTTACGCTGCAGACGCATTCTTTGACTTTGACAAGTCGGTGCTCAAGCCCGAAGGTAAAGCCAAGCTGGATGATCTGGTTGGCAAGCTGCAAGGCATCAGCCTGGAAGTCATCATCGCCGTGGGCCATACCGACTCCATTGGCCCGGATGCCTACAACCAGCCGCTGTCCATCAAGCGTGCTGACGCGGTGAAGGCTTACTTGGTATCTAAAGGCATTGAGAAAAATCGCGTCTACACCGAAGGCAAAGGCGAAACCAGCCCAGTCGCTGACAACAAGACCAAAGAAGGCCAAGCCAAAAACCGCCGTGTTGAGGTGGAAGTCATTGGAACCCGCCCAGCCAAATAAGGCTTACGGATTCACAAATCGGCCCGCAATTGCGGGCCTTTTTGTTTGTGCCCGAGATGGTCGCACTCTAAATAGCCCTGCGAACCGCGTGTTGACGGGGCTTTTTTGTTGGCGATTGCTTGCGGCCGAGCATCCGCGCTAAAGTCTGCCTCTCATTTTGAAAGCCACTTGCCATGCCAAGCGCCCAGACCGTCAATGCCGATCCGGCTGAACTTGCCAAGTTTTCCGACCTGGCGCACCGCTGGTGGGACCCGGAAAGTGAGTTTCGACCCTTGCACCAAATCAACCCGCTGCGCTTGCAGTGGATAGACAGTTTGTGCCGGGTCAAGGGCGTCCAGGCGCTGGATGTGGGCTGCGGGGGCGGTATCCTGGCCGACTCAATGGCCCGCAAAGGCGCTCAGGTCCTGGGCATAGACCTTTCTACCAAGGCCTTGCGCGTGGCGCAGTTACACGCCATGGAGGCGCAAACGCCCAATGTGCACTACCGCGAAATCAGCGCCGAGGCCCTGTCCACCGAAAGCCCCGCGTCTTTCGACCTGGTCACCTGCATGGAGATGCTGGAGCATGTGCCGGACCCGGCCTCGGTGGTGCGCGCCTGCGCCCGCATGGTCAAGCCCGGCGGCTGGGTGTTCTTCTCCACACTTAACCGCGGCCCCAAGTCCTTTTTATTTGCCATCGTCGGGGCCGAATATATTTTGAACCTGCTGCCCCGCGGCACCCATGAATACGCCAAACTTATCCGCCCCAGTGAATTGGCAGGTTTTTGCCGGGATGCCGGTTTGGAACTGCAGCAGACCAATGGCATGGGCTACAACCCCTTGACGCAGCGCTACGCCATGGTGCCCGACACCAGCGTGAATTACCTGTTTGCCTGCCAGCGCCCCGCTTGAATGTCGATGCAAAAGTTTGCCGGCATACGTGCCGTATTGTTTGATTTGGACGGAACGCTGATCGATAGTGCGCCGGATTTGGCCGGTGCGGCCGACGCCATGCGCTTGAAGCGGGGCTTGCCCTCACTGGACTATGCCAAGTACCGCCCCATGTGCGGCGCGGGTGCGCGCGGCATGCTGCAAGTGGCCTTTGGCATAGGCCCGGATAGCGCGGACTACGAGGCCATGCGCGACGAGTTTTTTGCCAATTACCAAGCTTGTATGCTCGACAACACCCATGCTTTTGAAGGCGTCGCGGCGTTGATCGACGCCTTACAGGCGCGCGGCCTGCAGTGGGGCGTAGTGACTAACAAGTCGGAACGCTTTGCCCTGCCTTTAACGGCTGCTATGCCTTTGTTTGCCAGCGCCGGAGCGATTGTGGGCGGCGACACCACGCCGTTTTCCAAGCCACGCCCGGAGCCCTTGCTGGAAGCTGCGCGCCGCTTAGGTGTGGCCCCTGAACTCTGCCTGTATGTGGGCGACGACGAGCGCGACATCGTGGCTGGCAAAGCGGCCGGCATGGGTACGGTGGCCGCCACTTATGGCTACTTGGGCAGCGCCTCGGACGTGGCTGCTTGGGAAGCCGACGCACAGATTAATTCTCCATCTGAGCTCTTGCAACTGCTATCCCAGGCCTAAAATAGAGCGCTTGGGGCTGCACTGGTTTCGACGTGGGTACGGAATCGCTGTGGTGCATGTCGAGCTGAATGCGCT
>JBBAPX010000028.1:0-5059 GCA_040400575.1 Rhodoferax sp.
GGGTGGTATGCGAAGTACCTGATGGGAGTGACGCAGTAGGGGCGTCAGTCGAGTTAATCACGCCATAAAGGGCATTTTAATGGCGCTTAAAAGTTATAGCGACACGGTTCATGGCGCGAAAATGTCTAGCACCCGGGTTCCCGGATTAACACCCGTCATTCCCGCCCTATGCCCGTCATTCCCGCGCAGGCGGGAATCCATTGTTACCGGCGGTCTAAACCCGCATAAATTTGGCGGCGGTAAATGGCGGTGTGAATTGGCAACCGGATCTGGTGGCCGATTCCGGTGCTCACCGCGCCACCAATAGCCAGGGCCCCGAGAGGGGCCCTGTTTGCTGATGGGGTTAGAAGTTCGCCGTTAGTCAGAGCAGCATGTCTTGGTCAAAGTCGTCAAGCGGTTGATGGGTAACGCGCTGTTCACGCATGAGGTTTTGCATGGCCAGGCCGTAATGGGTCCCCACGCGATCGCGCAGGTCATCAAGCAACTCCCACACCGCCAACGCTTGCTCCGGCGTCCAGTTGGCGTCCACTTTGAAGGGCAGTCCCCTTGAGAGCCCCGAGGGTTGATGCCATTTCTTCATGTTGTCGCCTTTGTGGTTTTGCGTTTGCCAGCGCGGGCTTTGGCCTGTTCTTGTGCTTCCTTCTGCCTGTACGACTGACCCTTGATGCCAACGATCTCGGCGTGATGGACCAGTCGGTCAACCAGTGCCACCACGCAGGCGGCGTTAGGGAATACTTCGCTCCATTCGGCAAATGATTTGTTGGTCGTGAGCAGCGTGCTCTTTTGCTCGTGGCGGCGGCTAACCAGCTCGAACAACAGGTCGGCATAGCGGCTGGAATAAGAGAGATACCCCACCTCGTCAATGGCCAACAGTGTAGGCCTGGCGTAGTGACGCAATCGAGTTCGAAGGGCCGAATCACTGTCCAGGCTGGCAAGCTCGCCCAGCAGCTTGCCGGCCGTGGTGAAGATGACAGTGTGCCCCTGCAATACCGCCTGGTGGGCGATGTTCTGGGCAATGGTGGTCTTGCCCACGCCTGATGGCCCCACCAGGATGGCATTGCTTGCGTTCTGCAGGAACTGCAGCGTCATCAAGTCGCTCACGGCCCCCTGGTCAATCTGCTCGGGCCAGCTCCAGTCGTAGTCGGTCAAGGGCTTGAAACGCCCGATGTGCGCACTGTGCAGGCGCCGCTCCATGGAGCGCCGGGTATTCTCTTGCTCCTCCCAGTCCAGCAAAGTGGCCACCCAGGGTTCGGTGCAGCATGCACTCCAGTTGGACAGCAAGCCGTTGAGTTGCAGGGTCTGGGCACGGCGTTTGAGTGTGCTCGGATCAGTCGTTTGCATCGCCTTGGTCTCCAATGAGTTGGTCATAGCCACTCAGGCTGTGGGGCCGTACCGCAATGTCACGCTCGCGTACATGTTCGGGCAGGGCCACGCCCAGTGGGGGCGGGGTTTGCCCCTGGCGTTGGCGCTCCAATGCCATGCGAACGGCGTTGGGGTGCGGCACACCACGGTTCAGCGCATCGGCAACGGCGGCAGTCATCTGCGTTCGCCCATGCACATTAAGCAGTTCCTGCAACTGACTGGCTGTGCGCCCCAGCGGCTCCCCCCGCTTGGCAGCCTCCTTGAGCAGCGTCTGGATCTGAGGAATTGCGTGCACCAAGCGGTCAGTGTCGCGGTGGGCACGCCCGGCCCGCTTGTGTTGCACCAGTTCCTCCACGTGGGCTTCGACCTCGATTTGCTGGCCCTTGTCCCAGCAGCGCCGGTGGGTGGCCAGCACCTGTTGGCCATCCAGAATGCGTACCTCGCGCAGGTCGGCGTGCACGGTGAGGCTACGCTGCACATGGGTGTGGGGGATCGAATAGTCGTTCAGATCGAAGCGCACGTAGGGGGTCTTGCCGACTGAGACGGCCCGCAGCTCGTCGCAACTAAACGGGGTTGCGGGTAGCGCCATCAGGCTGGGCCTCTCCTGCTCAAAGGCATCGTGCACCGTTATCTTGGCATCTTCGGGGCAGGGGCGCTGGCTGGAGGCTCCAGCCACCCAGGCGTCGGCCTGAGCATTGAGGTCGTCGATGTCGGTGAAGGTCCGTGCAGCAAAGAAGTTGTCACGGATATAGCGAATCGAGCGCTCCACCCGGCCCTTCTGATTGCCCCGGGCTGGTGCCACAGGGCGTGGCTCGAAGTGGTAATGCGCCGAGAGTGCCAGCACTACGGGGTTGAAGCGAATGGCCTGCCCCTTGCGCTCGAGCACGGCGCTCTTGAGGTTGTCGTACAAAGTGACCCTGGGCACGGCACCCCAGGATTCAAAGGCCTGGACGTGGCCGCGCAGGAAGTTCTCCATGTGCGCGCCCAGGAAGAAGCGCAGAAAGATGCGTCTGGACCAGGACAAGACCATCACAAAGGCCATGAGTGGTCGCTTGGCTTGGCCTTGTTTGATGTGACCAAAGTGCCCCCAGTCACATTGGCATTGTTCGCCGGGCAAGGTGCGCAGGCGCAAGTAGGCCTCGGCTGGCGGGCGTGGTCGGTGCCTGGCGATGAGGTGGCGGAAGTGGTCGGGGCGTCCACCATAGCCTCGCTCCACGACCATGGCGTGCAAGCGACTGGCGGTGAGATTGGGAAACTGCTTTAAGGTCTGCTCGATAAAGGGCAGATAGGGGGTTACACCCGAGGGGCGCTGTGCAGGAATGATGGGCGAGGCGCCGGCTTGGGTGAGAACGCGAATGACGGTATCGCGGTGCACCTTCAGTTGGGACGAGATGGTGCCCACCGGCCAGCGCTCGGCGTGGTGGTAGCGCAGGATTTGCGCTGTCAGATCAGGGGCAATAGTCATGTAAATCGGCACTCCTTAAGGTTCGGTTCAACGGGTGACGAAAGCGGTAACCCAAAAAGCCCAGGCGCACAAACACGGATACCGAACGGCCACAGAAGTGGCACTGGCAGCTCTGATTTGCACCGGCTTGCAGGGCTATTGCTTCGTCTGGTGGGAGTACATCAGCACAGGGCAGTGGTGGGCTACCCTGATGCGTCACCATTTGTTGGCGTGCCCTCCATTGCCCCTGGCGCCGGGCATGCGCATGACGGCCTTTGCGGCTGTCCTGGTAGCGCTTGGCCGCATCGCGCTGGGCGCAACTTCTGGCCTGGCGCGAACAAGCGGCGCTGCAATAGCGCTGCCCCCGGTCGCAGTGGCTGCAGATGGTGACAGCGCTGTGGCAGCGGGCGCACAGAAAGAGCCTGGGCGGCGGCTGGGTAGTTGACATGGGCGTTCATGCCCATGCGTGCAACCAACTTCTGGACAGGCACGCCCGCTTCGTGAAATACTACGCGTGCAACGTTGCTCTCCAGCAGGGTCTCGGGGCGCGGCAGTGGGTTGACCGGCTAAGTTATTGCCACTGTCGCGCCTGCTTCTCACACAGGCAAGGCGATTTGTAACGCAAAGTCCATCGAGGTGCCAAGGCCCTGCGCTGGCTCACTCCCGCCATCCCAATCCACAAAGCACGCTCGCCCAGGACCCATCCGTGCCCTACAGAACGGGCACCCCAATTCGATCAAAAAGGAAGTTCAACGAAGACGGCGTGCTCAGCCGCTGAATGCGATCGACAGGCTGCCGACACCAGATTTAAACGGAAAATGAAAGCCGTTCACATATGGAGGGAGAAAAGCGGCGCTGGTTTGTGCAGCTCGTCCAGGATGGCGTTGCACCTGCCAAATACGAGTTCCTCTCCAGCGGGCAAGTCGTTGGGCTGGACATTGGCCCCAGCACCGTGGCAATCGTGGGCCACGACGCGGTGGGGCTTGAGAAGTTTGCGCCAAGCGTTCACCAGCCTTGGAAAGCAATGCGGGTCTTGCAGCGTGCGCAGGACCGTAGTCGCCGGGCAATGAATCCGGACAACTTCAGTGCCGATGGCACAGCGAAGAAAGGCTCCAAGCGCTGGGCAAAGTCGGGGCACTACGAACGTCGCCAACACAAACTGGCTGATCTGGAGCGCTGCCTAGCAGCAGCGCGCAAACGGGATCACGGCGAGTTGGCCAACAAGGTATTGGGTCTGGGCAATCTGGTCCAGATCGAGAAGCTGTCCTACAAGGGTATGCAACGGAACTATGGCCGCAGTGCCAAAGTACGTGCTTCGGGCATGTTTGTCTCGCTACTAACCCGCAAGGCTGAAAGTGCCGGCGGGAAGGTGGTGGAGTTGAACACCTGGAAGCTGAAGATGAGCCAGTACGACCACATCACTGAGGTCTGTACAAAGAAGCCGCTGAAGCAACGCTGGCACACACTGGGGATGTCAAACACCCTGGTGCAGCGAGACTGCTACAGCGCGTTTCTGGCAAGGAGCGTTATCGAAAATCAACACAAGCCATCCCATCTCCGAGAGGACTGGGCGACTGCGGAACTGCTGTTGCGGCGTGCGGGCTTGTGTGTAGAACAATCTGGAAGCGGGGAGCGCTTGCGCTTCCCCACGGTGGAGTTCAAACCTCCACCGTCAGACCGGATCGCACGTCGAAAGAGGTTTGTGCGCGGTCACGTCCAGAATGTTGTAGCCCTCGGGCGAGAGTCTGGAAACCCCACGCAATCTGCCTCTAGAACCCCCTGGCTTTAGCCATCGGGAGAGTTCAGGCCTTCGGTCCAAACGAGCCAGTTGGCAAGTACCGCTTGGTCAAAAGCTCGGATCGATGCCGTCAAATCGAAGCCGCGACGCTCGAGTTCTCCGATTAAGTCGTGGACTGGAACGGGCGAAATTTTGAGTGCATCGAAAGCCACCATTACGTGTTCTACGTTCGGATGCGGTAGCTTCGAGGAAGGTCTCATTGTGACTTCTCCCATTTTTGCGCTCCCAATGCTCTGATGATTAGTGTGGCCAGGCGAATTGCTTGAACCGAGGTCCTGGCATGAAAGATCAGGGCATGGCAGGGCACCTATTGCGTGCGGCAGAGGTGCTGGCCAAAGCCCTTGCTAATCCGCCTGCTCGCGGGGCTGTGGTCGAGCGCTGCGCTTACATCGATTTTGAGCAAAATTTTCGCTCATCCCCCGACTACAGCGAAGCTTAGTCGCGGGTCAAGCGAA
>JBBAPX010000028.1:5069-6852 GCA_040400575.1 Rhodoferax sp.
ACCGCAATCGCCTGCGGCGGTAAATCGGTCACGCTTGTGTCCATACGGTTGACATCCTCCCCGTCCTGGCGGGGAGGATGTCAATGCCGAAAATTGTCGATCGTGCTGCCAATTACGACTTCGGCATTCTCTCTAAAAGTTCGGCGGATTGACGCAATCCTTTGAAAACTGATTCCGCAATCCAATCCTGAAAAACTTCTGGCAGCCTGCTCCCGGTGGCTTCGATAGCCCTTGGAACTGCCTCCAGCACCCGCCCAATCACATCCTCTGCGTCAACCCGATCAAAGCACCTAGCCGCCATGCTATTGAAGTGCCGGCGCTGAATGTCCTTGAAAAGATGGTGTTTGTTCTTGCCCAGAATAGCCATAGCCATCTTGGTCTTGAACATCGAAAACTGGTTGGGCCCGTTCCCCTCGATCGGCCAGATCGACATCACGTCATATAGCGGTGTGAGCTGGTACCGACCTTGTGGAAGCACCCTGATACTGAAGTTCTTGGCATGGCCATCCGGTGCTGCCAGGATCCAGAACAAGAGCTGAGTCGTAAGTAGGGTAGTGAGGTCCTTCTCCGCTTGGATGGAGCCCTTGAGAACACCGGCGAGATCCGCCAAACCAGGTCCACCGTCGCGTTCGTACTTGAGGTGCGAGGGGACTCCCATGACCTGGCAGAAGTCCTCCTGAGGCAGGCGCATGATCCAGTCGCCACTGGAATGGATCTTCCTGTCGAACCGTTCGACACTCAACACCTTCTGACTGCCAAAGGTCAGAATCTCTGTTTTGGCCACAGGCAAACCGAACTCTGCAAGCAGGTTCATACACAGCCACTCGTTTTCGACCGAGGTGCTGAAGTCCGCCTGCCGGTGTCCGACCATGCCAATGGGTAACTTCAAAATATGCGTCGTCGGTGTCGAGCCATGCGGCCGCATCCATTGGCCCTGATGCCAAAGGAGGGCGGTTTTTTCCTGGGCGCCGGCAAGGGAAATGCGCAGGTCATCCTGGTCTTCCAAATTGCCCATGGGGCCGCTGCGGGTGGTCTGAACCAACAGGCTCTCGATCTCGGAATCAGAAAGCGGTGTGCCCATGATGGATTGAACATCTGTGGGCGATTCGTCTTCACCGAGCAATTGCACTGCACCCACACAGTCCCGGCCAATGGCCTGGAGCAGGTCAAACGCCTCAGCGCCTTCCGTCTTGAATCGGGTGGCAATCCGTAAACGAATGGTTTCACTATCGGGCAGCAGGTTGTCGAAGAAGTTGCGTACCCGTTCTCCCTTGAGGGCGACATCGCCCGTAAAGGGTAGGGACAGCGAAAGAGGGCGCCCTGCAGGAGAACGAATCCACTCGGAGTCGTACTGCAGACTGTGTTCGCCGCGGCGGTTAAAGGTCCAGGTACCGACCCGCTGGCCATTGGTCCAGACGGAGAGGGTGCGGGAATGGGAAGGGCGACCCATGGTTCACCACTCCTGTCCGGTTGGACCTAGTTGCTTGCTTTCAGGGGACCCTTTGGTTTGCACTACGAGCTCCAATTGCAGGGTGGCGCAAATCGACAAAAGTTGGTCCAGGCGGATGGAGGCAGGATCCAGCTCCATGGCTGACATGCGACTTTGGCTCAAGTCCAGTCGGCGGGCCAGTTCGGTTTGGGACAGTCCAGCTGCCTTGCGGGCTGCTTGCAGGAGCGGCGCAAGCTGGTCAGAAAGGGAGAGAATTTGTTGCATGAAAGGGGTCTCCTGGGGGAATCGCGCGTGGAGTAGGTATAGCAGACACACAGGTATTTTCAATATATT
>JBBAPX010000029.1:0-6214 GCA_040400575.1 Rhodoferax sp.
GCGCGGGTGGCGAAATTGGTAGACGCACCAGGTTTAGGTCCTGACGCCAGCAATGGTGTGGGGGTTCGAGTCCCCCCCCGCGCACCACCCAAAAGGTACTGAGAGTCCCCTGTGAGGCCAGACCTGTGACCGCGAGCTGCGGCACTGTCCGGCATTGAATTTTTATTTGGAGCACCTGTCATGACGGTAGTAGTTGAAACTTTGGAAAAGTTGGAGCGCAAGATCACCCTCAAGCTGCCTGTGGATGCGATACAAAACGAAGTGCAGGCGCGTCTGCGTAAGCTGGCCCGTACCGTGAAGATGGATGGTTTCCGTCCCGGCAAGGTGCCCATGAACGTGCTTACCCAGCGCTATGGCTACTCGGTGCACTACGAAGTGATGAACGACAAAGTCGGCCAGGCTTTTGCCCAGGCCGCTAGCGAGGCCAAGCTGCGCGTTGCCGGTCAACCGCGCATCAGTGAGGCCGCCGAGGCGGTGGAAGGTGCCATGGCTTTTGATGCGGTGTTCGAAGTCTTTCCGGAAGTGAAAATCGGTGACTTAGCCAGCTCTGAAGTGGAAAAAGTTGATTCGCAGGTGACCGAGGCTGCGATCGACAAGACTATTGATATTTTGCGCAAACAGCGCCGTACTTTTGCCCAGCGGCCGCAGGAGGCTGCAGCCCAGGACAGCGACCGTGCCACGGTGGACTTTGAAGGCAAGATCGATGGCGAGTTGTTTGATGGCGGCAAGGCCGAGGATTTCCAGTTCATTTTGGGCGACGGCCAAATGCTCAAAGAATTTGAAGAAGCTACCCGCGGCATGAAGCTAGGCGAGAGTAAGACCTTTCCCTTGGTCTTCCCCGAGGATTACCAAGGCAAAGACGTCGCTGGCAAAACCGCCGATTTCATGGTCACGGTCAAAAAGCTGGAGGCGGCGCACTTACCCGAGGTGGACGACGCATTGGCCCGCAGCCTGGGTATTGCCGACGCCACCGTGGCGGCACTACGCGAAGACATCAGCAAAAACCTGCAACGTGAAGTCAAGGCACGCCTGCTGTCACGCAATAAGCAAGGCGTTATGGAAGCGCTGATTTCCAAATCCGAGTTGGACCTACCCAAGGCGAGCGTTCAGGCCGAAGTGGAGCGCCTGGTTGCAGATGCCCGCGCAAACCTCAAGCAGCGCGGCATCAAGGATGCGGACAACGCGCCGATTCCCGAGGAGCTGTTTACCGCGCAGGCCGAGCGCCGTGTGCGCCTGGGCTTGGTGGTGGGCGAACTGGTGCGCGCCAAGCAATTGCAGGCAACGCCAGCCCAAATCAAGCAGCACGTGGAAGAACTGGCCTCCAGCTATGAGAACCCGGCTGAAGTGGTCCGTTGGTATTACGGCGACCAGAACCGTATGAGCGAGGTCGAGTCCGTGGTGATTGAGAACAATGTGACGGAGTTTGTCCTGTCCCAGGTCAAGGTTACCGAGAAGGCCATCTCCTTTGACGAGTTAATGGGGCAGAATTGATTTGCAGCTTGTTGCCGCGCTCTGGCGGCTCGAGCAGAAACTAACTAGGGACAGACTATGAATTTCGAATTACCGGGAAGCAACTCCACCCGCGCCCTGGGCATGGTGCCCATGGTTATTGAGCAGTCGGGGCGCGGCGAGCGCTCGTACGACATTTATTCCCGTTTACTCAAAGAGCGGGTTATATTTCTGGTCGGCACGGTCAATGACCAGACGGCCAATTTGGTAGTCGCCCAGTTGTTATTCCTGGAAAGTGAAAATCCAGACAAAGATATTTCCTTCTACATCAACTCCCCCGGCGGTTCGGTGAGTGCGGGTATGGCGATTTTTGACACCATGAATTTCATCAAGCCCGACGTGTCCACATTGTGCATCGGCATGGCGGCCAGCATGGGCGCATTCTTGTTGGCAGCGGGCGCCAAGGGCAAGCGTTTTTCGCTGCCCAATTCCAAAGTCATGATCCATCAGCCTCTGGGCGGCACGCAGGGTCAGGCCACGGAAATCGAAATCCATGCGCGCGAGATTCTTAAAACGCGCGAGCAGCTCAACAAAATTCTGGCAGAGCGCACCGGCCAGCCCTTGGAAAAAATCGCTCGCGACACGGAGCGCGATTACTACCTGTCCGCTGACGAGGCCAAAGACTATGGCCTGGTGGACCAGGTGATTGACAAGCGGCCCTGAGGTCGCGCGATCCCCGAGGGTAAATCGGCGTCTTTCCGCCCGAAAGACGCCTTTTTTATTTGGTTATCATTAAGACTCACCAGTTAAAGGTAAATACTTACATGGCCGAAAAAAAAGGCAATTCCAGCGAGAAGAATCTTTACTGTTCGTTTTGCGGCAAAAGTCAGCACGAGGTGAAAAAGCTGATCGCAGGCCCCTCGGTTTTTGTCTGTGACGAATGTATCGACCTGTGCAACGAGATCATCCGTGATGAATTGCCTGCGGTGTCCAGCGTCTCTAGCGGCCGCAGCGGCCTGCCGACCCCCTCCGAAATAAAAGCCAATCTGGACAACTATGTGATCGGGCAGGAGCCGGCCAAGCGCACTTTGTCGGTGGCGGTGTACAACCATTACAAGCGCTTGCGCCATCAAGAGCAGTCCAAAAAAGAAGAGGTTGAGCTTAGCAAGAGCAATATCTTGCTGATCGGGCCCACCGGCTCAGGCAAGACACTTTTGGCGCAGACCTTGGCGCGAATGCTGGATGTGCCCTTTGTGATGGCTGATGCCACCACGCTGACAGAAGCCGGGTATGTGGGCGAGGACGTGGAAAACATTGTGCTCAAGCTGCTGCAAAGCTGCAATTACGACGTCGAGCGTGCCCAGCGGGGCATTGTGTACATCGACGAAATCGACAAAATTTCCCGCAAGTCTGACAACCCCTCGATTACGCGAGACGTATCGGGCGAGGGCGTCCAGCAGGCTTTGCTCAAGCTGATCGAAGGCACGATGGCCAGCGTACCGCCCCAGGGCGGGCGTAAGCACCCCAACCAAGACTTTGTCCAGATCGATACCACCAACATCTTGTTTATTTGCGGCGGCGCATTTGCCGGCTTGGAAAAAGTGATCGAAAACCGAACCCAGTCTTCGGGTATCGGCTTTAGCGCCACGGTGATGAGCAAAGCGCAGCGCAGCCTGACCGAGGTATTTAAGGATGTGGAGCCCGAGGACTTGATAAAATTCGGTTTGATTCCCGAGTTGGTCGGTCGTATGCCCGTGGTGGCCACCCTGGCCGAGCTGACCGAAGACGCCATGGTGCAAATTTTGACCGAGCCCAAAAACGCCTTGGTCAAGCAATACGCCAAATTGATCGCCATGGAAGGCGCAGAACTGGAGATTCGGCCCGAAGCGCTGCGCGCCATCGCCAAGCGTGCCCTGGCCCGCAAAACCGGTGCGCGTGGCTTGCGCTCTATTTTGGAGCAGTCGCTGATCAACACCATGTACGATTTGCCTGACTCCAATGAGGTAGAAAAAGTGGTGGTGGATGCCTCGACGATTGAGGAAAACCACCCTCCCTTGCTGGTGTACCGCGAGGTCGCCAAAAAGGCGTGAGCCGATTGCGTGCGGTCCCTACAGCTTTTGGACTGTTTGATCGCTGCTACGCTTGAAATTTCGGAAAACCAGACCATATCCAGCAGATAGAAAAGGATTTTTATGTCCGGTTACACCCCCCTAGACGCGCTTCCTATTGACCTGCCCATGTTGCCGCTGCGCGACGTGGTGGTCTTCCCCCATATGGTGATCCCGCTGTTTGTCGGGCGACCCAAAAGCATCAAGGCCTTGGAGGCGGCCATGGAAGCGGAGCGCCGCATCATGCTGGTGGCGCAAAAGACCGCTGCCAAAGACGAGCCTCTGGTCTCGGACATGTTTGATATGGGCTGCGTGTCCACCATTTTGCAGATGCTGAAGCTGCCCGATGGCACGGTCAAGGTCTTGGTGGAGGGCCACCAGCGCGCCAAGGTCAACCGCATAGACGACGGCGAAACCCATTTCACGGCCAATGTACTGCCGCTAGATGCGCAAATCACAGCGGCGGCCGAGGGCGAGACCCAGGCCAGCGAAATCGAGGCCTTGCGCCGTGCGGTGATGCAGCAATTTGATCTTTACGTCAAGCTGAACAAAAAAATCCCGCCCGAAATACTCACCTCCATCGCCAGTATTGACGACCCGGGCCGCTTGGCCGACACCATCGCCGCGCACATGCCCTTGAAGTTGGAAAACAAGCAAACCGTGCTGGCGCTGCCCTTGGTGAAGGCGCGGCTAGAGAATTTGTTCGAGCAAATTGAGCGCGAAGTGGACATCCTGAATGTGGATAAAAAAATCCGTGGCCGCGTCAAACGGCAAATGGAAAAAAACCAGCGTGACTTCTATTTGAATGAGCAGGTCAAGGCGATCCAAAAAGAGTTGGGTGATGGCGAAGACGGCGCCGACATCGAGGAAATAGAGAAAAAAATCAAGGCTGCGCGCATGCCTAAAGAGGCCTTGAAGAAGGCCGAGAGCGAACTCAAAAAACTGCGCCTGATGTCTCCCATGTCAGCCGAGGCCACGGTGGTACGCAATTACATCGACGTACTGGTGGGCTTGCCTTGGGCGACCAAGACCAAGATCAAACACGATCTGGGCAATGCCGAGAAAGTGCTGAACGAAGACCACTACGGTCTGGACAAAGTCAAAGACCGCATCCTTGAATATCTTGCAGTGCAGCAGCGCGTGGACAAGGTCAAAGCTCCGATTCTGTGTCTGGTCGGGCCACCTGGCGTGGGAAAGACTTCGCTGGGTCAATCCATTGCCAAAGCCACCGGACGCAAATATGTGCGCATGGCCCTAGGCGGTATGCGTGACGAAGCGGAGATCCGTGGCCACCGGCGCACCTACATCGGCGCCATGCCCGGCAAGGTTTTGCAGAGCCTGACCAAGGTCGGCACGCGCAACCCCTTGTTCCTGTTAGACGAAATAGACAAATTGGGCACGGATTTTCGGGGCGACCCCAGCAGCGCCTTGCTTGAAGTGCTGGACCCGGAGCAAAACCACAAGTTCGGCGACCACTATGTGGAAGTGGACTATGACTTGAGCGATGTAATGTTCGTGGCGACGTCCAATTCCATGAAGATTCCGCCAGCGCTGCTGGACCGCATGGAAGTGATTCGCCTTTCGGGCTACACCGAAGACGAAAAAACCAGTATCGCCATGACGTATTTGCTGCCCAAGCAAATGAAAAACAACGGGCTCAAAGCAACTGAGCTGGCCATTGCCGAAGGTGCCGTTCGCGACATCGTGCGCTACTACACCCGCGAGGCTGGTGTTCGTTCCCTGGAGCGTGAGCTGTCCAAAATTTGCCGTAAAGTGGTCAAAGCGCTGCTACTGAAAAAGCTCACCCCGCAGGTGCTGGTCAATTCGGACAACCTCAACGATTACTTGGGCGTGCGCAAGTACACCTATGGGCGCGCTGAAGACCAAAACCAGGTCGGGCAGGTGGCGGGCTTGGCTTATACCGAAGTGGGTGGCGATTTGCTCACCATCGAGGCGGCTTTGGTGCCAGGCAAAGGCTTGATCACCCGCACTGGTTCGCTGGGCGATGTAATGAAGGAATCGGTCGAGGCTGCCCGTACTGTGGTGCGCAGTCGCGCCAAGCGCCTGGGCATCAAGGACGAGGCTTTTGAAAAGAAAGATCTGCATATCCATGTCCCCGACGGCGCTACGCCCAAGGATGGCCCCAGTGCCGGTGCGGCCATGGCCACCGCCTTTGTGTCGGCACTCACCGGTATTGCGGTGCGCGGCGATGTGGCGATGACCGGCGAGATCACTTTGCGTGGCGAGATCACCGAAATCGGTGGACTCAAAGAAAAATTGCTCGCTGCGCTGCGCGGTGGAATCAAGTTGGTGCTGATTCCTGAAGCCAATGCCAAAGATTTGCAGGAGATACCAGAAAACGTGAAAAGCGGCCTAGAAATTGTGCCAGTGCGCTGGATTGACCAGGTGCTGGAACTGGCCCTGGTTTCGCAGCCGGTGCCCCTGCCGGACGAGGATCCTGTCGAGGTGGTGGCTGCCGTAGGCGCGGTGGTCGTGGAACCGGTGGCGCCAGAGACTTTGAAGCACTGAGCTTAGGTAAATTAAGCAAAGCGTCTGCGGTTGCCGGAAATGCTGAAATTGCACGCTATAATTGACGACGTTTCGCGGGAATAGCTCAGTTGGTAGAGCGCAACCTTGCCAAGGTTGAGGTCGAGAGT
>JBBAPX010000030.1:0-3405 GCA_040400575.1 Rhodoferax sp.
TCGTTGAGTTCCATGACCGTCATGCTGTCCAGCGCGGTCAAAAATGCGTCTTTATCGAATGCCATTTTCTTTTTTCCTAATGTACTAGTGCTTGGCCTTCGCGCTTTGCGCAAACGGCTGCACAGGGATGAATTACCTACGAATGCGACAACTGCTTACGCAGCCGCAAGCTCTGCCTCGGCAGGTGCTGTCGCACCGCCTCCACGCTGCTCTGCTAATGCGGCCAACACCCGCGCAGTGCGCGAAATGGGCGACTGCATCAAGCCCAGCAACTGCGCGAGCAACACTTCTTTCGAAGGGATGCTGGCCAATTGCTTCACGCCGTTCACGTCCAAAGCCTTTCCAGCGAACGCACCGCCGCGAATCACCAACTTGTCATTGGTTTTCGCGAAATCGGATACCACTTTCGCGGCAGCCACGGCGTCGACAGAAAAGCTATAGATCAAAGGACCGGTCATCTGGTCGGACACCACCTCAAAGCCACTGCCGGCAACAGCTCGGCGCGCCAAGGTGTTTTTCAACACACTTAAGGTCACTCCGCTGTCGCGCGCCGTCGTGCGCAACTTGGTCATGTCAGCGACCGTGATGCCACGGTACTCCGCGATCACGAGCGTTTGAGCTTTAGCGGCGAGGCTGGTCACTTCTGAAATGACCGCTTCTTTCTCACTGCGATTCAAACTCAAGGTCTACTCCTTTACATGCGCTTTGCGGCTTGCACCGCTTGCGCTCCAAAATGCAGCGATCAACTGTGGAAGGATGTACATCCGTCTGCAGCGGGATCGCCATCTGCGTTGGTTTTCACTGATTAAGCACAGCAGAACTGCACACCAACGGTCTTGGATGGCCCCCCTTGGCGATTTTTGCTTCGGGGACCCACCACATCGGGCACTTCTTGCGAAGCGCCCAAATTCAATTACTACGAAATCACGCTGTCAAAGACTGCACATCCACGCGCACGCCCACACCCATGGTGGACGACAAAGCCATCTTGCGCAGGTATACGCCTTTGCTGGTAGCAGGCTTGGATTTATTCAAAGCTTCGACCAGAGCGATCAGGTTGCCCTGCAAATGCGAAGAGTCAAAGGACCGGCGGCCAATGGTGGAATGCACGATGCCGGCTTTGTCCACACGGAACTGCACCTGACCCGCTTTGGCATTGCGCACCGCGGTAGCCACATCCGGCGTCACGGTGCCGACCTTGGGGTTAGGCATCAGGCCACGTGGCCCCAGGATTTGACCCAGCGTACCGACCACACGCATCGCGTCAGGCGCAGCAATCACGATGTCAAAAGGCATGTCCCCGGCCTTGACCATCGCGGCCAGGTCGTCCATACCAACAATGTCGGCCCCTGCGGCTTTGGCTTCTTCGGCCTTAGCGCCTTGAGCGAACACCGCGACGCGGGTGGTTTTGCCGGTTCCGTTGGGCAACACGACAGCGCCACGCACCACTTGGTCGGACTTCTTGGCATCCACACCGAGTTGCACTGCGACGTCGATCGACTCGTCAAATTTGGCCTTTGCAAATTCCTTCACCAAAGCCAGCGCATCGGTAAGCGGATACAGCTTGGTGGCCACAATTTTGCCCTGCTGGGCTTTTTGATTTTTAGTCAGTTTAGACATTTACACGCCCTCCACATTCACACCCATCGAGCGGGCAGAGCCGGCGATGGTACGGACTGCTGCATCCAGATCGGCTGCAGTCATGTCTTTCATCTTGGTCTTGGCGATCTCTTCGAGTTGGGCACGCGTGATCTTGCCGACCTTGTCGCTGTGTGGACGGGCTGAGCCCTTGTCCAGTTTGATCGCCTTCTTGATCAAAACCGTCGCAGGCGGGGTCTTGATAACAAACGTAAAGCTTTTATCAGCAAATGCAGTAATGACAACCGGCAGCGGCAGTCCGGGCTCGACACCTTGGGTCTGGGCATTAAAAGCCTTGCAGAACTCCATAATGTTGAGGCCGCGCTGACCCAGCGCCGGTCCAATGGGGGGGGACGGGTTGGCTTTTCCAGCTGGTACTTGCAGCTTAATAAAGCCGACGATTTTTTTCGCCATGATTGCTCCTTACGGGTAATAACGCTTTGGTGCTGAACCACTCAGCCCGCGGCTCCCCGGGGTATCGACTCCTACCACCACCCGCATTGCGTCGGAAAACGCGGGCTGTCTGCGGGCCAAGGCCCGCGAGAAAAATCAAGTCTTCTCGATCTGCGAGAACTCCAACTCCACCGGTGTGGAACGCCCAAAAATCGTGACCGAAACACGCACTTTGCTCTTGTCGTAATTCACATCCTCGACCGAGCCATTGAAATCCGTGAACGGGCCGTCTTTGATGCGCACAAACTCGCCCACCATAAATTCAACTTTGTGGCGCGGCTTCTCGGTGCCCTGCTGCATTTGGTTGACGATTTTGGAAACCTCCGCCTCCGAAATCGGAGCCGGACGATTCTTTGAACCTCCGACAAATCCAGTGACTTTATTGGTGTGCT
Source organism: Rhodoferax sp. (assembly GCA_040400575.1). Lineage (GTDB taxonomy): Bacteria > Pseudomonadota > Gammaproteobacteria > Burkholderiales > Burkholderiaceae_C > Allorhodoferax. Next base: position 2,484 of record JBBAPX010000030.1, read on the forward strand.
TCACCAAATGCCAGGTGTCATCGTCCATCACCATTTCAACCAGCACATAGCCAGGGAAAAATTTACGCTCAGTCGTTTTTTTCTGGCCGTTTTTGACTTCCACCACCTCTTCCATAGGCACCAAAATGCGCCCGAATTTGTCCTGCATACCCGAACGGTTAATGCGCTCCAGAATGTTGCGCTCCACGGCTTTTTCCATGCCGGAGTAGGCGTGCACCACGTACCAACGCAAATCCGGGTTGCTATTGGTCGATACAGGCATGGCCGACTCGACCAGCGGGGCTTGAACTTCTTCAGTCATTATTTTTTCCAACCCAGAATTAAGTCATAAAAAACCCATTCCAGCGTCTTATCCGTTAGCCAGAGGAACATGGCCATGATCAGCACAAAGCCGAACACCACCGCCGTCATCTGCGTCGCTTCTTTGCGCGTCGGCCAGACTACTTTTTTTACTTCACGCCAGGCATCACGGCCAAACGCGATCAATTGCTTGCCCGGCTCGGAAACTAAAAAACTCACTGCCGCCAGAGCCAACAGGACCAAGAAGGCGGCCCATTGCACCAAGGCGCCTTGCTTGGCTAGCAGGAAATATCCAGCCAGCGCCGCCACCACTAACAGCGCGGACGCGACCAGCTTGGCCTTATCCCCTGCGGTGCTAACGGTTTGAACTTGTGTTGTGGCCATGATCTCTTGGTATTCCAGTGCAACTATCTTTTCACATTTCGCGCCCTTAAGACGCTCAAGCCCGCTACACCGTAGCGGGCCTGTTTACCACCAGCGCTTCAGGTGGCAGGGGCAGTAGGAATCGAACCTACAACCTTCGGTTTTGGAGACCGACGCTCTGCCAATTGAGCTATACCCCTTCGCAATTACGCAATGATTTTGGCAACCACACCGGCGCCGACGGTACGACCACCTTCGC
>JBBAPX010000031.1:0-1932 GCA_040400575.1 Rhodoferax sp.
CAGACGTCGCTCCGACATTGTCCCGTGCGCCATCTGCAGACGTCGTTTCGAATGCCGTCCCAGAGGCTGTCCCTGTCGCCTCAGATGTCGCACCAGCCATCACCCCTGAGACGTCGCCCCAGACTTCTCCTTTGAGACATCGTCCCGAACGCCGTCCTTGACGTCATTTCAGATGTGGTCTTTTGTTATAGACGTCGCCCAGACATTTTCTTGGAAGTATTCCCCAGACGTGGTCTCAGATCTCGGCTCTAGCGTTGCCCAGGCCCCGTCCCAGGCGCCAGCCCAGACATCGTCCCAGATGTCGACGCATGACCTGGTCCCAGATGTCGAACCAGACATCGCCCTCGTTTTCGGCTACGACGTTGTCCCAGACGGGGACGTCGGCCCAATACGTTATCTCAGACATCGACCCAGGCATCGACCCAGACGTCGTCCAGACGTCGGAGACGACGTCGTCCCCGACGTCGCCCCCAAAGTCATCCCAGACGTCGTCCTGGACCTCGTCCCAGACGCCACGTTTTCCCTGACGTCGACCCAGACGTCGCCCGCGGACCTCGTCGACGTCGATTCCGCACGTCACCTCCTGACGTCACCGCAGACGTCGTCCCAAATGCCTGCTCCAGAAGTCGTTCGAGCTGTACTGTCAGGCGCTGTCCTATGAACTACCGCAGGAGTTGTCCCAGAAGTCTTCCTTACGCCCAGACGTCGCCCCATGTCGACCCAGACGTCGCCCCCACCCTAAGCCAAGACGTCGTCGCAGACGTCGCCCCAGACGTCGCCCCAGACGTCGCCCCGACGTCACCCCAGACGTCGCCCCAGACGTCGCCCCAGACGTCGCCCCAGACGTTGCCCCAGACGTCGTCACATGCTCCGTCCATAGACTTCGTTCCATACGCCGTTCCGGAAGTCGCCACTGTCGTCTCAGACAACGCCCCAGACTTGGTCCTTAAGACATCGTCAAAGTTTTCTTCCCAGACGTGTCCCCAGACGTCGTCCTAGACGTCAGCCCAGACGTCAAGGAAGCTGTCGATGCAAGACGTGGTCCCAGATGTCGAACCAGACTTCGCACTCGTTTTCGTCAGATACGTCGACGCAGACGTCCTCCCAATTCGACATCTCAGACATCGACCCATGCATCGACCCCGACGTCGTCCCCGACGTCGCAACGTAGTCCCCAACCTCGCAAACGTCGTCCACGACGTCATCTCGGAAGTTGTAATAAAATTCATCCCAGGCTTCATACCAGAAGTTGCCCTGGGCGGGTTTCGCCCAAGACGTTGTTCTTGGCGACGTCTTAGGCGTCGTCCCTGGCGTCGCCCGGGGACCTCGTCCCCAAAGGTCGTTCCAGCCACCTTCGTATTTTTCATCCAAGACGCAATCCCAGACGTCGCCCAGGACATGATCTTTTCTTAAAGACGTCGCCCAGACGTGGTCTCAGACATCGTCTCCAACGTTGCCCTGAGACGCCAGCCTAGACGTCGTACCAGATGGCGTCCGCAAAGTCATCCCAGGCGTCTTCCCAGACGTCGATCTCGACCTTGTCCCAGACATTCGTCGACCCAGACGTCGCCCGCGGACCTCGTCCACGATGTCGATCCCACACATCACCTCCTGACGTCACCTCAGAAGTCAGCCTCAAACGCCTGCTCCAGAAATCGTGCCAGCTGTTATGTCAGGCGCTGTCCTATGGACTGCCGCAGACGTCGTCCTAGAAGTCTTCCTAAGGCGTCGTCCCAGAGTGACATCGCCCCAGAGTGACGTCGCCCCATTCGTCCCAGCCCTTCGCCCAGGCTCAAAACCAGATGTGGTCTCAAACCTCGTACCAGATGCCGACCAAGACGTCGACCTTACCCTGAGCCAAGACGCCGTCCAAGACGTTGTCCCAGACGTCGCCCAAGACGTAGCCTAGACGTCGTCCAAGGCGCCGTCCCA
>JBBAPX010000032.1:0-1597 GCA_040400575.1 Rhodoferax sp.
GAGGGCGGTTCCGAGGGCGGTGCTGAGGGCGGCGCCGAGGGCGCCGCCGAGGGCGGGGCTGATAGCGGAGGCTAGGGTGCAGCCACGGATGTGTCCGCTAGTGTGGCCGAGGGCCGAAGTCGGGGCACAGAAACAGTGCCGGGAACTGCTGCCCATAACTCGCTTTTGTCTTGAGAAAGGTTTTCCCTAAGTACATGAACACCTGAGTTCTGCCCACGGTTACTGTGCACACCAGCGCCCCTCAGTTCTGCCTCAAAGCTCTGCTCTAGGTCACTACCGCACGCCACCAGCACCCTTAGGAATTTATTCGCCATTTTCCACCGCCGTTTGGTTCTTAGCCCCGATCTCGGCCCCGTCTGGGCACAGCCCTCATCCTAATCGCCCCCCCTCCGGATGCTGCTCAACCGACCTCGGCCCTTATCTTAGCCCCTCTGTCGTTCTACCCTTCCTCGGCCCCGATCGCACTGAAATTTACCCCGCTCTCGGGACAGCCTGTCTGAAGCAAGGCCTGAGAAAATTTTTCGGCCCCGCCGGCCAGGCTGGAACCGGCATCCGCCGGAATCGCTCCCCGCTCCCCAAGCTCTTTGTCTTCCTTGAAGGCTCTTACTCTAGGTCAGGGTCTTCATGCATGGCTAGCTAGTGCCTGGTGCAGCGTGCAGCGCCGCTTGACGGCTGGTTGCTGGTTGGCTGTTGGCAGGGATTGAGAGTTGGCCTGGGTTGGCCAACAGCCGCTATTGGCCGTTGGCCGCCGCTGCCCGCGGCAAGCTAGCCACGCGTGTGGCCCTGGCAGCCTGCGAGGCCCAAGTTCAGGGCTAGATCTGCGCAAATCGCCACTAGCCACTAGCCACTAGCCGCAGCTTGGTTGTGAACTTGAAATGTCTGAGAGAGCTTTACGCAGCCAATAGTGTCTAAAAATTTATTTTAAGTGCGCGCTTCGGTGCCCTCGAAGGCCTTGCTTTCTTTTCAGGCTTAAGGGCCGCCTGAGCCCCTATCGTCATTTCCAATGGCGCTGCAGCCCCTTAAAATGCTGCGTTGATGCGCCGTGCATGCCGAGTGCAAAGAAATTAAAAACGCGCCCGCGAGCGCAGAAAGTGCGTAGGCCATTACGATTTCCGCACATGGGCGCATCGTGGGCTTCGCTTGATTCCGATTTCAGCTCTCCTTTCCTACTCCCGTTATAATTCCCATGCTCTTGATTTTGTCCTTAGTTTTTAGATCCCTTGACTTCGCGCGCCTTAGCTAGATTGGCCTTTTTTCTCCCTGGGGTAGGGAATGTACAGCGCAATTTTGTCACTGCCAGCGCGATTCTTCACTTAAGAATCAAGAAGAAAACTTGAAGTTGAAAGCACAGAGCGTTGCGATTGTGATTCTGACAAGAATTTAGAATGGGAAGTTTCACGCATAAAAGGAAATTCATATCTCTAGAGACTAGAGGGCGGCCGGCCTGCGATGTGTTAGGTGCCTTGAAAATGCCTTAAGTATTTTGGGAGATAGCTGCAGCACTCTAGCACCTAGCACTGAACTGAACCGAACTGAACTATGCTCTTCCATATAAACGCCAGGGGGGTGTCGCGCGGCGAGTGCTGTGAAAATGGGC
>JBBAPX010000033.1:0-1156 GCA_040400575.1 Rhodoferax sp.
TCAACTCCTATCCTCCCGCCCATGCAACTGCCCCGCCCCCGCCTCCTCCGGCCCTCATGTTGCTCGTTCTCGGCCCGCGCCCCCGCCTCGACTTCGATGGCCTTCTGGCCATCGGCGCGGGTGGACAAGGTGTACCGAATGCACGGGCCGCATCAGTGGCCGCGGCCCTCCCGCCCCATGCAACTGCCCCGCCCCCGCCTCCTCCGACCCTTATGTTGCTCGCTCTCGGCCCGCGCCCCCGCCTCGACGTCGATGGCCTTCTGGCGATCGGCACGGGTGGACAAGGTGTACCGAACGCACGGGCCGCATCAGTGGCCGCAGCCCTCCCGCCTCATGCAACTGCCCCGTCCCCGCCTTTTCTGGCTCTCTTGGCGAGCGGGCCAGCGCAGCCCTGTTTTTACTGGGATCTTCTGTTTACGGCAATCGCGGACACAGGTATAAAGATTCTAGTGCGCATTTTAAAGTATCATATATGACCTTACACCGCTCTTGCGCCTGTATATCTCCACGCCCGACCGCCCGACCGCTGGGACCGCGGCGTGCGAGCTGGAACCGCTCACCGACGCCGCCCTTGAGAAGGAGAAGGAGAAGGAGCGGGAGAAGAAGAGGCGGGCGAGGGAGAGGCAGATGGAGCAGGAGAAGGTTAGGACTGTTTTTCAGTTAGCGGGCGACTTAACTTGTGTGCTCCAACCCTTCACATTATCCCCACCTTCATTTCATGGCACCAAAATGATATCAATATTTGATCAAGCCTCTCCGCTAGAGATATGTGCCTAAGCGTTCTTTCTCGTAGGCAGAAACAGCATCGATTGCTGTGAAGGAAAGGGCGACATCAGAGGCCGCTTTTCGAGAAGGAGAAGACCGCTGCCGCCGTCGCCGTTAAAGTGAAAACTTCATTACCGCTCCGCCCCCGCCCCTGCCATCGGCTTGCCTCACTTTTTACTTAATGCACGCCATACTTTTACTCCCTTCTTCCCCTTGCACCCCTACTGTGAACATGCGTGCGTGCGGTAAATGCGAACCGTAATTCGCCTTCTTCCCTTCCAGAACCGGCATTCTACTTCTTCGCAATCTCCCTTGAACGTTCCCAAACATTTTCTCTCAACTCCTATCCTCCCGCCCATGCAACTGCCCCGCCCCCGCCTCCTCCGGCCCT